>NZ_JBWKYR010000009.1:0-228989 GCF_059423865.1 Acidovorax sp. GW458-11-26-14-TSB4
TGCAGGCGGTCCAGCAGCAGGCGCCGGTTGGGCAGGCCGGTGAGCGCGTCGTAGAACGCCAGGCGTTCGATCTCCTGCTCTGCGCGCTTGCGGTCGGTGATGTCCATGGTGAAGCCATGCGATACCACCGAGCCATCGGCCTCGCGGTGGGGGATGGCGTTCGTCATGTGCCAGCGGATGCTGCCATCGGGCATGCGCACCCGGTACTCGCACTGCCAGGGCACGAGCCGGCGCACCGACTGCAGGGCCGAGCGCTGCAGTGCCGGCACATCCTCGGCCAGCACCCAGTTGGAGAGCACGCCGTGGTCGGCCGTCACCTCGTGCGGCTCCACCCCCATGAAGTCGCGCACCGCGTCGCTGATGTACTGCACGCTGGTGATGCCGTCCTGGTGCAGGCGGTACTGGTAGATGAAGCCCGGAATGCGGCTGGCAATGCGCTGGATGAACAGCAGCTGCTCGCGCAGTTGCTCGGCGGCGCGGCGCTCATCGGTCACGTCCTGCACCACGCCCATGTCCACCCGCATGCCGTCCTTGGCCGTGAGGCGGCGCACGCGCGAGCGCATCCAGCGGATCTCGCCGTCCGGGCGCTTCCAGCGGTACTCGACGTCGGCGCCGGTGCCGCGCTCGCGCGCCGTCTCGAACACATGGCGGTCTTCGGCCAGGATGCCGCTGACGGCACGCTCGGGGCTCACCCATTCCTGGCGTTCCACGCCGGCGATGTCGCACAGGCCGGGCGACCACAGCAGCACCGTCTCGCCCGGGTCCTCGATGCGCCGCCAGTGCCCGGTCTGGGCCAGGCTTTCCATGGTGTTGAAGACGTCCGTCTGCTCGCGCAGCTCGCGCCGCACGTCCTGCAGTGCATGCTCGGCAGCGGCCAGGGCCGTGCGCAGGCTCTCGGCTTCGCTGGCATCGCGCACGGTGACGACGATGGAGCCGTTGTCGAGCCGGCGCGCCGACACGTCCCAGGCCACCAGCAGCCGCCCCGGTTCGCGCGCCACCTGGCGGCATTCGAGCAGCATGCCGGTGCGCGCCACGGTCTGCAGCTGGTCCACGAGGTTGGTATTGGCCAGCAGGTCGAACACATCCACCGCATCGGCGCCGCTGGCGCGCACGCCCCCCAGGCCCGGCATGCGCCGCGCCGCAGCGTTGGCCGCGCGCAGGAGCAAGCGCCCGTTCTGGGGGCGGAATTCCATCAGTGCCACGGGCACGGCATCGAGCAGGGCCTGCAGGCGCGCCTGCGCCGAAGACTCCACGAAGTCTTCGCTGGCACCCGCAAACAGATCGGTCAGGAGTTCGGCAGAAATCACAGTCGCTCTGAAACCTCTCGCAAACGATGGGCCGCACATGGCCATGGCGGCGGCAGCCACCAATGTACACCGCAAAGTATGTCAAAACGTAACAAATGGGACACCCATTTGGGCAGGGGGTGCCCCCCCCGCAGGTACAGGCGCATGTTCCCACGTTCTGCCGCCATGGCGCGCTTATTTTGTGCACGCGCCCGCACACCGCCGGGCCGGTGCCCGGCAACGGTAGCAGGCTGTCCACCACCGGCGCCCCCTGGAGCCCCTTTCGCGCCCCACTGGCGCCACTTCGTCGCATGCCGGTGGCCGCCTGGACAGGGCCTTCCTAGAGTGCGGGCACTGGAGACGCGGTGTCTCCACCCCACCCTGGAGATTTGTACATGACGATGGCTTTCCGGCCCTTGGCCGCCCCCTCCCTCCCGCGTGCGGCACGCATCCTGGCCCTGGCCTGCGCCTGCCTGGCGCTGGGCAGCGCCCATGCCCTGGACCTCACCGTGGAGGTGAAGAACACCAAGGCCGACAAGGGACCGGTGCTGGGCGCGCTCTACGGCGCGGCAGACGGCTGGCTGCAGTTCAGCAAGGCGGTGCAAAGCGGCATGGCCCCCGTGTCAGGCGACAGGGCGGTGCTGGTGCTGCGCGACCTGCCCGCCGGCAGCTATGCCTTGTCGGTCTACCAGGACGAGAACGGCAACGGCAAGCTCGACACCAACCTGGTCGGCATGCCCCAGGAGCGCACCGGCTTCAGCCGCGACGCCCAGGGCAACATGGGCCCTCCGCGCTTCCAGGATGCGGCCATCGAGCTGCAGCAGGACACCACCATCACCCTCCAGCTGCGCTGAGCGCGCCGCGCCAAGGAGACAACACACCATGGACCGCCGCCTGTTTTGCCAATCCCTGGCCCTGGGAACCAACGGCAGTGCGCTCGCCGCCCTGCCCCTTGCCGCACACGCGGATGGCAGCCCCGAAGCCGGGGCCACGCTGGGCGCCTTCAACCAGCAGCGCAGCCGCGCGCCCTGGACCCTGGGCTTCGAGGGCCTGCAGGCCGACCTCGCGCCCCAGCCCATGCAACTGCGCGGCAAGCTGCCCCGGGACCTGCGCGGCACCCTGCTGCGCAACGGCCCGGCCCAGCACAGCCTGGGCGATGTGCGCTACCAGCACTGGTTCGATGGCGACGGCATGATCCAGCAGTACCGCTTCAGCGACCAGGGCCTGCAGCACCAGGGGTGCTTTCTGCGCACGCAGAAGTTCGTGGCCGAGAACGCCGCCGGCCGGCGCCTGCACCACAGCTTCGGCACCCGGGTGGCCGGGGGCAGCCCGATGGCGTCGGCCGATGCCGGCAATGTGGCCAACACCAGCGTGGTGCACCACGCGGGCGAGACCCTGGCCCTGTGGGAGGGCGGTTCGGCCACCCTGTTCGATGCCGGCACCCTGGAAACCGGCGGCCTCAAGACCTGGACGCCAGAACACGCGGGCATGCCGTTTTCGGCACACCCCAAGATCGGTGCCGACGGCAGCCTGTGGAACTTCGGCGTGAGCAGCATGCACGGCCTGCTGTCCATCTACCAGGTCTCGGCCCGGGGCCAGGTGCGCACCGCCACGCTCCAGGTGCCGGACATGGCCATGGTGCACGACTTCGCGGTGACCGAACAGCACCTGGTGTTCCTGCTGCCCCCGCTCATCTTCGATCGGGACCGGGCCCAGGCGGGCAACACCTTCATGGACAGCCATGTCTGGAAGCCGGAGCTGGGCATGCGTGCGCTGGTGCTGCACAAGGACCGGCTCAACCAGCCGAAGTGGATGGAACTGCCCTCCGGCTTCCTGTTCCATACCGGCAACGCCTGGGAGGACGGCAAGGGCGTCATCCACCTGGACTACGTCCGCTCGGCGGATGCCTCCTCCGTCATCCAGGGCTTTCGCGCGCTGATGCGCGGAGAGTTCGGGGGCGAACCTGCGCATGCAGTGGCCCGGGTCGAACTGGACACGCGCAGCGGCCGCGCGCGGCAGACGCTGCAGGCGCACCACGCCGAGTTTCCGCGCATCGACCCGCGCTTCGTCGGCCGCCGCAACAAGCAACTCTTCATGGCCGAGCGCGTGGCGGTGTCGAACCGCCCGGGCTTCGACTGCATCACCCGGCTGGACCTGGACAGCGGCAAGGTGGACCGCTACCGCTACGGCGCCGACGTGATGGTCGAGGAGCATGTGTTCATCCCCGCCCGCAGCGGCAGCGGCAAGGAGGCAGAGGGCTGGCTGGTGGGCACGGCGCTGGACCTGCGCAGCCGGCGCACCCTGCTGTCGGTGTTCGACGCGCGCCTGCTGGCACAGGGCCCGCTGGCCCAGGGCAGCATGGACCGGGCTGTGCCCCTGGGCTTTCACGGGACATTCATCCTGGCGTGACGGTGGGCCTGCATGGCACCGCCATCTTGGCGGGCCGGTCTGCGCGATAGACTCGGAGCCCCCCGCAGAACCCCGGGGTGCCCCTGTCCTGGACCCAGATGACACAGACCGACCTTTCCGCCCACACCCCCATGATGCAGCAGTACTTCACCCTGAAGGCTGCGCACCCGGACACGCTCGTGTTCTACCGCATGGGCGACTTCTACGAGTTGTTCTATGCCGATGCGGAAAAGGCCGCACGCCTGCTGGACATCACGCTGACCCAGCGCGGCCAGTCCGGCGGCCAGCCCGTCATCATGGCCGGCGTGCCGTTCCATGCGCTGGAGAACTACCTGGGCCGGCTGATCAAGATGGGCGAATCGGTCGCCATCTGCGAGCAGGTGGGCGACGTGGCCACGGCCAAGGGACCGGTGGAGCGCAAGGTGGTGCGTGTGGTCACGCCCGGCACGCTGACCGATACGGAGCTGCTCTCGGACAAGGCCGAATCCATGCTGATGGCGGTGCACCAGGGCCCGCGCGCGCGCTGCGGCCTGGCCTGGCTGAGCGTGACGCAGGGCCGGGTCTACCTGGCCGAGTGCACCCAGGACGAGGTGGGCACCTGGCTGGCCCGCGTGGCGCCCAGCGAAGTGATCTACAGCGCCGGGGTGACCGAGCGCTTCGAGCAGCAGCTGCAGGTGCTGCGCCAGGGCGGCGCCTTCACCTGCCCCATGGGCCCTCGGCCGGACTGGCAATTCGATGCCACGCTGGGCGAGCGCAAGCTGCTCGAGCACCTGGGCGCTGCCAGCCTGCAGGCCTGGGGCGCGCAGGACCTGGCCCAGGCCCATGCCGCCGCCGCCGGCCTGCTGGCCTATGCCGAGCACACCCAGGGCCGCACCCTGACCCACGTGCACAGCGTGCAGGTGCAGCGCGGCGACGACCTGATCGACCTGCCGGCCAGCACCCGGCGCAATCTGGAGATCACGCGCACCCTGCGCGGCGAGGATGCCCCCACCCTGTTCTCGCTGCTCGACACCTGCATGACCGGCATGGGCAGCCGCCTGCTCAAGACCTGGCTGCTGGAGCCCCCGCGTGACCGCACGGCCGCGCGCCGGCGCCTGGCCGCCACCGCCGCGCTGCGCGGTGCCGCAGGCGCGGGCGGCGGCAGCGGCCCCTGGGCGACGCTGCGCGGCGAGCTCAAGGGCGTGAGCGATGTGGAGCGCATCACCGCGCGCATCGCCCTGCGCCAGGTGCGCCCGCGCGAACTCGTGGCCCTGTGCAAGACCCTGCACAAGGCGGCCCTGCTGGCGCAGGCCGGCCAGGCGGCCGAGCCCTACCTGGCCGAAATCTTCGGCCAGTTGCACCCGCCGGTGGACTGCCCCGAGCTGCTGCTGCGCGCCATCACCGAAGAGCCCGCGGCCCTGGTGCGCGATGGCGGCGTGATCGCCACCGGCTTCGACAGCGAGCTCGACGAGCTGCGTGCCATCCAGACCAATTGCGACGACTTCCTGCTGGACCTGGAGACGCGCGAGAAGGCACGCACCGGCATCGCCAACCTGCGCGTGCAGTTCAACAAGGTGCATGGCTTCTACATCGAGGTCACCAGCAGCAACCTGGACAAGGTGCCCGATGACTACCGCCGCCGCCAGACGCTGAAGAACGCCGAGCGCTTCATCACGCCCGAGCTCAAGACCTTCGAGGACAAGGCCCTGTCCGCCAGCGAGCGCGCGCTGGCGCGCGAGAAATGGCTGTACGAGCAGGTGCTGGACCAGTTGCAGCCCCATGTGCCGGCCCTTACCCGCCTGGCCCAGGCCCTGGCCGCGCTGGACGTGCTGTGCACGCTGGCCGAGCGCTCGCTCACCCTGAACTGGTGCGCGCCGCAGTTCGTGGCCGAGCCCTGCATCGAGATCGAGGACGGCCGCCACCCGGTGGTGGAGGCACGGCTGGCCGAGGTATCGGCCGGCAGCTTCATCGCCAACCACACGCGGCTCAATGCCAACACGCGCATGCAGGTCATCACCGGCCCCAACATGGGCGGCAAGTCGACCTACATGCGCCAGGTGGCGCTGATCGTGCTGCTGGCCAGCATGGGCAGCCACGTGCCGGCCAGCGCCTGCCGCCTGGGGCCCATCGACGCCATCCATACCCGCATCGGCGCGGCCGACGACCTGGCCAACGCGCAGTCGACCTTCATGCTGGAGATGACCGAGGCCGCGCAGATCCTGCACGCCGCCACGCCGCACAGCCTGGTGCTGATGGACGAGATCGGCCGCGGCACCAGCACTTTCGATGGCCTGGCCCTGGCCAGCGGTATCGCCACGCACCTGCACGACAGGACGCGCGCCTTCACGCTGTTCGCCACCCACTATTTCGAGCTGACCGAGCTGCCCGCCAAGGCCAGGCATGCCGTCAACATGCATGTGAGTGCGGCCGAGGCGGGCGCTGACATCATCTTCCTGCACGAGATCCAGCCCGGCCCCGCCAGCCGCAGCTACGGCATCCAGGTGGCCAAGCTCGCGGGCGTGCCCGGCCCGGTGCTCAACCATGCGCGCCATGCGCTGGCCGCGCTGGAAGAACGCGCGGGCGAGGACGAGCTGCAGGTGGACCTGTTCGCCGTGCCGGCCATGCCCGAGAGCGCGGGGGCGAGCCCAGTGGAAGCCCTGCTGTCCACCATCCACCCCGACGCGCTGAGCCCGCGCGAGGCGCTGGATGCGCTGTACCAGCTCAAGAAGCTGGCGGGCTGACCGTTTGGACCGGGGGCATCACTCGATCTTCAGGCCGATATCCTTGATGAGCTGGCCCCAGCGGGCACGCTCGACCTTGGCGTAGGCGTTCATTTCCTCGGCGGTGCCGGGCACGGCCTCCACCCCCAGGGTCTGGAAGCGGGCCTTCACCGGCGTGGAGTTCAGGGCCTGCTGCAGGGCCGCATTCAAGCGCTGCACCTCGGGCGCGGGCATGGATGCGTTGACCGACAGGCCCTGCCAGGCAAAGGCCTCGAAATCCTTCACGCCCTGCTCCCGCAGCGTGGGCACCTCGGGCAGGGTCTCCATGCGCTTGGCGCTGGCCACGGCGATGGCCCGCAGGTTGCCGCCCGTGATGTTGGGCATGCCGCCGGCCGACTCGACGAACATGAAGGGCACTTGGCCACCCATGATGTCCTGGATGGCGGGGGTCACGCCGCGGTAGGGCACGTGGGTCATCTTCAGGCCCGTGCGCTGGCGCAGCAGCTCCATGGCCAGGTGGTGCGGCGTGCCGGCGCCGGGCGAGGCGAAGTTCACGCCGTCCGGCTGGGCCTTGGCCCAGGCCACGAACTCCTGGAAGTTGCGCACCGGCAGCTTGGGCGAGACCACCAGGATCAGCGGAAAGCGCACCAGCATGCCCACGGACGCCAGGTCCTTGTCCACGTTGTAGCTGAGCTTGCTGTACAGCCAGGGGTTGGTGGCCAGCACCGCATAGTCGCCCGTGAGCAGCAGATTGCCCGGCGTGGACGAGCGCGCTACATAGTCCGCCGCGATGTTGTGCGCGGCGCCGGGCTTGTTGACCACCACGATGGGCTGGCCCAGGGTCTTGGCCATCTGGTCGGCCACGGTGCGGGCCACGATGTCGGTGCCGCCGCCGGGAGCCATGCCCACCACCCATTCGAGCGGACGCTTGTCCTGGGCGCTGGCGCCCGGGGCCAGGCAGGCGATGGCGAGCGCGGCGGCGGCGCACAGGGTGGACCGGCGGGTGAAATGGATCGTTGGCATGGCTTGTCTCCTCACGGGTGGTTGACTGGAAAGCACTATTCAAGTTAATTAATTAACTAGCTCATTGGCTAAATTGGAGTGGTGGCGATGGGCTGGCATGCGGCGCACTCAGTACGGGCTTGCCACGCCCGACACGGCCTGGAGGGCCGGGCCCCTGGCGAAATGCCCGGCCAGCTCGGTCGCGGCGCGCACCAGCAGCGTGGTGTCCACCCCCACGGCGACGAACAGGGCCCCGGCGTCCAGGTAGGTCTGCGCCAGCGCCCGGTCGGCCATGAGGATGCCGGCGGCCTTGCCGGCCCGGCGCACGGTGGCGATGCCGTCCAGGATGGCGCGCTGCACCGCAGGGTGCCCGGGCTGGCCCCGGTAGCCCATGGAGGCGGACAGGTCGGCCGGGCCGAAGAAGACACCGTCCACACCCTCGGTCTCGGCAATGGCCTGCAGGTTCTGCAGGGCCAGCGGTGTCTCGGCCTGCACGAGCAGGCACATCTGGCCGTTGGCGCGGTTCAGGTAGTCCTCCACCTGGTTCCAGCGCGAGGCGCGGGCCAGCGCGGCGCCCATGCCGCGCACGCCCTCCGGCGCATAGCGCATGGCGCGCACCATCAGCGCGGCGTGCTCGGGCGTGTCCACCATGGGGATGAGCAGGGTCTGCGCGCCCACATCCAGGTACTGCTTGACCAGGGCCACATCGCCCTGCACCGGGCGCACCACGGGCTGCACCGGGTACGGGACCACGGCGCGCAGCTGGTCGAGCACGCTGCGCACGTCGTTGGGCGCATGCTCGCCGTCGAGCAGAAGCCAGTCGAAGCCGCAGCCGGCCAGGGCCTCGGCGGCATTGGCGTCCGCCAGGCCCACCCACAGGCCGATCTGCGGCCGGCCCGCGCGCAGCGCGTTGCGGAAATGGTTCTCGGGGATCTGCTGCATGGTGCGCCCCTCACACGAAGCGGAACGAGACCGAACCCAAAGGCCCGTAGTCCACATGGAAGTTGTCGCCCTGCACGGCCGCCACGGGCCGCGTGAACGAGCCGGCCAGCACCACATCGCCCGCATTGAGCCGTTCGCCGTGCGGCGCGATCTTGTTGGCCAGCCAGGCCACGCCCGTGGCCGGGTGGTTGAGCACGGCGGCCGCCAGGCCCGTCTCTTCGATCACGCCGTTCTTGTAGAGCATGGCGCCCACCCAGCGCAGGTCCACGTCCATGGGTTTCACGGGCCGCCCGCCGAGCACGATGCCGGCATTGGCAGCAAAGTCCGAGATGGTGTCGAACACCTTGCGCATGGCTTTGGTGTCGCGGTCGAACTGCTCGATGCGCGCGTCGATGATCTCCACGGCCGGCACCACGTAGTCGGTGGCCGAGAGCACGTCGAACAGCGTCACGCCCGGGCCCTGGAGCGGCCGCGCCAGGATGAAGGCCAGCTCCACCTCGACGCGCGGGGCGATGAATCGCTCGAATGGGATGTCGCCGCCGGCGTCGAAGAACATGTCGTCCATCAGCGGCGCGTAGTCGGGCTCGGTGATCTGGCTGGCCTGCTGCATGGCGCGCGAGGTCAGGCCGATCTTGCGGCCCCGGATAGCGCGGCCGTTGGCCAGCTCCAGCTGCACCCAGGCGCGCTGGATGGCATAGCCGTCCTCGATGGTCATCTCGGGGTGCTGGGCCGAGAAGTGGCGCAGCTGCATGCGCTGCTTGCGCGCCTGGTAGAGCTGCTGCGCCAGGGCGGTGATGGTGTCGTTGGAAAGCATGGATGGTCAGCCCTGTGCAGGCTTGTTGAACAGGGGGTGGAGGGAGCTGTGCTTGGCGTCGAAGACCTCGGGGCCTTCATCGATCTGCAGGGTGACGCCGACAGGGCGCGACGCGAGCAGTGGCGCGAAATGCGCCTTGGCCACGTCCGACAGGGCCTGCCCCACGGCCTGCTGCGTGGCGGCGCTGCGGCCCCGGCCCATGCGCAGGTTGAGGTACACAAAGCCGTAGCCCGGCGACGGGCCGCCAGCGGGGGCGGCATCCCCATCGTCCGCCACTGCATGGTGGGCCGCCGGGTAGGCCAGCACGCGGATGCCACCGGTGGGGAACACCGGCTTGCCCGCCTCGTCCATCTGCCGGCGCATGGCTGCGGCCAACGCGCGGCACAGCGCGCTCATGTCGCTGCCACCCTGCTCCGCGGGCCGGTCCAGGTCGGGGGTGTACAGGATCACCAGATGCGGCATGGCACGCTCCTCACAGCCGGCTGGCCGATGGCTGCCCGACCGAGGCCTGCGGCCCCGGCACGGCGGCACCCGTCTGCGGCGTGACCGGGAACACGGCATTGATCTGCCCCGTGCCCGAGGCGCCGAAGTACGGCGTGAGCACCTCGGCCCGGCCGGTGTAGTCCGACCAGCCCAGCGCGCCCATGAGCATGGCCGTGTCGTGCATGAAACCCTCGCCATGGCCCTTGGCCGCGTATTCGGGCAGCATGGCGCAGAAGGTGGCCCAGTCGCCCTGCTTCCACATCTCGACCACGCGGTGGTCCAGGGCTTCGAGGAAGGGGCTCCAGATCTTCGTGGCGAAGTCGGGCGCCGTTCCGTTCTGCGCGAAGCGGTGGCTCAGGCTGCCGCTGGCCAGGATGGCCACGGTGCCCTCGTATTGCTGCTCGATGGCTTGGCGCATGGCCCAGCCCAGGCGCGCGCTGTCATTGAGGTAGTGCACCTGGCACAGGGCCGAGACCGAGACCACCTTGAAATGCTGGTCCGCGTTCATGTAGCGCATGGGCACCAGGGTGCCGTACTCGGGCGCCAGCGTGGTCGCGGGGTGGGCCAGCGTTTCCACTCCCTGGGCGCAGCAGGCCTGTGCCAGCAACTGGCCCATTTCGGGGTTGCCCGGGAAGGCGTACGGCAGGTTGCTGATGAAGTGCGGCAGCTCGTTGCTGGTGTACACGCCCTCGAAGCGCGGCGCGCAGTTGATGTGGTAGTTGGCGTTCACCAGCCAGTGCGTGTCGAACACCACGATGGTGTCCACACCCAGCTCGCGGCAGCGCCGGCCAATCTCCACATGGCCGTCGATGGCGGCCTGGCGAAAGCCCTTGCGCGGGCCTTCGAGCTCGCTCAGGTACATGGACGGCACATGCGTGATCTTGGCCGCGAGGGCAAGGGTGCCCATGTTCAGACTCCCCAGTGTGGAATGTGGTGGCCGCCCAGCGACACTGCCACGTTCTTGGGCTCGAGGAAGACCTCGTAGCTCCAGGTGCCGCCCTCGCGCCCGGTGCCGCTGCCCTTGGTACCGCCAAAGGGCTGGCGCAGGTCGCGCACGTTCTGGCTGTTGACGAAGCACATGCCGGCCTCGATGCCCGTGGCCACGCGGTGGGCGCGGCCGATGTTCTCGGTCCACACGTAGCTCGACAGGCCGTACTGCGTGTCATTGGCCAGGCGGATGGCCTCGGCCTCGTCGGCAAACGGGATCAGGCAGGCCACGGGGCCGAAGATCTCGTCCTGCGCGATCTTCATGCGGTTGTCCACGTCGGCGAACACGGTGGGGCGCACGAAGTTGCCCCTCTTCAGGTGCACCGGCAGGTCCGGCGCCTCCAGCCCGCCGCACAGCAGCGTGGCGCCCTCCTTCGGACCCAGCTCGATGTAGCTGCGCACCTTGGCCAGGTGGGCCGGGCTGATCATGGGGCCGATGGTGGTTTGGTCATCCATCGGGTCGCCCACGGTGATGCGCCGGGCGCGCGCCGCGAACTTCTCGGCAAAGTCGGCGTAGATCGATTTCTGTACCAGGATGCGCGAGCCCGCCGTGCAGCGCTCGCCGTTGTTCGAGAAGATCATGAACACGGCGGCGTCGAGCGCGCGGTCCAAGTCGGCGTCGTCGAAGATGACGAAGGGGCTCTTGCCGCCCAACTCCATGCTGAACTTCTTCAGGCCCGCGGCCTGCACGATGCGGTTGCCCGTGGCCGTGGAGCCGGTGAACGAGATGGCGCGCACGTCGGGGTGGGCGCACAGCGGCTCGCCCGCCTCTTTGCCGAAGCCGTGCACCACGTTGAGCACGCCAGCGGGGATGCCGGCTTCGAGCGCCAGTTCGCCCAGGCGCGCGGCCGTGAGCGGCGACAGCTCGCTCATCTTGAGCACCGCCGTGTTGCCGAAGGCCAGCGCCGGCGCCACCTTCCACGTCGAGGTCATGAAGGGCACGTTCCACGGCGAGATCAGCGCGCACACGCCCACGGGGTGGAACAGCGTGTAATTGAGGTGCGTGGGCGTGGGGTAGGTGTGGCCGTCCACGCGCGTGCACATCTCGGCAAAGTAGTAGAAGTTGTCGGCCGCGCGCGGGATCAGCGCCTTGCCGGTCTGGGCGATGACCTGGCCGGTGTCGCGCGTTTCGGTGGCCGCGATCTGTGGCACCTCGGCCGCGATCAGGTCGCCGAGCCTGCGGATGAGCTTGGCGCGCTCGGGTGCGGGCAGCCCGGCCCAGGCGGGGAAGGCGTCCTTGGCGGCGGCCACGGCCGCGTTCACCTCGGCCGCGCCGCCGCTGGCCACCTCGGCCAGCACCTCTTGCGTGGCAGGATTGACGGTCTCGAAGTACTCGCGACCGGGCACGGGCTTGCCGGCGATCAGGTGGTCGATGCGCATGGGGTCAGGTCTCCAGGGTATTGATGTTGAAAGCCGCGTCGCCCACGATGGTGTTGACCAGACGGCCGATGCCGTCGATCTCGGTCACCACCTCATCGCCCACATCGACGTTGACCACGCCTTCGGGCGTGCCGGTCAGGATCACGTCGCCCGCGCGCAAGGTCATGAAGCTGCTGAGGTACTCGATCAGCGCGGGGATGCCGTTCACCATGTTGCCGGTATGGCCCTGCTGCTTCACCTGGCCGTTGACCAGGGTGCGCAGCGCCAGGTCGTGCGGGTCGGGCACGTCGGCCGCTTCCACGAACCAGGGGCCGAGCACGGTGGCGCCATCGCGGTTCTTCACGCGCAGGTTGGGCCGGTACCAGTTCTCCAGGTAATCGCGGATCGCGTAGTCGTTGCACACGGTGTAGCCGGCCACATGCTGCAGTGCATCGGCCTGGCGCACCTTGCGTGCAGTCTTGCCGATCACCACCGCCAGCTCGCATTCGTAGTGCATGAAGGCCACGCCCGCCGGGCGGCGCGTCTGGCCGCGGTGGCCGAGCAGCGTGCCCGGGCCCTTGAGGAAAACCAGCGGCTCGTCCTTGGCGGTGACGGTGAGCTCACCCGACAGTTCCTTGAGATGGTCGGCGTAGTTCAAACCCAGCGCTATGGTGGTGCCCACCTCGAAGGGCGGCAGCCAGACCACGGCGTCCTCGGCGACCACGCGGCCATCGGCCAGGCGGATGTGCTGCGCATCGAAGGGCATGGCCTCATGGATCGCGCCTGCGTAGGCAACCCGTGCCCGCTTCATGGCGTGCCTCCTTCGGCGATGAAATGGTTGTCGAGCTGGCCCAGGCCATCGATCTCGATGCGCACCCTCTGACCAGCGCGCACGCGCGGCGCCCCAGCGGAGGCGCCGAGCAGGAGCACGTCGCCCGGCGAGAGGGTCATGAACTCGCTGACCTCGGCCAGCAGCCGGGCCACTGAACGCTGGCGCTCACCCGTGGTGGTGGCGTGCACCAGGGCGCCATCGACTTCCACGCGCACTGCGAGCGCATCGGGCTCCGCGATCTCACCGCGCGGTACCACGCGCGGGCCCATGGGACAAAAGCCGTCGCACGCCTTGAAGCGGATCGAAGGGCGGTAGAACACTGCGTGCGGCATGCTGATGTCGCCCACGATGGTGTAGCCGGCCACGTGCGCCAGGGCATCCTGCTCGGCGACGCGGCAGGCCGTGCGCCCGATCACGATGCCCAGGCTGGCGCCGACTTCGAGTTCCGGTGCATCCTGCGGCACCACGATGGCGTCGCCATGCCCGGCCAGCGTGTTGCGCGGTTTGACATAAAGCACGGGCGCCGCGGCCGGTGCCTTGTAGGGCGGCTGGTGGACGGTATCCCCCAGCGCGGCGATGGCGGGCAGGTGGTTGAGCAAGGCGCCATAGACGATGCCGGACAGGCGAAAGGGCGCGGTGTCGAACTCCATCCGTCCTGGAGCGTACTGCGGGGTCTGGTACATTGCTAACATGTGAGTAGTTTATTTACTAACATGCTAGTAAGTCAACGGCCAGCCCGCTTCTTTTTCTCCGGGTTTGCACCAGGGCTGCCGTGCCACCCGCCATCAAGGATGATTTCGCCCCATGGATTCCCCCTCACCGCAACTGGTCCACCGCAACCTGCCGCTCCTGTTTCTGCAGGCGCGCGAGAGCGTGTTTGCGCGCTTTCGGCCCATCCTGCATTCAGTGGGCCTCACCGAGCAGCAATGGCGTGTGGTGCGCGCCCTGCTCGACCACGGCCCGCTGGAGCCGCGCCAGATCGGCGACATCTGCCGCCTGTCGAGCCCGAGCCTGGCCGGCATCCTGGCGCGCATGGCCGACCTGGGCCTGGTGCTGCGCGAGCGGCTCGAACACGACCAGCGCCGGGTGATGGTGTCGGTCACCCCTGAGGGCAAGGCGCTGGCGGCCAGGCTCGCGCCGACCATCGAGGCGACCTACCGTGCGCTGGAAGAGGAGATGGGGGTGGAGTTCATCACGCAGCTGTATGCCACGCTCGATGCGGTGATCGCGCGCCTGGGCGAAGCGCCCGGGGGCGAGGAAGGCTGAGAACGCCGCCCGCTCCCGGGGGCGGCGTTCGTGGAGGGATCAATCAGAGGTCTTGCGCCAGCGGGGCCAGTTGGCCAAGCATGTAGTTCATGAACGGCGGCACGCAGCCGATGTGGCTGGACGGCACGGCCGGGCAGTCGGTCAGGGTCACGAGGTCGCCCGCGCCCTGGGCGCGCATGGCCTGCAAGGTGGTGACGGAGCTGCCATAGGGCACGGTGACATCGTCGCGGCCGTGGTACAGGCGCACGGGCACCTGGGGCTTCCAGTCGTGCACGTTGCTCACGCGGGCCACGGCCTGGGTGTCGTCGGCCAGGAAGTTGTCGATGAACTGGTTGTCGAACGTGACGTCGGCATCGTCGGGTAGCAGGGCCTTGAGCAGGGCGCGGCGCACCTCGCGCTGCACGCTGCCACCCAGGTAGCGCAGGAAGCCGGGGTTGATCAGCGCGCCCAGCACGGGCTCGCGGTCGCGCACCACGTTGACCAGGCCATCGAGCGTGGCCTGCACGTTGTAGGGACCGGCCCCCACCACCACCATGCGCAGGGCCTGGCGTTCGGGCGCATTGCCGGCCTGCAGGGCGCGGTGCGCGGCCATGGTGGCATAGCCGCCTTCGGAATAGCCGGTGAGGAACAGTTGGCCGTTGTCGACCGCGTTGCCCTGGCCGCGCCAGGTGCGGGCGGCCGTCAGCATGTCCAGCGTGGCCGCGGCCGTGGGCGCCGACAACAGGTAAGGGTGGGGCGTGCCCTTGGAGACACCGTAGCCCACGTAGTCCGGCGCCACGACGATGTAGCCCAGCGAGGCCATCACCACCGCCACCTCGGATCCCACGGCGTTGTTGCTGGGCGCCTCGGCGCTCTTGAAGATGGTGCCGTGCTGGTAGCCCAGCACCGGGCTTCTGGCGCCCGCCGCCTTCACCGGCACGCTGACCAGGCCCGAGGCGCGCACTTCCTTGCCCTGGGCGTCGACGGTCATGTACTCGAGCCGGTAGGAGGTGACGGAGTAGCGCGGCACGATGCCCTGGACCTTGGAGGCGTCCTTGCCCAGCGCCTCGATGATCTGCGCCGGCGTGATCGTGTTGAGCAGCGCGGCCGACTTGAGCTCGCCGGCCGTGGCCACCGGCGGCGGGGTGGTGCCGCCTGCGCCGCCCTCATCGTTCTTGCTGTCCCCGCCACCGCAGGCGGTCAGCGAAACGGCCGCAGCCAATACGACGCTGCGCGCCAGGAGCGCAGGGCTTGCAAGGGTAGGGATATGGAACAAGATGCTGCTTTCAGGTGTGAATTGTGAATGATAGTAAAGATCGCCCCGTCGGGCCCTGTCAGAAATCACGCCGTGGCGGCGTCGGAGATGGCCCCACGGAGGGCTGCTTCACCCGCCTAAATGCCCGGTCCGCAGGATTGGCCATAAAATCAGGCATTGCTGCGGCGCCGATTGGCGCGTTTGCTATGCTTTTTGAAACGCCAGGCGGCGCTGGCCGCAGCGCTCCTTGCGCCACCGAAGGCGCCCCACCATGCACTCCTTTTTGCCGACTTAAGCCTCCATGACGTACTGCGTCGCCATCAAACTCAACGCCGGGCTGGTTTTCCTGTCCGATTCCCGCACCAATGCGGGCCTGGACCAGATCAGCTCGTTCCGCAAGATGATGCTGTACGAGAAGGCGGGCGACCGCTTCATGGTGCTGCTGTCGGCCGGCAACCTGTCCATTTCGCAATCGGTGCGCGAGATCCTGCAGACCGAGCAGATCATCGACCGCGACGAGGAAGAGCCGATCACCATATGGAACGCCAAGAGCATGTTCGATGCCGCGCGCGTGCTGGGCGCCGCGGTGCGCCACGTGCACGAGCGCGATGGCGCCGCCCTCAAGCGTTCCGGGGTGGACTTCAACGTGTCCATGGTCTTCGGCGGCCAGATCAAGGGCGAGGGCATGCGCCTGTTTCAGGTGTACTCGGCCGGCAACTTCATCGAGGCCACGTCCGAGACGCCCTATTTCCAGGTCGGCGAGTCCAAGTACGGCAAGCCTGTGCTCGACCGCGTGCTCACCCCCGAGACCCCCCTGGACGAGGCCGCCAAGTGCGCCCTGGTGTCCATGGACAGCACGCTCAAGTCCAACCTGTCGGTGGGCCTGCCGCTGGACCTGGTGGTCTATGAGGTGGACCGCTTCGCCACCGACAAGATCATCTGCATCGACGAGCACAACCCCTACTTCCGCATGCTGCACGACAGCTGGGGACAGAAGCTGCGCCAAGTGTTCGACAGCATCGAGGACCCGGCCTGGGGCGGCGGCGACACGGCCGTGCCCATCATGGTGAACCCGTCGCGCAGCAAGCCGCTCAAGAAGATCACCAACCACCTGGACAAGCTCATCTAGGAAGGTGGTGCCCACCGGGCAGACCTGCCGCCGCGCACCTTCCCCCGTTTCCCCGCCCATGCTCCCCATCGTCTTCTCGCACGCCAACAGCTTTCCCGCGGGTACCTACCGCCTTCTTTTCAAGCTGCTGCGCCAGCGTGGTTTCGACATCAGCGCCGTGGAGCGCTTCGGGCACGAGCCGGAGTACCCGGTCTCCAACAACTGGCCGCACCTGGTGCAGCACCTGGCGGATTTCGCGACGGAGCAGGTCCAGCGCCTTGGGGAGCCGGTGTTCCTGGTGGGGCATTCGCTGGGCGGATTCCTGAGCGTCATGGCCGCGGCGCGCCACCCGCATCTGGTGCGCGGCGTGCTGCTGATCGACTCGCCGCTGATCGGTGGTTGGCGCGCCAATGCCCTGGATGTGGCCAAGCGCACGCAGGTGGTGGGCTCCATCTCGCCCGGCAAGATCAGCCGGCAGCGCCGCAACACCTGGGCGAGCAACGACGAGGCGCTGGAACACTTTCGCCGCAAGAAGGCATTTGCGCGCTGGCACCCCGAGGTGTTGCTCGATTACATCACCCATGGCCTGGCCGATCAGGACGGCAAGCGCGTGCTGGGCTTCGACCGCGCGGTGGAAACCGCCATCTACAACACCCTGCCCCACAACCTGGGCCGGCTGCTGGCCAGGCACCCGCTGCAATGCCCTGCCGCATTCATCGGCGGGCGCGACTCCGAAGAAATGAAGCAGGTGGGCATGGCCATGACGCTGCGCATCACCGAAGGGCGCACCATGATGCTCGATGGCAGCCACCTGTTCCCCATGGAGCAGCCCCAGGCCACGGCCGCTGCCATCGAGGCCTCGCTGCTGAACCTGACCGCGGTGGCGGCGCGCGGCTAGGACCTCCTGCAACCGGAGGGGCCTTTTACACATGGAGCGCCCCCTGAATGGGCGCATCCTAATCCTTCCTGTCTATTCACGGGTCCACGCAGTTGGCACCACAATGCGTGAACCGTTAAATAGAGGGGGAAAAGCGCGCTGTTGGCGGATTCTCAGGTCAAAAAAAGCGGGGGATGTGTCGCAACAATCCCCTACACTGGGGGTTTGTAACAGCGTGTACATGATTCATGCCTGCTTCCAATTTGCTGACTGTCCGCCTGCCGGTGCTGATCTTCGGGCTGGTATCCGCCGGGCTGATCTACACCTCCATCGGCCCGGGTAAAGCCGTCACCCTGGCCGTCGCCATTGCCTCGGTGCTGATGTTCGCCGCCACCTGGGCCAGTGCCACGCGGCTACTTGGGGCGTCCGCCGCGCTGCGCTTCCTGGCGATATCGGTCTCCCTTGGCTGGTTCGCCGAGCAGATGGGTAGCACCCACGGCTGGTTCTTTGGCAGCTACACCTATACCGAGGTGCTGGGCCTGCGCTTCGTCGGCGTGCCGGTGGTCATCCCGATGATGTGGTTCGCGCTGACCTATGCGGGCTATGTGATCAGCAACCTCATCGTCTGGCAGGCGCCGGTCGATGGGGCTCCCGGGGTGGGCAATGCCGTGTTCCTCTCGTTCCTGGCAGCGATGATCGTCACCGCCTTTGATCTGGGGGCTGATCCCTACCTGGTGTACGTGCTCAAGGCCTGGATCATGACCAAGACCGATGGTGCCTGGTTCGGTGAGACGGTACAGGGCTTCTTCGGCTGGGTCTTCGTGAGCTTCTGCATCCTGTGCGCATTCCGCTTCGCCACGCGCAAGATGCCGCTCAAGGCCGGTTCGGTCAACTTCCTGCCGCGCCACGCCACCGTGCCGCTGGGCATCTACAGCGCCGGTCTGGTGTTCCAGGTGTTCCTGGGCCACCCGGTGGAAATCAAGTCCATCGCCCCGTTTGCCATGGGCATCCCGCTGCTGTGCGCCCTGGCCGGCCTGCAGCGCTGGCGCAACCAGTTGAAGGCCGTCCGATGAGCACGACACCCCCACCTGCCATTTCCGATGCGGCCCTGGCCTCCATGCAGCAGCATGCCGATCCGCTGGCCGACGAGACCATCGCCGCCATCCTGGGCCCCTGGCCTGCCGGCATGCCGCCGGTCGATGCCCCGCAATGGGAGCGCATAGCCACCGTCAACCGCCTGTTCGGCGAGTGGACCACCAATGCCAGCATCGACGGCTGGACGGCCACCGGCCCCGGTGTGGACGACTCCCTGGCCCAGGCTCTGCAGGACTACCTGGCTGCCGGGCAGGTGCTGCCCGACTGGGCGGACGCCAGGAAGATTGAGCGCGCCGAGAAGATCTTCTTCGACCATGGCGCGCTCTCGTGCATTCTGCTGTTCTGCGCCAGCCTGCCCGAGTGCTATGTGATCCCAGACCTCTCCAGCGTGCTGCACACCGCGGGCCAGCTGGAGCAGCACACCGAGTACCGCATCCGCTCCACGGCGGCGATGATCTTCCCCGTGATGATGCACGGCGGGCTGACCCGCCCGGACGGCGCGGGGGTGGCGCAGATCCTCAAGGTGCGCCTGATCCATGCGACCATCCGCAACCTGATCCTGCGCGGTACGCCCGAGGCCGCCATCCATGACCTGCAGGCGCAGGGCGACATGGTGGGCGCGGGCCAACTGGGGGCGCTCAAGGGCCTGCCCGGCCGGCCGACCATGTACCAGATGCTGTTCGCCCGTGGCTGGGACGTGAAGCGCCATGGCCTGCCCTGCAACCAGGAAGAGCTGGCCTACACGCTGCTCACCTTTGGCTATGTGTTCCTGCGCAGCATGCGCCGCCTGGGCATCGGCCTGCCGCAGCACGATGAAGAGGCCTACCTGCACGCATGGAACGTGGTGGGCCACATCCTTGGCATCAAGCGTGAGCTGATGGTCGAGACCATGGACCAGGGCAAGGAGCTCATGGCCCGCATGCAGGCGCGTGGCCGCGCCGAGCCGGTGACGCCCGACCCGCGCCCCGGCCTGGGCCAGGCACTCATGGCCACCATGGCCAACTCCATTCCCTGGAACATCGCCAAGCCCTTTCCGCAGCTGATGACACGCTTCCTGTGCGGCAAGGCCACGGCGGGCGACCTGGGCCTGACCCAGCCCGTGCCCTGGTCCTCGGCCCTGCTGTTCTGGGGGGTGTTGCTGGTGGCCCGCGCCATCGACTGGGTGCTGCGCCTGGTGCTGCCGCGCTTTTCCATCGTGCGCACGCTCACGCGCATCCTGGGCTACCACTTCATGAGCCGTGTGTTGATGAGCCAGACCCGGCCACTGCAATTGCCCAGCGAACTGCTCAACCAGGTGGACGGGGTGGTGCACAGCTGGAGCGACGACCCCGATATGCCCCAATGGATCAACCGCGTCGAGGACCGCCTGACCACGCACGGCACCTGGAGCCTGAAGCTGGCCGCCAGCGCCCGCCCGGCGGCCACGGCCTCCCAGCCTGCAGCCACCGCGCAGGAGACAGCGTAGCCCCATGGCCCGCCGCCCCACCGCCACCGGCCGCGTGCCGGCACGACGCGCAAGCCGACCGCCTGCGTGGTGCGGCGCATGGCAGCGGTGGATGGCATGGCTGGGCCTGGTCCTGCTCTGGCCGGCGCTGGCCGCAGCAGCAGCGCCGGCCGCTCAGCCGCTGGTGCTGGACGAGCAACAGCCCTCGGTGAACGCATGGCCCCATGTGCGCATGCTGCCCGACGCCAGCCGGCAGCTCACGGTACAGCACATGCTGGCGCGCCTGCCCGAGTTCACCAGCCCCACCGGGGCGGAAGGCACCCTGGGCGTGCGCCAGGATGCGGTGTGGCTGCGCGTGCCGCTGTCGGTGGCCCAGACGCCGGCCCACCCCTGGATCCTGAGCATCGACTACCCTGTGCTCAACGAGGTCGATGTCTACCTCACATCGCAGGGCATGGTGGTCCAGCAGGCCCTGATGGGCAATCTGCGCCCCTTCTCCGACCGGCCGCTGCGCGGGCGCACGCCGTCGATGATGCTGAACCTGCAGTCCGGCCAGCAGTACGAGCTGCTGGTGCGCGTGCGCACCGGGGGCGCGATGATCGTGCCGCTGGTGGTCAGCAAGGCCCCGGTGCTCCTGCCGCTGGCCCTGCGCGAGCAGATGCTGCAGGGCCTGCTGGCCGGCCTGGCCCTGTGCCTGGTGGTCTACAGCCTGACCCAATGGGCCAGCCAGCGCGAGAAGCTATTCCTCTTCTATGCCCTGCTGGTGACCGGCAGCGCCGGCTTTTCGATCCAGTTCTTCGGCATTGGCAGCCAGTTCCTGTGGAGCAACAACCACTGGATGGAGGTCCACGCCGCCAGCGCCGCCGGGCTGCTGGCCCTGGGGGCTTCGTTCCTGTTCATGGGCTATGCGCTCGTGGGAGACGACACGCGCAGCCGCTTTCTGGCCATCATGCGCGGCGGGGCCGTGTTGTGCGGCCTGGTGGGCCTGGCCTTCCTCACCGACCTGATCGACACCCGGCAGGCCACGGCCTTCCTGAGCATCTTCGGCCCGCTGCCCTCGCTCCTGAGCCTGCCGCTGGCGTTGAAGCGGGTGCGCCAGGGCGACACCGTGAGCACCACGCTGCTGGCCGCCTGGATCGCCTACTTCGTGGCCGCGGCCGTGATGGTGGGCCTGGTGCAGGGTTGGGCCCCGCTGTCGTTCTGGACCCTGCACTCCTTCCAGATCGGCGCCACGGTGGACATGCTGCTGTTCCTGCGCGTGCTGGCCCTGCGCACCGACGCGCTGCGCGCCGCCGCCGACGACGCGCTGCGCGAGCGCGACGCCATGCGGGCCCTGGCCTATACCGATGCGCTCACGGGACTGCCCAACCGGCGCGGCCTGCAGCTGGCGCTGAACTCGGCCATCTCGCTGTGCGCGCCCAACCGCCTGGTGGCGGTGTACCTGCTGGACCTCGACGGCTTCAAGCCCATCAACGACCTGCACGGCCACGACGTGGGCGACGACCTGCTGGTGGCCGTGAGCCACCGGCTGCAGGACCATGTGCGCCGCAAGACCGACGTGGTGGCGCGCCTCGGGGGTGACGAATTCATCATCATGGCTGCCGACCTGGTCCGCGCCGAGCAGGCCGAGGACCTGGGCAACGCGCTGCTGCACGCGTTCCGGGAGCCGTTCGTGATGAGCCACCTGCAGATGCACGTGGGCCTGACCATCGGCTATGCCCTGGCCCCCATCGATGCCGCCGAGCCCCGCGAACTGATCCGCCTGGCCGACGCCGCCATGTACCAGGGCAAGCAACGCGGCAAGCACTGCCTGGTCCGCAACGATGCCAGCGTGGCACTGCCGGCCTGATGCCCATGCGCCTCACGAGCCCCGCCCCCCTGGTTGGCACGCTGTGTGCCCGGGGATCCCGTTCCAGAGGCATACTGGTCAGCCCAAGCCACCAAGGCCTACCGCCACCGACCTTGCGCTCAGCCCTCTGACCACCATGTCCAGCGCTCCGCTCCTTTGCATTGCCGATGCCTGGCACCGGCTGCCAGCGCCACCCCGATGGTGCAAGGCAGGCCCTGGGCGGCTGGCCAGCCCTGTGGACACCCCATGAGCGTGCTGCACGGGTTCATGCGTTCGATGGCGGCCGTGGCGGTGCTGTGCCTGCTCATGCTCCAGGGGCTGCCGGCGCGTGCCGCCACGCCGCTGGTGCTCAGCCCCGACACCCAGAGTCTGGACGCCTGGAGCGTGGCCACCCTGCAGGCCGATCCCTCGCGCGAGCTCACAGCCAGCGACATGCTCCAAAGGCTCGACCGGTTCGAAGCGCCGGCCCGCCGCGGCGGCTCGATCGGAGCGCACAAGGAGGCCATCTGGCTGCGCATTCCGCTGGCCGTGCCAGAGACCCCCACGAACCAGTGGATCGTCAACCTCGACTACGGCTCCCTGCAGGAGGTCGACATCTACCTGACCAGCAATGGCCAGGTGCTGCAACAGGCGCTGCTGGGCTACCTGCGCACGCCCGGCAAGGCTGCGGGCGCCAGCAGGACGCCGGGCCTGGCTCTGAACCTGCAGGCCGGGCAGGCGTACGAGGTGCTGATCCGTGTGCGCACGCCAGGGCCGATGATCCTGCCGATCACGGTCAGCGAAGCCCCCTACCGCCTGAAGATGGCGCTGCGCGAGCAGATGCTGCAGGGCCTGCTCAACGGCCTGGCCTTCTGGCTGCTGTTGTACAGCCTGCTCCAGTGGGTGGGCCAGCGCGACCGCCTGTTCGCCTGCTATGCGCTGGTGGTGCTGGGCAGTGCCGGCTTTTCCCTGCAGTTCTTCGGTATCGGCGTGCAGTTCCTCTGGCCGGGCAGTGTGTGGATGGAATTGCACGGGGCCATCATCTTCGGTCTGGTGGCGCTGGCAGGTTCCTTCCTCTTTCTGCGGCACGCCATGGCGGGCGACGCCCCGCACGGCCGCTATGCCCGCACCATGCAGGGCGGCGCCGTACTCACAGCCGTCGTGTGCCTGGCCTTCGCGTTCGACCTGCTGAGCGTCAAGGCAGCCACCATTTTCATGAGTGTGTTCGGCATGGCGCCGACCTTGCTGAGCCTGCCCGCCGCGCTGCGCCTGGCACGCCGCAAGGATCCCATCGGTACGACGCTGCTGGTGGCGTGGACCGTCTACGGTATCGCGGCCCTCGTGATGGCGGCCCTGGTACAGGGCTGGGTGCCGGTGAATTTCTGGACCCAGCATGCCTTCCAGTTCGGTGCAGCGGTGGACATGCTGCTCTTCCTGCGCGTGCTGGGACTGCGCTCGGAAGGGCTGCGCCGGGCCACGCTGGATGCCCTGCGCGAGCGCGACGCCATGCGCTCGCTGGCCCACACCGACCCGCTCACGGGCCTGCCCAACCGCCGCGGCATGCAGATCGCGCTGAACTCGGCCCTGCAGCAGTGCGCGCCCGAGCGCATGGTGGCGGTGTTCCTGCTGGACCTGGACGGCTTCAAGCCCGTCAACGACACGCATGGCCACGATGTGGGCGATGATCTGCTGGTGGCGGTGGGGCAGCGCCTGTCGGCCAACGTACGGCACCAGACCGACCTGGTGGCCCGCCCGGGTGGCGACGAATTCATCATCCTGGCCCCCCAGCTCACGCGGCCCGAGCAGGCCCGGGAGATCGGTGAAGGCCTGCTGCATGCGTTCAGCGAGCCGTTCGCGCTGCGCAACCTGCGCCTGCATGTGGGCCTGACCATCGGCTACGTGCTGGCCCCCTTCGATGGCAAGGATGTGCGCGAGCTCATCGGCAAGGCCGACGCCGCCATGTACAAGGGCAAGCAGACCGGCAAGCACTGCCTGCTGCGTGGCGATGGCGCCGTTGCCCTCGCCTCCTGACGACCATGCGAGCCCTGCTGCACCACACCCACACCCACCCGCTGCCCGCACTGCGCAGCTGGTGGAGGGCCGCTGCATGCCTGGTGCTGCTGCTGGGCCTGCTGGCCGGCGCAGGCAAGGCCCATTCGACGCAGCCCCTGGTGCTGCACGACAGCGCCGCGTCGATCGAGGTATGGCCGGCGGTGCGCATGCTCTCCGACCCCACGCTCAAGCTCGGCCTGGAGGAGGTGCAGGCCCGTGCCGGTGACTTCGTGCCCCCGCCCTCCCGGGGCGCCACGCTGGGCGTGCGCTCGGACGCCATCTGGCTGCGCGCGCCGCTGGCGGTGCACCTGACCTCCGACGGCCGCTGGACGCTGGACATCAACCACCCCGACCTGAACCGGGTCGATATCTACGTTCTCAGCGCTGGCCACGTGACCAGGCACGTCGTGCTGGGCAGCCTGCAGCCGTACTCGCAGCGGCCGCTGCAAAGCCGCTCGCACGCCGTGGCGCTCGAGTTCCTGCCCGGCCAGACCTACGAGCTGCTGATGCGCGTGGAAACCCGGGCGGCCATGATCCTGCCCATCACGCTCAACAAGTCGTCGGCCATGCTTGCCACGGCAGTGGACGAACAGATGCTTCAGGGCGTGCTCACGGGCCTGGCGCTGTGCCTTTTGATCTACAGCCTGGCCCAGTGGACCAGCCTGCGCGAGCCGCTGTTCATCTTCTATGCGATGCTGATCACGGGCAGCCTGATGTTCTCGCTGCACCTGTTCGGCATTGGCCGGCAGTACCTGTGGAGCAACAGCCTGTGGTTCACCGAGCATGCGGCAGGCCTGTCGGCGCTGCTGGCCACCTGCGGGTCCTTCCTGTTCATCAGCCAGGCCCTGGCGGGGGACCGGCCCAAGAGCCGCTTCCTGCGCGCCATGCGCTGCGGCGCCGTGCTGTGCGTGGTGCTGGGCATTGCCTACAGCCTGGACGTGCTGAGCACCCGCGCCATTGCCGCCATCGTCAGCATCCTGGGCCTGGTGCCCGCGCTCATGGGCATCCCGGGCGCGGTGCGCAAGGCCCTCGCAGGCGACGGCGTGGGCACCAGCCTGCTGGCGGCGTGGCTGATCTACTTCGTGACCACCGCGGTGATGATCGGCGTCATCAACGGCTGGGTACCGGTCAACTTCTGGACGCTGCACTCCTTCCAGTTCGGTGCCACCATCGACATGCTGCTGTTCATGCGCGTGCTGGGACTGCGCACCCATGCCCTGCATCTGGAGGCGCTGCATGCCAACCGCGAGCGCGACGCCATGCACTCGCTGGCGCACACCGATCCCCTTACCGGCCTGCCCAACCGCCGGGGCCTGAACATGGCCCTCGCGGCCGCCCTGCAGCGCAGCGGCCCGGACGACCTGCTGGCCGTCTACATGATGGACCTCGACGGCTTCAAGCCCGTGAACGACCAGCATGGCCACGATGTCGGTGACGAGTTGCTGGTGGCCGTCACGCGCCGCCTGCAGGGCCATGTGCGGCAAAGCGATGTGGTCGCACGCCTGGGCGGCGACGAGTTCGTGGTGATGGCCGGCCACCTGGGCAGTGCGCAGCAGGCGCATGAGCTGGGGCTCAAGCTGCTCGACGCCTTCCGCCTGCCGTTCTCGCTCGGCAGCATCCAGGTCCACGTGGGCCTGACCGTGGGCTATGCCATCGCGCCCGACGACAGCAGCGATGCCGCCGGCCTGCTCAAGCTGGCCGATGCCGCCATGTACAACGGCAAGCAAAGCGGCAAGTTCTGCCTGCGCCGCAATACCGGCGACCTGGCCCTGTCTTCGGCGTAGCCGGTTGCGCGCCATCCCGTGGCGCCTGGGGACATCCATTGCTGGTCAAAAGGCAGGCCTTCAGTTACACAGAAGGTCTCGCAACTCCCCAACGGACCCTGTGCCATGGCCCATCGCAAAAGCCCCGCCCGCATCGCCAAAGCTGCGCGCATCGCGCAATTCCATGCCCTTGCGGCCTCTGCGGCCGACCCGTCCTGTGCGGCCGAAGAAGGCCCGGCGGACCCGGCCGTCGCGCTGCATGCGCTGGCCGAGCTCGAGCACGCGCTGGTCGGCAGGGTGGTGCTGCCGACCAGCCCCGACTACAACGCGGCGCGCCAGGAATCCAACCCGGCTTTCCAGTCGTTTCCCAAGATCATCGTCTACTGCGCGGTCGAAAACGACGTGCTCGAATGCCTGGCCGTGGCGCGCAAGTACAAGGTGGCCGTGGCCGTGCGCTGTGGCGGCCACAGCACGGCCGGCTATTCGGTCAACAACGGCATGGTGGTGGACCTGAGCGACATGAAGGGCGTGGTGCTCGACCCGCCGAACGCGCGCGTGCACGTGCTGCCTGGCACCGACTTCGACCATTTCAATGGCGCCATGAACCACACCGGCTGGCACGTGCCCACGGGCGCCTGCGGCAGTGTCTGCGTGGGTGGCTTCGTGCAGGGTGGCGGCTACGGCTACACCTCGCGGCGCTTCGGCATCCAGAGCGACCTGGTGGAGTCTCTGCGGGTGGCCCTGGCCGATGGAAGCATCGTCACGGCCAGCGAAACCGAGAACCCTCTGCTGTACTGGTCCATGCGCGGGGGCACGGGCGGCAACTTCGGCGTGCTGCTGCAGGTGACCTACAGCATGGCGCCACTGGACACGGTCTGGGCCTGGTCCATCGGCTGGGACATCAGCCAGGGTGCGAATGTGCTCACCATGATGCAGCAGGCCTACATGCAGAGCGGCGCGCCCGACGCCCTCGGCTACATGATGAACCTGGGCTACCACAACGGGCAGCCGGTGGCCATGGTGCAGGGCATGTTCTGCGGTACGCGCGAGGCCGGGCTTCAGGCCATCGCGCCGCTGATGGCCATACCCAGCGCCCAGTTGCTGGTAGACCAGACCGGCACCTACCCGGACATGAACGTCTGGCTCGAGGACCACCCTTACTCGCTGCCCGAGAACCTGCCCGACGGCATCGCAGAGAGCAAGGCCTCGGGTTACATCGCGAGCCCGCTGGCCACCGCCGACTGGCAGGCCATCATCGACTACTTCCTCACCTCGCCCAACCAGTGGTCGCTGGCCTATCTGGAACCCTACGGTGGCGCGATCAACCGCTATCCCGTCGAGGCCAGCGCCTTCATCCACCGCCGCGTGGATGCCGACCTGGTGGTCGACGTGTTCTGGCGCAACCCGGCCGAGCGCGCACAGACCGAGGCCTGGCTGGCCGGGTTCATGCAGCTGGTGCAACCCTTCCTCAACGGGCACGTGTACCAGAACTACCCCGACGCCAGCCTGCAGGACTTCGAGAATGCCTACTGGGGCCCGGCCTACCCGAACCTGCAGCAGGCCAAGCAGGAGTACGACCCGAGCAATTTCTTCAAGTTCCAGCAGAGCATCCGCCTGCCAAAGCAGGTGTAAGGCGGGGTGCGGGCGCTCACTGCAGCGCCGGCTGGGCGTAGTGCAGGCGCCCCTTGCCGGCACGCTTGGCGGCGTACATGGCCTGGTCGGCGCGGTTCATGAGGGCGTCGGTTTCGCCTTCCAGCGGAGGGTGCATTGCCACGCCGATGCTGGCGCCGATGTGCAGCGCGCGCCCATCCACCCACATGGGCTCGTGCAGCGCATTGATGATGCGCTGGCCGATGCCATCGGTCACGTCGCGCGTGACCTCGCGGTCGAGCATGACCAGGAACTCGTCGCCGCCCAGCCGTGCCATGGTGTCTTCGCCGCGCACCGTGGCGGCCAGCCGCCGGGCGACGATGCGCAGCACCTCGTCGCCCGCACGGTGGCCTTCCGTGTCGTTCACGCGCTTGAAGCCATCGAGGTCGATGAACAGCAGCGCCACCGAGCCTGCGGCGTTGTGGCGCACCCGGGCCAGCGCCTGGTCGAGGCGGCTGTGGAAGGCGGCGCGGTTGTATAGCCCTGTCAGTGAATCGTGGTTGGCCAGGTACTGCTGCTGGCGCGCGATCTGGATCTTGGCCGAGACATCCTGCACCAGGGCCATGATGGAGGTCACGCGCCCCTCGGCGTCGGTCAGCGCGGAGTTGAACCACTCGCAGTGCACCTCGGCACCATCCTGGCGCGTGAAGGAGGTCTCCGCCCGGTTCTGCGCTTCCTGGCCTTCCTGCAGGCGCTGCAGTGCCTCGTGCAGGCCTTCGTCCGCAGTGTGGCCCAGCAGTTGCGTGAGCGACCGCCCCTCCAGGTGTGCCAGGGGGAGCCAGCCCATCAGTTGCACCGCGCGCTGCGAGCAATGCAGCAGGCGCAGGTCCTGGTCCATTTCGAGCACTGCAAGGGGGCTGTTTTCCATGTGCGAGGACAGCCGCTGGTTGGCGGCGCGCAACGCGTTCATGGTCACCTGCAGTTCGTGCACATCGAGCGCGGTCGTGATGAAGCCGTCGATGACGCCATTGCGTGCAGGCCAGGGCGTCAGGCAGATGGTGCGCCATTCGTCGAAGCCGTAGGGGGTGCGCAGCAGCCGCTGGTACTGCACCCGCTCACCGCTGAGCACCCGCTCGACGAAGGGCATGAAACGCGCCGCATCGCTTTCGCCATACAGGTCGATGATGGTCTTGCCCACCAGGAGTTCGGGTGTGCTGCCGAACCAGCGCGCATACTCCTCGTTCACGTAGACCATCTGCAGGTTCCGGTCCACGGCGGCCAGGGTAGCACCCGCACTCTTCGTGATCAGTTCGAGCAACTCTTCCTTGGACCAGTCGGTGTGCCTGGCACGGCGGCGCAATCTTTCTGGCTCATCTGGCGTCATGTAGCGAAAGTCCCGGGGCAAGGATCATCTGGTGGCCAAGCGAAAGCACGGTCGGCGCTGCACGACAGCGCAACCGCTATGGCGCGCCAACATTCATTTCACCCCCCGCGGAAGGAGTGTTGGCACGCCCTCGTCATTACAGCTTATCACCTTCCCGGCCTGGGCATGGTCACGGCATGACCACCAGCATCTCTACTCGGCCCAGCGCACCCACCCACCCCAGGCAGTGATCAGCACCACCATGCCGAACACGATGCGGTAGTAGGCAAACGGCACGAAGCTGTGGCTGCTGATGTAGCGCAGCAGCCAGCGCACGCACAGCCAGGCGCTGATGAAGGAGAACACCAGCCCGGTGGCGAACATCGGGATGTCGGCCGCCGACAGCAGCGCGCGCTCCTTGTACAGGCTGTACACCCCGGCCCCGATCAGCGTGGGCATGGCCAGGAAGAACGAGAAATCCGTGGCCGCCTTGCGCGACAGCCCGAGCAGCATGCCGCCGATGATGGTGGCGCCGCTGCGGCTGGTGCCGGGCACCATGGCCAGGCATTGCACCAGACCGACCTTGAGCGCATCGAGCGGCGTCATGTCGTCCACCTCGTGGACGCGGGTTGCCGTGGCCGGGCGCTTTTCGGCCCACAGGATGATGAAACCGCCCAGGATGAAGGTGCTGGCCACCACCACCGGGATGAACAGGTGCGCCTTGATCGCCTTGCCCAGCAGCAGGCCCAGCACCACCGCGGGCAGGAAGCCGATGAGCACGTTGAGCACCAGGCGCTGCGCGCTGCGCTCGCGCGGCAGGGCCACCAGGGTGGCGCGGATCTTCTGCCAGTACACCAGGATGACGGCAAAGATGGCGCCGGTCTGGATGGCGATGTCGAAGACCTTGGCCTTGGCATCGTCGAAACCAAGCAGGGAGCCCGCCAGGATCAGGTGGCCGGTGGAGGAGATGGGGAGAAATTCGGTCAGGCCTTCGACCACGCCCATGAGGGCGGCCTTGGCCAGCAAAACGAGGTCCACGCGTGCGTCCTTTTGGCCCACAGGGCCGTCAAAAGCTGCCGATTATCCCTGCCCGCCCACCCTCGCCCGGCGCCAAAACACCTGCATTCCACTCCGGTCCACCGCATTTCGCGCCCCCGTCCGCGCATTCCGTCGCAGGCCGGTGGAAGGCCCGGGACGGGATCGGCACAGTACGCCCATCGACGCAAGCTGACCCCAGGAGCCCACCATGCAGATCACCCCCGTCATCGCCATCCACATGGCCGCCGCGCTGGCCGCCCTGGCCATCGGCCCGCTGGCCCTGTGGGCCCGCCGCAGCCGCGCCCAGCGCCCGCGCCTGCACCGCGCCGCCGGGTACGCCTGGGTCACGCTGATGGTGATGGTCGCCGTATCGGCCGTCTTCATCAGCGGTGACAAGGGCCCGCGCCTCGCAGGCTTCGGCCTGATCCATCTGCTGGTGCCCATCACCCTGGGCTTCATCGCACTGTCCTTCCACTTCCTGGTGCGCGGCAATGTGACGGCGCACCGCCGCATCATGCAGGGCACCTACATCGGCTCCTGCCTGGTGGCAGGCGCTTTCACCCTGCTGCCCAACCGCCTGCTCGGCCAGTGGCTGTGGAGCCAGGTGGGAATCCTCTGAGCCCCGCCTCCACCCCCTCATTCCTCGACCCCATTTACCTCCAACGGAGCAACACCATGATCATCGACCTCCTGATCCACCACCCCGAAGCCCTCCCCACCGTGCTGCAGAAGACCCCCACCTGGGTCTGGGGCCTGCTCGCCGCGCTCGTCGCCCTGGGTGCCAGCCAGCTGGTGGCCCGCACCGCCAGCCTGACCCGCGTGGCCGTGATGCCCGTGGCCATGACCCTGTTCTCGGTCTATGGGCTGGTGTCGGCCTTCGGCAGCTCCGGCCAGGTGCTGGGCACCCTGGCCGCCTGGCTGGCTGCCGCCGCCATCGTGGCCACCCTCACCCTGGTGCTGCGGCCCGCCGTGCCCGCCGGCACCCGCTACCTGGCCGATTCGCGCAGCTTCCACATGCCCGGCAGCCCGCTGCCCCTGCTGCTGATCCTGGGCATCTTTCTGACCAAGTACCTGGTCGGCATCGAGATGGCCATGCAACCGGCCCTGGCCCACGACGCCACCTTCGACCTGGAGATCGCAGCCCTGTACGGCGTCTTCAACGGCTTGTTCATCGCTCGCTCGGCCCGCCTGTGGTGCCTGGCCCTGGCACCCCAGGCTGCACGCACGGCATCCGGCCACGCCGCCGCCTGACCCACCCTTCGCCCCATCACCCCAAGGAAAACCACCATGTCCCGCCGCTACCCCCTGTCCGACGACCCCATCGAGAACCTGGCGCGCAAGCGCGCCGGCGCCAAGCTGGGCTGGTTCATCCATGCCACCGTCTATGTGCTGGTCAACCTGCTGCTGGTATCGCTGTCGCTGTCCAGCGGCCGGCACTGGGCGGTGTTTCCAGCCGCCGGCTGGGGCATCGGCCTGCTGGTGCATGGCATGGTGGTGTTCTTCCTGGCCGGCGGCTCGAACTGGCACGAACGCATGGTCCAGGCCGAGCGCGAGCGCATCGTCCAGAACAACCACCGCGCCTGAGCACAGGCGAGGAGACCGCCATGCGCAAGTCCACCCACCTGGCACTGGCAGGCCTGCTGGCCCTGTCCGTCGGCCTGGCCCAGGCCGGGGTAGGCCTCAGGGAGATCGCCGCCCTGCTCTCACCCCAGCCGCCGCTGGCCCGGATGTCCGACCTGGCCGTGCGCCTGCTGGGCGACCCGCCCGGCTTTGACCGCGGCCAGATGCGCGCGGTGGACAGCAAGATCGTGCGCCACTTCGAGCGGCACCTGCTGGCTCCGTCGCCTGCCCGCTGACACCCAACGCCCCTACCGGAGCCTCTTCATGCTGACGATCGCCGCCACCCTGGCCCTGCTCGGCCTGCTGCCACCCGACCACCCGCTGCGCCTGGCGGGCGGCCGCACCTTGTCGGCCGCCGTGCTGGCCTGCGCCCTGCGGCTGCCCGGCGCAACCGCAGGACTGCGCCGCGCCGGATGAGCGCGTGCCCCCTAGAATCACCCCATCCATGACCGCACCCCTGACCCCTGAAGCCATCGAGCAACTCGCCCGCAAGCGCGCCGGCGCCAAGCTCGGCTGGTACATGCATGCCATCCTGTTCGTGGTGGTCAACATCGTGGTGTTTTCCATGTCGCGCTACGGCTTCGGCAACCGGCCCTGGTCGGTCTACCCGCTGCTGGGCTGGGGGTTGGGGCTGGCGCTGCACGGCGTCTCGGTGTTCGTGCTGGGCACCGGCAGCGGCCTGCGCGAGCGCATGGTGCAGAAGGAACGCGAGCGCCTGCTGCGCGATCGCGGCGATCACTGACATGGCCCCGGCCAGCGCGCTGCCCCTGAAGATCGACTGGATCGACAAGCTCCAGCGGCTGCTGCAGACCCTGGCCTTCTGCCTGGCGATCTCGGGCATCCAGTACGCCTTCCGGCCCGAGAAGCCCTACTACATCCCTGCCACCTACTCGCTGGCCATCGGCACCCTCACTTGGGCGCTGATCGACTTCGGCCGCCACCTGTTTCCCTCCAGCCACGAATACGGCTGGCCCAAGGGCTTTGCCGGCGTGGCGCTGCCCCTGGTCGGCATCGTGCTCGGCTACCTGGGCGGCACCCTGCTGGCCGACTGGTCGTGCGGTGTCTCGTCGTGGGATACCGAGGGGCGTGCGCAGTTGCGCATCTCCATCGGCATCACCGTGGTGGCGGGCACCGTCATCAGCTACTATTTCTATGTGAACGGCAAGAGCGCCTGGCTGCAGGCGCGCATGGCCGAGGTGCACAGCCAGGCCACCGAGGCCCAGCTCAAGCTGCTGGAAACCCAGCTGGAACCGCACATGCTGTTCAACACCCTGGCCAACCTGCGCGTGCTGATCGGCACCGACCCGGTGCGCGCGCAGGAGATGCTGGACCGCATGATCGCCTACCTGCGCGCCACGCTGAACGCCTCGCGCAGCACCCAGCACCCGCTGGGCGACGAGTTCCAGCGCCTGGCGGACTACCTGGAACTGATGGCCGTGCGCATGGGCCCGCGCATGGCCTACACGCTGGACCTGCCGCAGGCGCTGCGCGATCTGCCCGTGCCCCCGCTGCTGCTGCAGCCGCTGGTGGAAAACGCCATCCGCCACGGGCTCGAGCCCGAGGTGGAAGGCGGCCACATCACCGTGCAGGCGCGCACCCAGAGCGGCCCCGAGGGCAGGACGCTGCTGGTGCTGCAGGTGAGCGACACCGGTGCCGGGCTGGGCGCGGCCCCGCAGCCGGCCGCCACCAGCCCGGGCACCAGCTTCGGCCTGGCCCAGGTGCGCGAGCGCCTGGCCACGCTGCACGGCGATGCCGGGCAGTTCACGCTGGCCGCCAATACCCCCAAGGGCACGCGCGCCACCATCACCTATCCCTTGTCCGCACCCGCATGACCACCACCCCACGCGCCCTGATCGCCGAAGACGAGCCCCTGCTGGCAGCGGCCCTGCAGCAGGAGCTGGCCCGTGCCTGGCCGCAACTGCAGGTTGCCGCCACCGTGGGCGATGGCCTCTCGGCCGTGCGCCAGGCCCTGGCCCTGCAGCCCGAGGTGCTGTTCTTCGACATCCGCATGCCGGGCCAAAGCGGGCTGGATGCCGCCGTGGAGCTGGCCGACGCCTGGCCCGCCGACAAGCCCTTCCCTGCCCTGGTCTTCGTGACCGCCTACGACCAGTACGCCGTGCAGGCCTTCGAGGCCCAGGCCGTGGACTACCTGCTCAAGCCGGTGCAGGCCGCGCGATTGCAGAAAACCGTGCAGAAGCTGCAGCAGGCCCTGGCCGCCAAGGCCCCTGCACCCGATGCGCTCGAAGCCACCATGGCCCAGCTGCGCCACCTGCTGGCCGCCCCCGGCGTCGCCGCGGCGGCACCGGCGGCCAGCCCGCCCGCCGCCGCGCCCCTCACGGTGATCCAGGCCAGCAGCGGCAACCAGATCCACATGGTGCCGGTGGCCGAGGTGCTGTACTTCGAGGCGGCCGACAAATACGTGCGCGTGCTCACGGCCGCGCGCGAGTTCCTGATCCGCACCCCGCTCAAGGAACTCACCGAGCAGCTCGACACCAGCGTGTTCTGGCAGGTCCACCGCAGCACCCTGGTGCGCGCCAGCGCCATCACCACGGTCACGCGCGACGAGGCCGGCAAGCTGCACCTGGCGCTGGCGGGCCGGCCCGAGAAGCTGGCCGTGAGCCGGCTCTACGCGCACCTGTTCAAGGCGATGTAAGCCTTCTCTTGGGGCGTTTGGTAAAATAACCGCTGGGTGTACGCGCTGGAGGGGCGCGGCAGGTTCAGCGTCGGTCGGGCCGCCACGCGGTCTGTCTGCGTCTGGAAATTTCTGCCCATGCAACCCCAAGCCATCCACTGGATTGCCGCTGCCATCTTCGGCATCGCCCTGCTCCACACCTTTGCCGCCGGCCTGTTCGAGCACCTGGCGCACCGCTATCCCCGCCATTCCGGCCTGTTCCATCTGCTCGGCGAGGTCGAGGTCGTCTTCGGCTTCTGGGCCATCGTGCTGGTCCTTGCCATGGCCTTCGTCTCCGGCGGCAGCCAGGCACTGGACTACGCCGAATCGCGCAACTACACCGAGCCCCTGTTCGTCTTCGTGGTCATGGTGATCGCGGCTTCCAGCCCGGTGCTGCGCAGCGTGGTGGCCGTGGTGGACACCCTGGCCCGGCACCTGCCCGTGCCCACGCCGCTGGCCAGCGCCTGGCTGGGCCTGGCGGCCGTGCCGCTGCTCGGTTCGCTCATCACCGAGCCGGCGGCCATGACCATCGCCGCACTGATGCTGGCGCCGCAGATCTTTCGCCGTGCCGTGCCCGACCGGGTGAAGTACTTCGCCCTGGGCACGCTGTTCGTCAACGTGTCCATCGGTGGCACGCTCACATCCTACGCCGCACCCCCAGTGCTCATGGTGGCCAGCACCTGGCAGTGGGACAGCGCATTCATGCTGGTTACATTCGGCTGGAAGGCGGCCCTGGCCGTGCTGGTCAACGCCACGGTCTGCACCTTCGTGCTGCGCAGCCACCTGCGGCCCGCGCCGGGAGAAGAAGGCACGGCTGGGCCCGCACAGCCAGCCGTGCCCCTGGCCGTGGTGGCCGTGCACCTGGGTCTGCTGGCTGCCGTGGTGGTGTTCGCCCACCATCCGGTGGTGTTCCTGGCGCTGTTCCTCATGTTCCTGGGCTACACCCAGGCCTATGCACAGCACCAGACGCCGCTGATCCTCAAGGAAGCCCTGCTCGTGGGTTTCTTCCTTGCGGGCCTGGTGGTGCTGGGCGGCATGCAGCAATGGTGGCTGCAGCCCATCGTCTCGGGCCTGCAGCCGCTGGCCCTGTTCGCAGGCGCTCTGGGCCTGACGGCCATCACCGACAATGCGGCCCTGACCTACCTGGGCTCGCTGATCGAGGGCATCTCCGATCCGGCCAAGTACATGCTGGTGGCCGGCGCCGTGGCCGGCGGCGGCCTCACGGTGATCGCCAACGCGCCCAACCCGGCCGGTGTGGCCCTGCTCAAGGGCGGGTTCACGGACGGCAGCGTGGGCGCGGTGGGCCTGCTGCTGGGGGCGCTGCTGCCCACGGCCGTGGCGGCGGCCGCGTTCCTCGTGCTATAGGTCAACGCAAAACCAAGTCTTCGCGTCGCCCGATCAATCCGCCTTGAGCTGCATGGCGGGCCGCGCCTGCACCCGCTCCAGCCAGGCCTGCACATGCGGGTGGGCGGCCACGGGGGCGCCGATGAAGGCGCTGTAGCCGATGACCGCGCCCACGATCAGGTCCACCAGCGAATAGTCCGCGCCCAGCATCCAGGGCTGGGCGGCCAGGCGTGCGTCGAGCACGGCCAGCAGTTGGTCCAGGCCCTTGCGCGCGGCGTCCGCCCAAACCTCGCTGCGCAGCGCCGCGTCGCCCTGCGTGGACAGTTGCAGGCGCACCAGCACGGCGCCATAGGTCACATAGGCCCAGGTCGCCCAGGACATGGCCTGCATCCTTTCGGGCGTGCCGTCCTCGGGCCACAGGCCGCGCTCCACGCCGTACTTGCCAGCCAGCCAGAAATGGATCGCCAGGGTCTCGAACATGGGGTTGCCGTCCACCACCACGGTGGGCACCTTGCCATTGGGGTTCAGGGCCAGGAACTCGGGCCGGCGCTGGTCGCCGGCCTGCAGGTCCAGGGTGACGCGCTCATGGGGAAGGCCCAGCTCGACCAGTGCGTTGGCAACGGGGGTAGCGCTGGACATGGGGTGCCAGTAGAGAACGATGGACATGGAAAACTCCTTGAAGTCGGGTTTTTGAGAGGTTCAAACCGTTTCGGCACTGCGCCGTGAACGTGGATGCAATGTAGGATGCATTGCGGACAGATTCCGCCCTCGATTCAACGTACAGTCGATTCCATGCTGTCCTCGTCCTCCCGCCTTCTGCGCGTGCTCTCCCTGCTGCAGACCCGCAGCCACTGGGCCGGCCCCGAACTGGCCGAGCGCCTGGAGATCCACCCCCGCACGCTGCGCCGCGACATCGACCGCCTGCGTGAGCTGGGCTACCCCATCCACGCCAGCAGCGGCGTGGCCGGCGGCTACGCCTTCCGCGCGGGCCAGGCCTTGCCGCCGCTGCTGCTCGACGACGAGGAAGCCCTGGCGGTGGCGATCGCCCTGCGCATGGCCACGGCAGGCACCGTCGGCGGGGTGGAGGAAAGCTCGCTGCGCGCCCTGGTCAAGCTCGAGCAGGTGATGCCTTCGCGCCTGCGCAAGCGCATCGACGCACTGCGCTCGGCCATCCTGCCCACCGAGCACATGGGCCCCACGGTGCAGGCGGCGGCGCTCGCCGTGCTGGCCGCTGCCTGCCGCGACCAGTTGCGGGTGGAGTTCGCCTACCTGGACGCCAAGGGCCAGGCCAGCCAGCGCTCGGTGGAACCCCAGGGCCTGGTGCACACCGGCCAGCGCTGGTACCTGGTGGCCTGGGACCCGGCGCGCGGCGACTGGCGCAGCTTCCGCGTGGACCGCATCGTGGGCGATGCGGCGGCCGGCGCCCACTTCGCCCCGCGCCCCGGGCCGGACGGAGGCGATCTCCGGGCCTATGTTGCGCGCTCGGTGGCGCTGTCGCAGTTCCCGGAGCAGGCGCGCGTGGTGCTGCACCAGCCGCTGGCCACCATGGCGCGGCGCATCCCGGCTTCGGCCGGCGTGCTGCAGGCCCTGGACGCGGAGCGCTGCGTGCTGGCCTGCGGTGCGCACCAGCAGGGCACGCTGGTGTACTGGCTGCTGGCGCTGCAGGTGGAGTTCGAGGTGCTGGAACCCCAGAGCCTGCGCGAGTATTTGCAGGCCTCCACAGAACGCGTGGCGCGCGGCCTGGCGCGTGGGTCTGGCACCATGGCACCTTCGCCATGAGCACCGAAGCCCCCATGCCGCACCTGCCCTACCCCGAACTGTTCCAGATACTCGGCCGCACGCTGCGGCCCATGGACGCGGTGGACCCGCATGCCATCGACAAGGCCGAGCAGGCCCTGGACCTGGCCGCGCCGCAGGCGCTGCGCGACTTCTACCTTCTGGCCGGCAACGCGCGCGATTTCACCGCGGTGTACGACCAGTTCCTGCTCCCGGCCGACTGGAGCCTTCAGGAGGGCAAGCTGGTCTTCGTGGCAGAGAACCAGGACGTGGTGCGCTACGGCGTGGACTGCGGGCCCGATGCCGGCGACGACCCGCCGGTATGGATCACCACTACGGGCCATGCCACCGAGTGGCACCGGGTGTGCGACAGTTGCTCGGAGTTCATCGCCACCATGCTGGCCTGGCAGTGCAGCTTCGGCGAGGCCCTGCCGCATGGCGCATCGGGCCTGGCCGGGCCCGGTACCGAGGCGGCGCTGAAGGCCGGCTGGCACTTTGTGGGAACGGTCAACGAAATGCGCGCCTATGTGCAGCCCGGCCACGCCGCCTGCGTGGTGGAATGGAGCGACGGCCTGCGCGTCTTCGTGGGCGCGCTCAGCGACGACGCGCTGTGGGCGCTGGAAGATGCGCTGGATCTGTCCTTGGAATCCGAGGACTGAGCCGCTACGCCAGAAGGCAGGCCAGCACTTTGGCCAGCAAATCGTTCACATCGCTGGCCGGCACGGCACCGGGCAACTGCACGCCGCCGTAGAGCTCGAACACCGGCTTGCCCCACTTGAGGCCCAGGGCCATCTCCGACAGGGTGCCCAGGTTGCTGCCGATGGCCACCAGGCACACGCCGCTGCGCGCGATGATGGCGTTGCGCATCTCGCCCATGCCGGTGGGCACGGCCACACTCAGCCATTCGTTGGCGTTGGCATCGTCGTCCTCGGGCAGGATGCCCACGGCCATGCCTCCGGCCTCGGTCGCGCCGCGCGATGCGGCGGCCATGACACCGCCGCGCCCGCCGCAGATGACCACCATGCCGGCGCCGGCCAGCGCATGGGCCACGGCATGGGCGGCGGCGCACTCGGCCTCGCCCGCATCGCCGGGCCCGATCAAGGCCACGGGCTGGCGGTGGCGCCCCGGGCTTTTCTGCTTCAGGGCCAGGCGCTGCAGCGCCTGCAGCAGCGGCACCGGCCACGCTTCAATGGCCTGCACGGCGCTCGCGCTTTCGCGTAAAGACATCACCCACTCCCATCACCACCACACACACCACCATCAGCACCAGCGACAAGGCCGCCGCCACCGCGAAATCCGAGCCGCCATCGCTGACCTGGGCCAGCAGCATCAGCGGCAGGATGTTGAGCTGCGTGCCCACCAGTGCCAGCGCGGTGCCGTAGGTGCCCATGGCAATGGCGGCCACCATGCAGGCGCTCGACAGCACCGAGGGCGCCACCTCGGGCACCACCGTGTCCCAGAAGGCCCGCGCGCGCGATGCGCCCAGCGTGCGCGCGGCCTGCGCGGGGCGCAGGTCCAGGTTGGCGAACACCGGGTACAGCGACAGCGCCACGCGCGGGATCAGGTAGTAGGCATAGGCCACGCCCAGGCCCGAGACGCTGTAGATCCAGCTGCCGATCACCGCCGGGTCACCGCCCAGGCCCGCCAGCAGCTGCGTGACGAAGCCCGCGCGCCCGAAGGCCAGGATGAAGCCATAGGCGATCACCAGGCCTGAGAAGGCCAGCGGCAATCCCAAGAGGGCCATCATCCACTGGCGCCGCGCAGCGGGCTGGCGCGCCAGCTCGATGGCGATGCAGGTGCCCGCCAGCGCCGACACCGCGCCCGCTGCCAGCCCCAGGGCCAGCGTGTTGCGCAGCGCACCCATGAACAGCGGGTTGCCGAACAGCCGCCCGAAGGCGCTGGCGCCGTCGCCAAAGGCCTCGGGCAGCAGCGCCGCCAGGGGCACCGCGAAGAAGAGCGCCATGAAGGCCCATGCGGGCCAGGCGCCGAAGCGTCGCATGCGGGCCGGCCCCTCTTACTTGTTGCCCAGCGCGGCCTGCGCCCACAGGCGGTCCACGTCGGCCTTGCGCTCGGAGGCTTTCACCACATCGAGCGGGCGGATCTGCGGAGCGGCCGGCATCTTGGCGGCCACGTCGGCAGACAGCGGCGTGCCGGGCACGGCGGGGCGCACAAAGCCCTGGGCAAACAGCGACTGGCCGGCTTCGCTCGTGATGAAGTTGAGCCAGAGCTTGCCGGCATTGGGGTTGGGCCCGTTCTTGACCAGGCTGATCGCATAGGGCGCAGCCACGCTGGCCTCCTTGGGGATGACCACCTCCACCGCATCGCCCATACCGTCAACGTGCTTGGCCTTGAGGCCATCGTTCTCGTAGCTGATCCACACGGGGATCTCGCCCTTGAGGAACTTGGCGTAGGGCGTGGTGCCTTCCACACGCAGCACGTTGCCGGCGGCATGCAGCTTGCCCAGGTAGTCGGTGCCGGGCTGCACGTTGTCCACGCTGCCGCAGTTGGCATACGCAGCGGCAAAGGTCAGCACCTGGCCGATGCCGGTGGAGCGCGGGTCCAGGTAGACCACGGTGTTCTTGAACTCGGGCTTGAGCAGGTCGGCCCAACCCGTGGGCACGTTCTTCACCAGCTTCTTGTTGACCAGGAAGGCGATGTTCAGCGTGTGGATGGTGAACCAGCGGCCTTCGGCCTCGCGGAACACGGGCGGCAGCTTGTCGAAGTTGACGGGCTTGAAGGGCGCGACCACGTCCTTCTTCGCCGCATCTACGGCCGAGGCGGCGAAGTAGTAGGCCGTGTCGGCCTGCGGGCGGCGTTTGGTCTTTTCGAGCGCCACCACCGTGGCGGCCGAGCCGATGTCGTTGTAGGTCAGCTCGATCTCGGGGTAGCGCTTCTTGAAGTCCCGGAACAGCGACTTCCAGTTGGCCCATTCAGGCCCGGTGTCGAAGGAGACGCACAGGCCTTCCTTCTGCGCCTCGGCGTACAAGGCCTTTTCGCCCGCATAGAGCTCGAGGCCGTCGAAGGCGAAGGCGGTGCGGGCGGCGAGCGTCGCGAATGACAGCGCTGGCAGTGCGCCGGCGGCCTGGATCAGTTGTCTGCGTTGCATGGTGAAGGCTCCTCGGTGGGAATGGTTCGGGAAGGAAATCAAAGGTCGAGCAGGCGGATGTGCTCCGGGGCGATGGCAATCGCTTCGGCGGCCGGCAGGGCCGACTCGGCGAGAAACGGCTTTCCCGCACCGGGCACTGCAAAGTCGTAGCGCGTGAGCGCACCCAGGTAGCGCTGGGCACCGGTGCGTCCCTCCAGCCGGTTCACGCTGCCCGGCGCAGGGTCGGGGCGCACATGCTCAGGACGCACCATCGCGTGCAGCGCCGTGCCCACGGCGCGCGCGCCCGTGTGGGCGATGAGCTCGGCAAAACCCAGGTCCACCCGGCCCGGCGCGCTGACCTTGCCCGGCAAGATGGTGGACAGCCCCACGAATTCGGCAACCGCGCGGCTCGCGGGCTGCTCGTAGAGTTCGCGCGGCGTGGCGATCTGCAAGAGGCGCCCGTCCTTGAGCATGGCCACGCGGTCGGCCATGACCAGGGCCTCCTCCTGGTCGTGCGTGACCAACAGCGTGGTGGCGCCAAAGCGCTGCTGGATGGCGCGGATCTCATCGCGCAGGTGGCCGCGCACGCTGGCATCCAGGGCCGAGAGCGGCTCGTCGAGCAGCAGGGCCTGCGGGTCGATGGCCAGGGCCCGCGCCAGCGCCACGCGCTGCTGCTGCCCGCCCGAGAGCTGGGCGATGCCGCGCTGCGCGTAGCCCGCCAGGCCCACGATGTCGAGCAGCTCCCGCGCGCGCCGGTGGCGCTCGGCCACGGCCACCTTGCGCAGCTTGAGGCCGTAGGCCACGTTGTCCAGCACCGACAGGTGCGGGAACAGCGCATAGTTCTGGAACACCATGCCCATGCGGCGCTGGTGCACGGGCATTGCCGACATGTCCTGCCCGCCAAAGACGATGCGGCCCGTGTGGCCGGTTTCCAGGCCCGACACCAGCTTGAGCAAGGTGGACTTGCCCGAGCCGCTGGGGCCGATCACCGCCACCAGCTCGCCCGCGCGCACGTCCAGGGACACGGCGTGCAGGCCCTGCGTGCTGCCGGGGTAGTGGTAGCTGACATTGTCGAGGACGAGGCTCATGGGTGCTCTTTGCGGGCTTGGACGAGGGAAGAGGACAGCAGCGCCGACGCGCCCGCCAGCACCAGCAGGACCACCGTGGCGGCGCAGGCAAAGCCCGTGGCACCGTAGAAGGCCTGCAGCAGCACGACCGGGTAGGTGCGGTTCTGGAAGCTGGTGAGCAGGTTGGACACACCGAACTCGCCCACCGAGATGGCCGCCACCATGACCAGGCCGCTGAGCAGGCTCTGGCGCAGGCTGGGCAGCACGATGCCCGTGAACTGCTGCCAGCCCGAGGCGCCCAGCGTGGCGGCGGCCTGCTCCAGCCGGTGCAGGTCCAGGTGGCGCAGATCGGCCAGCAAGGTGTTGGTGAGGTAGGGCAGCGTGAGGATGGCGTGCGCCGCGATGAGCAGCGGCATGGAGCCCAGCCAGGGCGCCAGATCGGTGTTGAAGACCACCATGTAGCCGAAGGCCAGGGTGATGGCAGGCACGGCCACGGGCATGGCGCTCACGATGCGCGCCGCCAGGCCACCGCCGCGCCGCGCGCCGTGGTAGAGCGCATAGGCCAGCGGCAGGGCCAGCACGGTGTTGATGGCGCAGGCGGAGAGTGCCACCACCAGGCTGCTCACGAAGGCCTTGCGGAACGAGCTGTCCAGCCACAGGTCCTGGTACCACTGGCCGGTGACGCCGCTGGGCAGCAACGTATTGGTCCAGCTGCCGCCCACGCTGCCCACCAGCAGCAGCGCGATGGGCAGCAGCAGGTACACGCCGTAGACGATGGAAATACCGCGGATCACCTTGTTGCCTCCAATGCCCCAATTACCGGCATACTTTCCGCATGCGCCAGTGTTCGCCGCAGGCTTGCTGCAGCACCTGCCCAAATTCTAGGGAGAGACCGCCCCATGATGGCTGAAACCTGGATGAGGACACTTGAGCAATTGGAAAACGTTTTTCACACAGCTTTCACCAACCCCGGCTATGAAGCGCGACTGCCCCACCATCCAGGAACTGCTGGCCTTCGACGCCGTGGCACGCCACCAGAGCATCACCCTGGCCGCGGGCGCGCTGTGCATCACGGCCAGCGCGGTCAGCAAGCAGGTGGCGGGGCTGGAGGCCTTCCTGGACCGGCAGTTGCTGCAGAAGAACGGGCGCGGCGTGGAGCTCACGCCCCAGGGCCGCGTGTACTGGCAGAAGATCTCGGGCGGGCTGCGCGCCATCGAGGCCGCGACCTTCGAGGCCCGCTCGGGCGATGCCGGGGCGGGCCTGCTCACGCTGGCCAGCGTGCCCACCTTCCTCACCAAATGGCTGATCCCGCGGCTGCCGGCCTTCAGCCAGCAAAGCCGCCATGTGATGCTGAGCTTCAGCCGCCACCTAGAGCCCAGCGACGGCATCCCTGCCGGGGTGGATGCGGCCATCCGCTACGGCCCCGACGGCTGGCCGGGCGTGGTGTCCGAGTACATCGCAGGTCGCGAGTTCGTGCTCATCGTGGCGCGCAGCCTGGTCGAGGGCCGCAACCGCATCGCCCAGCCCACCGACCTCCTGGGCCACACCCTGCTGCACCACGAGGGCGCGCCCACCGCCTGGCGGCAGTGGGCCGCACAGCACGGTGTGCCCGAGGTGCAGACCCTCGCAGGCCCGCGCTTCGCCCAGTACTCGGCCCTGATCCAGGCGGCGCTCAACGGCCTGGGCATCGGGCTGGTGCCGGCCCTGCTGGTGCAAAAGGAATTCGCCGAAGGCTCGCTGCTCAGCCCCTGCGGCAGCCCGGTGCGCGTGGACCAGGGCCACTACCTGTGCTACCGGCCCGACCGGCTGGACCTGCCGGCCTTCGCCGCTTTCCGCGAATGGATTCTGGGCGAAGGCGCGCAGTCGCGCGGCGCGTCGGCGGACTGACGGCTACCCGGGGAGCGTCAGCGCGCCAGAGGCTCCCAGTTGCCCGCCACGTTCTTGAGCAGCGTGTTCACGGCCACCAGACGGCGGTTCTTCACGTCGATCAGGCTGCGCTGCGAGGACAGCACCGAGGCCTGGGCCGTGATCACATTGAGAAAGCCCACGGTGCCCGCGCGGTACTGGTTGTTCACCACGTCCAGCGCGCGCTGGGAGGCGGCCAGGGCTTCGGTCTGCAGTTGCTGCTCCTGCGCCAGCGCGGTGGCGGCGGTGAGGTTGTCCTCCACCTCCTGCAGGGCCGTGAGCACGGTCTGGCGGTATGCGGCGGCGGCCTGCTCGTTGCTGGCGCGGGCCGATTCCACGGCGGCATTGCGCGCGCCGCCGTCGAACAGCGATACCGCCAGCGCCGGCCCCAGCGACCAGAACAGGTTGGGCGCACTCAGCAGGTTGGACAGCTCCGAGCCCCGGTAGCCGGCCGAGCCCGAGAGCGTGAGCGCCGGGAAGAAGGCCGCGCGCGCCACGCCGATCTGCGCATTGGCGGCGGCCACGCGGCGCTCGGCCGCGGCAATGTCGGGGCGGCGCTCCAGCAGTTGCGAGGGCAGTTGCGCTGGCACCGCGGGCGGGGCCGGCAGCTCGGCCGTGGCCGGCAAGCTGAAGGCCGCGGGCGCCTGGCCCACCAGGGCGGCGAGCGCGTGTTCGAGCTGGCTGCGGCTGGTCTCGGATTCGAGCAGTTGCACCTGAGTGCCCTTGTACTGGGCCTCGGCCTGGGCCACGTCGGCCAGCGAAACCACGCCGGCCGCCTGGCGGTTGCGCGTGAGCTCCCAGCTGCGGGCATAGGCGTCCAGCGTCTCGCGCAGCAGCCGGGCCTGGGCCTCGGCGGCGCGCAGCGCAAAGTAGGTCTGCGCCACCGTGGCCTGCACCGACAGGCGCATGGCGGCCAGGTCGTCGGCACTGGCCTGGGCGCTGGCGCGCGCGGCATCCACCGTGCCCGAGATGCGGCCCCACAGGTCCAGCTCCCAGCTGGCGTTCAGGCCCAGCGAATGGCTGGTGCTGATGCGCGCATTGCTGCTGCCGTCGGCCTGCAGCGTGCTGCCGCTGCGCGAGCGCGAACTGCTGGCGCTGGCCCCCAGGCTCGGGAGCAGGCTGGCGCTGCTGCTGGCCACCGCCGCCTGCGCGGCGCGCAGCCGCGCCAGGCTCTGCGCAATGTTCTGGTTGCCGGCAGCGGCCTGCTGCTGCAGGGCATCGAGCGTGGCATCGCCATACAGCGACCACCAGACAACCGGCACGGCCTGGTCGCCGCCGGGCTGGGCCGGCTGCCACAGGCCCTGGGCCGCAGCGCTGCTCTCCTTGAAGGCTGGCGGGATGTCCATGGCCGGGCGCTCGTAGGCCTGCTTGCTGGCGCAGGCGCCGAGCAGCGCCAGCACCGCGAGCGAAAGCGCCAGGCGTGCAGGAATGGAAGGGGCGTGAGGGGAAGGCATCAATCTTTTCCTTGAAGCGCCACGGCAGGTCCCTGTACGGGATGCTGCGGCGTCCTGCGCCAGCGGCGCACCGCGCGCAGCACGCGGGCGCGCAGGCGGTCCAGCGCCACGTAGACCACGGGCGTCGTATAGAGTGTGAGCACCTGGCTGAACAGCAGACCACCCACGATGGCGATGCCCAGCGGCTGGCGCAGCTCGGCGCCATCGGCCCGGCCCAGGGCCAGCGGCAGCGCGCCGAAGATGGCGGCCATGGTGGTCATGAGGATGGGGCGCAGGCGCAGGTTGCAGGCGCGGTAGATGGCCTGGGCCGCGCTCACGTGGCCGCCGCGCTGGCGCACCAGCGCGAAGTCGATCATCATGATCGCGTTCTTCTTGACGATGCCGATGAGCAGGATCACCCCGATCAGCGCGATCAGCGAGAACTCGGTCTTGAACAGCATCAGCGCCAGCAGCGCCCCCACACCGGCCGACGGCAGGGTGGAGAGGATGGTGAGCGGGTGCACCAGGTTCTCGTACAGGATGCCCAGCACCAGGTAGATGGTGATGATGGCCGCCAGGATCAGCAGCGGCTGGCCCGCCAGCGCGTCCTGGAAGGCACCCGCCGTGCCGCCGAAGGTGCCGCGGATGCTGACCGGCACGCCCAGTTCGGACACTGCGTTGTGGATGGCATCCGTGGCCTGCGAGAGCGAGACGTTCGGTGCCAGGCTGAAGCTCACCGTGCTGGCCGGCGTGCCCCGGTCGTGGCTGACCGACAGCGGCGTATTCGTCTGCGTGATGCGCGCGAACGCCGTGAGCGGTATCTGCTGGCCCTGGTTGTTCACGAAGAAAAAGCTGCGCAGGGTCTCGGGGTCCTGCAGGTACTGGGGCGCGGCCTCCATCACCACGCGGTACTGGTTGAGCGGGTTGTAGATCACGCCCACCTGGCGCTGGCCGAAGGCATCGTTCAGCGTGGCATCGATGGTGGCAACGGTGAGCCCCAGGCGCGTGGCCGCATCGCGGTCGATCACCAGCGTGGTCTGCAGGCCGTAGTCCTGCACGTCGCTGTTCACGTCCTCCAGTTCGGGCAGCTGCGACAGGGCCTGGCGGATGCGCGGCTCCCAGGTGCGCAGCTCGGCGATGTCGTCGGCCTGCAGCGTGTAGTCGAACGAGGCGCTGCTCTGCCGCCCGCCGATGCGGATGTCGCGCTGGGGGGTCATGAACAGGCGAGCGCCGGGCTCGTTCTTGAGCTGCTCGCGCAGCCGCGCGATCACTGCGTCCGAGCTCTCCTGCCCCGGCCCGCGCTTGAGCGACATGAACATCATGGCCGCATTGCGCTGCCAGCCCCCCGTGAAGCCGGTGACATGCTCCACGGCCGGATCGGCCTGCACGATGGCCAGAAAGCGCTGCAGCCGCTGCTCCATGGCCTGGAACGAGGTGGCCTGGTCGGCGCGGATGAAGCCCGAGATGCGGCCCGTGTCCTGCTCGGGCATGAAGCCCTTGTCGATGGCGGTGTAGAGGTACACGTTGCCCGCCACCACACCCGCCAGCACCAGCAGCACCACGGGCTGGTGGCGCAGGCACCAGGCCAGGCTGCGGCGGTAACCGCGCAGGCCGCGCTCCTGCAGCTGGTCCACCCAGCGCGAAAAGCGCGCCCAGCGGGTTCGGCTCGGTGCCTTGGGCGCCCGGTGCTGCTTGAGCAGGGCCGCGCACATCATGGGCGTGGTGGTCAGCGAGACCAGCAGCGACACCAGGATGGCCGCCGACATGACGATGGCGAACTCGCGAAAGAAGCGCCCCACGATGCCGCCCATGAACAGAATGGGCACGAACACCGCGATCAGCGAGATGCTCATGGACACCACGGTGAAGCCGATCTCGCGCGCGCCGTCGAGCGAGGCCTGCAGCGCCGTCTTGCCGCGCTCCATGTGGCGCATGATGTTCTCCAGCACCACGATGGCGTCGTCCACCACGAAGCCGGTGGCCACGGTGAGCGCCATCAGCGAGAGGTTGTCGAGCGTGTAGCCCGCCAGGTACATGATGCCGAAGGTGCCCGCCAGCGACACCGGCACCGCCACGCTGGGGATGAGCGTGGCGCGCGCATTGCGCAGGAACAAAAACACCACCATGATCACCAGCGCCACGGCGATCAGCAGGGCGTTCTCCACCTCCTTGACCGAGGCGCGCAGCGTGGGCGTGCGGTCGGAGACGATCTCGATGTCGATGGCCGCCGGGATCGATGCCTTGAGCGCCGGCAGCAGCGAGCGCACGCGCTCCACCGCTTCGAGGATGTTGGCGCCGGGCTGCTTGTACACCTGCAGCAGGATGGCCGGCTTGCCATTGGCCACGCCGAAGTTGCGCACATCCTGCACCGAATCCGTCACCTGGGCCACGTCGGCCAGGCGGATGGCGTTGCCGTCCTTCCAGCGCAGCACCAGCGGCGCATAGTCGGCCGCCACGCGGGCCTGGTCGTTGGCGGCCACCTGCCAGTAGTGGTCCTCGCGCTCCACCGATCCCAGCGGCCGGTTGGCGTTGGTGCTGGTGATGGCCGCACGCACCTGCTCCAGCGAGACACCGTTGGCCGCCAGGCGCAGCGGGTCGAGCTGCACGCGCACGGCGGGCAGCGCGCCGCCGCTGATGGACGCCTGGCCCACGCCCTCGACCTGCGAGAGCTTTTGCGCCATGACGGTGGAGGCCGCGTCGTACATCTGCCCGCGCGTGAGCGAGTCGGACGTGAGCGCCAGGATCATGATGGGCGAATCCGCCGGGTTCACCTTGCGGTAGGTCGGGTTGCTGGGCATGCCCGTGGGCAGCAGCGTGCGCGAGGCGTTGATGGCTGCCTGCACGTCGCGCGCAGCGCTGTCCACCGTGCGGCTCAGGTCGAACTGCAGCGTGATGGAGGTGCTGCCCAGCGTGGAGCGCGAGGTGATCTCGTTGACGCCCGCAATGGCGCCCAGGGCCCGCTCCAGCGGCGTGGCCACCGTGGCGGCAATGGTGTCGGGGCTGGCCCCGGGCAGGCTGGCCGAGACCGAGATGGTCGGGTAGTCCACCTGCGGCAGCGGCGCCACGGGCAACAGGAAGTACGACACCGCCCCCGCCAGCGCCAGCCCGATGGTGAGCAGCATGGTGGCGATGGGCCGGTGGATGAAGGGGGTGGACAGGCTCACACCGCTCCCTCGGCATGTGCCACCTTGGCTGCGCGCCGTGCGCGCCAGCGCTCGGCCGCGTTCTCGAAGGTCAGGTAGATCACCGGCGTGGTGAACAGCGTGAGCAACTGGCTCACGATGAGGCCGCCGACCATGGTCACGCCCAGCGGATGGCGCAGTTCGCTGCCCACGCCCGTGCCCAGCATCAGCGGCAGCGCGCCCAGCAGGGCCGCCAGCGTGGTCATGAGGATGGGGCGAAAGCGCAGCAGGCAGGCCTGGTAGATGGCCTCGCGCGCGGGCAGGCCCTGGTCGCGCTGGGCCTCCAGCGCGAAGTCGATCATCATGATCGCGTTCTTCTTGACGATGCCGATGAGCAGCACGATGCCGATGATGGCGATGATGTCCACGTCGAGCCCCATGACCAGCAAGGCCAGCAGCGCGCCCACGCCAGCGGACGGCAGGGTGGAGAGAATGGTGACCGGGTGGATGGTGCTCTCGTACAGCACACCCAGCACGATGTACATGGTGACCACCGCCGCCAGGATGAGCAGCAGCGTGTTCGACAGCGATGCCTGGAAGGCCAGCGCCGCGCCCTGGAAGCTGGTCTCCACCGACAGCGGCAACAGGCCTGCCTCCTTGGCGCCGGCCTGCTCGGCCTGGATGGCCTTGACCGCATCACCCAGCGCCACGCCGGGCGCGGTGTTGAAGGAGATGGTGGCCGCGGGCAGCTGGCCCACGTGGTTCACGCCCAGGGCCATGGGCCGTTCTTCGATGCGCGCCACGGTGGACAGCGCCACCGGCTTGCCGGCCGTGGAGGTGACGTAGATATTGTTCAGCGCCTCGGGCCCGATCTTGAACTGCGGCGCCACCTCCAGCACCACCCGGTACTGGTTGGACTGGGTGAAGATGGTGGAGATGAGCCGCTGGCCGAAAGCGTTGTACAGCGCCGTGTCGATGCCCGACACCGTGACCCCCAGCCGGCTGGCCTGGGCCCGGTCGATCTGCACGAAGGCCTGCAGGCCCTGGCTCTGCAGGTCGCTGGCCACGTCGGCCAGCTGCGGCAGGCCGCGCATGCGGCGCACCAGCTCGGCGGTACTGGTCTGCAGTTGCGCCGGGTCGGGGGAAGACACCAGCAACTGGTACTGCGTGCGCGCCACGCGGTCCTCGATGGTCAGGTCCTGCACCGGCTGGGCATACAGGCGGATGCCCGGCATGTCGGCCGTGTCGTCGGCCAGGCGGCGCACCACGGTGGAGGCCTTGTCGCGCTCGCCGTGGGGCTTGAGGTCGATCAGCAGCCGGCCCGTATTCAGCGTGGTGTTGGCGCCATCGACCCCGATGAAGGACGAGACACTTTTCACCGCCGGGTCCTGCAGGATGCGCTCGGCCAGCCGCTGCTGGCGCTCGGACATGGCGGCGAACGAGATCGACTGGTCGGCCTCGGTGGTCGCCTGCAGCGTGCCCGTGTCCTGCACCGGGAAGAAGCCCTTGGGCACCACCATGTACAGCAGCACCGTGAGCGCCAGCGTGGCGATGAACACCACCCAGGTGAGCAGTTGGTGGCCCAGCACCCAATTGAGCGCCCGGCCATAGTGCGCGATGGTGCGGTCGAAGAAGCGGCCCGTGGCCTGGTAAAGGCGGCCATGGCTCTCCTCGGGCGTGTGGCGCAGCAGGCGCGCGCACAGCATCGGCGTGAGCGTGAGCGAGACCACGGCCGAGATCAGGATGGCCACGGCCATGGTGATCGCGAATTCGTGGAACAGCCGGCCCACCACGTCGCCCATGAAGAGCAGCGGGATCAGCACCGCGATCAGCGAGATGGTGAGCGAGATGATGGTGAAGCCGATCTGCTTGGCACCCTTGAGCGCCGCCTGCAGCGGGTGCTCGCCCTCCTCCACGTAGCGCGCGATGTTCTCGATCATCACGATGGCATCGTCCACCACGAAGCCGGTGGAGATGGTCAGCGCCATCAGCGTGAGGTTGTTGATGGAGAACCCCGCCATGTACATGATGCCGAAGGTGCCCACCAGCGACAGCGGCACCGCGACGCTGGGGATGAGCGTGGCCGAGGCGCTGCGCAGGAAGACGAAGATCACCGCCACCACCAGGCCGATGGCCAGGGCCAGCTCGACCTGCATGTCCTTGACCGAGGAGCGGATGGTCACTGTGCGGTCGGTCAGTATCTGCACGTCCAGCGAGGCCGGCAGCGTGCTCTGCAGCTGGGGCAGCAGGGCCTTGATGCGGTCCACCGTCTCGATCACGTTGGCACCGGGCTGGCGCCGGATGTTGAGGATCACGCCCGCGCGCGCCCCGGTGTCGGGCGTGCCGGCCCAGGCGGCCAGGCGGGTGTTCTCGGCGTCGTCCACCGTGGTGGCCACGTCGCGCAGGCGCACCGGTGTGCCGTTGCGCAAGGCGATCACCAGGTTCTGGTACTCGGACGCGGACTGCAGCTGGTCGTTGGCATCGATGGTCGATGCGCGCGCCGGGCCGTCGAAGCCGCCCTTGGCCTGCTTGACGTTGGACGCGGCGATCACGCCGCGCACGTCTTCCAGCGTCATGCCCACGGAGGCCAGCGCCACCGGGTTGACCTGGATGCGCACGGCCGGCCGGCGCCCGCCCGCGATGGCCACCAGGCCCACGCCCTTGACCTGCGAGAGCTTGGGCGCCAGGCGGTTTTCCACCAGGTCGTTGACGCGGATCACGGGCAGCGAGGGCGAGGTGATGGCCAGCGTGAGGATGGGCGCATCCGCCGGGTTCACCTTGCTGTAGATGGGCGGCATGGGCAGGTCGCCCGGCAGCAGGTTGCTGCCGGCATTGATGGCCGCCTGCACCTGCTGCTCGGCCACGTCCATGGCCATGTCCAGCGCGAAGCGCAAGGTGATGACCGAGGCACCGCCCGAGCTGGTGGAGGACATCTGCTCCAGCCCCGGCATCTGGCCGAACTGGCGCTCCAGCGGCGCCGTGACGTTGGAGGTCATCACGTCGGGGCTGGCACCCGGGTACAGCGTGGTGACCTGGACGGTCGGGTAGTCCACCTCGGGCAGGGCCGAGATGGGCAGCAGCCGGTAGGCCAGCAGGCCCGCGATCAGGATCGCCACCATCAGCAGCGAGGTGGCGATGGGGCGCAGGATGAAGATGCGCGAAAGGTTCATGGCGGCAGGGCCCGCGTCAAGGGTGTCGGGACTGCATCAGCGCGAGGCCGCGGCGCCAGGGGCCGCGATACCGGCCGCCTGCATCTTGCTGCGGATGAAGGCGCGGCGTTCATCGGGAGGCATGGCCTGCAGCTTCTGGCGCTCTTCGGGGCTCATCTTCTCCAGCAGGGCCCGCACCTCGGGCGACATGCCAGGGCGGCGCTCGCCGTCGGGGGCACCGCCTTCAGCACGTGGCCCGCCTTCACCGCGCGGGCCGCTTTCGGCACCTGCGGCCTGGCTGGCCCGGGGCGTTTCGCGTGGTCCCTCGGCGCTGCTGCGGCCACCAGCAGGGCGCGACGCACCCTGCGCCGGAGCCGAGGCACCGGCCGCAGGCGCAGCGGCAGCCTCGCCACCCACCGTACCGCTTGCGGCACCCGCCGGCCCGGCGGCTGCGCCGGGCTGGTTGCGCTTGCTGCGGAAGAAGGCGCGGCGCTCCTCCTGCGTCATCTTGGCGAGCTTGTCGCGCTCTTCGGGGGTCAGGTTGCGCATCATTGCGGCGCGGCGGGCGCCGGAATCCTGCGCGGCCTCATCGGCACGGGCGGCGGCGCCCGAGTCGATGACAGCCACCTTGGCGCCTTCGCGCAGGCGGTCGATGCCGTCGACCACCACCTGGTCGCCGTCCTTGAGATCGCCTTCCACCGCAACCCTGTCGCCATCGGCCACACCGACGCGGATGCGCCGCTGCGTCACCGTGCCATCGGGCTGCACCAGGTAGACATAGTTGTTCTGGATGGCCGTGCCGGGCACGGTCAGGGCGTCCTGCAGCAGGTTGACCTGCAGGCGCACGTTGACGAACTGGTTGGGGAACAGGGTGCCGTCGTCATTGGAGAAGGTGGCCTTGACCTTGATGGTGCCGGTGGTCGCGTCGATGGCGTTGTCGAGCGCCCCCACCTTGCCACGGCCCAGGCGGCGCTTTTGCTCGCGGTCCCACAGCTCCACGGGCAGCTCGGCGCCCTCGCCCAGGCGCTGGTTGATCTGCGCCAGGTGCGCCTCGGGCACGGAGAACACGGCGTCGATGGGGCGCACCAGGTTGATGGTGACGATGCCGTTGGCGTCCGAGGGGCCGACCACGTTGCCCCGGTCGGCCTGGCGCAGGCCCAGGCGCCCGGCGATGGGCGCGGTGATGCGGGTGTAGCTCAGCTGCAGCCTGGCGGCGTCGACCTGGGCCTGGTCGGCCGCGACCGTGCCTTCGAGCTGGCGCACCTGGGCGGCCTGCGTGTCCACCTGCTGGCTGGCGATCGAATCCTTGGCCAGCAGGTCCTGGTAGCGCTTGAGGTCGAGCTGCGCGTTCTTAAGCAGCGCCTGGTCGCGGGCGAGGTTGCCCTGCACCTGGCTCAGCGATGCCTGGTAGCTGCGGGGGTCGATTTCGGCCAGCAACTGGCCGGCCTTGACCTCCTCGCCCTCCTTGAAGCGCAGGCTGGTCAGTTCGCCGCTGACCTTGGCGCGCACCACGGCCGTGGCGCGGGCGCTCATGGTGCCGATGGCGTTGACCTGCACGCGCACGTCCTGGCGCCGCACCACACCCACCGATACCGGCTGTGTCTGCCCCCCCGCGCTGAAGCGGGCCGGCCCACGCCCCCCTGGGCCGCCAGGACCACCCCGCCCCGCCGGGCCTGCTTCGGCCGATGCCGGGGCCGCCTGGCGTTGCTTCCACCACCAGCCCCCGCCCGCTGCGGCGGCAATGAGCACCAGCAGCACGATCCACCACAGGGCACGCCCCTGTTGGCGCAAGAGGGGCCGCGAAGACACGGACGGAAGGCGAAGGGACGGCATGGTGCAGGTAACAAATAGAGTCGTGGCTATGGTAGCCACCCGCCAAGTCACTCCGGCGCCCGGGCAGAAGGATTTACCCTGCCTTTACCACCGGTTTACGGCGTTTTCAGGGCCGAAACCTGGTTCAGCGGTTAGTGGCCAGCAACAGCCCGCCTGCGCCCATGAAAAATCCGCCCGTGGCCTTGTTCAGGCGCACCACGCCGCGCGAGGTGCGGATGAAGCGGCGGATCTGCCGCCCACCGGCCGCATACACGGCCGTGGCCACGAACTCGGCCGCCAGGTACACGCTGCCCAGCACCAGGAACTGGCGCGCCGCCGGCTGGGCCGGATCGATGAACTGCGGAAAGATGGCCGCGAACAGGATGATGGCCTTGGGGTTGGTGATGCCGAGCAGGAACTCCTGCGTGACCAGCGACCACAGGCGCACGGGCGCGGCACCGGTGGCGGCCACCTCGGCGCCGTCGGCCACCTCCAGGCCATTGAACTCGCGGCTGCGCCAGGCGCGCCAGCCCAGCCAGAACAGGTAGCAGGCACCCACCCACTTCACGGCGGTGAACGCCGCCTGCGACGCCAGCAACATGGCCCCCAGGCCCACGGCCGAGACGGTGAGAAAAATCGCAAACGCCGCCGCCCGCCCGATGGTGCCCACCAGGGCCGCGCCCACGCCGGCACGGATGCCGTTGTTGAGCCCACAGAAGTTGTTGGGACCGGGGGTCAGGGCGATGGCGACGGCAACGGGGGCGAAGAGAAGGGCGTCCATGGGAGGGAATATCCGGAAAAACGGCCGCCGACACGGCCAGCGCGCCAGTTTAGGGGTTTGCGCCCTGCCCTGCTGGCCGCGCCCGGGTATTACCTGTCTGGCAGTGCGATGGTGGCCTGCCAGGGCACGCCCGCCAGCGCATCGTAATGCGCCACCACCACCGCGCGGTCTGGCTCATCCGCCACCGCGGCCAGCGCCCGTTGCAGGTACTGGATGGAGGGCTTGTCCAGCCCCGCCACGGGCTCATCGAGCAGGGTGAGCACGGCGTTCGATGCCAGGGCGCCGGCCGTCCACACCTTGCGCCGGGTGCCGGTGGACAGCATCAGAAAGCGCTTGTGCATATGCTCCTGCAGCTCAAAGCCCTCGATGTGCAGGGCCAGCGCGGCCGCATCGAAGCGCGGGTAGCGCGCGGGCAGCGCGGCCAGCCAGTCCTGCACGCCCAATTCGTCCAGTGTGCCGGCACGCGGGTCGCCCCAGAATACCTGGGCCCGGTAGTCGGCAGGCGCCGACTGCAGCGCAACGCCCTGCAGCACCAGTTGCCCCGCACCGGCCGCCAGTTCGCCCGCCAGCAGGCGCAGGAGGGTGGTCTTGCCGCTGCTGTCGCCCCCCAGGACCAGGGTGGCACCCACCGGCACCTGGGCGGACAGGCCGTCGAACAGCGGGACTTCGGGGTAGGCAAAGCGCAGGCTGTCGATCTGCAGGAGTGGGCTGGGGGAAGGCATGGAGCGGCCTCTTCTTTCGGTACGGGCAAAACGCCGATTCTAGGAAGGCCTGCCGCCCTGCTGAGACAATGCACGCCCGCTCTCGCCCGCCACCCTTGCCTGCCATGACCCTCGACTATCTGGATTTCGACTACAGCGAAGACTGCGAAGGCACGGGCACCTTCGATGCGATGGCGGCCGCCAACCCGGCGCAATTGCCGGCCTTGCAGGCCGAGGTGGCGCAGGTGCTGGCGTGGGCGCATGCACAGTTCCCTGGTACGCAGGGGCCGGCGGACGAAGGCGGGGAGTGGGACTACGACCTATCTGCCGTGCAGGAGGTGGCCACGCCCCTGGCACTGGCATTCGACAGCACCAGCAGCACCATTGCGGTGCATACCGGCACACCGGCGCCGGCACGCACCACCATCACTCTGACGATCAGCGGCGGCAGCGCGTTTTGCGGCGCCCTGCGCGAGGCCTTCGGAATGGACTGATTGCTGGTCAGCACAGCGTCAGCGCCGGTTGCAGGGGTGACAGGCAGTCTGCCTACATACAAACCCCTGGCAAACACCTATTCTGGTGGTGGTGCTGCGGCATGCCGGTGTGGCAGGCCGCGAAGCCCTTCCAGAGAGACTCCACCATGCTCGCGCAAGCGTCCTCCATCGCAACACCTTTCAATTCCCTGGCAGCCCGGCTGCCGTTCGTTGCCGCCAATGGCGAGGCGGTCAACTCGTCCCAACAGCAACAGCAGGGCCTCTCGCTGCACCCGGCATCGCCCGCCTCCCTGCCCGCAGCGGCAGCGCCTTTCATGGCCCATACCAAGGTGCGGCTGGAGCTGGAGATCGAGTTGAACTACGAGATCGACCAGTACGGCGCCGACTTCGTGTTCAACATCCACGCGGCCCACACGCCGAGCCAGGCCATCAGCAACGAGCGGCTGGTCATCAACCAGGACGTGCCGCAGCAGATCCACACCGACCCCGCCACCGGCAACCGCTACCTGCGCCTGCACGGCGAGCCGGGACCGCTCAGCGTGGCCTACTCGGCCACCGTGGACATCAGCCACCACTGCACCGATCCCTCGCAACTGGCCGAAGTGCCCATACGGCGGCTGCCGCAGGAGGTGATGGGTTACATCTACCCCAGCCGCTACTGCCAGTCCGACCGCTTGCTGCGCCTGGCGCTCAACGAGTTTGGCGCCCTGTGGCAGGGCCACAGCCGGGTGCAGGCCATCCGCGACTGGGTGCAAAGGCATGTGGCCTTCACATCCAACACCTCCAATTCGAACACGTCGGCCGTGGACACCCTGGTGGAAAAGGTCGGCGTGTGCCGCGATTTCGCCCACCTGATGATCGCGCTGTGCCGCGCAGTGAACATTCCGGCGCGCTTCACCACCGGCACGGACTATGGTGCCGACCCGAGCCTGGGGCCACCGGACTTCCATGCCTACGTGGAAGCCTACCTGGGCGACCGTTGGTACCTGTTCGACCCCTCGGGCACGGCCATCCCCATGGGGCTGATCCGCTTTGGCACCGGGCGCGATGCGGCCGACGTGGCGTTTGCCACCATCTTCGGCGGCGTGCGGGCGCAGCCACCGGTGATACGCACCAGGGCCATCGAAGACGCCGGGCGCGGCTTCGTGCTGCCGCACCACTGCCGCGAGGCCTTGTCGACCGACCATGGGGCAGCTTTTGCCACGCGCTTCACCGGCCCCTGAAACCACCCTGGGGGGACTCGGAAAAACCCATATTCTGGGCTTTTTGGCCGACCTATGGCCTAATACGCGTTTTTCCACTCACTTTTCCAGAGAATTTCCATGGGCAACAAGATCGTCACCGAAGCAGACCGCAAGCGCACCCCCCGCCCCACGCCCGTGGCTGGCTACACCCTGCCCACCGGCGGTCGCGGCCAACGCGTGAGCCTGGAGCGCGGCGTCGCCACGCGCAGCAAGAAGAACCCTGGCAAGCGCTCCAAGAAGGGCGGCTGATCGCCGAATTGCCGTGGACGCCGGCTCTGCCCGGTCCACTCGCAGCACCTGGGCCCTCGCAAGAGGGCTTTGTGCTTTCTGGACCGCCGCAACATCGGCCAGGCGACATTGGCACCCCGGCTGACATGCGCAAACCGGGGGCCAGGCCCTAAGATGGCCGGATGATCACCGTCCACCACCTCGAAACCTCGCGCTCGCAGCGCGTCCTCTGGCTGCTCGAAGAACTGGGCCTGCCCTACGAGCTCAAGATCTACCAGCGCGACAAGGCCACCAAGCTGGCCCCGCCCGAGCTCAAGAAGATCCACCCGCTGGGCAAGTCCCCCGTCATCACCGATGGCAGCGAGGTGATTGCCGAATCGGCCGCCATCATCGAATACCTGGCGGAAACCTATGGCGCCAAGGCCACGGGCGAGCTGGCCTACCTGGAACCCGCGCGCGGCACGCCCGAATACCGCCAGTGCCGCTTCTGGATGCACTACGCCGAGGGTTCGCTGATGAACTGGCTGGTGATGAAGCTGGTGTTCATGACCATCCCGCGCCAGCCCATGCCTTTCTTCGTCAAACCCATCGCCAAGGCGCTGTGCGGCAAGGTGCTCGACAAGGTGGTGGACCCGAATGTGAACACCGCCATGGACTTCATGGAAAAGCACCTGGGCCAGCACACCTGGTTCGCGGGCGAGCACCTGACGATGGCCGACTTCCAGATGAGTTTTGCGGTCGAGGCCGCCCTGTCGCGCTCCGAAAAGGCCGGCAATTGCCCGAACCTGCAGGCCTACAAGAAGCGCATGGAGGCCCGCCCGGCCTACCAGCGCGGCATCCAGAAGGGTGGTCCGGTGGTGATGGGCTGAACCCGGTTGCGCGGACGCGCTGGCCGCGCGATGCCGACACGGCGGCAGGGCTTCTCGCGCAAGGTGCCTGTCGCCCGAACAAGCAGCAAGTTTGCGCCAATTGGGAATTTAGAGCTTTTCACATGCTCTGGATTTGATTTTTCGCATGAATCAAGCGCACACCGGGCCGGCGCGTGCCGAACTTGCAAGATAAATGCGCCCCACAGTGCCTACAGTCTCCCTATCCCCCGGCCCTAGTGCTGCCCACCGATGATGGAGATGATGTATGAGCGACCTGTTTGACAACCCCATGGGCCTGTGCGGCTTCGAGTTCGTGGAATTCGCTTCGCCCAAGCCGGGCGTGCTGGAGCCGATGTTCGAGAAGATGGGCTTCACGCTCGTAGCCAAGCACCGCTCCAAGAACGTGCTGCTGTACCGCCAGGGCGGCATCAACTTCATCGTGAACAACGAGCCGGGCAATGCCGCCTACTTCGCCGGCGAGCATGGTGCCTCGGCCTGCGGCCTGGCGTTCCGCGTGCGCGATGCGCACAAGGCCTACAACCGCGCGCTGGAGCTGGGCGCCCAGCCCATCGAGATCCCTACCGGCCCGATGGAACTGCGCCTGCCCGCGATCAAGGGCATCGGCGGCGCGCCGCTGTACCTGATCGACCGCTTCGAGGACGGCAAGTCCATCTACGACATCGACTTCGAGTTCCTGCCCGGCGTGGACCTGCACCCCAAGGGCCATGGCTTCCAGGTGGTGGACCACCTCACGCACAACGTCTACCGTGGCCGCATGGCCTACTGGGCCGACTTCTATACCAGGCTGTTCAACTTCCGCGAGATCCGCTACTTCGACATCTCGGGCGAGTACACCGGCCTGACCTCCAAAGCCATGACGGCGCCGGACGGCCTGATCCGCATCCCGCTGAACGAGGAATCGCGCCAGGGCGGCGGCCAGATCGAGGAGTTTCTGATGCAGTTCAACGGCGAAGGCATCCAGCACATCGCCCTGCTGACCGACAACCTGCTCGAATCGATCGACCAGCTGCAGATGGCCGGCATCCCGCTGCTGACCGCCCCCAACGAGGTCTACTACGAGAACCTGGCCAAGCGCCTGCCCGGCCACGGCCAGCCCGTGGGCGAGCTGCAGGCCCGCGGCATCCTGCTGGACGGCACGACCGAAGGCGGCCAGCCGCGCCTCTTGCTGCAGATCTTCTCGCAGCCCATGCTGGGCCCGGTGTTCTTCGAGTTCATCGAGCGCAAGGGCGATTACCGCGAAGGTTTTGGCGAAGGCAACTTCAAGGCCCTGTTCGAGTCGCTGGAGCGCGACCAGATCAACCGCGGCGTGCTGGCCGTGGACGAGAAGGCCCCCGCCAAGGAACCGGCATGAAGCTCACGCCCGAGCAGTTGGCAGCGCAGCTGCCTGCCCTCACGGGCTGGGCGCACGGCGCCGAGCGCGGCGGCGTGCTCACGCGCGAGTTCCAGTTCAAGGACTTCGTGCAGGCCTTCGGCTTCATGACGCAGGTGGCCCTGCATGCGGAGCGCATGAACCACCACCCCGAGTGGTTCAACGTCTACAACCGTGTGAACGTCACCCTGACCACGCACGACGTGGACGGCATCTCGGCCAAGGACATCGAGATGGCCTTGCTGATGAATGGCATCGCTGCGGCCTTTTCTGCCGCCGACAAGACCTAAAACGCGTTCAGGAGACACGCATGCTGCAGCAGCTCAAGGAAACCGCCAAGCACGGCCTGGCGGCCGGTGACGCGCACGCCCCCGAACGGCCCGACTGGACCATCGACCAGGGCTGGGCGAATTACACGAAGGAAGAGCACGGCGTCTGGCGCACCCTGTTCGAGCGGCAGTCCAAACTGCTGCCCGGCCGCGCCTGCGACGAGTTCATCCGCGGCATGCAGGACCTGCCCATCGGACCCGAGCAGATCCCCGACTTCGAGCAGATGTCCAAGGTGCTCAAGAAGCGCACGGGCTGGGAAGTGGTGGCCGTGCCCGGCCTGGTGCCCGACGATGTGTTCTTCGGCCACCTGGCCAACCGGCGCTTTCCGGCCGGCCAGTTCATCCGCAAGCCGCATGAACTCGATTACCTGGAAGAGCCCGATGTCTTCCACGACGTGTTCGGCCATGTGCCCATGCTGATGAACCCGGTCATCGCCGACTACATCCAGGCCTACGGCGAAGGCGGCCTGCGCGCCAGCCGCCTGGGCGTGCTGGAGAAGCTGGCGCGCGTGTACTGGTACACGGTGGAATTCGGCCTGGTACAGCAGAGCGACGGCCTGCGCATCTACGGCGCGGGCATCGCCTCCTCGGCCAGCGAGACGCGCTTCTCGGTCGAGAGCGATTCGCCCAACCGCGTGCGCTTCGAACTCGAACGCGTCATGCAGACCAACTACCGCATCGACGACTTCCAGGAGACCTACTTCGTGCTCGGCAATCTGGACGAGCTGCTGGAGCTGGCCAAGATCGACTTCGCGCCCCTGTACGACCGCCTCAAGGGCGCGCCCGAGCACGACGCCGGCGCGGTGCTGCCTGGCGACCGCGTGGTGACCCGCGGCACGCTGGCCTACCACGACGCCAAGCGCGAGAAGGCGCTGGCCTGAGCGCCCGCCATGCGACACTCCGGAACGGCCCCACGCGGGGCCGTTCTGCTTTGAGGCACACATGGCACCAACGACACCCGGCTATTCGGTCCTTTTTCTCTGCATGGGCAACATCTGCCGCAGCCCTACAGCGCACGGTGTGTTCCGCCACCGCGTGCGGGCTGCCGGACTCGATGGCGTGGTGCGTGTGGATTCGGCCGGCACCCACAACTACCACCCGGGCGAACCGCCCGACCACCGCTCGCAAAAGCACGCCACCCGGCGCGGCTACGACCTGTCGGACCTGCGTGCGCGGCAGATGCTGCTGGCCGACTTCGAGGCCCACGACCTGGTCCTCGCCATGGACTGGGACAACCTGGCCATGGCGCAGGAGCTGTGCCCGCCCGCGCACGCCCACAAGCTCCGGCGCCTCACGGAGTTCTGCCTGCGCATGGACAGCCCCGTGGTGCCCGACCCTTACTACGGTGGTGCCAATGGCTTCGATGAGGTGCTGGACCTGGTGGAGGATGCCTGCGAAGGCTTGCTGCAGCATGTGCAGCGGGAGTTGCAGGGCCGCAGCCGCTGAGTCCGCTCAGCGCCCCACAGCGCAGACCAGTGGCCCGGGATCGTTGTGCGCCACGTCCCGGTCGTTCTTGGCCTGGGCCACTTCCATCACGCGCGGCAGGGCCACGCCGTTCTTCACGGCCAGGATCTCGGCCATCACACTCACGGCGATCTCGGGCGGGGTCTTGCTGCCGATGTAGATGCCGATGGGTCCGCGCAGGCGCACCAGGCTGGCCTCGGTCTGGTCGAAGTGCTCGATCATGCGCGCGCGGCGCGCCTCGTTGTTGCGGCGCGAGCCGATACCGCCGACGTAGAAGGCCTCGGTGGACAAGGCCTCCAGCAGCGCCAGGTCGTCGAGCTTGGGGTCGTGCGTGAGCGCCACCACGCAGGTGCGCCGGTCTGGCTTGAAGTCCACCACCACGTCGTCGGGCATGGCGCTCACCAGGGTGGCGCCAGGCACCTTCCAGCCGTGGCGGTACTCCTCGCGCGGGTCGCACACGGTCACGGCGAAACCGTTGAACAAGGCCATGGTGGCCAGGTACTCGGCCATCTGCCCGGCACCGATGATGAGCATGCGGTACTCGGGGCCGAAGGTGTTGGTCAGTTCCTGGCTGTCCACCGCCAGTTCGGCAGGCTCCGTGGCCATGGCCAGGGACACCGCGCCATCGGCCAGGCGCACCGTGCGGCGCACCAGGCGCCCGGCCTCCAGCGCAGCGATCAGCTCGGCCAGGCGGGCGGGTTCGGGGTCGTATTCGAGCAGCAGCTCCAGCGTGCCGCCGCAGGGCAGGCCGAAGCGGTGTGCCTCGTCGGCCGTGATGCCGTACTTGACGAAGGATGGCGGGCCGTTGGGAATGCGGTGTTCGTGCCCCGGGGCCCCGGCGCGCTCCTGCGCATAGGCGCGGGTGTGGCGGTCGATCAGGTCGTCCTCGATGCAGCCGCCCGAGACCGAGCCCACCACCGCGCCATCGTCGCATAGCGCCATGATCGAACCCACGGGCCGCGGGGACGAGCCCCACGTGCGCACCACCGTGGCCAGCAGAGCGCGCCGGCCCGCCGCACGCCAGCCATGCAGGGTGCGCAGCACCATCACATCGAGGTTTTCCATCGTCATCGTGCGTAGATTGTGCCCAAGGCCCGGCGGTTCCGTGCGCCAGAGGCTTAGTTCAGCCACCATGCGAGAGCGACCAGGGCCACCGCGCCTGCCACCCAGACCCAGACCGGGATGCCGCCGCCCTGGGGCGCGGGGCCACCAGCCGGCTGCAAGCCCGCCCGCTGGCTCGGCACGAAGCCGCTCGCCGGCCCGGCATCCTCGCCCGGCTGGGTCGGAATCTCGGTGGGCACGGTGTCTGGCGGGGCGGTGGGCTCCGTATCCGGCCCTGCGGCTGATTCCGAAACGGCAGGCGGATGGCGGCGCTGCATCTCGTTGTCGAAGCGCTTGAAGAAATCCTCGGCCATGCCTTTTGCCGCGCCATCGATCAGGCGCTGGCCCAGCTGGGCGATCTTGCCGCCCACCGTGGCGTGCACGCTGTAGTGCAGCTCGCAGCGCTCCTGGCTGCCCTCGGGTGCCAGCGGTTCCAGCCGGACCTGGGCGCTGCCCTTGCCGAAACCGGCCACGCCGCCCGAGCCGTCGAAGGCGATGGTGTAGCTCTCGGGCGCCACGATGTCCGACAGCGTGATCTTGCCCGCGAACTTGGCCGAGACCGGGCCGATCTTGAGCGCCATGGCCACGCTGTACTGGTTCTCGCCCGTGGGCTCGACCTTCTCGCAGCCGGGGATGCACAGCTTGAGCACCTCGGGGTCGTTGAGCGCCGCCCAGGCCTGGCTCTGGCTGACGGACAGGGTGCGGCTGGCTTGCATTTCCATGGTGATTCCTCGGTGGTTCGGGTCATTGCCGCAGCACGGCGGCCAGGCTGCCGGCCAGGTCCTGCAGGCGGCTCAGGTCGTGCACGGCCAGCATGCCGTGCGCCTGGCGGTGCAGCACGGCGGCGCCACGCGCCGTGGGCGCATAGCCGCCAAAGCGCAGCAGCGGGTTGAGCCACAGCAGGCGCGCACAGTGCCGGCGCAGCCAGGCCAGCTCCTGCCCCAGCAGCTCGGGCGCGCCGGTGTCCAGCCCATCGGTGATGAGCAGCACCAGGGTGCGCCGCCCCACCAGCCGGCGTGCGTGCTGCAGGCGCAGGGCGCGCAGGCTCTCGCCCATGCGCGTGCCGCCGGCAAAGTCGGCGATGGCGTGGCTGGCGGTCAGCAGCATGGCGTCGGTATCGGCCAGGCGAAAGGCCGGGGTCAGGTCGGTCAGGCCGGTGCCGAAGGCGAACACGTCGCGCCGCAGCGCCCCGGCCCTGCGCGGTGCGGTGGCAGCATGCAAAAAGGCCAGCAGCAGCCGCGCATAGCGCTCCATGGAGCCCGACACGTCCACCAGCACCAAGAGCGGCAGGGGCTGGCGGCGGCGCTGCAGCAGTGGCACCTGCAAGAACTCCCCGCCCGTGCGCGCCGCCTGGTGCATGGCACCGGGCCAGTGCGGGCGGCTGCCGCGCACCCCGGGGCGGGTGCGGCGGGCCGCGTAGTCGGGCAGCGGCAGCGGAATGTCGCGCGCCAGTTGCTCCACCAGCCGGAATTCGCTGGCCGAGAGCTGATTGAAATCCGCATGGCGCAGGCGCGTGAGGTCGCTGGCCGTCATGGCGGCGTCGAAGTCGACCTTGGCCTCCTCGCGCGGCGGGGCCTTGCGCGCGGCACGCACGGGGGCCAGGGCCTCGCTCACGCGCGGGCGGCGCTTCACGGGCTCGGCCTTGGCCTCGGCGCTGGGCAGCATCTGGGCCAGCAGCTTCTGCGCCACGTTGGGGTTCTTGAAGTAGGCGTTGAACAGTTCACGGAATACCAGGCGGTCCTGCTCGCGGCTCACCAGCACGGCCTCCAGCGCGGCGGCGACATCCTGGCGCTGCAGGCCCACCAGCAGCACGGCCTGCTGGGCCAGGGCCATGCGCGCAGCGTCCACGCGCACACCGGCGCGGCGCAGGGTGCGGCCAAAGCCGGTGAGGTTGTCTGCGAGCTTGCCGGTGCGCGCGTCGCCGAGCTGGGAAGCCGCCGCCGTGGAAGGAGCGAGCACCATCTCAGGCCTCGGCGTCCTGGGGCTTGAGCAGCTCGGCGGCCATGTCCTGCGTGAGCGCGGCCACGTCCTCGCGCTGCTTGAAAAGGATGCCCGCGGTGTCCGAGACGATCTCGGGGTCCACCACCAGGGTGTCGAGCGCCACCAGGGCCTTGGCCCATTCCACGCTCTCGGCGATGCCGGGCGCGCGCTGGAAGGCATTGGCAAAGGGCTGGCTGCGCAGCCGGCCCACGAAGTCGGCCACCTGGGCGGCCAGGGCCTCGCTGGCGCCGGGCACCTGCGAGCGCACGATGGCCAGCTCGCGCTCACGCTCGGGATAGTCGAGCCAGTGGTACAGACAGCGGCGCTTGACGGCATCGTGCAGGTCGCGCGTGCGGTTGCTGGTGAGCAGGGTGACCGGGGTGGCCGTGGCGCGCACGGTACCGATCTCGGGAATGCTGACCTGGTACTCGCCCAGGTATTCGAGCAGGAAGGCTTCGAAAGGCTCGTCCGCGCGGTCCACCTCATCGACCAGCAGCACGGCGCCAGGCGCGGGCGCCTGCAGGGCCTGCAGCAGGGGGCGGCGGATCAGGTAGCGCTCCTGGTAGACCTCGGCCTCGATGTCGCGGACCAAACCCTGCTGCAATTCTGCGGCACGCATGTGCAGCAGCTGGGCCGCATAGTTCCACTCGTACAGCGCCTCGCGCTGCTCCAGCCCGTCATAGCACTGCAGGCGGATCAGGCTGCGCGCCAACACTTCGGACAAGGCCTTGGCCAGCGCCGTCTTGCCCACGCCGGGTTCGCCTTCGAGCAGCAGCGGGCGCTGCAGCCTGAGCGCGAGGAACACGGCGGTCGCCAGGCGCCGGTCGGCAAAATAGCCCACGCGCTGCAGGGCCTGGACCAGGCCGTGGATGGAGGCCAGCTCCGGCGGCAAGGCGTCAGCCCAGCATCTGCGCCACGGCCCGCTGCGTCTGCACGCTGATCAGGTTGGCACGGTAGATGGCGCTGGCGTGGATGTCGGTGTTCAGATCGCTCGCGTCCACCTTGACCGCCGCGGCCGACGCCACCGAGAAGTCCTTGTTCAGCGCCGCCTCCAGCGCCTGCTGGCGGAACACGCTGCTCGCGGCGCCGGTGACGGCCACGCGCACGCCCGCATCGGTCTGGGCGACGAACACGCCCACCAGCGAGAAGCGCGAGGCCGCCTGCTTGAACTTGAGGTAGGCCGCGCGCTTCGGGATCGGGAAGCGGATCGCGGTGATCAGCTCGCCCTCGTTCAGCGCCGTGGTGTACATGCCCACGAAGAAGTCGTCGGCAGCGATCTCGCGCTGGTCGGTGATGACGGTGGCGTTCAGCCCCAACACGGCACTGGGGTAGCAGGCCGCGGGGTCGTTGTTGGCCACCGAGCCGCCCAGCGTGCCGCGCGCGCGCACCTGCCGGTCGCCGATGTGCGCGGCCAGGTAGGCCAGGGCCGGAATGGCGGCCTGCACCTCGGCGCTGGCGGCCACGTCCATGTGCCGCGCCATCGCGCCGATCACCAGGGCATTGCCCTCGCGGCGTATGCCCGCCAGCTCGGCGATGCCGTTGAGGTCCACCACCTGGCCGGGGTTGGCCAGGCGCAGCCGCATCGAGGGCAGCAGGCTCTGCCCGCCGGCAATGGGCTTGCCGCCCGCGCCCGCCAGGCGCACCGCATCGGCCACGCTGGCCGGGGTTTCATAGGTGAATGCATACATGGTGTGCTCTCCTCAGGCCTTGGCGTTTTGAATCGCTTCCCACACGCGATGGGGCGATGCCGGCATGTCGAAATCCTTCACGCCCAGCGGGCGCAGGGCGTCGAGCACGGCATTGATCACCGCAGGTGGCGAGCCGATGGCTCCGGCCTCGCCGCAGCCCTTGGTACCGAGCGGGTTGTGCGTGCAGGGCGTGCAGACATGGCCGAGCTTGAACTCGGGGAAGTCGTCGGCGCGCGGCATGGCGTAGTCCATGAAGCTGCCGGTGAGCAACTGGCCCGTCTCGCGGTCGTACACGCAGTTTTCCAGCAGCGCCTGGCCGATGCCCTGCACCAGGCCACCGTGCACCTGGCCCTCCACGATCATGGGGTTGATGATGGTGCCGAAGTCGTCCACCGCGGTGAACCTGTCCACCCGGGTGCTGCCCGTGGCGGGGTCTACCTCCACCTCGCAGATGTAGGTCCCGGCCGGGAAAGTGAAGTTGGTCGGGTCGTAGAAGGCCGTTTCGTTCAGCCCCGGCTCCAGCTTGTCCAGCGGGTAGTTGTGCGGCACGTAGGCCGTGAGCGCCACCTGGCCAAAGGGGATCTTCTTGTCCGTGCCGCGCACGCTGAACTCGCCGCCGCTGAAGTCGATGTCGGCGTCGCTGGCCTCCATCAGGTGGGCCGCGATCTTCTTGGCCTTGGCCTCGATCTTGTCCAGCGCCTTCATGATGGCCGCACCGCCCACGCTGATGGAGCGCGAGCCGTAGGTGCCCATGCCGAAGGGCACACGGCCCGTGTCGCCGTGCACGATGTCCACGTTCTCCACCGGAATGCCCAGGCGCGCCGCCACCACCTGGGCGAAGGTGGTCTCGTGCCCCTGGCCGTGGCTGTGCGAACCGGTGAACACCGTGACGCTGCCCGTGGGGTGCACGCGCACCTCACCGCATTCGAACAGGCCGGCGCGTGCGCCCAAGGCGCCCGCGATGTTGGACGGCGCGATGCCGCAGGCCTCGATGTAGCTGCTGTAGCCCACGCCGCGCAGCAAGCCCTTGGCGGCGCTGGCGCTCTTGCGCGCCTCGAAGCCGGCCACGTCGGCCAGCTCCTGGGCCTGGGTCATGCAGGCGTGGTAGTCGCCCACGTCGTACTGCAGCGCCACCGGCGTCTGGTAGGGGAAGCTGGTGATGAAGTTGCGCTTGCGGATCTCGTCCTGCGACAGGCCCAGCTCCCAGGCGCAGCGCGTGACCAGGCGCTCCAGCAGGTAGGTGGCCTCGGGCCGGCCCGCGCCGCGGTAGGCATCCACCGGCGCGGTGTTGGTGAACCAGGCGTCCACCTCCACATAGACCTGGGGCGTGGTGTACTGGCCCGCCAGCAGCGTGGCGTACAGGATGGTGGGCACGGCCGTGGCGAAGGTCGACAGGTAGGCACCCAGGTTGGCGTCGGTGTGCACGCGCATGGCCAGGAACTTGCCGTCCTTGTCCATGGCCATTTCGGCATGGCTCACGTGGTCGCGGCCATGGGCGTCCGAGAGAAAGGCCTCGCTGCGGTCGGCCACCCACTTGATGTTGCGGTTGAGCTTCTTTGAGGCCCAGGTCAGGCACACGTCTTCGGCGTACAAAAAGATCTTGGAGCCGAAGCCGCCGCCCACGTCGGGCGCGATCACGCGCACCTTGTGCTCGGGCAGGCCCATCACGAAGGCCGTCATGAGCAGGCGCTCCACGTGCGGGTTCTGGTTGCTCACGTACAGCGTGTACTCCTCGGTGGCACGGTTGTACGAGCCGATGGCCGCGCGCGGCTCCATGGCGTTGGGGATCAGGCGGTTGTTGACCAGGTCGAGCTTCGTGACGTGCGCGGCGCCGGCAAAGGCGGCATCCACCGCGCCCTTGTCGCCGATGGCCCACTTGTAGCAGTGGTTGTCGGCCGCGATGTCGTGCAGCGCGGCGCCGGCCACGCTGTTGGCCGCGGCATCGGCCACGCTGACCACGGCGGGCAGCACGTCGTAGTCCACCTCCACCAGCTCGGCCGCATCGCGCGCCTGCTGCTGCGTGAGCGCCACGACGATGGCCACGTGGTCGCCCACGTAGCGCACCTTGCCCTGCGCCAGGATGGGGTGCGGCGGCTCCTTCATGGGCTGGCCGTCGGTGCTGGTGATGAGCCAGCCGCAGGGCAGGCCGTTGATGTTGTCGGCCGCCACGTCGGCACCGGTGAACACGCCCAGCACCCCGGGCGCCGCCTTGGCGGCATCGGTGTTGACGCTGTTGACGCGCGCATGCGCATGCGGCGAGCGCACGAACACGGCATGGCTCTGCGCGGCCAGCACCACGTCGTCGGTGTACTGGCCCGCGCCGGTGAGGAAGCGGTAGTCCTCCTTGCGGCGGAGGGCTTCGCCGATATGCGGCAGCTTGGAGAAGTCGGAAGCACCCATGGTCTTGTCTCCTGGTGTGTGAGTTCTGGACTGACTTGTGCGGGTTTGCATTCGGCCGGATAACTAGGCGGGGAGCCGCCGACAGTGCTCTAGCACGGCAAGGCGCCCCAACGACGGTAGCCGGTCGAAGGCAAGCCCGCCTCAGGCGGATGCCATGGCTTTTTGGCCGTGCTGTACGGCCCGCACGATGTTCTGGTAGCCGGTGCAGCGGCAGATGTTGCCCTCCAGCAGTTCGCGGATCTCGCCCTCGTCGGCCTTGGGGTGGTGGGTGCACAGGTCCACCGCGCTCATCACCATGCCCGGGGTGCAGAAGCCGCACTGCAGGCCATGGCACTCCTTGAAGGCCGCCTGCATGGGGTGCATGGTGCCGTCGGCCGCGGCCAGGCCCTCGATGGTCTGCACCTGGGCTCCCTGGGCCTGCACGGCCAGCATGGCACAGGACTTCACCGCGCGGCCATTGACGTGCACCGTGCACGCACCGCACTGGCTGGTGTCGCAGCCCACGTGCGTGCCGGTGAGCAGCAGGTGCTCGCGCAGCGCGTGGACCAGCAGGGTGTTGGGGGGGACGTCAACGCTGGCCGCGCGGCCGTTGACGGTGAACTGGACTTGCATCTGGCTGTCTCCTCGGGAGGGTGTTGGCTGGATCTGCAAGCCGCATCTTGGGCCGGCGGCGGGGCCGGATTCCTAGGGTGAACCCTAGATTGGCGCGGGCCGGGCGCGGATATTCTCAAATTGAAACATGCTGCAGTGCACACCGGCGCATCATGCGCACTGCACACCGGGCACCTCAGAGAAGGTGCGCCGCCCCGCCACCCCACGGGAGTCGTAATCCATGCTGTCCGCCGCTGTCGTCACGCCATCGCTCGACGAGCGCCAGGCCTTGATCGCCCGCGCCCGCACCGCCCTGTTCAGCCAGGGCCAGGTGCCTGCCGCGCTGGGCATCGAGCCCTGGATCGTGCGCTCCTGGCAGCGCTGTGTGGCGCAGGGCCAGTCGCCGCGCCAGCGCGTGGCCTTCGACCTGGTCAGCGCCGCCACGCTGCGCGGCGTGGCCGAGCAGCACCGCCACCTGCTGCAGGCCGCGCGCCCGGTGCTGGGGCACCTCACGCGCGCCATTGCCGGCATGCACTACTTCGCGGTGCTGACCGATGCGCGGGGCGTGGTGGTCGACGTGCAGGGCGCCATCGACCACCGCGATGCGCGGGTGCACGCCATCGGCCGTGTCGGCATCGACCTGTCGGAGGCGGCCGTGGGCACCACCGCCATCGGCGCGGCCCTGGCCGAACTGCAGCCCGTGTGGCTGCACCGGGGCGAACATTTCTTCGACGACAACACCCACTACAGCTGCGCCGGCGCGCCGCTGTTCGACCCCGAGGGCCGCTGCGCCGGCATGCTGGACCTGACGGGCGTGGACGTGCCCGAGCGGCCCGAGCTGCGCCACCTGGTGGACCGCTCGGCCCGCGCCATCGAGGACGCCCTGCTGCTGCAACGCCCCCATGCCCTGCTGCTGCGCCTGAACTGGCCCGGCAGCACGCTGGGCGGCGAAGGCGACGGCCTGGTGCTGCTGGACGCCGATGGCTACCTGCTGGGCAGCAACCGCACCGCGCGCCAGCTGGTGCCCCAGCCCTTGCGCGCGCCCGGCACTCGGGCCCATGCCAGCGAACTGCTGGCCATGCCCTGGCCCCTGCTGTTCGACGCGGCGCAGCGCCAGGGTACGGGCGCCGCGCCGCTGGACCTGCCACTGTGGTCGGGCCTGCGCCTGCAGGGCATGGCACTGGCACCACGCCAGGTCAGCACTCTGCGGGCAATGCTGACATCGGCGCCTGGCGTGGCCGCCGCACCGCTGCGCGAGGCCGAGACGGCCCTGATCCGACAGGCGGTGACCGAGGCGCGCGGCAATGTGGCCGAAGCCGCACGTGCCCTGGGCATCAGCCGGGCCACGGTGTACCGAAAATTGGGAACCCCGAAGGGACACTGAGCTGCGCGCTCAGCCCTGCGCCAAGGCGATTACCACGGCGTTGTCCTCCACCACCAGCAGCACCCGGCTGCCGGTGCGCAAGCCGCTATGGGGTGCGGCAAAACCCACCATCTGGATGCCGCCCGCGAGTTCGGCTGAAACCTCATCGCCCGACTCACCGCGCACCACCCGCACGGCCTTGGCGGGCAGGCAGCTGACGCCGGGCCCTGCCGGTGGCATATCGGCCCCCGCGCGCTTTACGCGCACCGCCGTGGCCTTGCACAGGGCCTGCACCACCAGGCCGGGCACCAGGCCCAGCAGCTCGACGCTCTCCAGCGTGATGCGGGCGCTGAGGAAACCTTCTTGATCGGCTTCGGTACGCCCCAGGTGCACCCGCACGATCTGGCCCAGAGGCTCCAGCCGCTGCACGGTGCAGGGGCACTGGTTGCGCATGCTGGTGCGCACCGCCAGCCGCGCGGCTGCGGGGCCGGCGCGGCCTTCCCAGCGGGCCAGCACGGCGCTGCGCGCCTGCGCCATGGCATCGGCCGCGGCCAGCAGCTGATGGCCAGCCTCGGTCAGTTGCGCGCCGCCGCCGCCGGCACCACCCACGGCGCGGTCCACCAGCGGCGTGCCGGCCAGGTTGGTCAGGGTGTCCAGGGCCTGCCACGCGGCCTTGTAGCTCACGCCGACGGCGCGCGCCGCCTGCGAGATGGAGCCGCCCGCACCGATCTCGCGCAGGATGGCGATGCGCTTGTCGGCCATGTCATGGCTGAGCGCGCCCGCAAAGGAGACGGGAGGGGTGCCAGGCATCAGGGTGCGGGCGGCAGCAGCGCCTAGCGCCGGTTGCCCAGCGCCAGCACCGAGATGCCCGAGGCGATGAAGGTGATGCCGGCCCCGTTGTTGAGCCACCTGGTGGCGCGCGGGCGGCGCACCAGCCAGCCCGAGAGCTGCGCCGCGCAACTGCCCAGCACCGAGAAGATGATCGCCGTGAGCACCGCGAAGATGGCGCCGTACACCAGCATCTGCGTGGCCACCGGGCCGCGCGCGGCATCGACGAACTGGGGAATGAAGGCTAGCACGAACAGCCCGGGCTTGGGGTTGAGCACGTTGGAGAACAGGCCCACGCCGAATACCTTGGCCAGCGGCTGGCGCGCGGCAGGCGCGAACGAGATCAGGTTGCCCGCCGTGAGCGCCTTGTAGCCCAGGTACAGCAGGTAGGCCGCACCCGCGATCTTGACGGCCCAGAAGGCCAGCGGCGAAGCCTGCACGATGAGCGTGAGCCCCAGCGTGGCGGCCACCGTGTGCACCATGATGCCCAGCCCTGCGCCCACCGAGGACAGTACGGCTGCCAGGCGCCCCTGGCTCAGGCCGCGGCTGATGGCCAGGATGTTGTCCGGCCCCGGCGCGAAGACCACGACGATCACGGCAACAAGGTAGGCGGCGAGGATTTCGGGGGGGAACATCGTCATGGTGCTCCAGTGTAGGGGATGCCGCCGCCCGGGACCTGCCACCGCCAGGTCGTATGATGACCACCCAGAATTGGGGGGAAGGGACAAGAAAGAATGTTTTCAATCGGACACGATGCCACGCAGATGTTTGCGGTGGGCTTTCCACCGCTGCTGCACAGCCTGCTGTTCTGGATCTTCGCCTCGCTGGTGGTGCATGTGTGCCAGCGGCTCGTCGAGCACACGGCCTTTGCCATCGACCCGTCGAGCCGGCGCATCAGCGCATCCCATGCGGCCCTGTGCATAGGCTGCATCGTCTGGGCGCTGGACGTGGTGGGCATGCTCATGTATGCCGAGCTGGCCGGCCACGTGCTGGGCCTGGTGCCGGCGCTCACGGGCCTGGTCGTGATGGCGCTGAGCGCGCGGCTGACCGTGCCCACACTGAGCACCAGCGCCAGCAAGGCGCGCATCCTGCTGGCGGGCGCAGGGCTGTCGCTGGGCATGCTGGCTGCGCATTTCACCATCTCCGAGGGCTATGTCTCCAGTTATGCGCGGGTGAACGGCCTTGCCACCGTGCTGGCCCTGGCCACCGCCATCGGCATTGCCGCCTACACCGCCATACGCCACCGCGCGGCCAAGATGCGGGCGCTGACGCGCATCTACATTCCGCAGACATGGCAGGACAAGCTGCTGGCCGGCGCCGCCATTCTGGTTCTGCACTGGCTGCTGGTGAACACCTTTCCCCTGGAATGGCCGGACAGCTCCGCCGCATCCGACGGGGTGGCGCTGCTGGTGATCGTGCTGCTGTTCGGCATGGCCATCGCCACCGAGCAGTTGAGCAACATGCGCTTCGACCAGGCGCGCCAGCAGTTGCTGCGCCGCGGCCTGTCGCTGATGCGCACTTCCAGCCACCAGATGCAGCCACCCGAAGGCGACATCCAGCTGTCGCTGATCGCGGACCAGTTGCCCGTGCTGCTGCAGCCCGACCAGTTGGCTCTGCACTTCCAGCCGATTGCCGACCTGCACCGCGGCGAGGTGCAATTCGAGGCGCTGTTGCGCGTGCGCAGCGAGCTGCTGGGCCCCCTCCACCCCGAGGCCTTCCTGCTGGTCTGCGAGCTGCAGGGCAAGACACCCCTGGTGGACCGGCTGATCCTCACCAATGCGATGGCCTGGGCATGCCGGTGGCGCAGCCAGGGCATGGCACAGACGCAATTCAGCGTGAATGTGGCACCGGCCACCCTGCTCGAAGAAGACTTTGCGCCCTGGCTGCAGGCCGAGCTCGCGCGCCATGCCCTGCCCGGCGGCGCGCTCAAGCTGGAGCTTACCGAACACGCACTGATCGCCAGCGGCCCGCGCATGCTCGACTCCATCCGCCAGTTGCAGGCCATCGGCGTGGGCGTGCTGATGGACGACTTCGGCGCCGGCTACTCCTCGCTGGGCATGCTGGCCGATCTGCCGATTGCCGGCATCAAGTGCGACCGCCTGTTCGTGCGCCAGCTGGCGCAGGACGCGCGGCGCCAGTCCATGCTGCGGCATGTGGGGGCGCTGGCCAGCGAGTTCGGCCTGTCGGTGGTGGTGGAAGGGGTCGAGACCCCGGCCGAGCTGCAGACCCTGGCGGCCTGCGGCCTGCCCACGATCCAGGGCTATGTGTTCTGCAAACCCATGCCGGCCGCCGACGTGCCCGGCTGGCACCAGGCCCAATGGCCCCAGCACCTGGCCGCACTGCGGGCCCATGCAGGCACCGAGAACCCGGCCCCGCGTGCTGACCCAGCGGCAACAACGGCCGCCTGGATGCAGCCCCAGGAGGCCCGGCGATGACGGGCTCCGCGCCGCTGACCACCTTGGTGCTGGGGGGCTACGGCAACTTCGGCGCCCGCATCTGCCGCGCACTGGCCGGCGACCCCGGCATCCATCTGCTGGTGGCCGGCCGCAGTGCCGCCCAGGCCCAGGCCCTGGCGGCCACACTGGGCCCGCTCGCGCAGGGCGTGGCCCTGGACCACAGCGCGCCCGGCCTGGTGCAGGCCCTGCAGGCGCTCGGCGTGGGCCTGGTGGTGCACACCGCCGGGCCGTTCCAGGCGCAGGGCTATTCGGTGGCCGAGGCAGCCGCCGATGCCGGCGCGCACTACATCGACCTGGCCGACGGGCGCCGCTTCGTCTGTGACTTCCCGGCAGCCCTGAACGCCCGCTTCACCGCGGCCGGGCGCACGGCGGTCTGCGGCGCCAGCACGGTGCCGGCCCTGTCCTCGGCCGTGGTGGACGAACTGTGCGCCGGCTGGCAGCGCATCGACAGCATCGATATCTGCATCGCCCCGGCCCAGCGCGCGCCGCGCGGCCAGGCCACGCTGGCGGCCGTGCTGAGCTACTGCGGCGAGGCCATTGCCGTGTGGGAGGACGGCCGCTGGCAGGACCGGCTGGGCTGGGCAGCACCCACCCCGGTGCGGTTCCAGCGCCTGCGCCCGCGCCTGGCGGCGGTGTGCGACATCCCCGACCTGGAACTGCTGCCCGCGCGCTACCGCGTCACGCAGCGGGTGAGCTTTCGCGCAGCGCTCGAAGTCGGCCTGGCCCAGCGCGCCTTTGCCGCCATCGCCGCGCTGCGCACCTGGGGCCTGCTGCGGCGGCCCGAGCGCCTGGCCGGGCTCATGCACCGCACGGGCGGCATCTTCGACTTCCTGGGCACGCCGCTGGGCGGCATGGTGGTGCGCGTGGCCGGGGCCGATGGGGAGGGCGTGGCGCGCCGCCGCGCCTGGCACATTGCCGCCGACAACGACCACGGCCCCGAGATCCCGTGCATGGCCACCATCCTGCTGGCGCGCCAGCTCGCGCGCGGTGCGGCCTTGCCTGTGGGCGCCCACACCAGCACCAGCCTGCTGCCATTGGCGGACTTTGCGCCCGAGTTCGCCAAATGGGGCATGGTGACGGACGTGGTGGAAGAGGACGCCCCCATCCCATGAGCTCGGCAAACCATCGACTGCTGCGCTGGAGCCTGGTCTTCGTCTGGCTCGCCACTGCGGTGGTCAGCGTCTGGGAGCTCGATGGCCAGAGCCGCCAGTTGCTGGCCACCCTGCCCTTCAACAGCCCGCAGGTCGTCACCGCCCTGGTGCTGGCCGGTGCCGCCGCCGATGCCGTGGTGGGGCTGTGGATCGCCCTCAAGCCCGGCCGCGCGGCCTACGCCGCGGCCCTGCTGCTGATGGCGGTGATGACCTTGCTGGCCAACGCCATCGAACCCGGATGGTGGCTGCACCCCTTCGGCCCTCTGACCAAGAACCTGCCCATCGCCGCCATCCTGGTGGTGCTGTTGCGCGAACCTCCAGCATGAGCCTGTACCTGACCCTCAAGTGGATCCACATCCTCTCCAGCGTGCTGCTGGTGGGCACGGGCCTGGGTTCGGCCTACTACATGTTCTTTGCCAACCGCAGCGGCAATGTCCAGGCGCAGGCCGTGGTCAGCCGACTGGTGGTGCGGGCCGACTGGTGGTTCACCACGCCCACGGTGTTCATCCAGCCGGCCACCGGCCTGGCCATGGTGCACATGGCCGGGCTGCCCCTGTCCACCCCCTGGCTCGCCGTCTCGCTCGGGCTCTACGTGCTGGCCGGCCTGTGCTGGCTGCCCGTGGTGTGGCTGCAGCTGCGCATGCGCGCACTTGCCCGGCACGCGGCCGACGCCGGCGGCGATGCCCTGCCCGCCAGCTACTGGCGCTATGCCCGCTGGTGGGAAGCGCTGGGCTACCCGGCCTTCGTGGCCATGGTGGTGGTGTTCTACCTCATGGTGGCCAAGCCCAGCCTGGCGTTCTGAAGTGGAACACCCCCTGAGTCGCTTCGCGCCTTCACCCCTCTCTCATATTGCTGCGCAATCTGGGAGGGGGACGCCCCCAAGTGCACGCAAGCGCAGCGCCGCCTGCGCGGCTTGGCGGCCCTTGCACGGGGGCACTGGCTTGGGCCGCGCCAGTTTCGTTCAATGGGGGGTGGCGCACAGCGCAATGGACAACTGATACGGAGTTGCCTTCAAACGTCCAACGTCGTTGTCCAGCCTCCGTGGGCGGCGGCTGATTGAGGAAAACCCTATCTTCGCGCGTCAGGCTTTCTTCAGCGCGCAGGGGGTACTATCCGCGTTACTTTCAGACACCCGGCAGCGCTTCGGGTGCGTCTGCGCTCTTTTCAAAAACCCAGGAGACACAAGGTGTCAGCACTACTCAGATTGGCTTTGGGCATGGACTGGATCTCCAGCCAGCTCAGCAAGGTGGCAACGTGGACCGTGCTCGCAGCGGCCCTCATCTCGGCGGGCAATGCCTTTGTCCGCTATGGCCTGGACTACAGCTCCAACGCCTGGCTCGAAATCCAGTGGTACCTGTTCGCCGCCACCGTGATGATGGGCGCGCCCTTCGTGCTGTACATGAACGAACACGTGCGCGTGGACATCATCTACGGCAAGCTGCGCGGCAACAAGCAGGTCTACGTGGACATCATGGGCCTGGCGCTGTTCCTGCTGCCCGCCATGGGCCTGATCGCCTACCTGAGCTGGCCTTTCTTCCTGCGCGGTTTCCTCTCCGGCGAAATGTCCGGCAACTCCGGCGGCCTGATCCGCTGGCCCGCCCTGCTGCTGCTGCCCGTGGGCTTTGGCCTGATGTTCCTGCAGGGTGTCTCCGAGATCGTCAAGCGGGTGGCCCACCTGCGCGGCATCTACCAGATGAACACCCACTACGAAAAGCCGGTGCAATAACGGGGGCCGATGACCACCCCATCGTGACTCTGCAGTCCTTGCTGCGCAGCCCGCCGGCCCACCCCGCCCACTGGCGCTGACTGCCCCCATTCCCGGAATTTCAGGAACAAACTATGCATATGGAAAACTTTGCCCCGATCATGTTCGCGGGGCTGGTGCTGGTGATGCTGATCGGCTTCCCCGTCGCCTTCTCCCTGGCCGCCCTCGGGCTCGCGTCAGGCTTCTTCGCCATCGAGATGGGCTGGTTCCCGGCCGTCTTCATGTCCAACCTGCCGATCAACATCTTCGGCATCCTGAGCAACGAGCTGCTGCTCGCCATCCCGTTCTTCACCTTCATGGGCGCCATCCTGGAGAAGTGCGGCCTGGCGGAGGACATGCTCGACTCCATGGGCCAGCTGTTCGGCACCGTGCGCGGCGGCCTGGGCTACTCGGTGATCATCGTGGGCTTCATCCTCGGCGCCATCACCGGCACCGTGGCCGGCCAGGTGATCGCCATGGCCCTCATCTCGCTGCCCGTGATGGTGCGCTATGGCTACAACATGCGCTACGCCACCGGCGTGCTGGCCGCCTCGGGCACCATCACCCAGTTGGTGCCGCCCTCGCTGGTGCTGATCGTCATGGCCGACCAGCTCGGCCGCTCGGTGGGTGACATGTACCGCGGCGCATGGGGCCCCTCCATCCTGCAGGTGCTGATCTTCGCAGGCTACACCTTCATGCTGGGCGTGTTCAAGCCCCACTATGTGCCTGGCATCCCCAAGGAAGCGCGCACCATGTCGGGCGCCAAGCTGTGGCTCAAATGCCTGCGCGGCATCATCCCCTCGGCGCTCTTGATCTTTGCCGTGCTGGGCTCCATGGGCGGCCTACCCGGCATCGACACCGCCATCGCCACGCCGACCGAAGCCGGCGCCATGGGCGTGGTGGGCGCCATGATCCTGGCCGCCATCCACAAGCGCCTGAACTGGGCCCTGATGTGGGAGGCCATGCAGGGCACCATGCGCCTGACGGCCATGGTGGTGTTCATCCTGATCGGCGCACGCGTGTTCTCGATGGTGTTCCAGGGCGTGGACGGCGCCAAGTGGGTCGAGCACATGCTCTCGGGCCTGCCGGGCGGCCAGATCGGCTTCCTGATCGCGGTGAACCTGTTCATCTTCTTCCTGGCGTTCTTCCTCGACTTCTTCGAGATCGCCTTCATCATCCTGCCCATGCTCGGCCCGGTCGCCGACAAGCTCGGGATCGACCTGATCTGGTTCGGAGTGCTGCTGTGCGTCAACATGCAGACCAGCTTCATGCACCCGCCCTTCGGCTTCGCGCTGTTCTACCTGCGCGGCATCTCCAACACCCTGTTCAAGGAGGGGCGCATTCCCAAGCCCATCCTGTCGAGCGACATCTACATGGGCGCCATCCCCTGGGTGATCATGCAGCTGCTGCTGGTGGCCATCGTGATCTTCGTGCCCCAGACGGTGACCATGTTCCTGCCCAAGGCCGAGGTCATCGACACCGACAAGGTGCAGATCGAGGTGCCTGCGGACGACCTGATGAACAACAACAACGACGCACCGAGCGCCGGCGAGAACCCCTTCGGCGATACCGCCCCTGCCGCCTCGGACGCAGCCCCTGCGGCCGCAGCGCCTGCCGTCTCCGACGCCAAGCAGTGAGCATGCAAGTGGCAAGCCTCTCCATGCTGAACCAGACCCCCATGATGGCGCCGGAGCCCTTTCGCTTTACCCCGCAAGGGGGTGAAGTGGTCGGTTCGGCCTTTTCGCCCACCTTCCGGGCACTGGCCACGGTCATCGTGGGCGGCTGCGCCATCTGGTTCGCCCAACTGTGGTCGCGCGGCGCCCTGGGCTCCAGCACCGGCGTGAGCACCGGCGCGGGCTGGTTCATCGCCGGCCTGGTGCTCATGGCCTGGACCTGGTGGAGCATCATGGTCAGCCGCACGCGCATCAGCAAGGACGGCCTGCACCAGCGCTGGGTCTGGGACAAAGCCCTGCCCTTCGACGACCTGGCCTACGCCAAGCTGATCCGCGTGCGCGGCCTGGGCTGGCTGATCGCGCCGCGCCTGTACGTGCGCACGCTGGCCGGCAAGTTCACCGTGTTCTACGGCGCCACGCCGGCCCTGATCCAGGAATTCGAGCGCCTGGGAGCCGAGCTCAAGGCCTTCCGAAGCTTCTGAAGCGTGCGCCTGCACAAGGCAGACAACAACCGCGCCCTGGCGCGGTTTTTTTGTGCCCTTGTCACGCCCTTGTCACGTCTTTGTCACGCCTTTGCGCGCCTTTGCGCGCACCGATTGCGCTCGCAGCCAGCCATCGCGCCCGCCAACGCCAGGGGCTGCGCACTTCTCGGCGGGCTCCGCACTGCGCCTTCATCCACCAGTCAGACTGCTGGCCACTACCACCACGGCATGGCCGGGGCCTTGCAACGCCGCACGGAGATCCGCCACCCGCCTCGCACCCAGGCTGCAGGCATAAAAAAACCGCGCCGAAGCGCGGTTTTTTGGAAGCCAGCACAGGCCGGGGCCGTATCAGAGCTTGACGGTCTGCATGTAGCTGTCGAAACGGCTTTCGGCCACACGGAACCATGCCACCTGGTCGCGCTGGAAGGCGCGGAAGTCGGCAAAGATCTTCTTCCACTCGGGGCTCTTGGCGTCGTTCTCGGCGTACACCTCTTGCGAGGCCTTGAACGAAGCGTCCAGCACGTCCTTGGTGAAGGGCAGGAGCTTGATCTTGGCACCGATCAGCTGCTTCAGCGCCACGGGGTTGCGGGCATCGTACTTGGCCAGCATGTCCACCGAAGCCTGGGCCGATGCGGCTGCCACGATGGCCTTGTTCTCGGGCGACAGCGCGTCGAAGGCCTTCTTGTTGATGTAGAAGTCCACTTCAGGACCGCCTTCCCACCAGCCGGGGTAGTAGTAGTGGGGCGCGACCTTGTTGAAGCCCAGCTTCTGGTCGTCGTATGGACCCACCCACTCGGCCGCATCGATGGTGCCCTTTTCGAGGGCCTGGTAGATTTCGCCGCCAGGCAGGCTCTGGGGCACCACGCCCATCTTGGTCATCACGTCACCGACCAGACCGCCGCCGAGGCGCATCTTCAGGCCCTTGAGGTCGGCGACCGACTTGATTTCCTTGCGGAACCAGCCACCCATCTGGGTGCCGGTGTTGCCGCCGGCAAAGCTCAGCATGCCGTAGCCGGCATAGAACTCGTCCATCAGCTTGCGGCCGTTGCCATGCAGCATCCAGGCGGTCATCTGGCGTGCGTTCATGCCGAAGGGAATGGCCGAGCCGATGGCGAACGCGGGGTTCTTGCCGTAGAAGTAGTAAGGCACGGTGTGGCAGGCTTCCACCGAGCCTTGCTGCACGCCGTCCACCACGCCGAAGGCGGGCATCAGCTCGCCGCCGGCATGCACGGAGATCTCGAACTTGCCGCCCGACATGGCCTTGACCGCATTGGCGAACACTTCGGCACCGCCATAGATGGTGTCCAGCGGCTTGGGGAAGCTCGATGCCAGGCGCCAGCGAACGGCAGCCTGCGCATGCACGGCAGGTGCCACACCTGCGGCCAGCACACCGGCGATACCGGCATGCTTGATGATAGAACGACGATCCATGAGTTTCTCCGAATACTTGTGATTGCACACCCTGGCGCACAGGCCGGTCGCCCGACGCCAAGAACCTTCTGGCCCGATTGATTGTAGGAACATGCCCCCCTGTGGATTTGCGGGTTTTCCCGTGAAAAGCCAGCAGCACCGAGAGGGCTTCAGGGTTCTGCAAGCATCGAGGGGCAAGCCCGTCGCAACCGGCGCGCCCCAAGCCAGGGCAGCCGTGCAAGGGCCGCCCCGCCGCACTGGCTGCGCCCCCCTTCCCGAATGGCGCAGCCATTCGGCAGAAGGGGCTGAGGGCCGCGGCCCCAAGCCTGCCTGCGCAGGCTTGGCCGTGCCCGAAGAGCCGCCGCCTCAGGGGGTTGTCAGATCTTTTGCGCCGACATGAAACTGTCGAAGCGCACTTCCGCAAAGCGGAACCACAGGATCTGGTCGCGCTGGAAGTTGCGCATGTCCGCATAGATCTTCTTCCACTCGGGGCTCTTCGCATCGTTCTGTGCGAAGGTCTCCATCGATGCGCGGAAGGCCGCGTCCAGGATGGCCTGCGAGTAGGGAAGCACCCGGGTCTTGGCAGCCACCAGCTGCTTGAGCGCATTGGGATTGAGCGCGTCGTAGCGGGCCAGCATGTCGGTGTGTGCGATGGAGGCCGCCGCTTCGATGATGAACTTGTACTCGGGCGAGAGCGTGTTGTAGGCCTTCCTGTTCACGTACAGGTCGACCTCGGGCCCGCCCTCCCACCAACCGGGGTAGTAGTAATACGGCGCGACCTTGTTGAAGCCCAGCTTCTGGTCGTCGTAGGGGCCGATCCACTCGGCCGCGTCGATGCTGCCCTTTTGCAGCGCCTGGTAGATGTCGCCGCCCGGAAGGCTCTGCGGAACGGCGCCCAGCCGCGCCATGACCTCGGCCACCAGGCCGCTGCCCACGCGGATCTTCAGGCCCTTGAAATCGGCCGGGTTCCGCACCTCGCGCAGGTACCAGCCGCCCATCTGCGTGCCGGTGTTGCCGCAGGCAAAGCTCACGATGTTGAAGCCGGCATAGAACTCGTTCATGAGCTTGCGGCCATTGCCGTGCAGCATCCAGGCACTCATCTGCCGGGCATTGAAGCCGAAGGGCACGGTGCACCCCAGGGCGAACGCCGGGTTCTTGTCATAGAAATAATAGGGCACGGCATGGCACATCTCGATGGTGCCGTTCTGCACACCATCGACCACGTCGAAGGCCGGCATCAATTCACCGCCGCCATGCACGGAGATCTCGAACTTGCCATGCGACAGGATGCGCACAGCGCGGGCAAACACCTCCGCACCGCCGAAGATGTTGTCCGAGGAGCGGGGAAAGCTCGATGCGATCCGCCACCGCAGCGTGGCCTGTGCATGCACGGCCGGCGCAACGCCCGCAGCCAGTACGCCCGCCAGGCCAGTGTGCGTGATGAGCGAACGGCGATCCATACAGCGTGTCTCCTGTTTCCGCGGGGGTAGGTGCGGCAGCGAGCGCTGCGCAGGGAGGGATGCGCGTGCAGATCCTTGCAGCGCGCCTGCATTGTAGGAGGTACCCCGCCAACCTGCTGTGCGGGTTTTCGGCAGGCGCCGTGAGGCCGCGCCTGCCGTGCCGTTCAAGTCAGAAAGCGCTCGCGCACCGCGCGCTCGATGCCGGCGGCGTCGAGCCCCTGCAGCGACAACAGCTTGGCCGGATCGCCATGCTCGATGAACACATCGGGCAGGCCCAGCTGCAGCACCGGGCGCACGATGCCGGCGGCGTTCAGCGCTTCGGTCACGGCGCTGCCCGCGCCGCCCATCACGGCGCCCTCTTCCACCGTGACCAGCACGTCGTGGCGCCCGGCCACATCGCGCAGCAGTTCCACGTCGATGGGCTTGGCCCAGCGCATGTTGGCCACCGTGGCATCCAGGGTCTCGCCGGCCTCGAGCGCGGCGTACAGCAGGGTGCCGAAAGCCAGGATGGCAATGCGCGGTCCACCCTCGCCGGCCGCGGCCTTGCGTTCGCGCCGGATCTCGCCCTTGCCGAAAGGCAGGCCTTGCAGGTCCGCGAGCGGCGCCACGCCGGCACCGCTGCCGCGCGGGTAGCGCACGGCCACGGGGTGGTCCTGCTCGAACGCGCTGGACAACAGTTGGCGGCACTCGCGCTCGTCGGCCGGGCAGGCCATGCTCATGTTGGGGATGCAGCGCACGAAGGGGATGTCGTAGGCACCCGCATGCGTGGCGCCGTCGGCCCCCACCAGCCCCGCGCGGTCGAGTGCGAACACCACGGGCAGGTTCTGCAGCGCCACGTCGTGGATCAACTGGTCGTAGCCGCGCTGCAGGAAGGTGGAGTAGATCGCCACCACGGGCTTGAGCCCTTCGCAGGCCATGCCGCCGGCGAAAGTCACGGCATGCTGCTCGGCAATGCCCACGTCGTAGTAACGCTCGGGAAAGCGCTTTTCGAACTCCACCATGCCCGAGCCTTCGCGCATGGCGGGCGTGATGCCCACCAGGCGCTGGTCCTTGGCTGCCATGTCGCACAGCCACTGGCCGAAGACCTGGGTGAAGGTCTGCTTGGGTGCCGTCGTGCTCTTGACCAGGCCCACGGCCGGGTCGAACTTGCCCGGGCCATGGTAGGCCACCGGGTCGGCCTCGGCCAGCTTGTAGCCCTGGCCTTTTTTGGTGACCACGTGCAGGAACTGCGGGCCCTTGAGGCTCTTGATGTTCTCGAGCGTGGGGATCAGCGAATCGAGGTCGTGGCCATCGATGGGCCCGATGTAGTTGAAGCCGAACTTCTCGAACAGCGTGGCCGGCACCACCATGCCCTTGGCCTGCTGCTCGAAGCGCTTGGCCAGCTCCAGCAGCGGTGGCACGGGGCGCAGCACGGTCTTGCCCACGTTCTTGGCCGCGGCGTAGAACTGGCCGCTCATGAGCTGGGCCAGGTAGCGGTTGAGAGCGCCCACGGGCGGGCTGATGCTCATGTCGTTGTCGTTGAGCACCACCAGCAGGTTGGCATCGGCCACGCCGGCGTTGTTCAGTGCCTCGAAGGCCATGCCCGCGGTCATGGCGCCGTCGCCGATGATGGCCACGGCATGGCGGTTCTCACCCTTGGTCTTGGCGGCCAGGGCCATGCCCAGGGCGGCCGAGATGCTGGTGCTCGAATGCGCGGTGCCGAAGGTGTCGTAAGGGCTCTCGGCGCGCTGTGGAAAGCCCGAGATGCCGCCCAGTTGGCGCAGCGTCGTCATGCGGTCGCGCCGGCCGGTCAGGATCTTGTGCGGGTAGGTCTGGTGGCCCACGTCCCACACCAGCCGGTCTTCGGGCGTGTTGAACACATGGTGCAGGGCCACGGTCAGCTCCACCGTGCCGAGGTTGGAACTCAGGTGCCCGCCCGTCTGCGAGACGCTCTCGAGCACGAAGGCGCGCAGCTCGGCGGCCAGGGCCTTGAGGTCGGCCCGCGGCATGGCGCGCAGGTCCGCCGGGTCGTTCACGTTCTGCAGCAGGGGGTAGGAGGTCGTGGACATGGGGTGTTGTTCTTGAATGGTTCAGTGCGCACGGGGCAGGCGCCATCCGCTGGCGAGCGCCAGCGTCTGCGGGTGGTGCATCGTAGCAACCAACGCGAGAGACACAGAAGGTCTTGCCACAGCCGTCAGTGGGTCCTGTCCACGACCATATCGGCCAGGGCAGCCAGGGCACGCGTGTCGGCCAGGCCGCTGCGCGCCAGGGCGGCATGGGCCTGCACCTGCAGCTCGCGGGCATAGGCCTGCGCGGGCGCCAGGCCCAGCAGGGAGACATAGGTGGGCTTGTCGCTCGCCGCATCCTTGCCGGCCGTCTTGCCCAGTGTGGCGGAGTCGGCGATCACGTCGAGGATATCGTCCACCACCTGGAAGGCCAGGCCCATGACGGCGCCGTAGTCGGACAGGGCCTCGTGCGCCTGCGCGCTGGCCGGGCCACAAGCCACGCCCATCATCACGCTGCCCTGCAGCAGCGCGCCGGTCTTCAGGCGGTGCATATGGCGCAACTGGTCTTCGGTGAGCGCCACGCCCACGCTGGCCAGGTCGATGGCCTGGCCGCCGGCCATGCCGGCCGAGCCGGCCGCGCGCGCCAGCAGGCGGCACAGCGTGGCCTGCATCGCGGCGGGCACGCTGCCATCGTCGGGCGTGAGCAGCTCGAAGGCAAAAGCCTGCAGGGCATCGCCGGCCAGCAAGGCCTGCGCTTCGCCGAACTGCACATGCACGGTGGGCTTGCCGCGGCGCAGCACGTCGTTGTCCATGCACGGCATGTCGTCGTGCACCAGGGAATAGGCATGGATCAGCTCGACGGCACAGGCGGCGCGCAGCGCCGCACCGTCGGACACGGCATGCGCAGACGGCGCGATGTCGGCGCCGCTGCAGACGGCCTCCTCGGCCGCCAGCACCAGCAGCGGGCGCAGGCGCTTGCCACCGTCGAGCACGGCATAGCGCATGGCCTCGCCGAGGCCGGCCGGCGCGCCCTCGCCCACCCAGCGGGACAGCGCTTCCTCGACACGGGACAGGTGCCGCTGGCTCCAGGCAAGCAGCTCGAAGGAGGGGGCGGCGCTCATTCAGGGGCCCAGGCGTTCAAGCCCGTCTCGTCCAGCACCTTGATCTGGTCCTGGACGGCATCCAGGCGCTTGCGGCAAAAGGCCAGCAGCGCGGCGCCACGCTGGTAGCCCGCGAGCATCTGGTCCAGGGGCAACTGGCCCGATTCGATCCGGCCCACGAGCTGCTCCAGCTCTTCCAGCGCCGCTTCGTAGCTGGCGGGTTCTGCGGGGGGCGCGGTGGTGGCGGAGGCCTTGGGCATGGGTGGAGGCGGCAACAGGCGCCGCGAATGAAGGAAAAACCACTGATTTTAGGCCCAGCGCATGGCACCCCACGCGCAGCCCACCGGTTTGGGGAGCACAGCCGCCAAAGGCGGCCACCGTGGCCCCCGCGAACCCGCCGCGCCAGCGCATCGGCGCACAGGACACTGCCCCATCCCGGCGCGGGCCGCAGCCCGGGCGCCAATACACGCAGGGGGGGTGCGGGAATGTGACGGGCGAATAACCCCATTGGCTATAATCCCATTCTCGTTCAGCCGGCCTTGGAGCCGGTTTCTTTTTTCCTCCAGATGTGCCGCATGGCACACCTCCCTGTGGGGAGTCTTTAGGTCAGGTCACCCATGTCTGATTTAAGTCTTCAACTGCAGCAGGCCGCAAGCCAACTACCAGTTTCAAGCTACTTTGACCCAGCGCTGTTCCAGCGCGAGCTGGACACCATCTTCCAGCGTGGGCCCCGCTATGTGGGGCACCAATTGGCCGTGCCCAATGCCGGCGACTTTTACACCCTGCCCCATGAGGGCCAGGGCCGTGCCCTGGTACGCAACGCGCAGGGCGGGGTGGAGCTCGTCTCCAACGTCTGCCGCCACCGCCAGGCCGTCATGCTCAAGGGCCGTGGCTCGCTGTACACGCAGCAAAAGGGCAGCGCGGGCGGCAACATCGTGTGCCCGCTGCACCGCTGGACCTACAGCCCCAAGGGCGAACTGCTGGGTGCGCCGCACTTTGCCGACGACCCCTGCCTGAACCTCAACAACTACCCGCTGCGCGAGTGGAACGGCCTGCTGTTCGAGGACAACGGCCACGACGTGGCGGCCGACCTGGCCCAGATGGGCCCGCGCGCCGACCTGGACTTCGGCGGCTACGTGCTCGACCACGTGGAGCTGCACGAGTGCAACTACAACTGGAAGACTTTCATCGAGGTCTACCTCGAGGACTACCACGTCGGCCCCTTCCATCCAGGCCTGGGCAGTTTCGTCACCTGCGACGACCTGCGCTGGGAGTTCGGAAAGAACTACTCGGTACAGACCGTGGGCGTGGCCAACCGCCTGGGCAAGGCCGGCAGCCCTGTCTACGAACGCTGGCACGAGGCCCTGCTGGCCTACCGTGACGGCAAGCCGCCCAAGCACGGCGCCATCTGGCTCACGCTGTACCCGCACATCATGGTGGAGTGGTACCCGCACGTGCTCACCGTGTCCACGCTGCACCCCATCAGCCCGACGAAGACTCTGAACATGGTGGAGTTCTACTACCCCGAGGAGATCGCCGCCTTCGAGCGCGAGTTCGTCGAGGCGCAGAAGGCTGCCTACATGGAGACCTGCATCGAGGACGACGAGATCGGCGAGCGCATGGACGCCGGCCGCAAGGCCCTGCTGGCGCGCGGCGACAACGAGGTCGGCCCCTACCAGAGTCCGATGGAGGACGGCATGCAGCATTTCCATGAGTGGTACCGCGCCGCCATGCAGGATGCCGTGCCGAAGCGTTGAACTGGGACGCAAACCTCCCCGAGTAACCGGGTTTGCCCGGAATGCTCTCATTACAATAGCTGCCAGTGCTTGTTCTTCAAGCACGGCAGCTATTTTCATTTTCGAGTACCGATTTCCCCATGCAAGCCCTCTGGATGGTGTTGGCCGCGTTCCTTTTCGCCACGATGGGGGTGTGCGTGAAGATCGCTTCGGCCCATTTCAATGCGGCCGAACTGGTCTGCTACCGGGGCCTCATCGGCATGGGCATCCTGTGGCTGCTGGCACGCTCGCAGAAGGTATCGCTGGCCACGGCCTACCCAGGCATGCATGCCTGGCGCAGTTCGGTGGGCGTGGTCTCGCTCGGGGCCTGGTTCTACGCCATCGCCCACCTGCCGCTGGCCACGGCCATGACCCTCAACTACATGAGCAGCGTGTGGATCGCGGCCTTCCTGGTGGGTGGCACGCTGCTGGCGTGGCGCCCTTCGGCCGCCACGCCGCGCCCGGCGCTGCAGGGCACGCTGATCGTCACCGTGCTCGCGGGCTTCGTCGGCGTGGTGATGATGCTGCGCCCCAGCCTGGACCAGAACCAGGCCTTCGCCGGCATGATCGGGCTGATGTCGGGCCTGTCGGCCGCGTTTGCCTACATGCAGGTGGTGGCCCTGTCGCGCCTGGGCGAGCCCGAGTCGCGCACGGTGTTCTATTTCGCGCTCGGCTCGGCAGTGGCTGGCGGCGGGGCCCTGCTGTTCACCGGCACCTCGGCCTGGCCGGGCTGGCAGGCGCTGTGGCTGCTGCCCATCGGCATCCTGGCCGCGGGCGGCCAGCTGTGCATGACCCGCGCCTACGCCAGCGCCAAGACGCAGCGCGGCACCCTGGTGGTGGCCAACCTGCAGTACTCGGGCATCGTCTTTGCGGCCCTCTACAGCGTGCTGCTGTTCGGCGATGTGCTGCCGCCCATCGCCTGGGTGGGCATGGTGCTCATCGTGGGCAGCGGTATCGCCGCCACGGTGCTACGGGCGCGCGCGGCCCCAGGAACCCCCGCGGAAGAACATTGATACGTTTGTGAACGCCGACCATTGACACAATGCACGGTATCCACTGCTCCTGACCACCCGCTGCCATGACCTACACCACCCTGATCTCCGCCACCGAACTGCAATCCCTGGCCGCCAGCGGCGCGCCCCTGATGGTGTTCGACTGCAGCTTCGACTTGATGCACTCCACGGCCGGTGCGCAGCAGTATGCGCAGGCCCACATCCCCGGCGCGGTGTATGCCGACCTCAACGAGAACCTGAGCGCCAAGCACGGCATGCCCGGCGCCTCGGGCGCTGTGTTGACCGCGCAGGAGGCCGACATGCCCGCCTCGGGCGGCCGCCACCCATTGCCCAGCCGCGAGCGCTTTGCGATCTGGCTGTCGAGCGTGGGCTTCGCCAACGGCATGCAGGCCGTGGTCTACGATCGCCAGGGCGCCAACTACTGCGGCCGCCTGTGGTGGATGCTCAAGTGGGCCGGGCACGATGCCGTGGCCGTGCTCGACGGCGGCCTGCAAGCCTGGCAGGCGGCGGGCGGCGCCGTGGCCAGCGGCGAGGAGCCGGCGCACTTCCAGTCCAACTTCGAGCTCAAGGAGCCGCTGCGCCGCCTGGCCACGGCCAGCGATGTGCTGGTCAACCTGCAGCAGCCCGGCCAGACGGTGGTCGATGCGCGCGCCGCGCCGCGCTACCGCGGCGAGGTGGAGCCGCTGGACCCGGTGGCCGGCCACATCCCCGGCGCACTGAACCGCCCCTTCGTGGACAACATCGGCCCCGATGGCAAGTTCAAGCCCGCTGCCGTGCTGCGCGCCGAGTTCGACACCCTGCTGGCGGGGCGCGACCCGGCCAGCGTGGTGCACCAGTGCGGCAGCGGCGTGAGCGCGCTGCCCAACCTGATCGCGATGGAGGTCGCCGGGCTCGGAAAATCCGCGCTTTTTGCCGGCAGCTGGAGCGAATGGGTGAGCGATTCTTCGCGCCCGGTGGAACGCGGCTGAGCCTCGCCGCGCGCCCGGTTGCTGCTTTTTGCAGCAGGCCGCCACGCTCTGGCAAGTAGTACCTCCGCTTGGGGTTTTGTAGGGCAAATTCCTACACGCACCACCTCTGTGCCAGACACGCTGCACAGAGCTGCGCCGACTTAATTTCTGATTGGCCTGGTTTCACAATCCATTTCAACGGATCGCGCAAAACATGCAACCCGCATGGCAAGGCGAAGACCCGGGAACTGGAACAAAGGAACCCTGCCATGACGAACGAACAGCTGCTCGCCGAAATCCGCGAAGCCAACCTGACCTACCTGATGCTGGCGCAGAACCTGATCCGCCACGACAAGGCAGAAGCTGTGTTCCGCCTGGGCATGAACGAAGAAGCTGCCGATATTCTGGCATCGCTGTCCGCCGCCCAAGTGCTGAAATTGGCCTCCCGGAACACGCTTCTTTGCAGCTTCCGCGTGGACGACAACCTGGTGTGGAGCTTGCTGACCAACCACACGGCCAAGAAGGTGGGCAACGAAGCCACCAACACGCTGCACGCCAACATCCTGATGGCCAGCCGCGTGTCGGAAGTGCTCTGAACACACCGCCCCTTTCCTCCGTCCCGTTCCGCCCGTTCACCGCTTCCCCCGAAAGCCTGCCATGACCACCACGACTGCCGCCGCCAAAGCCCCAGCCAAGAGCGTCCTCAACGAATCCAAGCAGATCGAACGCGCTGCGATGCTGATCGGCATGGGCGCCCGCATGCAGGTCCTGGAATCCGAAACCACCCTGTCCTACGAACGCCTGATCCGCCTGTACAAGGAGATCGCAGGCAAGTCGCCATCCAAGGGCCAACTGCCCTTCTCGACCGACTGGTTCCTGACCTGGCAGGAAAACATCCACAGCTCGCTGTTCCTGAACATCTACGAATACCTGTCCAAGGGCGTGGACCTGGACTCGGTGGAGCTGCTGACCAAGGCCTACCGCCTGTACAGCGAGCAGGTCAGCACCGCCGAGATTGAGCCCCTGCTGTCCTTCACCCGCGCCTGGCGCCTGGTGAAGTTCGTGGATGCCGGCATGCTCACCCGCACCCAGTGCGCGGACTGCAAGGGCCAGTTCGTGACCGAACTCTACGAAAACCGCCACTACACCTGCGGCCTGTGCAACCCACCCGCCCGCGCCGGCAAAAGCAAGAATGCTGGCGCCCTGATGTTGCACTGATCCGCTGCCCGGCGATGCCGGGCCGCCCACAAAAACACCAAAGCCCCGCCGGCCATGCCGTGCGGGGCTTTTTTTGGATGAAGGCTTGGCGGCCCGCGATCTACCGCGCGGCGAGCAGCGAGCGCACGTTCTCGTCGATGGGCATGGAATAGTCGTGCGCGGCCACTACGGCGTTGCCCACGGGGTTCACGATCTTGAGACTGATGAACAACGTGGTGGTGGAGACGGCGTAGGTGCCCACCACCACGGCCTGTGCGTCGTGCGCGCGGCTGACCTCGCGCACCTCCCGCGAGAGCAGCAACTCGCCGGTGCCGCGCTGCATGGCCACGTTCTCGCGCAGCTTGAGCTCGGTCACGCGCAGGCCGCGCTGCACCAGGCGCGAGCCGACCTGCTCGGAGAAGATGCGCCCCAGGCGCGAGGATTCGGTGAGCCGGTCCACATTCACCAGCGTGGCCACCAGCACGGCGTGCTGCGGGTCCAGCGGCGCCTGCTGCAGCAGCGCATCGACGGCGCGGTGGTTGCGCTCGATGGTCGTGGGAGTGATCAGGTCCATGAGCCCGCCACCGCTGCCACCAGCCTTGTCGCCGTAGTAGTACGAGGCACAGCCGGTCAGGGCCAGCACCGGCAGCAGCGCACCGGCGCTGCGCAGGAGGGTGCGGCGCTTCATGGCGCCACCACCATCATCGCCGGGGGGCTCACCACCTGCCAGGTCTTGACCGGGGTGGGCGGTGGAGGGGGGGGCGGCGGCGGAGCCGGCTGCTGGACCTGGTAGAGCGCGGCGTCGTCCTGCTCGATGTAGTACACGTCGGAGGTGCGGGCCAGGTAGCGGTCGCCGCTTTCCAGCGAGGTCGTGATGAGCACCTCGGTGCGCGTGGGGCCGCCTGCGGCGGGGCCGTCGGTGGTGTACTGCGCGGCGTCGGCCAGTGCCCCGATGGCGATTGTGCCAGCCACGATGGATCCGGCGCCGGGCGCCCGGTGCGCCCAGTCGCGTGCCACACCCACGCCCAGGGCCAGCCGGGTCCAGGGCATGGGCAGGCTGTTGGAGACGCGGCCCGGGTGCTGCACCAGCTGGGTCTCGAACGCCAGGGTCACGGCCGAAGGCTGGTTGGTGAGCACCACCCCGCGGTCCAGCAGGCGGGTGATCAAGAGCTTGCGAAAGCCGTTGTTGAAGCTCGTATCGCCCGAGGCGGACACGTAGATCGGGTGCTCGCCCGCAGGCCAGTCGCGGATCTTGCCGGCGATGCGCGTGGCCACGTCGTCGGCCAGCACGTCCCAGTGGTGCACGGCGCGCGCCTTCTTCTGGTTGGTGGCGGGGTAGTTGTCGGCCCGCGGCACGTCCAGCGACGAGCAACCGCCGGCCAGCAGCGTGGCCACCGCCAACAGCGGCACGAGCACACGGTGCACCACAGGCCGGGCACGGACATCATCGCGCGCAGGCGCCGCCATACCGGACTGCCCGGCGGGTAGTCGTCCTTGGGAGGGGCCCTGCGGCAGGCCGCCGGGCAATGGTTCAACTTGCATGCAGCCATGCTAGCGGCCTGGCCGCGAGCCCATCGCGCGAATAGCGAGGCAATTGCGTTGCATTTGCGCGGCAGGCGCCGGACGGCCTGCGCGATGGCGCGGGCACCTACACAACATTTGCTCACAGTGCGTGACAATCCCCGGCATGACCGCCGCGACAGCCCCCTCCGACCCCAGCGCCCCCTCCACCACCCAGCCGCCGCAGGCACCGGCGGCCGCCGCAGGCACCGACATGGAGCCCGGCGCCCTGCAGGCACCGGCCCTGGCGGCCACAGCAGTGCCACCGGAGCCTGGCCCCGCTGGCAGCCCTGCTGACGCCACCGCTGCGGCGGCTCCCCCCACCCCACCGCCGCTGGCAGCTCACGCCCCGCTGATGCTGCAGATGCCGGTGGACGTGCGCAACCTGTCCCTGGCGCTGCTGGCCCTGTTTGCCGGCGTGGCCCTGCTGCACTGGGCCAGTGCCGTGTTCATACCGCTGATGCTCAGCATCCTGCTGACCACGGCGCTGCGTCCGGCTGTCAACACCCTGCGCCGCTGGCACATCCCGCGCCCCCTGGGCGCCGCCGTGCTGCTGATCGCCATCGTGGGGGGCATGGCCAGCATGGCCTGGTCCCTGAGCGACCAGGCGACGCAGCTCGTCGACTCACTGCCAGTGGCTGCCAAGAAGGTGCGCGACAACCTGCGCGCGCGCGCCGGCATGCCCAGCACGCTGGACACCATGCAAAAGGCCGCCGCCCAGATCGAGCAGGCCGCCGCCGAGAGCGCGGCCGCCGCCCCCTACCGGCGCGGCGTGCAACGCGTGGTGGTGGAGCGCCCGCCCTTCAACATCCGCGACTACCTGTGGAGCGGCACCATGGGCCTGGTGTCGGCGGTGGGCCAGCTCACGGTGGTGGTGTTCCTGACCTACTTCGCCCTGGCCTCGGGCAACCTGTTCCGCCAGAAGCTGGTGCGCATCGCCGGCAGCAGCCTGGAGCGGCGCAACATCACCATGCAGGTGCTGGACGACATCACCGGCCAGATCCAGCGCTACCTGCTGGTGCAGGTGTTCACCAGCATCCTGGTAGGGCTGGCCACGGGCTTTGCCTACTGGGCGCTGGGCCTGGAGAATGCCGCCGTCTGGGGCGTGGTGGCCGGCGTGCTCAACCTGGCGCCCTACATCGGCTCGGCGCTGACGGCCGGCGCCTCGGCCCTGGTGGCCTTCCTGCAGTTCGGCACCATCGACATGGCCCTGGCCATCGGCGGCGCCTCGCTGGTCATCCACACCCTCATCGGCAACCTGCTCACGCCCTGGCTCACCAGCCGCACCAGCAGCATGAGCCCCGTGGCCGTGTTCGTGAGCGTGCTCGCCTGGGGCTGGCTCTGGGGGCTGTGGGGGCTGCTGCTGGGCATCCCCGTCATGATGGCCGTGAAGGCCATCTGCGACCGGGTGGAAGACCTCAAGGCGGTGGGCGAGCTATTGGGGGATTGAGGCCGACGGCGCACTGCAGGGTGCGCCGTCACGCCGCCTGGGCCGCCGCGCCGGCCACGCAGCGCTGCACGAAGGCCGGCAACGCATCGGAAGCCATCGCACGGCTGTAGTACCAACCCTGCACCTGCAGGTCCATGCCACCGGGCAGGGCCTGCAATTGCTCCAGCGTCTCCACCCCCTCCACCACGATGCCGACCTCCAGGCTCTGGCAGAAGTGCAGCAGGCCCTGCAGCAGCCGAGCACCGCGGGGCTCTGCGCTGGCCACCACGAAACTGCGGTCGATCTTGATCGTGTCCACCGCAAAGGCGTGCAGGTAGCTGAGCGACGAGTAGCCCGTGCCGAAATCATCGATCGCCACCCGGGCCCCCACCGCGTGGATGCGGGCGATGGCGTCGCGCATCTGGCCCACGTCCGCGGCCAGCGCGTCCTCGGTGAGCTCGACGCTGATGCAGCCGGCGGCCGGCGCGATCAGCGCCACCAGCCGCTGGCAATGCGCAGCCGACATCAGCGTAGGCCCCGTGACGTTGATGGAGATGGGCAGCACGAAGCCCGCATCGCGCCAGCGCCGGTACTGTTGCAAGGCCGCATCCGCGACCCACAGGTCCACGTCCTTCATCAGCCCGGCCTCGGTCAGCCAGGCCAGGAAGGCCCCCGGGGACTGCGTTCGCCCCGTGGCATCCCGGGCGCGCAGCAAGGCTTCGCAGCCCACGCATTCGCCCGTGCGCGGCGACACCTGGGGCTGGTACTCCAGGAAGAATTCGTACTCGCCCATGCGGCGCACCTGGGCCAGCAGTTCGTCGCGGCCTGCCTGGCGCTGCTGCGCCAGCACCACAGGGTCGCTGGCATACAGGCGGCCCTGCTCCTGCAGGCGCGAGAAGGTCGTGTCCAGCCCCGGCAGGTGCACCGTGGTGGCATTGTGGCGCTCCAGCGCCCGCACCGCCGGTGCGTAGATGCAGGCGCCCAGCAGCACCAGTGCCAGCTGCAGCGCCACCGCCGGCCAGGAGCCCTGGGTGCTGGCATAGGCGTTGAAAAGCACCGGGGCATTGAGCGGCATGGACGTGGCGGCCACCGGCACCCAGCCCGCCTGCACGGCAGCGAGCGCCAGGCAGGCGTTGACGGCCGGCACCAGGATGAAGGGCAGCAGCAGGCGCGGATTGAGGATCAGCGGAATGCCGAACAGCAGCAGCTCATTCACGTTCAGCAGGGCCATGGGCAGACTGGCCAAGGCCAGCAGGCGCAGGCCGGGGCTGCGCGCGCGCCACAGCACGGCCACCACCAGCGACAGGGTCGCGCCCGCCCCGCCGATGAAGGCAAAGGCCCCGAGCATGCCGGCGTTGAGCAGGTAGGGAGGCGGCTGGTCGGCCAGCACCTCGATGGCGTTCCATCCCACAGCCATCTCCAGCACCTGGAACAGGGGCTGCAGGGCATGGTAGCCATGGATGCCGAAGAACCACAGCAGCGAATTCACGCCCGTGATCGCCACGGCATTCAGGTACGGCCGGTCCGGGTCCACCACGTCCAGGGGCAGGCTCCAGTGCGCCAGGCCTTGCCATTGCTGCAGCAGGGTCAGCACCCCGACCAGCAGGCCCGCCGTCAGCACGCCCGGGAGCACCATGTTCATGGCATCTTCCACGTTGTCGCTGACCAGGGAGCCGCGCGACAGCTGCAGCCAGCGCACCCGCATCAGCCGGGCCATGAGGGGCACATTGACGATGGGCGAGGCGATGGCGATGAACAGCACCAGGGTGGCGGCGGCACGCGGCTGCCCGCGCAGCAGGTAGGCCGCCAGCGCCACATAGACAAAGCACAGAAAGGCCACGGGCAGGCGCGGCAGGCTGTGCCGGATGGCCAGCATGTAGCCGATGGAGGCGGCGATCAGCAGCGGCAGGATGCGGCTGATCTCGGCATGCAGGCCGGCCAGCAGATCGGTGGTCTCGGTGGGCAGGCCCAGCATGCGCGTGAGCACCGACGAGACGAGGAACACCGCCGACACCATGAGGCAGGGCAGCACCCACAGCAGCCCCTCGCGGATGGCGCGCATGGAGTCGGCGCGCGCAACGGCCTGCAGCCGCAGCGACAGCCGCATTTTCAGGGCCGCAACATCAATGCCCACACCATGCCCTCCCGGTGCCCATGCTAGCAGGCGGACGCCGGATGGCAAAGCGGGGGCGTCGGCTCAGCCCGTGTTGCGCAACCCGGCCGCGATGCCGTTGATCGAGATGTGGATACCCGTCTGCACGCGCTCGTCGCCCTGGCCCGCGCGCCAGCGGCGCACCAACTCGACCTGCAGGTGGTGCAGCGGGTCGATGTACGGAAAGCGGTGCTTGATGGAGCGCGCCAGCGCCGTGTTGTGCGTCAGGCGCTGCTTGTCGCCGGTGATGCGCGTGAGCGCCTCGGCCGTGCGGTGCCACTCGGTCTCGATGGCGGTGAAGACCTTCTTGCGCAGGCGCGCGTCGGTCACCAGCTCGCTGTAGCGCGAGGCCAGCGCCAGGTCGCTCTTGGCCAGTACCATGTCCATGTTGGACAGCAGGGTGCGGAAGAACGGCCACTGGCGGTACATCTTCTGCAGCAGCGCGAGCTGCGCCTTCGGGTCCTTGCCCTCGGCGTTGACGAAGGCATCGACCGCCGCGCCGAAGCCGAACCAGCCCGGCAGCGTGAGGCGGCACTGGCCCCAGCTGAAGCCCCAGGGAATGGCACGCAGGTCCTCGATCTTCTGGCTGGCCTTGCGCGAGGCGGGGCGCGAGCCGATGTTGAGCTCGGCGATCTCGCGGATCGGCGTGGAATTGAAGAAGTACTCGGTGAAGCCCGGGGTCTCATACACCAGCGCGCGGTAGGCGCCCATGCTGGCCAGCGAGAGTTGCGAAGCCGCCTCCAGGAAGGCCTTGGTGGCCGGCTTGGTCGGCTGCAGCAGCGTGGCCTCCAGCGTGGCGGCGACCAAGGTTTCGAGGTTGCGCCGGCCGATCTCGGGGTTGGCGTACTTGGAGGCGATGACCTCGCCCTGCTCCGTCAGGCGGATCTGGCCGCGCACGGTGCCCGGCGGCTGGGCCAGGATGGCCTGGTAGCTCGGGCCGCCGCCGCGGCCCACGGTGCCGCCGCGACCATGGAACATGCGCAGCTGGATGCCGTGGTTGGTGGCCAGCTCGTCGAACAGCTCCACCAGCGCGATCTCGGCGCGGTACAGCTCCCAGTTGCTGGTGAAGATGCCGCCGTCCTTGTTGCTGTCGGAGTAGCCGAGCATGATGTCCTGCTCGCTGCCGCTCCTGTGCACCAGGCCCGCCACGCCGGGCAGGGCGTAGAACTCGCGCATGATGGGCGCGGCATTGCGCAGATCCTCGATGGTCTCGAACAGCGGCACCACGATGAGGTCGTTGCGCGCATCACCGTCGAGCGTGCCGCGCATCAGGCCCACTTCCTTTTGCAGCAGCAGCACTTCGAGCAGGTCGCTCACCGTCTCGGTGTGGCTGATAATGTAGTGGCGGATGGCCTGGTGGCCGTAGCGCTGGCGCATGGCCAGGGCCGCCTCGAAGATCGCCAGCTCGCCGCGGGCATGGTCCGAGTAGCTGGCGCCCACCACGCGCAGCGGGCGCGCGTCGTTGAGCAGGCGCAGCAGCAAGGTGCGCTTGTCGGCCTCGGCCAGGGCGGAGTACCCGGTTTCGATGCGCGCCGCGGCCAGCAGCTCTGCGACCACCTCCTCGTGCTTGTCGGAGCTCTGGCGCAGGTCCACCGTGGCCAGGTGGAAGCCGAAGACCTCCACGGCGCGGATCAGCGGGTGCAGGCGCTCGGTCGACAGGGCCTCGCCGTGGTGCGATTTGAGCGATGCCTGGATCACGCGCAGGTCGGCCAGGAAGGCTTCGGCGCTGACATAGGGGTTCTGCGGCGCCACGGCATGGCGCGCGGCCTCGCCGCCGGTCAGCTCCTTGAGCGAAGCGGCCAGGCGCGCGTAGATGCCGGTCAGCGCACGACGGTAGGGCTCGTCCTGGCGGTGCTCGTTGGTGTCGGGCGAGCGCGCGGCCAGGGCCTCCATCTCGGCCGACACCTGCACCAGGCGGGCCGACAGCGACAGCTCGCCGCCCAGGTAATGCACCTCGGTCAGGTAGTGGCGCAGGGCCACCTCGGCCTGGCGGCCCAGGGCGTATTGCAGGGTCTGTGCGGTCACGTTGGGGTTGCCATCGCGGTCGCCGCCGATCCACTGGCCCATGCGCAGGAAGCTGTGCACGGGGTACTGGCCCAGCTCGGCCTCCAGGTCCGCATAGATCTTGGGGATCTCGCGCAGGAAGGTGGCCTCGTAGTACGACAGCGCGTTCTCGATCTCGTCGGCCACGGTGAGCTTGCTGTAGCGCAACAGGCGCGTCTGCCACAGCTGGGCCACGCGGGCGCGCAACTGGGCCTCGTTGGCGGCCAGCTCGCGCGGGGTGAGCGCGTCCTTGGCGGTGTTGTACAGCTGGGCACGCACCTGGATATCGTCGCGCGCGGCCAGCAACTGGGCAATGTCGCGCTCGGCGTCGAGGATGCTCTTGCGCTGCACCTCGGTCGGGTGGGCCGTGAGCACCGGCGCCACATAGCTGCCGGCCAGGGTCTGGGAGATGGTCTTGGGCGCGATGCCGGCCCAGCGCAGGCGCGACAGGGCAACCTCGATGCTGCCCTCCTGCGTGTCGCCCGCGCGCTCGTGCACGGCGCGGCGGCGGATGTGGTGGCGGTCCTCGGCCAGGTTGGCCAGGTGGCTGAAGTAGGTGAAGGCGCGGATCACGCTCACCGTCTGGTCGCCCGACAAGGCCTTGAGCAGCTTCTTGAGCGCGCGGTCGGCCTCCTGGTCGGCATCGCGGCGAAACGCCACGGAGAGCTTGCGCACCTGCTCCACCAGCTCGTAGGCGGCCACGCCCTCCTGGTCCCGGATCACATCGCCCAGAATGCGGCCGAGCAGGCGGATGTCGTCAATCAGGGGCTGGTCCTTGTCGGATCGTCTCATGCGTTGGGTCTCCGGGAATGGGGAAGGCCACTGCAGGCGTCCCCCTGCACCGGCCACGAGTGCGGGCGCATGCTAGCATCCAGCGCCCCTGAATGATTACAAACAGGTTACGAATCTTGAGCCTCGCCGCGCCTTCCCTGCCCCATCCCATCGTCATCGCCACGCGCGAAAGCCGCCTGGCCCTGTGGCAGGCCGAGCATGTACAGGCCCTGCTGCAAGCCCGCGGCCACACGGTGGAACTGCTGGGCATGACCACCAAGGGCGACCAGATCCTGGACCGCTCCCTGTCCAAGGTGGGCGGCAAGGGCCTGTTCGTGAAGGAACTGGAAGTGGCACTGGAAGAAGGCCGCGCCCATATCGCCGTGCACTCGCTCAAGGACGTGCCCATGGAGCTGCCCGAGGGCTTTGCCCTGGCCTGCGTCATGGAGCGCGAAGACCCGCGCGACGCCTTCGTGTCCCCCCGCTACGCATCGCTCGCCGAATTGCCCCAGGGCGCGGTGGTCGGCACCTCGAGCCTGCGCCGCCAGGTGCTGCTGCAGGCGCTGCGGCCAGACCTGCGCATCGAGCCCCTGCGCGGCAACCTCGATACGCGCCTGCGCAAGCTCGACGAAGGCCAGTACAACGGCATTGTGCTCGCAGCCGCCGGCCTCAAGCGCCTGGGCCTGGAAGCGCGCATCCGCACCGCGTTCGACGCCACCACCATGCTGCCCGCCGCCGGCCAGGGCGCCCTGGGCATCGAGGTGCGCAGCGACCGGCAGGACCTGATTGCCGCACTGGCGCCGCTGGCCCACCAGGCCACCTGGCTCACCGTCGCCGCCGAGCGCGCCGTGAGCCGCGCCATGGGCGGTAGTTGCTCCATGCCGCTGGCCGCGCATGGCACGCTGGGTGCCAACGGTACGCTGCACCTTGATGCGGCCTGGGGCGACCCCGAAGCTCCCCATGCGCCTCTGGTGCGCGCCCAGGCCAGCGCCACCGTGGCAAGCTTGGCCCAGGCCGAGGCCCTGGGCGACGAAATTGCCCGCCGCCTGCGCGAAGCTGGCGCGCGCGGCGTGGATCCGGCCTCTGCCTGACGCCATGGCCCCCGTGGCGCCCCGGCTGATCGTCACGCGGCCCGAGCGCGAGGCGGCCGAATGGGTGGCACAGCTCACCACACGCGGACTGGCCGCCACGGCACTGCCGCTGATCGCCATCGGCCCCTGCACCGACCCCGCCGCCGTGCAGGCCCTGGCCGATGCACGCGAACGCCTGGCCCAGGCGCCCGGCTACCGTGCGCTGATGTTCGTGAGCAGCAATGCGGCGCTGTATTTCCTGCCAGATGCCCTGCCGCTGCCGGCCGGCACCCGGGCCTGGGCCCCTGGCCCCGGCACGGCACGTGCATTGGAGCAGATGGGTGTGCACGCCGCCGCCATTGATGGCCCGGCCCCCGATGCCCCGCAGTTCGACTCCGAATCGCTGTGGCGGCAGGTGGGCGCCCAGGTGCGGCCCGGCGACCGCGTGCTCATCGTGCGCGGCCGCTCGGCCGGGGTGCATGAATCCGCCGAGGGCTCGGGCCGCGACTGGCTGGCCCGCCAGGTGCAGGCCGCGGGCGGCCTGGTGGACTGGGCCGTGGCCTATGAACGCGGCGCACCCCGCTTCACGCAGGGGCAGAAGGCACTGGCACAAGCGGCGCTGCAGGACGGCTCGCTCTGGCTGCTGAGCAGCTCCGAGGCCGTGGCCCACCTGGGCGAGGCCCTTGCCGGCCAGTCCTTTGCGGCCGGCCGTGCCCTGGCCACCCACCCGCGCATTGCCCAGACCGCTCGGGCCATGGGCTTTGGCCATGTAAGGGAGTGTCGGCCGGCGCTGGAAGACGTGGTGGCCTCGATAGAATCGGCCCCATGAGTTCCGCGCCCCTTCACGACCTGCCCGCCGCAGCCCCCTCCACTCCCGCCGCCGCTGCCCACCAGCCCCCGGTGGTGGTGCGCGGCAGCAGCCTGCCCACCCTGCTGGTGGGCGTGCTGGCCGTGGCGGCCGTGGCCAGCAGCGGTCTGCTGTGGCAAAAGCTCAGCGTGATCCAGGAGCAGCTGGCGCGCCAGTCAGCCGACTCGGGCGCCCTGGCCATCGAGGCGCGCACCATGGCCCGCCAGGCCGAGGAACTGGTGCGCGAGACGGCGGCCCGCCTGTCGGTGGCCGAGGCCCGCGTGAGCGAAGTGGCGCTGCAGCGCAGCCAGCTCGAAGAACTGATGCAGAGCCTGTCGCGTTCGCGCGACGAAACCCTGGTGGTGGACATCGAATCCGCCATCCGCCTGGCGCAGCAACAGGCCCAGCTCACCGGCAGCCTGGAGCCGCTGCTGGCCGCACTCAAGACCGCCGACCAGCGCATCGAGCGCGCCGCCCAGCCGCGCCTGACCCCGGTGCAGCGCGCCATCGGCCGCGATATCGAGCGCATCAACCGCGCCCAGGTGACCGACACCGCCGGCCTGCTGGCCCGCCTGGACGATCTGGTGCGCCAGGTGGACGAACTGCCCGTGCTCAACGCCGTGGCCCAGGCGGCGGCCAGCCGGCGCCTGATCGCATCGCCGCCCAGCGGCTCAGCGCCCAGCGCCGACACGCCTTGGTGGCAGGCCACGCTGCAGCGCAGCTGGGAGGTGGTGCGCGACGAGGCACGCCACCTGGTGCGCGTGAGCCGCGTGGACCAGCCCGAGGCCGTGCTGCTGGCCCCCGAGCAGACCTTCTTCCTGCGCGAGAACCTCAAGCTCAAGCTGCTCAATGCGCGCCTGGGCGTGCTGGCCCGGCAGTTCGACTCTGCCCGCGCCGACCTGGCTGCGGCGACCACTGCGGTCAACAAATACTTCGACCCGGCCTCGCGCCGCACGCAGACCGCGGCCACGGTGCTGCAGCAGGCCCAGGCCGGCATGAAGGCGGCCGATCTGCCGCGCCCCGACGAAACCCTCTCCGCCCTGGCCACGGCCGCGGCGGGGCGCTGAGGCGAAGGGGCAGCACGCATGCGCGCAGCACTCTGGCTCCTGGCGTTGTTTGGCGTGGCCGTGGCGGCCGCGCTGTTTGCGGGCAACAACCAGGGCACGGTCACCCTCTACTGGCCCCCGTACCGGGTCGATCTGTCGCTGAACCTGGTGGTGCTGCTGCTCGTGGGCGGCTTCGTCACGGTGTACGCCGCCCTGCGCGCGCTGGCCGCCCTGCTGGAGCTGCCGCACCAGGCGCGCCGCTGGCGCCTGCAGCAAAAGGAACGCGCCATGCACAGCGCGCTGCTCGACGCCATGACGCACCTGCTGGGCGGGCGCTTCATCCGCTCGCGCAAGGCCGCCGTGGCCGCCCTGGCCCAGGAAAACGCCCTGGCAGCGGCCGGCGAATCGGTGCCGCACAGCCACCAATTGCGCTCCCTGGCCCATCTGGTGGCGGCCGAGGGCTCCCATGCCCTGCAGGACAAGGCCACGCGCGACAGCCACCTGCAGCGCGCGCTCGAAGACGCCCCCGCGCGCGGCACCGCGCTGGAGCTGGAGCTGCGCGAAGGCGCCCAGATGCGCGCCGCGCGCTGGACGCTGGACGACCGCGACGCCGATGCCGCCCTCGAATGGCTGGCCGCCCTGCCCCAGGGCGCCGCGCGCCGCACCCTGGCGCTGCGCATCAAGCTCAAGGCCACGCGCCTGGCACGCCAGACCCAGGAGGCGCTGGACACGGCCCGCCTGCTGGCCAAGCACCGCGCCTTCTCGCCCGCCGCGGCGCAAAGCATCGTGCGCGGCCTGGCCACCGAACTCATCCAGAGCGCCCACGACACGGCGCAGCTGCGCCGCGTGTGGGACGACCTGGAGCACAGCGAACGCAAGATGCCCGAACTGGCCATCCAGGCCGCCCAGCGCATGGCCGCCCTGGGCGGCGATGCCGCCCAGGTGCGCGCCTGGCTGCTGCCGGTGTGGGAACGCATGGTGGACCTGCCCGACGCGCTGGCCGAGCAGCACGCCCTCAAGCTGGTGCGCACGCTCGAGTCGGGCCTGGACGCCCTGGACGCCCCCTGGCTGGCGCGCATCGAAGCCGCCCAGCAGGCCAACCCGCGCGACGCACGCCTGCAGTACCTGGCCGGCATGGCCTGCCTCAAGCGCCAGCTCTGGGGCAAGGCCCAGCAGCTGCTGACCCAGGCTGCCGGCCAGCTGTCCGACGCCAGCCTGCGCGCCAGCGCCTGGCGCTACCTGGCCGAGCTGGCCGAGCAGCGCGGCGATGAGCCCGCCGCCGCGGAGGCCTGGAAGAAGGCGGCGCTGGCGAGGTGAGCCCGGAGGCGCTTCGCGCCTCCCTGCCGCCAATGGAGGCGGCCCTTGCGCCGGGACACCGGCTTTTGCTTGCGCCCGCTTTCTTTTCCATGTACACGGTAGTGCGCAGTGCCGTAACCATGCGGGCAATCCAGCCATCCGACCGCCGGGCGTCGGCCATCTACCGCCCATCCATTTGCCCGCATTTTTTCCAAGCATTGGGGAACTTTGAGCGGCCAGGCCTTATCGATTCAGTTTTTTTGAATCAAAGCATCAATCCTGTTGAAGCCGAAGCGGCTGGCAACTCCTACACTGCGCTCACGGCGGGTCTCTGTGCATTCGGCACGGGGGCGCGGCGTGCTTACACCCACCACCGCCAACGACCACGATGCCCTCGCCCACCCCCTCCCCCGCCAGCCGACCGGCCCGCTACACCCGCACCGCCATGCTGCTGCACTGGGTGCTGGGCCTGGCCCTGATCGGTGCCTTCTGCGTCGGCCTGTACATGACCAGCCTGCCGTTCTCGCCAGCGCGGCTGAAGCTGTACAACTGGCACAAATGGGCCGGCATCACCATCCTGTCGCTGTCGGTGCTGCGCATCCTGTGGCGCGCAACGCACCGCCCGCCAGCCCTGCCGGCCGCCATGGTGCAGTCCATGCCGCGCTGGCAGACGCTTGCGCACCATGCCACGCACGGGCTGCTGTACATCCTGTTCCTGGCCGTACCGCTGATCGGCTGGGCCTACAGTTCGGCGGCGGGCTTTCCCATCGTCTTCCTGGGCCTGTGGCAACTGCCCGACTTCGTGCCCGTGGACAAGGAACTGGCCGAGGCGATCAAGCCCTGGCACCTGTACACCGCCTGCACCATGGCGGGTCTGGTGGTGCTGCACGTGGCCGCCGCACTCAAGCACCAGTTCATCGACCGCGACGGCCTGATCGGCCGCATGATGCCCGGCCCGCGCTGAGCCATCCCGGTTCCTATCGTTTTCACACACCCGAATTTCCAGGAGTCTTCATGAACGCCACTTCCTTCGTATCGAGCCTCGTGCTGGGCGCTGCCGTGCTGGCCACGCCAACGGCCTTCGCCCAGCAGCAACTGGTCCCCGCGCAGAGCCAGGTGCAGTTCACTGCGCGCCAGATGGGCGTGCCGCTCGAAGGGCACTTCAAGAAGTTCGATGCCAAGGTGGCCTTCGACCCCGCCAAGCCCGACACCAGCAAGATCAGCTTCACCGTGGACACCGGCAGTGCCACGCTGGGCTCGCGCGAGACCGATGCCGAGCTGCCCAAGCCCACCTGGTTCAACGTGCCCAAGTTCCCGCAGGCCATGTTCGAATCCACCACCATCAAGGCGCTGGGCGGCGGCAAGTTCGAAGTGGCCGGCAAGCTCACCATCAAGGGCACGGCACAGAACGTGGTCGTGCCCGTGGCGCTGGCCCAGAGCGGCGCCACCACCACAGCCACCGGCACCCTGCCCATCAAGCGCCTGGCCTTCAAGATCGGCGAGAACGAGTGGGCCGACACCTCCATGGTGGCCGACGACGTGACCGTCAAGTTCAAGCTCGCGCTGACCGGCGTGGCCAAGCTCTGATCAAGCCCTTTTGCTTTCCCTTCGCGTTCCCTTTCCCTTGACCCATCCTTTTTCAGGAGTCCTTTCCATGCGCAAGTCTTCGTTCGCCCTGCTCGCCCTGGCTGCAGCCGCCGTCCTGTCCACGGGCGCAGCCCAGGCCCAGAGCGCCGCCTACGCCATCGACCCGTCGCACACCTTCGTGACGTTCGAGATCAGCCACTTCGGCGCCACGACCAACCGCGGCCGCTTCGACAAGAAGGAAGGCACGGTGCAGTTCGACCGCGCCGGCAAGACCGGCAAGGTGGAGATCACCGTGGACACCACGTCGATCAACTCCGGCACGCCTGCGTTCGACAAGCATCTGCAAAGCCCTGACATCTTCAACGCGGCCAAGTACCCCACGATCAAGTTCGTGTCCGACAAGTTCACGTTCAACGGCGACAAGGTCAGCGAAGTGGCCGGCCAGCTGACGCTGCTGGACAAGACCCACCCTGTGACTCTGAAGGCCACGCAGTTCAACTGCTACCAAAGCCCCATGCTCAAGCGTGAAGTCTGCGGCGGCGACTTCGAAGCCACCATCGACCGCACCCAGTGGGGCCTGGACTACGGCGTGCAGTACGGCTTCCCCAAGAACGTGCGCCTGGTGGTGCAGATCGAAGCCATCAAGCAGCAGTAATCCACCGGCCTTGCGCCCACAAGCCACCCGCGGCACGGCCACGGGTGGCTTTTTTCATACCAGGCGCGCATCGAGCCACCAGCCGCCGGCCTGCCATGCCCAGACATGGGTGGGCGCCAGGGCCGACAGGAAATGCAGGTCGTGCGAGACCACCAGCAGCGCGCCCGTGAGGCCTTGCAGCGCGGACTGCAAGGCCTCCACCGAAGCCAGGTCCAGGTGGTTGGTGGGCTCGTCCAGCAACAGCATCTGCGCGGGCGCGCCACACCACAGGGCACAGGCCAGCGCGGCCTTGATGCGCTCGCCGCCGCTGAGCACGCCAGCCGGGCGCTGCACGCGGTCGACATCCAGGCCCAGCTGCGCCAGGCGCGTGCGCAAGGTGGATTCGGGCAGGGGCGAACCGAGTTCGGCCAGCCGCTGCAGCACGCTGGCATGCGGGGGCAGCAGTTGCGCGTTGTGCTGGTCCAGCCAGGCGGCGCGCACGCCGCGCACCACGCGGCCTGCCACTGGCGCCACGTGCCCGGCGACCAGGCGCAGCAAAGTGCTCTTGCCGCAGCCATTGGGCCCGGTGATGGCGATGCGCACGGGGCCGCTCCAGACCCCGCTGAGGGCAGGCTGGCCGGGCGGCGCGAACGGGGTCCGCACCTGCTCCAGCGCCAGCACCTGCTTGCCCGCGGGCACCGTGCTGCCCGGCAGTGCCAGCGCCACGGGGGTGTGGGCCGGTGCGTGGCGCGCGGCCTCGCGCACGGCGGCATCGAGCTGCTCGCGGGCCTCCTGCTGGCGTTCGTGCTCGCGCCCGGCATGGGCCTCGGCATTGTTCTTCATGCGGCCCAGCAGGATGGGCGCCAGATTGGCGGTGCGGGCCATCTGGCGCCCCTGGGTTGCGCGGCGCTGCTGCGCGCCGTGTTCGCGCTGCAGCGCCTTGCGGCCCCGGTCGCGCTCGGTGCGCGCATGGTCCAGCGCCGCCTGCGCAGCCGCCCGCTCCTGCGTCCGCTGCTCCTCGTACAGGCCCCAGTTGCCGCCGTAACGCCGCAGCCCCGCAGGCGACAGCTCCACGATCGCATCGACCGCGCCCAGCAGCTCCCGGTCATGGCTGGCCACGACCACGCCGCCCTGGCGCGCGGCCAACTGGTCCAGCAGCCAGCGGCGCGCGCCGCGGTCCAGGTGGTTGGTGGGCTCGTCGAGCACCAGCACCTCGGCATCCGAGACAAAGGCACCGGCCAGCGCCACGCGCATGCGCTCGCCGCCGCTCAGTTGCGCCGCATCGCCGCCAGCGGGCAGGTGCCCCAGGCCCAAGGCCTGCAGGGCGCGCTGCCAGCGCGTGGGCAGGTCCCACTGGCCGTCGGCCAGCAGCAGGTCGTCGGGCGTGCCGCTGCCCGCCTCCAGGTGATCCAAGGCACGCAGCACCGGGGCCAGGCCCGCCAGGTCGGCCACGGTGCAGCCGCAGGCGCCCTGCACCTCCTGCGCTACGGCATGCAGGCGCGCGCCACAAAGCACCGTGCCCGTGGCGGGGGCCAGTCGGCCCAGCAGTAGCTGCAGAAACACGCTCTTGCCCGCGCCATTGGCACCCACGATGCCCGTGGTGCCGGCGCCCAGCGCCACGGTCAACGGGGTGCTCCACAGCGGCTGTCCATCGGGCAGCAGCCAGCCGACGGCCTGGAACTGAAGGGAAAGAGAAGAAAGGGAAGCAGCCCTGCTGCCTGCGGACTGAAAGGCGCAAGCAGCCCTGCTGCCTGCGCGGGCGCGCTGGCCCGAAGAATCGTTGGTCGTCGCCATGCCTGAAGCACTCCACGGTCACCACAAAGCCGCACCTGCGCACAGGCAAGGGCGGAACGGCGTGAAAGTGGCTTACAGGCGCATCGGTGAAAACACCTCGGGTGGTGGACGAGAGGCGCAATGTACCGCAAATACCCACGCCCTCAAAATTCCCTTTACGTAAATTGATTACGAATAGTAGAATTTCCACATCGACACGCACCGACCCAAGGAGACAAGCGCATGAATGCCGTTCTGAAGCCCGACCTCGCCAGCCTGCCCGCACCGGCCGCCTTCCAGCAGTTGCACCACTACGCCTACAAGGCACGCGACGCGGAGGAAACGCGCCAGTTCTACGAGGACATCCTGGGCCTGCCGCTGTACCACATCATCCAGAGCGACCACGTGCCCAGCACGGGCGAGTACTGCCCCTACACGCACTTCTTCTTTCGCTTGAAGGACGGCTCCTTCATCGCCTTCTTCGACCTGGGCGACGACGTGAAGGCCGAGCCCTCGCCCAACACGCCACTGTGGGTCAACCACATCTCCTTCCGCGTGGACACGGTGCAGGAACTGCAGAACACCAAGGAGCGCCTGGAGGCCTTCGGCATCGAGGTGCTGGGCGTGACCGACCACCACATCTTCAAGAGCATCTACTTCTTCGACCCCAACGGCATCCGCCTGGAGCTGACTGCCCAGTTGGCCGATGCCAACGCCATGGCCAAGGACAGCACCGTGGCCCATGCGCGCCTGAAGGAATGGACGGCGCGCAAGGAGCAATGGCGCAAGGAACGCGCCGAGGGCAAGGTGGCCCAGCCGCTCAAGCCCCAGACCAACGACCGGCCTGAATTCGCCAAGGGCTGAAGCCGGCCTCAGCAAAAAAGGCGCCACCCTCGCGGGCGGCGCCTTTTTCTTTCGGCGCGGTCCGAAAGCTACACCGCGTCCAGCTCGGCCAGCAGATCGCTGGTGGTCGCAGCCTCCAGCAGCGCACGTGTGTAGGGCTGCTGCGGCCGGTCGAAGATGTCGGCCACGCTGCCCTCCTCGACGATGCGGCCGTTCTCCATCACGACGATGCGGTCGGCGATCTCGGACACCACGGCCAGGTTGTGCGAGATGAACAGGCAGCCGAAGCCGCGCTCGGCCTGCAGGCGCTTGAGCAGGTCAAGCACCTGTTTCTGGATGGTCATGTCCAGCGCCGACACCGGCTCATCGGCCACCACGAAGGCCGGCTTGCGCACCAGTGCGCGTGCAATCGCCACGCGCTGGCGCTGCCCGCCCGACAGGGCATGCGGGTAGCGCTCGCCAAAGCCGGCCAGACCCACCTCGGCCAGCATCGCATCCACCGTGGCGCGCAGGGCATCGCGCGTGAGCGGCGGGCCGTGGCGCAGCGGCTCGGCCACGATGTCGAAGACGCGCTGGCGCGGGTCGAGCGAAGAGTACGGGTCCTGGAACACCAGCTGGCAAGCCAGGCGGAATTCGCGCCGGCCCGCGGCATCGGCACTGCCCAGCGGCGTGCCGCGAAAGCACACATCGCCACCCGCCACGGGCAACAGGCCGATCATGGCGCGGCCCAGCGTGGTCTTGCCCGAGCCCGAGCCGCCCACCACGGCCACCACCTCGCCCGGCTGGATGGTCAGCGACACGCCGCGCACCGCGAGCTTGGGCACGGCCTTGGACAGCCAGCCCTGGCGTGCGCCCGGAAAGCTGACCTGCACATCCCGGGCCTCGATCAGCGGCGCCTGCGCGGGCCGCGCCGGGCGCTGGGCGCTCCGTTGGGGCAAAGCGTCGATCAGGCTCTTCGTGTAAGCCTCGCGCGGGGCGGTGAGCACGCTGCGCACGGGGCCGGTCTCCACCAGGCGGCCTTTTTCGAGCACCACCACCGACTGCGCGTAGCGCGCCACCAGCCCCAGGTCGTGGGTGATCAGCAGCACGGCCGTGCCCTCGGTGCGCGTGAGCTCGGCCATGATCTCCATCACCTCGCGCTGGCTCAGCGAATCGAGCGCCGTGGTGGGCTCGTCGGCGATCAGCAGGCGCGGCTTGAGCAGCATGACCGAGGCCAGCATGATGCGCTGGCGCATGCCGCCCGAGAACTGGTGCGGGTACGAGGCCAGGCAGCGCTCGGGGTCGGCGATCTGCACGCGGCGCAGCATGGCGATGGAGCGCTCGCGCGCCTGGGCCGTGGTGACCTTCTCGTGCAGGCGCAGGCCCTCGAAGAGCTGCTCGGCAATGGTCATCGCGGGGTTGAGCGAAACCATGGGCTCCTGGAACACCATGCCCACGTCACAGCCGCGCAGCGCGCGCAAGGCGTTCGCCGACATGGACCCGACGTCGCGCCCCTGCAGCAGCACGCTGCCGCCGCTCTGGCGCACCTGGGGCGGCAGCAGGCCAAGCACGGCGCGCCCGGCCATGGTCTTGCCGCTGCCCGATTCGCCCACCAGGGCCACCACGCCGCCCGCAGGCACGTCGAAGGAGACGGCATCCAGCAGCGGGCGCTCCAGCGGGCCGTGCACGGTGAGTTCGCGCACGGACAGCAGCGGCGGCGGGTTCTTCTCGGTCGTCGTCATGTCGGTTCTTTCCGCCACGGTGTGAATGGATGGGCGCATCAGTGGTGCTCCATGCGCGGGTCGAGCCAGTCGCGCAGCGCATCGCCCAGCAGGTTCACGCCGAGCAGCGTGAGTGCGATGCAGGCGCCAGGCGCAATGCCCAGCCAGGCAGCGGTCTCGATGTAGGGCCGGCCCGAGGCCAGCATATTGCCCCAGGTGGGCGCAGGCGGCGGCACGCCCAGGCCCAGGAAGCTCAGCGCGCTCTCGGCCAGGATGACCCAGCCGAACATCGACGTGGCCAGCACCACCAGGGGCGCCACGCAGTTGGGCAGGATGTGCGCGAACACCGTGCGCAGGCCGGAGTTGCCGATGACCTCGGAGGCCTCGATGTACTCCTTCTCGCGCAGCGAGAGCACCGAGCCGCGCACCACACGCACCGCCGTGGGCGCATAGGCCAGGCCCAGCGCGACGATGATGCCCCACTGGTTGGCTCCTACGATGACCATCACCCCGAGCGCCAGCAGGATGCCGGGGAAGGCCAGCAGCGCATCGTTGAAGACCATCAGCACCCGGTCCAGCCAACCGCGGAAGTAGCCGGCAACGAGGCCGATCACCACGCCCAGCGCCAGGGCCAGCGCCACGGTGAGCGCGGCCACCACCAGGCTGGTGCCAGCCCCGGCCATCAGGCGCGAAAGGATGTCGCGGCCGAACTCGTCGGTGCCCAGCAGGTAGGCGCCCGAGGGCGGCTGCAGCCGCTGGCGCAGCGCCACGCCCATGGGGTTATAAGGCGTCCAGAACACCGACAGCAAGGCCATGGCGCCCACCAGGCCGACCAGCAGGCCGCCGACCAGCGCATTCGCCCGCAGGCGTTTCATCCAGCGTTTCACAACCATCATGATGCGGACACCCGGGGATCGAACAGGGGATAGCACAGGTCCACCACGAGGTTGACCAGCACGTAGATCGCGGCCGTGAACAGCAGGCAGCCCTGCACCACGGGGTAGTCGCGCGCGAAGATCGCGTCCACCAGCAGACGGCCCAGGCCGGGCAGCGTGAACACCGTCTCCAGCACGGCAATGCCGCCCAGCAGGTTGCCCAGCACCAGGCCGATCATGGTCCAGGTGGGCGCGAAGGCATTGGGCAACACATGGCGCAGCAGCACGCGGCGCTCGGCCAGGCCCTTGGCGCGGGCATGCGTCACGTACTCCAGGCGCAGCACCTCCACCGCGCTGGCGCGCGCCATGCGGGTCAGGATGCCGAGCTCGATCAGCGCCAGCGTGATGGTCGGCAGGATCAGGAAGGTGAGCGCCGAACGCCAGTCCTCGCTGAAGGGCACGTACCCCACCACCGGCACCAGGCCGAGCTTGAGGCCCACGAAGAGCAGCAACAGCAGGCCCAGCCAGAAGCTCGGGATGGACAGAAAGAACGTGGCGGCAGCCACCACCATGGTGTCGAGCACGCTGTTCTGCTTCCACGCGGCCAGCAGGCCGGCGGGCACGGCCAGCAGCGCTGCCAGGGCCACGGCCACGAGCACGATGGCGGCACTCACCTGGAAGCGTTCGAGCAGCAGCGGCAGCACGGCCTCGCCGCTGGTGATGGACTGGCCCAGGTCGCCCTGCAGCACCCGGCCGAGCCAGAGCGTGAACTGCACGGGGATGGGCCGGTCGAGCCCGAACTGCGCATGCAGGTCGGCCAGTTGCTCGGGCGTGGCGCTGTCACCCAGGATGAGCAGCGCCGGATCGCCCGGCACCAGGCGCATGAGCACGAAGACCATCAGGCTCACGAGGAACAGGGTGGGCAGCGTCCACAGCAGGCGCCGGCCCAGGTAGGCAGGAAAGGAGGAACCCATGGCGGATCTGGATCGTCAGTTCGGCAGTGCCATGCGCATCACGGTGCACGCAGGGTGACACCCCAGGCACGCGGCGTTCCCAGGGCCCAACCCTTGTAGCCCTTGGCATAGGAGCGGGCGGCGCTGGTGTTCACGGCCGAGTACATGAAGACCGCGGGCACGTCCTCGCGCATGCGGGCTTCGAGCCTGTCGAACAGCGCCTGGCGCTGGGCCGTGTCGGTGGTCTCCATGCTCTTGGCCAGCAGTTCGTGCGCCTGCGGGTCGTCCCACACCTTTCGCGGCTGCTTGTCCTTGGGGCCCGTGACCATCTCGTACGACAGGGCCGGGTCGAGCCGGGCTGAGAACGTGAAGCCCATGGCCTGGTAGTTGCCCTTGTTGTAGCGGTCCAGCAGCGTGGCCCAGTCGAGCACCTCGACCTCGGCCTTGATGCCGGCCTCCTGCACCATGGCCTGAGTCAGCACGGCGATGTTGAACACGCTGTTGTAGCGCTTGGTGGCCAGGATCTTGATGGGCTCGCCCTTGTAGCCGGCCTCGGCCAGCAGCTTCTTGGCCTGGGCCAGGTTGCGCGCGGGCACCGCCGCCTGCGGCTTCTTGTAGAAGGCACTGGGCGTGGGCACGACCGAGCGGCTGGGCGGTGCATTGCCCGAGGTGACGGCGGCCACCAGCTCGGGCATGTCGAGCGCGAGCGCGATGGCGCGGCGGATGCGCGCGTCCTTGAGCAGCGGGTCGCGCGTCTGGAACAGCAGGCCCTGCACGTTCATCGTGGCCTGGGTCTCCATGAGGATGTCCTTGCGGCCCTTGTACTCGGCCATGTCCTCGTCGTTGATGTCGTAGTTCAGGTCGATCCCGCCCGAGAACAGCGCCGCCTTGGCCGCCGACGCATCGGGGATGACGATGAAGCGCACCTTGGGCGTCTCGGCGATCTTGGCGCCGGTGTTGCCGTCGCGCGGGCCCGGCAGCGCGGCATAGCCGTCGTTGCGCAAGAGCTCGATGTACTGGCCGCGCTTCCATTCGCCCAGCTTGTAGGGGCCGGTGGCCACGGGCTCGCGCCACTTGCCGTCGGCTTCGAGCGAGCTGCGGTGGTAGATGCCGGTGCCGCCGCAGTCCACGCGCGCCAGCGTGGCCAGGAACAGGGCCGAGGGCTTGTCCAGCGTGTAGACCACGGTGGCCGCATCGGGCGCCTCCACCTTGAGCACCTTGGCCAGGCCGCGCCCGTCGAACTCCGCCAGGCAGCGCCAGTTGTTGGCCGGGGCCATGTAGCGGTTCCAGGCAAAGAGCACATCGTCGGCCGTGAGCGGCGCGCCGTTGTGGAACTTGACGCCCTGGCGCAGCTTGAAGGTATAGGTCTTGCCGTCGGCCGAGGTGCTGACCGACTGTGCCAGCAGCGGCGCCACGGAGGCATCCTCGCGGTAGGCCACCAGGCCTTCGAGCACGTGCATCATCACCGCGTCGGTGTTGTTGTCGCGGTTGATGCCGGGGTCGGTGGAGCGGATGTCGGCGTTCAGGCGGATGCGCAGCGTGTCGGGCTGCGGCTGGGCCTGGGCGACGGAGCACAGGCCGGCCAGCAAGGCCAGGCCACTGGACAGCCAGCGCGAGGGGGCAGTAGTCATCTCGAGGTCCTTTCTTCGTGGGTCAGGCAGGTGCGGACAGCCTCAGGCCAGCGCCAGTTGGCGCTCCATGTCCAGGGTGTACGACGCGAAGCTGCGGCTCAGCGCGGGCAGCATGGCCACTTCCATCTCGCCCAGAGCCGGCTCCATCACCACCATGGCCACGGTGGCCGACAGGTTGCTGCTGGAGTTGGGGCGCGGCGGGCGGCACACCGACCAGGGCGACTGGAAGTCGTCGAACAGCGCGGTCTTGATGTGCTCGCGCGTGAGCGTACCGATGTGCGGCTCCACCAGTTCACGCACACGCAGGTCGCGATACAGCGAGTCGGGTGTGTTCACGATGCCCATGTCGCGGACCTTGCCCAGGGCGATCGGGCTCTGGAAGTGGTTGGCATGCACGATGACGCCGCGCTCGGGGTGGACCTGGAAGGTTTCGTCGGGCGCGCACTCGAAGTCGATGGCCACGCCCGTGGCGTGCGAGACCATCACGTTGTTGGAGGCTGACTTGGGCGTGCAGTACACGATGCGCATGGCCAGGGCCAGTTGCACCTGCTCCAGCGCCTTGCGGCGCAGCAGGGCCAGTGGCACACCGAGCTGGCGGTAGTCACGGTCGGATTCCAGGTAGTTGGCGGTGATGGAGATGCCCGCAGAATTCATGCCCGAGCGGGCCAGGCCGCCGGCCTCGGTGAAGGTCAGGAGATCCGGTCCGTCCTCGCGCAGCACGCGCAGCACGATGGCGGTCTCGGCGCACTCGGCCTTCCAGTCCCAGTTCTGGGCGTGGATCACGCGGCCCGAGGCCGTGGCCTGCGGCATGGCAACCACGCCGGTGCAGCCATCGGGGTCGATCTGCGCGGGCTGGCCCTTGCGGCGGCGGTCGGCCAGCTTGAGGATCTCGGTGCGCGCATTGAGCATCACGATGGCCTCGTACGAGACCCCGGCGCCCTCGGCAATGCCGCGCATCTCGTCCAGGTAGGCTGCCTCGAAGGCCTCGATGGTGGGCTCGAAGGTCTGCACCAGTGTGCCGATCTCGGGCCAGCCGAGTTTGCTGGCTTCGAGCTGGGTGGAGTAATGTTCGATGCCGCGCAGGATGCGCGCCTTGGCCTGTTCGCCATACTGGCGGCCGCGCTCGCGCGGCGCGCCGCTGATCTCGACCAGGGGGCAGGAAGGAAGGGGCTGGTCGGAGCCCCAAGGGAATGTCTGGTCCATGGCGTTGGTTGGAGTGAGCAATCGGTGATCGATGATTTAAATTGTATTTTGTAAAATAAAAAACATCAACCATTTCAAACCATGGCTTCTACATCTTTGCACCTGGAGCTGGCGGACCGCATCAGCCGCCTCATCCACGAAGACGGCCTGGCGGCGGGCGCGCGCCTCAACGAGAACCAGCTTGCAGAGCGCTTGGGCGTCTCGCGCACCCCCGTGCGTGCCGCGCTCGACCACCTGGCGCAGCAGGGCTTTGCCGAGCGCAAGCCGCACCGCGGGGTGGAACTGCTGCGCCTGCCGCCCCTGCCCTCGGCCGCCCGCGAGGCGCCCGACGACAGCGACCAGTTGCTGCGGCGCATCGCCTACGACCGCCAGCACGGCAACCTGGGCGAGTACGTGTCGGAAAAAGAGCTGATGGAGGCCTACGACCTGGGCCGCCCTGCCATCCGCAACGCGCTGGAGCGCCTGGCCGACCTGGGCGCCATCGAGCCCAAGCTGGGCTATGGCTGGCGCTTCGCCACCGGGGCCTGGGACGCCAACGTGCGCAACGAGAGCTACCGCTACCGCATGGTGATCGAACCCGCGGCCATCCGCGAGCCCGGCTTTGCCCTGCCTGCCGCCTGGGCCCAGGACATGCGCCAGCAGCACGAAGCCTTCCTGCGCACGCTGTCGGAGGATTCGTCCAGCATCGCCTTCTTCGAGATGAATGCAGCCTTCCACGAAGGCGTCGCCGCCGCCTCGGGCAACCGCTTCTTCCACATGGACATCCAGCGCCAGAACCGCCTGCGCCGCCTGTCCAACTACGACTGGAAGTACGGCCGTGAGCGCATGGAGGTGAACTGCCGCGAGCACCTGGAAATGCTGGACCGCATGCAGGCGGGCGACCAGGAACTGGCCGCGCTGCTGATGTTGCGCCACTTGGACGTGGCCAGCCGCCTCAGACCACCGGCGAAGACCTGAGACCGGGAACCGCCGCTTTCGCGGGTTGCACGGTAATTTGATTTTTGTTTAAACAAAAAACATAATGACGAAGATTGCAGCCCTCACCGAAAGCCCCATGACCTCTGCCGCCCCCTCCAGCGCCCCCAACGACTCCGCCTTCTGGCTCCCCTTCACCGCCCAGCGCCAGTTCCACCAGCAGCCCATGCTGTTCACCGCCGCGCAGGGCATGCACTACACCACCGAGGACGGCCGCCAGGTGCTCGATGCCATGGCCGGCCTGTGGTGTTGCAATGCAGGCCACGGCCAGCCGCGCATCACCGAGGCGATCCGCGAGGCCGCGGGCCGCCTGGATTTCGTCTCCTCGTTCAAGATGAGCCACCCGGCCGCCTTCACGCTGGCCCAGCGCATTGCGGCGCTGGCACCCGAAGGCATGGACCATGTGTTCTTCACCAACTCGGGCTCCGAAGCGGTGGACACGGCGCTCAAGATCGCCCGCGCCTACCACCAGGCCCGTGGCGATGCGCGCCGCACCCTCTTGGTGGGCCGCGCCAAGGGCTACCACGGCATGGGCTTCGGCGGCCTGTCGGTGGCCGGCCTGGGCCGTCACAAGCGCGACTTCGGGCCGCTGCTGCCCGACACCGCCCACCTGCCCCTGCCCTATGATGCCGACGCCCGCTTCTCGCACGGCCAGCCGGCCACCGGCGCGCACTACGCGAATGCGCTGGAGCAGCTGTTCGTGGTGCACGACCCGGCCACCATCGCGGCGGTGATCGTCGAGCCCGTGACCGGCTCGGGCGGCGTGTACCCGCCGCCCGTGGGCTACCTGCAGCGCCTGCGCGAGCTGTGCACGCAGCACGGCATCCTCCTGGTCTTCGACGAGGTGATCACCGGCTTTTCGCGTGTGGGCGCGCCGTTCGCGGCCCAGGCCTTCGGCGTCGCGCCGGACCTGATCTGCTGCGCCAAGGGCATGACCAACGGCGCCGTGCCCATGGGCGGCGTGCTCGTGGGCAACAGCGTGTACGAGGCCTTCATGCAGGGCTCGGCCAACGTGATCGAGCTGTTCCACGGCTACACCTACTCGGCCCACCCGCTGGCCTGCGCAGCCGGCCTGGCCACGCTGGACGTGCATGAGGAACTCAATCTGGCCGCGCGCGTGCAGGCCATCGCCCCGGTGTGGGAGGCCGCGCTGCACGCGCTGCGCGATGCCCCGCATGTGGTGGACGTGCGCAACATCGGCCTGTTGGGTGCCGTGGACCTGGCGCCGCGCCCGGGTGCTGCCGGTGCACGCGCCCAGGCCGTGCACATCGCCTGCTTCGAGGCGGGTGTGCTGGTGCGCAACTCGGGCGACACGCTGGTGCTCTCGCCCCCGCTGGTGATCAGCGAGGCCCAGATCGACGAAATGGCGCACAGCATCCGCACGGCCCTGCAGCACATCGCCTGAGCACCCGCCATGCAGGAACATTTGAATTTCTACATCGACGGCGCCTGGGTGCCCGCCCAGAGCACGCGCACGCAGGACGTGATCGACCCGTTCACCGAGCAGCCCGTGGCACGCATCGCCCTGGGCGATGCACGCGACCTCGACCGGGCCGTGGCCGCAGCCCGCCGCGCCTTCCCGGCCTGGGCCGCGCAAAGCCGGGAGCAGCGCCTGGCCGTGCTGCAGGCCGTGATCGCCGCCTACGAGACCCGCATGGACGCCATCGCCATGGCGGTGTCGCTGGAGATGGGTGCGCCGCTCACGCTGGCGCGCCAGGCGCATGCCGTGGCCGGCCTGTCGCACCTGAAGCAGGCCGCCCAGGTGCTGGCCGGCTATGCCTTCGACGAAGTGGTCAACCGCACCCGCATCACGCGCGAGCCCATTGGCGTGTGCGGCCTGATCACGCCCTGGAACTGGCCCCTGAACCAGATCGCCTGCAAGGTGGCCCCCGCCCTGGCCGCGGGCTGCACCGTGGTGCTCAAGCCCAGCGAGACGGCGCCGCTGTCGGCCCTGCTGTTCGCCCAGGTGCTGCACGAAGCGGGCGTGCCGCCCGGCGTATTCAACCTGGTCAACGGCGACGGCCCCGGCGTGGGCGCGGCCATGGCCGCGCATGCGGACATCGACATGCTGTCCTTCACCGGCTCCACGCGGGCCGGTGTGGCCGTGGCCAAGGCAGCGGCCGACACCGTCAAGCGCGTGGCGCAGGAGCTGGGCGGCAAGTCACCCCACATCGTGGTGGACGGCGTGGACCTGCCGGCCACCGTGCGCCAGGCGGCGCTGCAGTGCTTTCGCAACAGCGGCCAGTCGTGCAACGCACCCACGCGCCTCCTGGTGCCCGCGCACCTGCACGATGCCGCCACGGCCATCGCGGTGCAAGCAGCGCAGTCACTGCGCCCAGGCGACCCGCGCGATGCCGCCACCACCCTCGGGCCCGTGGCCAATGCCGTGCAATACGCCAAGGTGCGCGAATGCATCGCCACCGGCCTGCGCGAGGGCGCACAGCTCGCCACGGGCGGGCTGGAACGGCCCGAGGGGCTGGCCCGGGGCTACTTCGTGCTGCCCACCGTGTTTGCCAACGTGGCCAACACCATGGCGATTGCGCGCGAAGAGATCTTCGGGCCCGTGCTCTGCATCCTGCCCTATGGCAGCGAGGAAGAAGCCATCGCCATGGCCAACGACACGGTCTATGGCCTGTCGGCCTATGTGAGCGCGCCCGACCTGGACCACGCCCGCCGCATCGCCCGGCGGCTGCGGGCCGGCATGGTGCACCTCAACGGCGCACGCGCCGACCATGCGGCGCCGTTCGGCGGCTACCGGCAGTCGGGCAACGGGCGCGAGTGGGGCCGCATGGGTTTCGAGGAGTATCTGGAGACCAAGTCCATGTTCGGGTACGAGGAGCCTGAGGCATAAACGCAGCGGCGTCTTTCACACGGGGGTTTGCGCTTCCCCTTGGCGCATGCAACTGGCACGGCCCAGGCCAGCGCCCCCGCGCAAGGGCCGCCCCGCCGCGCTAGGGGCGTCCCCCTCCCGACTCGCGCAGCGAGTCGAGAGAGGGGCTGAGGGCCGCGGCTCCAAGCCTGCCTGCGCAGGCTTGGACGTGCCCAAAGAGTGGCCGCCTCTGGCGGACACACCGAGGCGCGAAGCGACTCAGGGGGTGCTTCCATCTATTCGGTGGGCGCAGGCACCGAGTGCAGCAGCACCGGGTGGTTGCCATAGGCATCCACGCTCTCGATCTGCACGCCGAAGCCCCACAGTCGCGCCACGTGGCGCAGCACCTCCTGCGTGTCCTCGCCCAGCGGGCGGCCCCGGTACTGGGTGTGGCGCAGGGTCAGGCTGCGGTCGCCGCGCAGGTTCACGTTCCAGACCTGGATGTTGGGCTCGCGCGTGCCCAGGTCGTACTGCTGCGACAGCATCTGGCGCAGGCTGCGGTAGCCGTTTTCGTCATGGATCTCGCTGACCACCAGCTCGCTCAGGGCCGGGTCGTCGTGCAGGGCGAACAGGCGCATCTCGCGCATCAGGTTGGGGCTCAGGTACTGGCCGATGAAGCTCTCGTCCTTGAAGTTGCGCATGGCATGGTCCAGCGTGGGCAGCCAGGGCGCACCGGCGAAGTCGGGGAACCAGCGTTTGTCTTCGGGCGTAGGGTTCTGGCAGATGCGCTGGATGTCGCGGTACATGGCAAAGCCCAGCGCATAGGGGTTGATGCCGCTGTAGGCGCGGTGCCCCACGGGGGGTTGGAAGATCACGTTGGTGTGCGAGCCCAGCCACTCGACCATCACCCCGTCGCTCAGGTGGCCCTCGTCGTACAGGGTGCTCAGCAAGGTGTAATGCCAGAAGGTGGCCCAGCCCTCGTTCATGACCTGGCTCTGGCGCTGCGGGTAGAAGTACTGCGCGATCTTGCGCACGATGCGCACCACCTCGCGCTGCCAGGGTTCCAGCAGCGGCGCGTTCTTTTCGATGAAGTACAGGATGTTCTCCTGCGGCTCCTTGGGAAAGCGGTTGTTCTCCTGCGCCGCACCCTCCTTGCCGGGGCGCGTGGGCAGGGTGCGCCACAGCTCGTTGACCTGCTGCTGCGCGTAGGACTCGCGCTGCTCACGCTCCTGGCGCTCGCGCGCCAGGTTTTTCTTGGAGGGGCGGCGGTAGCGGTCCACACCGAAGTTGGCCAGCGCGTGGCACGAGTCCATGAGCCGCTCCACCTCGTCGAATCCGTAGCGCTCCTCGCACTGGGCCACGTAGTCCTTGGCATAGACCAGGTAGTCGATGATGGAGGAGGCATCCGTCCACATGCGGAACAGGTAATTGCCCTTGAAGAAGCTGTTGTGCCCGTAGGCTGCATGGGCGATCACCAGCGCCTGCATGGCGGTGGTGTTCTCCTCCATCAGGTAGCTGATGCAGGGGTTGGAGTTGATCACGATCTCGTACGCCAGGCCCATGTGGCCGCGCCGGTAGCGCCGCTCGGTGGCCAAAAACTCCTTGCCGTAGCTCCAGTGGCGGTAATTCACCGGCATGCCCACACTGGAGTAGGCGTCCATCATCTGCTCGGCGGTGATGACCTCGAGCTGGTTGGGGTAGGTGTCAAGCCCGAACCGCTCGGCCGTGGCGGCGATGGCGGCGTGGTAGCGCTCGATCAGCTCGAAGGTCCAGTCGCTCGGGTCGGGCAAGGGCTCGGCGGGCCTTGCCCCGGCGGGCAGGGGCTGCTCGGGCACGGTGCGGTGGCGGCGCTCGCCGACGATGGCGGTCTTCCAGGGGTTGTCGCGCATGCGGCGCTCCAGCACCGGGTACTGGGCCATGTTGTGGTTGTTCATACCTGTACCCCTTCCTTCTTGAAGAGGTCGCGGAACACGGGGTAGATATCCCCCTGCTCGGACACCTTGCGCATGGCGAAGTGGGGATACAGCGGCAGCAGCTGGCTGTACTCCTCCCACAGGTTCTGTTCTTCCTGGGCCACCTGCACGTAGGCGAAGTAGCGCGCCAGCGGCAGGATGCGGTCCACCAGCAGGTTGCGGCAGTTGCCGCTGTCGTTGGTGAAGTTGTCGCCATCGCTGGCCTGGGCCACGTAGATGTTCCAGTCCCCTGCGGGGTAGCGCGCGCGGATGATCTGGTCGAGCAGCACCAGCGCGCTGCTGACCACCGTGCCACCGCTCTCTGTGGAGTGGAAGAACTGCTCCTCGTTCACCTCGGCGGCCTGGGTGTGGTGGCGGATGAAGACGATGTCGATCTTCTCGTAGTGCCGCGTGAGGAACAGGTACAGCAGGATGAAGAAGCGCTTGGCCAGGTCCTTGCGCGCCTGGTCCATGGAGCCCGAGACATCCATCAGGCAGAACATCACCGCCTGGCTGTTGGGCACGGGCACCTGCACGCGGGAGCGAAAGCGCAGGTCGATGGGGTCCAGGTAAGGGATGCGGCCGGTGCGCGCCCTGAGCTCGTCGATGCGCAGCCGCAGCGCAGCCGCCTCGTCGCTGCTGCCCTCGCCCGCGTCTTCCAGGGCCTGGAGCTGCGCCTGCAGCGCCGCCAGTTCGCGGTGCGCGGACTGGCCCAGCGCGATGCGCCGCCCCAGCGCCCCGCGCATGGTGCGCAGCACCGCCAGGTTGTTGGGAATGCCGTTCTGGCTGTAGCCGGCGCGGCGCGGCTTGTACTTGGGCGTCTCGCCGATGTGCGTGCGCAGCAGGTTGGGCAGGGCCAGGTCCTCGAAGAAGAGCTGCATGAACTCCTCCTTGGTCAGCGTGAAGGTGAAGTCGTCCTCGCCCTCGCCGCTGTCGCTGGCCTGCGAACCACCGCCGCCGCCCCCGCCGCCCTGGGGCCGCTGGATGCGGTCGCCGCGCACATGCTCGGCATTGCCCGGGTGCACCCGGTCATGGATGCCGCCGCGGCCATGGTGGAACACGGGCTCGCCGATGTCCTTCTTCGGAATGGTGATGTTCTCGGCCTGCTCGATGTCGCGGATGCCGCGCTGCGATACCGCACGGCGCACGCCCTCGGCGATCTGCTCCTTGAAGCGTCGCACGAAGCGTTCGCGGTTGCCCACCGACTTGTTCTTGCCGGCGAGCCTGCGGTCGATGATTTGCAATGCCATCCCTTGCCCCCATCATGGGCCAGCGCCCCGGTGGGATGCACTGGCAAAACCTTCAAGAGCGTGTGCGTTTGCGGCCGAGCTAGCTGCTCTTGCGCACGCGCAGGTACCACTCGCACAGCAGGCGCACCTGCTTGGGCGTGTAGCCCTTTTCCACCATGCGGGTGACGAAGTCCTCGTGCTTGCGCGCCTCCTCGGCGCTGCCCTTGGCGTTGAAGCTGATCACGGGCAGCAGCTCTTCGGTGTTGGAGAACATCTTCTTCTCGATCACCAGGCGCAGCTTCTCGTAGCTGGTCCAGCTCGGGTTGTTGCCCTGGTTGTTGGCGCGCGCGCGCAGCACGAAGTTGACGATCTCATTGCGGAAATCCTTGGGGTTGGCAATGCCCGCGGGTTTCTCGATCTTCTCGAGCTCGGCGTTGAGCGCGCTGCGGTCGAACACCTCGCCGGTGTCGGTGTCGCGGTACTCGTTGTCCTGGATCCAGTAGTCGGCGTAGGTGACGTAGCGGTCGAAGATGTTCTGGCCGTACTCGCTGTAGCTCTCAAGGTACGCGGTCTGGATCTCCTTGCCGATGAATTCGGCATAGCGTGGCGAGAGGAATTCCTTGATGTAGCTGGTGTACTTGGTTTCCAGTTCGGCGGGGAACTGCTCGCGCTCGATCTGCTGCTCCAGTACATACATCAGGTGCACCGGGTTGGCCGCCACCTCGGCACTGTCGAAGTTGAACACCTTGGACAGGATCTTGAACGCAAAGCGCGTGGAGATGCCGGTCATGCCCTCGTCCACGCCACCGTAGTCGCGGTACTCCTGGTAGCTCTTGGCGCGCGGGTCGGTGTCCTTGAGGCTCTCGCCGTCGTACACCTGCATCTTGCTGAAGATGCTGGAGTTCTCGGGCTCCTTGAGCCGCGTGAGGATGGCGAACTGCGACATCATCTTGAGCGTGCCCGGCGCGCACACGGCGTTGCCCAGCGAGGATTCGCGGATCAGCTTGTCGTAGATGCGGATCTCCTCGCTCACGCGCAGGCAGTACGGCACCTTGACGATGTAGATGCGGTCCAGGAAGGCTTCGTTGTTCTTGTTGTTGCGAAACGCCTTCCACTCGCTTTCGTTGCTGTGGGCCAGCACCACGCCATCGAACGGTATGGCGCCAAAGCCTTCCGTGCCCTTGTAGTTGCCCTCCTGCGTGGCGGTGAGCAGGGGGTGCAGCACCTTGATCGGCGCCTTGAACATTTCCACGAATTCGAGCAGGCCCTGGTTGGCCAGGCACAGGCCGCCGCTGTAGCTGTAGGCGTCGGTATCGTCCTGGGCAAAGGTCTCGAGCTTGCGGATGTCGACCTTGCCCACCAGGCTCGATATGTCCTGGTTGTTCTCGTCGCCCGGCTCAGTCTTGGCGATGCCCACCTGCTTGAGGATGCTGGGATAGCGCTTGACCACCTTGAACTGGCGGATGTCGCCGCCGAACTCCTCCAGCCGCTTGACCGCCCATGGCGAGAGCACGCGCTGCAGGTAGCGCCGCGGGATGCCGAACTGTTCTTCGAGCACCGCGCCGTCTTCCACCGCGTCGAACAGGCCAAGAGGCGACTCGTTCACCGGCGAGCCCTTGAGCGCATAGAACGGCACCTTCTGCATCAGGTACTTGAGTCGCTCGGCGATGGAGCTCTTGCCGCCGCCCACGGGGCCCAGCAGGTAGAGGATCTGCTTGCGCTCCTCCAGCCCCTGCGCTGCATGGCGGAAGAAGCTCACCACCTGCTCGATGGCATCTTCCATGCCATAGAACTCGGCGAACGCGGGGTAGCGCTTGATCACCTTGTTGGCAAAGATGCGCGACAGGCGCGGGTCATTGCGCGTGTCCACCATCTCCGGCTCGCCAATGGCGGCCAGCATGCGCTGGGCCGCCGTGGCATAGACCATGGGGTCGCGCTTGCATTCGGCAAGGTACTCGTCGATCGACATTTCCTCTTCGCGGCTGCGGGCGTAGCGCGAGGCGAAGCTGCTGATGGCATCCATACGACCTCCTGTGGCGGCCCCCTGCGCATGGGGACCACGGTTTGCAGTGGGCATTGCTATCGGTTCGGTACTTTGTAGCACCACCGCCTGTCTTTGAACAGGGAATTCGTGTAGGCGCGCAACGCTTTTGCACGCGACCTGCACACGCTTCGGTAGAGCATGGCACACTGCAGAAAGTTCGCCGGCATTACAAATTAAGGAGCAGGAGGCCCAGAAGGCACCTGCCATGTGCGCGCGCCGCATTGTTTTGTGGCTGCGCCGGGTCCGGCTTTTCTTGTGCCCTGCGGCATTGCAGCAGATGCCTGGCCCGGGGCGCCATGCGCCCCACTGGCATCAGCCTTCGCTCTGGTGCGCGCGCATGATCTGGTGGCGCTGCCAGTAGTGGCCCACGGTGGCGTTGAAGTCGTCCTTTTCCTTCTTCAGGCCGGCCAGCTTGATCTTGCTGGTCTTGGCGCCCAGGCCCAGTGCATTCTTCTCGGGATGCGTCACGATGAGCGCGTTGCCAAAGCTGCTCTCCTTGAACTCCAGGCCTTTCACCGCGTCCCAGAACACGGTAGTGCCGTCGGCCGAGGTGCTGATGCCGTCGATGCTCACGGTCACCGTGTCGCTGCCCTTCAAGGCGAACTGCACCGGCGGAAAGTACTGCAGCACCAGCGCCCGCTCCTCGTCGGTGGCGGGCTCGTAGCGGTAGGCCAGGCTGCGCTCGTGGTCGGCGGCAAAGGCCTGTTCGTAGGTACCCCACAAGCGCTGCTCGATGGCGTCGGCCGTGAGGATCTGCTGGGCCCAGGTGCTTGCCGGCTGGCGCACGACAATGGCGCCGTAGGCGCTCTCGGGCAGGTTCACGCCCACGGCTTTCATGCGCTCGGTCATGGCCGGGTGCGAGTCGAACGGGTGCGGAACATTGGCCGTCTTCATCTCGGCCAGGAAATCGGCCGAGGCGGCATAGGGCGGCAGGCCCTGCGCCACGTAGCTGGCAATGCCCAGCGCGGCGCTGTCGTGCTTGCGGTCCTGGCCGAACAGCTGGTGCTCTATCTTGGACCGGTACTGCGCATAGGCAGCGATCTTGATCAGCGACTGCGCGATGGCGTCGGGCGAGATGAGCTTGGCCGCAATGCGGTCGGCCTTGAACTCGCGCTCGCGGCTTTCGCGTGCCAGCGCCACTTCGAAGATCATGCGGTACAGGTCCAGCAGCGGCGAGACCACGGCCGACAAGCCGCCCGTGCGCATGGCATGGCGGTAGTGGTCGTACTGGCTGATCTTGGGGCCCAGCAGGGCGCTGCTTTTCGTGTCGCCGCCGCGCAGGTGGGCCAGTTCGTGGCCCAGCACGGCATCGGCCTCCTGCTGGTCCAGCAGGCGCAAGAGCGGAATGCTCACGAACAGGGTGCGGCCCGTGAGCTGCTGGCTGCCCACGGTGAGCGGCGCCTCGGTCACGAAGAAATTGGCGTCGATGCCGGCCACGATGTGTTTGGGCGGCTCGGTCTTCAGGCGCTCGGCCATGTGGCGGATGCGTTTCCACAGGATGGGCGCATCGGCCTCGGCCACGAGTTCGCCGTCCACGCCGTTGTCCAGTTGCACGCGCGTGAAGATGCTCTTGATCGCCATGAGCACGCCGATGGCCACCGCGATGCCCACGAAGATGATGAGCTTGGGCGAGTACTTGTGGAAGAAGAAGGCCGTGACCCAGAACGACAGCCAGACCGCCAGGGCCCCCTGCACCACCAGCGCGGTGGCGCTGGCCCAGGTGGTCAGGTGCCAGCCGGTGACGAAGCTGGTGTACTGCATCTTGCGGTCCACGAAGGCCAGGGCACCGAGGCCCAGCACCGAGGCCAGCAGCAGTGCGCCAGCCACCAGGGTCCACAACGAGGCCTTGCGCACCAGGTTGAACTGCCACAGCTCGCCGTACTGCTCGCACACCGCCTCGCGGTAGTCCTGCACCTCGGGCGCCTTGTTGGTGCAGATGGTGGACGGCGGGTTGGCGCGGTAGAAATCCTTCTGTGCCTGCTTCTTGGCCGCGGGCATGGCCTTTTCGGCGTCGATGCGCTGGCCGATGCGGGCGAGGAACTGGGTGTCTTCGTCGCGCTGGGCATAGCCGGTGAACAGGTAGGCGGCCAGCGGGATCAGGAACAGCGACAGCAGCGAATAGCCGAAGACCTTGGCCAGGCCCAGGCGCAGGGCGGAGGAGATGTTCATACGGGAGCGGACGGTTGGAATGGTTTTGTGGAATCCGGCGAAGCAAAGGGGTCCAGGCACGCCCGCAGCGCGCCCTTTCCTCACCCCTTGGCGCGGATTATCGGAAAACACCCGTTTTGTGCCAGCCGTACAAGGTAACAATTGGATAAGTGGTGGCCGTGCCTGACCGAATGGCACACCAGCCCGGATGGATCACCGGGGAGCCAGGGCCTGCGGGCACCCGTGTCGCATAAAATGGTGGGTTCCACCCTCTCGACAGCAGAGGCGCCCCGCCAGGGTTGCCTCTCCACCCTGCCCCACCCATGAGCACGCCCCTGCAACAACCCGGCCTCGACAGCCTGTCCAAATCGTTTGAACCCGCCGCCCTGGAGGCCCACTGGGGCCCCGAATGGGAACGCCGGGGCTATGGCGTAGCGGGCTTTCGCGGCACCGGCACGGCGCAGGCGGGCGAGCCGGCCTTCTCCATCCAGCTGCCGCCGCCCAATGTGACCGGCACGCTGCACATGGGCCATGCGTTCAACCAGACGATCATGGACAGCCTGACGCGCTACCACCGCATGCGCGGCCACAACACGGCCTGGGTGCCCGGCACCGACCATGCCGGCATCGCCACGCAGATCGTGGTGGAGCGCCAGCTGCAGGAGCAGGGCATCAGCCGCTACGACATGGGCCCCACGCCGCCCGAGGCGCGCAAGAACTTCGTCGCCAAGGTCTGGGAGTGGAAGGAAAAGAGCGGCAACACCATCACCACGCAGATGCGCCGCATGGGCGACAGCGTGGACTGGAGCCGCGAGTACTTCACCATGGACGACAAGCTGTCCAAGGTGGTGACCGACACCTTCGTCAAGCTGTATGAACAGGGCCTTATCTACCGCGGCAAGCGCCTGGTGAACTGGGACCCTAAGCTGCAGTCCGCCGTGTCAGACCTCGAAGTCGAAAGCGAAGAGAAGGACGGCTCGCTCTGGCACATCGCCTACCCGCTGGCCGACGGATCGGGCAGCCTCACCGTGGCCACCACCCGCCCCGAGACCATGCTGGGCGACGTGGCGCTGATGGTGCACCCCGAGGACGCGCGCTACACCCACCTGATCGGCAAGAACGTGGTGCTGCCCCTGGTCGGCCGCGAGATCCCCATCATCGCCGACGACTATGTGGACAAGGAGTTCGGCACCGGCGTGGTCAAGGTCACGCCCGCGCACGACCCCAACGACTATGCCGTGGGCCAGCGCCACCAGTTGCCCATGATCGTGGTGCTCACGCTGCAGGCCACCGTCAACGACAACGCGCCCGAGAAGTACCGCGGCCTGGACCGCTTCGTGGCGCGCAAGGCCATCGTGGCCGACCTGGAAGCCTCGGGCGCCCTGGTGGAGACCAAGAAGCACAAGCTCATGGTGCCCATCTGCACCCGCACGGGCCAGGTGGTCGAGCCCATGCTCACGGACCAGTGGTTCGTGGCCATGAGCAAGGTGAGCGAGCAGGACCCCACGGGCAAGAGCATTGCGCAAAAGGCCATCGACGCCGTGGCCAGCGGCGAAGTGCAGTTCGTGCCCGAAAACTGGGTGAACACCTACAACCAGTGGATGAACAACATCCAGGACTGGTGCATCAGCCGCCAGCTGTGGTGGGGCCACCAGATCCCCGCCTGGTACGACGAAGACGGCAACGTGATCGTGGCCCGCAGCGAAGCCGAGGCCCAGGCCAAGGCCCCGGGCATGACCCTGCGCCGCGACGAGGACGTGCTGGACACGTGGTACTCGTCCGCCCTGGTGCCGTTCAGCACCATGGGCTGGCCCGAGCAGGGCGATGGCCCGACCGACGACTACAACCTGTACCTGCCCAGCACCGTGCTGGTGACGGGCTACGACATCATCTTCTTCTGGGTGGCCCGGATGATCATGATGACCACGCACTTCACGGGCCGCGTGCCGTTCAAGCACGTGTACATCCACGGCCTGGTGCGCGACGCGCAGGGCAAGAAGATGAGCAAGTCCGAAGGCAACGTGCTCGACCCGGTGGACCTGATCGACGGCATTGCGCTGGAGCCGCTGCTGGACAAGCGCACCACCGGCCTGCGCAAGCCCGAGACCGCGCCCACGGTGCGCAAGAACACGCAAAAGGAGTTCCCCGAGGGCATTCCCGCCTATGGCGCCGATGCGCTGCGCTTCACCTTTGCGGCGCTGGCCAGCCTGGGCCGCAGCATCAACTTCGACAGCAAGCGCTGCGAGGGCTACCGCAACTTCTGCAACAAGCTCTGGAACGCCAGCCGCTTCGTGCTGATGAACTGCGAGGGCCAGGACTGCGGCCTGAAGGAGCACACCAAGGAAGAGTGCCAGCCCGGCGGCCCCGCCCATGGCTACATGCACTTCAGCCAGGCGGACCGCTGGATCTCGTCGCTGCTGCAGAAGACCGAGGCCGAGGTGGCCAAGGGCTTTGCCGAGTACCGCCTGGACAACGTGGCCAACACGATCTACGACTTTGTCTGGAACGAGTTCTGCGACTGGTACCTGGAGATCGCCAAGGTACAGATCCAGACCGGCACCGAGGCCGAGCAGCGCGCCACGCGCCGCACGCTGATCCGCACGCTCGAAGCCATTCTGCGCCTGGCACACCCCATCATCCCGTTCATCACCGAAGCCCTGTGGCAGACGGTGGCGCCCGTGGCCGGTCTCAAGGGTGAATCGGTCAGCATCGCCCGCTACCCCGAAGCGCAGCCGAGCAAGATCGACGAAGCCGCCATTGCGCACATGGAGCGCGTCAAGGGCCTGGTGGATGCCTGCCGCACGCTGCGCGGCGAGATGAATGTCTCGCCATCGACCCGCCTGCCGCTGTACACCGTGGGCGACACGGACTTCATGCGCGGTGTGGCACCGGTGCTGCAGTCCCTGGCCAAGCTCAGCGAAGTCAAGGTGTTCGACGACGAAGCTGCCTGGGCGGCTGCGGCGCAGGCCGCGCCCGTGGTGGTGGTGGGCGAGGCGCGCATGTGCCTGCACATGGAAGTCGATGTGCCAGCGGAAAAAGCCCGCCTGTCGAAGGAAATCGCGCGTGTCGAGGGCGAAATAGCCAAGGCCGAGGCTAAGCTCTCCAACGAAGCCTTCGTGGCCAAGGCCCCGCCGGCGGTGATCGACGAGGCGAAGAAGCGCATCGCCGATTTCACGGCCATGCTGAGCCGATTGCGCGATCAGCTTACACGGCTGGGCTGAAACCGCCGCCATACTCAGGGGATGAGTGCCCGCGCAGGCGGGTACCGTCCCCTTTTTTCATTCCCTCTTGCAAGGAGCCCCATGACCGCTGCATCCGCCATCCGCAAAGCCGTTTTTCCCGTTGCCGGCCTGGGAACACGCTTTCTGCCGGCCACCAAGGCATCGCCCAAGGAGATGCTGCCCGTGGTGGACAAGCCGCTGATCCAGTACGCCGTGGAAGAGGCCTATGCCGCCGGCATCCGCCACATGATCTTCGTGACCGGCCGCAGCAAGCGCGCCATCGAAGACCATTTCGACACGGCCTACGAGTTGGAGAACGAACTCGAAGCCGCCGGCAAGGAAGAGCTGCTCAACCTGGTGCGCTCGGTGCAGCCCGACGACATGGACTGCGCCTTCGTGCGCCAGCCCCGTTCTCTGGGCCTGGGCCACGCCGTGCTGTGCGCCGAGCCCCTGGTGGGCAAGGAGCCGTTCGCCGTGCTGCTGGCCGATGACCTGATGGTCGGCCCCAAGGGCGGCCAGCCCGTGCTGGCGCAGATGGCGGCGGCCTTTCGCCAGCAGGGCCGCTCGGTCATCGCCGTGCAGGAGGTGCCCGAGGACCAGGTGCACAAGTACGGCATCGTGGCAGGCGAATCCGCCGGGGGCCCGCTGATCCGCATCGACCGCATCGTCGAGAAGCCCAAGGCCGACGTGGCCCCTTCGCGCATGGGCGTGGCCGGCCGCTACATCCTCACGCCCGGCGTGTTCGAGGAAATCCGCAACCAGCCGCGCGGCGTGGGCGGCGAGATCCAGCTCACCGACGGCATTGCCCGCCTGATGAACCATGAGGCCGTGTACGCCTTTCAGTACGAAGGCAAGCGCTACGACTGCGGCAGCAAGGAAGGGTTTCTGGAAGCCACGGTAGAGCTGGCGCTGCAGCACCCGCAAGTGGGCGCCTACTTCCGCGAATACCTCAAGGGGCTGAGCCTGTAAGGCGAATCCTCATGCCGTACCGGGTGCGGCAGGCCCACCAACAAAAAGTCCTCCCGCCGCGCACGCAGCGGGAGGACTTTTTGCTGTGGAGCCATAGACACCCTCGCTCCATCCGGCAATTGCCTTTACCTGCGGCGCAAGATGTGGATGAACTCCTTGGCGTCGTCCGCGCCTTCGCTCGTCTGCTCGACCAGCTCGTTGCCCGTCTGCTTGGCAAAGGCCTGGAAGTCGCGCACCGAGCCCACGTCGGTGGCCACCACCTTGAGCAACTGGCCGCTGGCCAGGTCGGCCAGGGCCTTCTTGGCCTTGAGGATGGGCAGGGGGCAGTTCAGGCCGCGTGTGTCGATTTCTTTGTGGATGTCCATGGTCGTCAGTCCTTTGGCGGCAGGTCCAGGCCGCGGCGCCGCTCTGCATTTTCCTCGGCGGTGAAGAACACCGGCTCGTGCCCGCGCGTGCGCAGCCAGTCGGCCAGCGCATAGCCAGTGCCGGCAGGCCAGCATTTGAGGTCCGCCAGGTCGACCATGCGGTAGTCCACCAGCTCGGGCGAGAGCTTCACCTCACCGTGCGCCACCACATGGTAGGCGATGATGACCTGGTTCATGCGCAGGAATTCGTACGCCCCCACCAGCGTGGTGGCGGTCACGTCGAGGTTCGTCTCTTCCTTGACCTCGCGGGCGATGCCTTCCTGGGGCGATTCGCCCGCCTCCATGAAGCCGGTGATCAGCGCGAACATCTTGCCCGGCCAGGCCGCGTTGCGGGCCAGCAGCACCTGCCCGTTCACTTCCACAATGGCGGCCAGAACCGGCGTGGGGTTGTTCCAGTGCGTCCAGCCGCAGGCCGGGCAGCGCAGGCGCTGCTTGTCGCCGCCATCCTCGGCCACGGTGATCAGGGCCAGCGGCGTGCCGCAATGGGTGCAGTAACGGGTTTCGTAGTGCATTTTGCTCTTTATTTTATAGCATCAGCCGCCAAGGCCGCAAGGCGGCTGGCGCGGGTGCTTCATCGTAAGGGAGAGGCCGCGCCGGCGCTGTCACGCAGGAAAGACGCCTGTGGACAGGTAGCGGTCGCCCCGGTCGCAGACCACGAAGACGATGGTCGCGTTGCTCACGCGCTGCGACAGCTGCAGCGCCGCCCAGCAGGCGCCCGCGGCCGAGATGCCGCCGAAGATGCCCTCTTCGCGCGCCAGGCGCCGAGCCATGTCCTCGGCATCGTCCTGGCTCACATTCACGGTTTCGTCCACGGCGCGCGGGTCGAAGATCTTGGGCAGGTATTCCTGCGGCCACTTGCGGATGCCGGGGATGCGCGAGCCCTCCTGCGGCTGCGCACCGATGATCTGGATGCTGGCGTTCTTTTCCTTCAAGAACCGCGACACACCCGTGATGGTGCCCGTGGTGCCCATGGCGCTCACGAAGTGGGTGATGCGCCCACTGGTCTGCTCCCACAGCTCGGGGCCCGTGGTCTCGTAGTGGATGCGCGGGTTGTCGGCATTGGCGAACTGGTCGAGCACCTTGCCCTCGCCGCGCTTTTGCATGGCCTCGGCCAGGTCGCGCGCATGCTCCATGCCGCCGCTCTTGGGCGTGAGCACCAGGTCGGCGCCAAAGGCCTTCATGGTCTGCGCGCGCTCCACCGACAGGTCTTCGGGCATCACCAGCACCATGCGGTAGCCCTTGATCGCCGCCGCCATCGCCAGCGCGATACCAGTGTTGCCCGAGGTCGCCTCGATCAGCGTGTCGCCGGGGCGGATGTCGCCGCGCTCTTCGGCGCGGCGGATCATCGACAGCGCCGGCCGGTCTTTCACCGAGCCCGCCGGGTTGTTGCCTTCGAGCTTGCCCAGAATCACGTTGCCCCGCGCAGTGCTGTCTGCCGCCCCAATGCGCTGCAGCGCCACCAGCGGCGTCTTGCCAATCGCGTCTTCAATCGTCGGATATTTCATGCGCCCTACTGTGCCATAATTTGAGTCTTCACGAATTCCCTGCCCGGGTGGTGAAATTGGTAGACGCAGGGGACTCAAAATCCCCCGCCGCAAGGCGTGCCGGTTCGATTCCGGCCCCGGGCACCATCGAATGCACTTATGCATCCAGATGAATCTAACCCGCTGCACCGCCAAGGTGAAGCGGGTTTTTCTTTGCCTTGCCCCGTGTTACTGGCTTCCATGACCTGCATGAAGCACCCCAATAACATGACACCGGTGCGGCGGACAGGGCAGGCAGCACGCGTAAATAACCTGAAACTGTAGCTCCACTCAGGCGGCCCCCAAGCAAGGCCGCTTGGGCGACCGTGTAAGGTAACCTATTGCCAGCACATGGTTTTTGCCTTCGAAGTTTGAAGCGCCAGACCTCCCGACAAGCCCCCAATGCCCCTCACCCTCCCCCAGTTAGAACGCCACCTTTTCAAAGCTGCAGACATTTTGCGCGGCAAGATGGATGCCTCGGAGTTCAAGGAATACATCTTTGGCATGCTGTTCCTCAAACGCTGCTCCGATGTCTTCGACCAGCGCCGCGAGGAAGTCATCGCCCAGGAGACAGCGGCCGGAAGCAGCCAGGTGGACGCCATCATGAGCGCCGAAACCCGGCGCTGGTATGGCCAGTCGTTTTATGTGCCCCCTGATTCCCGTTGGGAGTATCTGGTCAACGACGCGCATGTCGATGTTGGCGGTTTTCTGAACCGGGCACTGGGTGGCCTGGAAAGCAACAACTCCAGCCTGAGTGAGGTGCTGGAGCACATCGACTTTTCGCGCAAGGTGGGCCAAAGCAAGATACCTGACATCAAGCTGCGCCAGCTCATCAGCCACTTCAGCACCTACCGCCTGCGCAACGAGGATTTTGAGTTCCCGGACCTGCTGGGCGCCGCCTACGAGTACCTGATCGGCGAGTTCGCTGATTCGGCCGGCAAGAAGGGTGGAGAGTTCTACACCCCGCGCTCGGTGGTGCGCATGATGGTGCGGCTGGTCAAGCCCGAGCAGCGGCACAGCATCTACGACCCATGCGTGGGCTCGGGTGGCATGCTGATCCTGGCCAAGGAATACATCGACGAACACGGTGGCGACGGGCGCCGGGCCGACCTGTGCGGGCAGGAGGCCAACGGCACCGTCTGGTCCATCGCCAAGATGAACATGCTGCTGCACGACATCAGCACGGCCGACCTGCGCAACGAAGACACCCTGGCCGAACCGCAGCATGTGGAAGATCGCGAACTGATGCGCTTTGACAGGGTGCTGTCGAACCCGCCGTTTTCCATCAACTGGGGCAGCACCGACAGCGACCGCACGGGCCAGTCCACCTGGGCGCCCAAGTTCCGCGCCGAGCGGTTCAAGTATGGCGAGGTATCGCTGGGCAGCAAGAAGGCCGACCTGATGTTCCTTCAGCACATGGTGGCTGTGCTGCGCGAGGGCGGCATGCTGGCCACCGTGATGCCGCACGGCGTGCTGTTTCGCGGCGGTGAAGAACGGGCCATCCGCTCCGCCATGATCGAGGCCGACCTGCTGGAAGCCGTGATCGGCCTGCCCGCCAACCTGTTCTACGGCACCGGCATCCCCGGCTGCGTGCTGGTGATGCGCCAGCGCCAGGGCAACGCCAGCGGCAAACCGGCCGAGCGCCAGGGCAAGGTGCTGTTCATCAACGCCGACCGCGAATACTTCGAGGGCCGGGCGCAAAACCACCTGCTGCCCGAGCACATCGAGAAGATCGTCAATACCTTCGATTCGTTTGCCGAGGTGCCGGGCTTTTCGGCCATCGTCTCGACCGCCACGCTGCGCGAGAACGACTTCAACCTCAACATCCGCCGCTACGCCGACAACGCGCCACCGCCCGAACCCCACGACGTGCGCGCCCACCTGTTGGGCGGCGTGCCCAAGGCCGAAGTGCAAGCCAAGGCCGCATTGTTCGCCGCACATGGCGTGGACCCGCTGGCAGTGTTTGCAGAGCGCGACGCCCACTACTTCGACTTCCGCGCCGAGCTGGACCAGCGGCCGGCCATCAAGCCAGCGGTCGAGGCCAACCCCGGCCTGATGGCCCGCGAGCAGGCGGTGCGGGACGCGTTTGATGCCTGGTGGCGGGAACACAGCCCGCGCATCACCGCGCTGTCAGGTGCATCGGGCTTGGTGGGCCTGCGCAACGACCTGCTGTACAGCTTCGCCGCCGCACTGGAGCCGGTCGGGGTGCTCGGGCGGTTTCAGGTGCGCGGCATCGTGGCCGGCTTCTGGGACGATGCCAAGTACGAGTTCATGACCTTGATGGCGCGCGGCGCCCACGGCGTGGTAGATGCCTGGCGCACCAGCATCCTGACCGCGCTGGACGACGAAAAAGCCAAGGACAACCCGCTGGACCACAAGCTGGTGAAGTTTCTGATGGCGGAGTTTGTCGAGGCGTTGGCCGAGCTCGAAGCACGCAAGGCTGCGCTGGACAGCCAGATCAAGGCGGCGACACCGGACAAGGCGACTGGCAAGGATGGCGATGAATCTGAGCCCACTGACGAGGAGACCGTAGTCGACGAGGCGCAGCTCAAGGAATGGAAGAAGCAGCTCGCCGCGTTGAAAAAGGAGATGAAGATCCAGGAGCAGACTTTCGCCCAGCAGCTCAATGCGGCGGTCAATGCCCTGGACGAAGCCAGTGCGGCCACGTTGTTGTTGGCCATCCTGCGCAACGACATGCAGGTGATCTTGGATCGATATATCAATGCGCAACGGCATCAAATCACCGCCGCTTTCGAGAACTGGTGGGACAAATACCGGATAACTTTGGCCTCCATCGAGCAGGATCGAGACACATCCGCCCGAGCACTGCGTTCATTTGTTCACGGGCTCGGCTATGTCTGACTTCGTGCGGCTCGGCGATCACGTCACGATAGCCAAAGGCAAAACACCAGCTAAGGTCCCATTTGATGGCACAGACGCATTGCCATATCTCACGCCTGAGTACTTGCGTGGACGTAAGGAGGTTCTGACGGCCAAGCCCGGTATGGATGCAGTCGTGGTCGCGAACGGGGATGCTGTGCTGCTGTGGGATGGATCAAACGCCGGTGAGTTTTTCCACGGAAAAGCAGGCCTCGCAGCGTCAACTATGGCACTCCTGCGCGCCGACGGAACCTTCGACCGCAGCTATTTTGTGCATGCACTGAAGCATCTGGAGCCGAGGTTAAAGAGCCAAACCAATGGCACTGGCATTCCTCACGTTGATCGAGAAGTGCTGGAAGGCTTAAGCGTATTCCGCCCAACTGCACCTGAGCAAGGCCTGATCGCGGAAATCCTCGACACCCTCGACACCACCATCCACCAGACCGAGGCAATCATCGAGAAACTCAAGCAGGTCAAGCAGGGGCTACTGCACGACCTGCTGACCTGCGGCATCGATGCCAACGGCGAACTGCGCCCGCCGCAGAGCGAGGCACCTCATCTTTACAAGGAGTCGGCGCTGGGGTGGATTCCGAGGCAATGGGAAGCTCGTACTTTCTCAGAATTAGCTGACTTTGCAAACGGAAACTCGTTCGATGCGGGATTGTGGACTGACTATGGCCTTCCTATCATCCGAATTCAAAATCTCAACGGTTCTCGCGAATTCAACCATTACGCTGGACCGATAAATTCAAAGTGGCATGTCTTTCCTGGCGATCTTCTGTTCGCATGGTCAGGGCAAAAGGGTGTCTCATTTGGCCCTCGCATATGGAATGGGCCAGAAGGCGTTCTCAACCAGCATATTTTTAAAGTGTTGGAGCGGTCGGCATTGGTAAACCGCTCCTATCTCTTTGAAGTTCTTCGGTTTCGACAGCGAGCCATTGAAGACACTGCCCACGGTTTCAAGGACTCCTTCCTCCATGTGAAGCGCGGTGAGCTTGGTGGCGTCTACGCCGGAGTTCCCGTGGTGAGTGAGCAAGCCGCGATTGTTTCTAAAATTAAGGCGCTCGAACATCGGATTAGCAAAGAGTGCGCTTACCTTAAAAAGAACACGTTAGTGAAGTTCGGCCTCATGGACGACCTCCTCACCGGCCGCGTCCGCGTCACTTCGCTGCTCGACCCCGCTCCATGAACAGCACCCCGCCCTCACTGCCCGCCCGCGAGTCGCTGACGGTCGAGTTCAAGAGCGACCGCAAGCGCCTGTCGGACACCGACCTGGTGGAGGCCGTGGTCTGCCTGGCCAATGCCGAAGGTGGCGAGTTGTGGCTGGGCGTGGAAGACGATGGCACGCCCACCGGCCTGCACACCGAACATTTGCAGCTGGCAGGCCTGGGTGGGCTGGTGGCGGCGCGCACCTCGCCGTCGGTGGCGGTCACCGTCACGCCGGTCTGCCTGAACGGCGTGAATGTTGCCCACATTGCCGTGCCCAAGGGCAGTGCCGAGGTGTCCACCAGCGGCGGCGTCTACCTGCGCCGCCGCATCAAGCACGACGGCACGCCCGAATGTGCGCCCATGCTGCCGCACGACCGCGCCAGCCGCACAGCGCACTTCGGCCTGGCCGATGCATCGGCCCTGCCGGTGGCGGGCGCCACCCTGGCCGATCTGGACCCCCTGGAGCGCGAACGCCTGCGCCAGTGCGTGCAGCAGTATGGCGGCGACCGTGTGCTGCTGGACCTGGACGACGAGGCGCTGGACGGCGCGCTGGGCCTGACGGCACGCCAGGCCCATGGCACGCGTGCGCCCACGCTGACCGGCCTGCTCCTGGTGGGCCGTGAACAGGCGCTGCGCGACCTGGTGCCCACGCACGAGTTCGCGTTTCAGGTGCTGGCGCGCGAGGCGGTGGGCTTCAACGAGTTCCGCCGCTTCCCCTTGCTCAAGGCGCTCGATTGGCTGGAGACCAACTTCCGCCCCTACAACCCCGAGCATGAAATTCAGGTCGGTCTGTTCCGGGTGCCTGTGCCGCGGGTGGACTTCGGCGCCTTTCGCGAAGCAGTGGCCAACGCGCTGGTGCACCGCGACTACCACCGCCTGGGCGCCGTGCACGTGCGCCTGGACGATGAGGGCCTGACCATCAGCAACCCAGGCGGCCTCGTGGACGGAGTGACGCTGGCCAATCTGCTGACCACCGAGCCGCGACCGCGCAACCGGGCACTGGCCGATGCCATGAAGCGCGTGGGCATCGTCGAGCGCTCAGGCCGGGGCGTGGACAAGATCTACCGGGGCATGCTGCGCTTTGGCCGGCCAGAGCCTGACTATCGGCGCACCGACTCGCAGAACGTGGTGTTGCGGCTGGCCACGGTGGACGCGGACGAGGCGTTTCTGAAACTGGTGGTGGCCGAAGAAGGCCGGCTTGGCGCAGCCCTGCCCATTGACAGCCTGATCGCACTGGCGGCCTTGCGCGAGCTGAAGCGACTGACCTCCGAAGACCTTGCCGCGCACATCCAACGCGACATCGCACAGGCCAAGCGCACCCTGGAAACACTGCTGGAGGCGGGCCTGGTGCAGGCGCATGGCGCGACCAAGGGCCGCACCTACACGCTGTCGCCGGGGGTGTATATGGCAGACGGCAACAAGGCGGCCTACACACGGCAGGCAGGTTTCAGCGCTTTGCAGCACGAACAGCTGGTACTGAACTACGCACGGCAACACGGCAGTATTCGGCGCAGCGAGGTTGTGGAGCTGTGCCGGCTGACCGCCCCGCAGGCGCGCGACCTGCTAAAGCGTTTGAAGGTGGCCGGGCGGCTGGTGCAGCATGGCGAGCGCCGTGGGGCCTACTACACCCTGGCTGAACCTGCCCAGGGCTGAATAGCCGTGGTGCACGAATATGGACGGATATGGACGGATATGGACGGATATGGACGCCTGCACCGCGCGTGAAAGCCCGCACATCCAGCATTCGGCCCAAGCCGGGGCGCCATTTGGGCTGAGAAATGGATGGGCTGTTGAACGGCTGGCGCACGTGCAAGGCCGATTTTCATAAGTCGTTGATTTATATGAGTCAATGCTGTTTGATGGCTGTTTGATCGGCGCGCAGCGCCTTGGTGATCACCGAACCTGGGGATGTATATGGGTTGGGAATTGGACGAGGTCGAGCGACCTTTTGTCGAGCAACTGCAGACCCTGGGCTGGAAGCATGTGGCCGGCCACCTGGACAGCCCGGACACCACGGGCCGGGCCAGCTTTGCCGAGGTGATCCAGCAGGCGACGCTGCGCCGCCAGCTCCTCGCGCTGAACCTGCGCGACGGCCAGCCCTGGCTCGATGCCGAGCGCCTGTCACAGGCCGTGGGCGCCATCACCCGCCTTCCGGCCCATCGGCTGATGGAGGCCAACCGCGCCGCCACCGAGTTGCTGCTGGGCGGCATCACGGTCGAAGGCCTGCCGGGGTGGGACGGTGGGCGCAACCAGACCATCCATTTCATTGACTGGGAGCACCCCGAGCGCAACGAGTTCATGGTGGTCAGCCAGTATCGGGTGGACTGCCTGCCGGGCTACACACGCGGCAAGGCCTTCATCGTGCCCGACCTGGTGCTGCTGGTGAACGGCATCCCCCTGGTGGTGGTCGAGTGCAAGAGCCCCAGTGTGCCCGAGCCGCTGGCCGATGCCGTGGACCAACTGCGCCGCTACAGCAACCAGCGCCACGCCAGCGGCGAGGTGGCCGACAACGAAGGCAATGAACCGCTGTTCCACACCAACCAATTGCTGATTGCAACGAGCTTCGACGAGGCCCGTGTGGGCACCGTGGGTGCGGCCTTTCGCCACTATGCTGCCTGGAAAACGGTAGTGGGCGCCGATGGCCAGGGCACGGAGGCCGATGTGGCTGCGGCATTGGGCAAGCAGCACCTTTCCGAGCAGGAGCGCCTGGTGGCCGGCTTGTTGCGACCAGCCAACTTGCTGGACGTGGTGCGGCACTTCACCCTGTTCATGGCAGTAGAGGGCCTGACCGTGAAGGCGGTGTGCCGCTACCAGCAATACCGCGCCGTGGGCCGTGCCGTAATGCGCTTGCGCACCGGCAAGACCCGGGCACAAGACGGCGAACACGACCGGCGCGGCGGCATCGTCTGGCACACGCAGGGTTCGGGCAAGAGCCTGACCATGGTGTTCCTGATGCGCAAGCTGCGCACCGACCCGGCTTTGCGCCGCTTCAAGGTGGTGGTGGTGACCGACCGCACCGACCTGGAAGAGCAGCTTTCTGCGACTGCCACACTCACAGGGCAGAACGTCCTGCGCGCTACCTCGGCCGAAGATCTGAAGCGCCACCTGCGCCGCCAGGGGCCTGACATTGTTTTTGGCATGATCCAGAAGCAACGCAGCGGCGATGCGGCCGGTGAGCCCGGCCTGAAGGCAGCAGATTTTACCAAAGCCGGCACGCGCGAGCCGTCGCCTGGCGCCTACCTCTCCGATGTGCTGAACGCGGACGAGCACATCCTGGTTCTTGTGGACGAGGCGCACCGCAGCCAGGCCGGTGATCTGCAGGCGGCACTGCAGGTGGGCCTGCCCAACTGCGCACGCATCGGCTTCACTGGCACCCCGATCCTGATGGGCGACAAGAAGCGCACCCACGAGATCTTCGGCGAGTTCATTGACCGCTACACCATCCGCGAAGCCGAGGCCGACGGTGCCATCGTGCCCATCCTCTACGAGGGCCGCACGGCCAATGGTGCGCTGAAAGACGGCGCCAGCATGGACGACTTGTTCGAGGATTTGTTCCGCGAGCACACGGCCGAAGAACTGGAGGCGATCAAGAAGAAGTACGCCACCAAGGGGCAGATTTTCGAGGCGCCGGACATGATTCGTGACAAGGCGCGCGACATGCTGCGCCACTACGTCACCAACATCTTGCCCAATGGCTTCAAGGCCCAGGTGGTGGCCTACAGCCGATTGGCGGCGGTGCGCTACCTGGACGCCTTAATTGCAGCGCGCGACGAGTTGCTGGCCCAGGCCGGGGCCCTGAGCCCCGACGACAAGGCGATGGACGATGAAACCCTTTGCCAGCGGCCGCCGGCCGTGCAGGCACAGGTGCAGGCCTGGCGCTACCGCGAGTTGCTGGGCCGGATTGAGTTTGCACCCATTATCTCGGGCAGCAACAACGATGACCCGGTGTGGAAGCACTGGACCGATAGCGCAGCACAGGAGCAGCGCATCAAGCGCTTCAAGCAGCCGCTGCTGCACAAGGAGCCGGCCAAGGCCGATCCCCTGGCCTTCTTGATCGTGAAGTCCATGCTGCTCACGGGCTTTGACGCGCCGATCGAGGGCGTGATGTACCTGGACCGGCCGATACGCGAAGCGGAACTGCTGCAAACCATTGCGCGGGTCAATCGCACGGGCCACGGCAAGAAGTTCGGCATCGTGGTGGACTACTTCGGGCTGGCCCACCACCTGAAGGAGGCGCTGAACGTCTATGCCGACGAAGATGTCGACGGTGCGTTGCAGAGCCTGAAGGACGAGGTGCCTGTGCTGCGTGACCGCCACCTGCGGGTGGTGGACCTGTTGCGCAGCCGCGGCGTGGAGAATCTGACCGACGTGGAGACCTGTGTCGAGTTGCTGGCCAACGAACGGCTGCGCGCCGAGTTCACGGTCAAGCTCAAGGCCTTTCTGGACACCCTGGACGTGGTGCTGCCGCGCCCCGAAGGCCTGCCGTTTTCACCCGACGCCAAGCTGCTTGCCTTCATCTACGCCCGGGCTCGCAACCGCTACCGCGACACACCGGTGCTTGGCAAGGATGTGGGTGCCAAGGTGCGCAAGCTGATCGACGATCATGTGGTTTCGATGGGTGTGGACCCGAAGATCCCGCCCATCTCGCTGACCGATGCCGACTTTGGCAACCAAGTGGCTCGCGAGCCCAACGACCGGGCCAAGGCTTCGGAGATGGAGCACGCCATCCGGGCACACATCCGGGAGCATCTGGACCAGGACCCGGTGGCCTTTCGCAAGCTGAGTGAGCGCCTGCGTGAGTTGCTCCACCAGCTTGGCGAGCAATGGGATGAGCTGACCAAGGCCTTGCAGGTGCTGATAGACGATATCCACACGGGGCACGCCGTGCACGATGAGCGCCTGCCGGACATGCCCGCGCAGTATGGGCCGTTCCTGCGGTTGGTGGTCGATGCTGCGGCTGGCGACCGTGCCATCACGCAGGCCGAGCAAAAGAAGCTGGTGGACCTGACCGTGGAGGTGGTAGACACCATGGTGTCGGAGCTGACAGACAACTTCTGGCGGCCGAACCGGCAACCGGCACAGGACGCGCTCGGCACGCGGATCTTTGAAATCCTGATGAAGTCGCGCCTGATGCCGACGCCTCATATCGAAGCACTGGTCGACAAGCTGATGGAGCTGGCGCGGGCAAACCACGACCGGCTGCTGAAAGCATGAGCACGCTGAGCGTCAACGACCTGCGTTTCGAGGTACGGCGCAGCAACCTGCGGCGCGCGCTGGAGATTACCGTGGACCGGGGTGGTGAACTGATCCTGTCAGCACCGCCCGAGGTGCCAGACGCTGCACTGCGCGACTTCGTGCAGCGCAAGCGCATGTGGGTCTACAAGCAGATGGCACGCAGGGAGTTACTAGCAAACGAGCCACCGCACAAGGTCTTCACCGATGGCGAGGGCTTCGCCTACCTGGGCCGCAACTACCGCTTGCGCCTGGTGCCCGAATCGGACGCCGCAGTAAAGCTGGTCAGCGGGCGTTTCGTGATGCCCAAGGCGCTGGCGCAAGATGGCCGAGAACACCTGATCCGCTGGTACTGCGAACGGGCCCGGCCCTGGCTAAAGAGCAAGGTGCAGGACTTTTCGGCCAGAATGGAGGTGGAAGCGGCTGGCGTGCGCGTTCAGGATTTGGGCTACCGCTGGGGTTCATGCGGCAAGGGCAGCCTGCTGTATTTCCACTGGAAAACCATCTTGCTGCCAGCACGCATTGCCGAGTATGTTGTGGTGCACGAGATGGCCCACCTTCACGAGCCGCATCACAACCCCGAGTTCTGGCGCCGCGTAGAACGCGCCATGCCGGACTACGAGCGGCGCAAGGTGTGGCTCGCCGAGCGCGGGATGGAAGTCGAAGGTTTGTGAGATTTGCTGGCCGACGCTGCAAGCCTTGAGATGATTTTTTGCAGAGATCCCAATGGGGTGCGCTTGTTGCGCATCACGCCGCCTCAAACACGCTACAAAGGTGTGTCTCTTGTCTTTTGGACGGTATTTTCAAAAAAGCGGGTTTTCGAGACGTTTTCCCCTTCCTGACTTGAACGCGGCGGTGGCGCCGCGACAACGGCAAACGGAGGTTACTCATGTTCGATACAGGCCGATGGAATGTGACCGACCCGTCCGGGCGACAGGTGGGTGTGGTCGATGGCGACGAGTTCGTGCGCGATGGCGAACACCTGCTCTACCGCATCGATGGCAATGAACTCTACTCCGCCGGCCCCGAGGGGCGGCTGTACGGCTTCATCGAGGGCGATCTGGTGATCGCGCCCGCGACCAGCGCGCTGCTGCTGCGCTTCATCCAGGAATAAGCCAGCGCCCTGCTACCCCTTGTGCTCCATGCTCTGGAGCACGTTCTCCCCCGCCTTCTGCACATGCGCGGCCGACAGCCGCGCTGCCGCCTCGCCATCGCCGCGCTCGATGGCCGACACGATGGCGTTCAACTCCTGCAGCGTATGGGGCAGCCGCTCGGGCTGGGCCATGGAGATGCGGCGCAGCACCGTCACGCGGTTGTTCAGCTGGCGCAGCATCTGGCCGGCGACCAAGTTGCCGCAGCCGTCGACAAGGATCTCGTAGAACTGGTTTTTCACCTGGAGCAGCCGGGCCCGGTCTTGCGCGAGGGCGGGTTTGGCCAGTTCGTTGAGCTTGGCGCGCAGCGCGCGCACCTGCTCGGGCGAGGCCCGGAGGGCAAAGGCCTTGGCGGCCAGGCTTTCGAGGTGGGCGCGCACTTCGTAGATGTCGCGCACCTCACTGGGCGAGATGGTGCTCACTTCTGGCCCGCGGTGCGGAACGATGGTGATGAGCCCCTCGGCCTGCAGGTGCTGCAGGGATTCGCGCACGCAGGAGCGGCTGACCTCCAGGCTTTCGCACAGTTCGCGCTCCGAGAGCTTCTGGCCGGGCGAGAACACTCCGTCGAGGATGGCCTGGCGAAGCGCGCTGGTGGCGCGCTCGCGCAGGGAGGTCTCTTCACGGGGCACACGGAGCATGGCGGTCATGGCTTGATCCTAGCGGATCCCTCCTGCAAACAGATTGTCGGACACACAGACGAAGCTTGCCACCAACCTCGGATGCATCATATGATTGTCTGACAATCTTATTGTATTTTAATCGCAGTGCACTGCTGCACCGTTTTCCAGCCGACCTTTACCTAACTACCCACCAGGAGCTTTCATGACCCGCGCCTTAGCCCCCAAGAACCCTGCCCTGTTCGACCAGGGCCTGTCCACCCGCCGCGAGGTGCTGGGCGCCGAGTACGTCGATGCCGCAGTGCGCAACGCGACCGATTTCAACATCGACATGCAGGAGATGGTGACCCAGTACTGCTGGGGCGATGTGTGGAACCGGCCGGGGCTGGACCGCAAGACGCGCTCGTTCCTGAACCTGGCCATGCTGACGGCGCTGAACCGGCCGCACGAGCTGAAGCTGCACGTGCGCGGCGCCATCAACAACGGCCTGACGCGCGACGAGATCAAGGAGGTGTTTTTGCAGACTGCGATCTACTGCGGCGTGCCGGCAGCCATCGACTCCTTCCGCACGGCTGCGGAAGTGTTCAAGGAAATGGACGCCTGAGCCCCGGCCAGGGCGTAGGCGCAAGGCAGTAGGTCAAGGCTTGCGCGCGCCCGAGGCGATCTCGTCCAATGCCTGCATGGCCTCTTCGCGGGTGTCCCAGCCGTTGTGGGTCACGGGCGTGTTGTGGCCATCGACCACGAGGTTGTTGCAGTAGAAGCGGCCCGACTGCTCGCGTAGCGTGGCCGAATAGGTGGAACCGTCGTGTTCACCGAAAACGTTCTCTTCCTGCGGGTCTTGCATCGGGGTGCGCCTCCTTGTGCAGGCACATTGTGCACAAACCCGCCGGGCTGGCGTGTAGGCGCAGCGCGCAGGCAGTACACCGACCTGTGCGGCCGATGCCCTTGCCCGCAGCGGTGGCCGATCAGTTGTTTTGTCGCCGCACCAGATGCCGGCCGGTCTCTGTGATGGACAGCTGGCCCGAAGCGTTCTTTGCGATGTAGCCATGCTCGTACAAGCGCCCGGACATGTGCTCCTTCATCGCGGATATCACGCTGATGTTCTCGATTTCGAGGTGCTTGAGGGTGGCGAGTTCGTCCACCGTGGGCTCGAAAATGGGGGCATGGTAGGTGGCGTTGTAGTTGGCATTCAACAGCATGGCGGCTCCTTGGTGAAATAGTGAAGGTATGAGGTGCCTGCAAATCCTCCAGGGCTGCTGCCTTGGGGGCTTGCACTGGGTATGACTCTGCGGCACCGCAGTTGTTCCGTTCCACTTTTCTCTTCGGGCTGTAGGACCAGGCTGCACGCCTTGCTGGATCGACCGCCCGTACCACCAGCGTAGACCTGTCCGCCTGCGGGCGCAAGCGGGTGCGCCCTCGCCAACGCTCAAGGCGCCTGCGCCGCCTCGAGCAGCCATTGCGAAAACGCTGCCAGCACCGGCGACTGCACATGCGCCGGGCTCACCAGGTAGTAGGCGCGTTCGCCCTGCAGCGGCCGGTTGCAGGCCACCACCAGTTCGCCGCGCGCCAGCTCGGCCTCGATCAGCAGGGGCGGGATCAGCGCCACGCCCAGGCCGCAGGTGGCGGCCACGGCCAGCATGGAGAACAGCTCGTAGCGCGGGCCGTCGAGCGCATGGGGTGCGTCCACGCCCATGGCCTCGAACCACTGGCGCCAGCCGTAGGGGCGCGTGCTTTGCTGCAGCAGAGGCAATTCGGTCAGCACCTGGGGGGCCACCGGCTGGTAGGCACGGCCCAGTCCGCGCTGGGCTGCCGCTTCGAGCAAGCGCGGGCTGCACACGGGCACCACGTCCTCGGTCATGAGCAATTGGGCGGTGATGCCGGGCCAGTTGGCCACCTGCTCGGCCGTGCCGGCGTACAGGGCGGCGTCGAAGGGCGCGTCGGCAAACAAGAAGGGGCGGGTCTGCGTCTCGATGTGGACCACGATGTCGGGGTGCTGCTGGGCCAGTTGCGGCAGGCGCGGTATCAGCCAGCGCGTGGCGAAGGTGGGCACCGCCGCCAGCGACAGCGTGCCGCCCTGGCCCTGGTGGGCCATCACGTCCAGGGTGTCGCGCTCCAGCCCCTGCAGCCAGCGCGCTACCTGGCGGCCATAGTGCGCGCCCGCCGGGGTGAGCACCACGCCGTGGCGTGTGCGCCGGAACAGGGCCACGCCGAGGAACTCCTCCAGCGCCTGGATCTGGCGCGATACGGCGCTTTGCGTGAGCGACAGCTCCTGCGCGGCACGGGTATAGCTTTCGTGCCGGGCGGCAACTTCGAAACAGGCCAGGGCCTGGGTGGATGGGATGTTACGGCGCATGCTGAAAAGGAACTTTTGAACACCTCATGGGCAGCTCCACCAAGAGCATTTCCAGGGCATCAGTATTCCATACATTCCCAAAATGCATTTCTGGATGAAAAGAACTCGCTTGCTGGCAGCCGGCGGCGGGCCTACGATGGCACCCATTCGCAGCACGGCCCCGTACCGTGCCCCCTCTTTCATCTGCATCTTCACGGAGACACGCACCATGGCCAAAAACGCCGCCTTCCATTGGGACGACCCCTTTCTTCTCGACCAGCAACTGAGCGACGACGAGCGCATGATCCGCGACGCGGCAGCCGCCTACTGCCAGGACAAGCTGGCACCGCGCGTGCTGGACGCCTTCCGCCACGAGAAGATGGACGTGAGCATCTTCCGCGAGATGGGCGAAGTGGGCCTCTTGGGCCCCACCATCCCCGAGCAGTACGGCGGCCCCGGCCTGAACTATGTGGCCTACGGCCTGATCGCTCGCGAAGTCGAGCGCGTGGACTCGGGCTACCGCTCCATGGCCAGCGTGCAGAGCTCGCTGGTGATGGTGCCGATCTATGAATTCGGCACCGAAGCCCAGCGCCAGAAGTATTTGCCCAAGCTGGCCAGCGGCGAGTGGATCGGCTGCTTCGGCCTGACCGAGCCCGACCACGGCTCCGACCCCGGCAGCATGGCCACGCGCGCCTACAAGGTGGACGGCGGCTACAAGCTCAAGGGCAGCAAGATGTGGATCACCAACAGCCCCGTGGCCGACGTTTTCGTGGTCTGGGCCAAGGAAGTCTCCGAAGGCGGCGCCGTGGGCCCGATCCGCGGCTTCGTGCTGGAAAAGGGCATGAAGGGCCTGACGGCCCCGGCCATCCACGGCAAGGTGGGCCTGCGCGCCAGCGTGACGGGCGAGATCGTGATGGACGACGTGTTCGTGCCCGAAGAAAACGCCTTCCCCGAAGTGCAGGGCTTGAAGGGCCCCTTCACCTGCCTGAACAGCGCGCGCTACGGCATCGCCTGGGGCGCCCTGGGCGCAGCCGAGTTCTGCTGGCACACCTCGCGCCAGTACACGCTGGACCGCAAGCAGTTCGGCCGCCCCCTGGCGGCCAACCAGCTGATCCAGAAGAAGCTGGCCGACATGCAGACCGAGATTGCCATCGGCCTGCAGGCCTGCCTGCGCCTGGGCCGCATGAAGGACGAAGGCACCGCTGCCGTGGAAGCCACCTCCATCATCAAGCGCAACAGCTGCGGCAAGGCGCTGGACATCGCCCGCTTGGCGCGCGACATGATGGGCGGCAACGGCATCAGCGACGAGTTCGGGGTGGCCCGCCACCTGGTGAACCTGGAAGTGGTGAACACCTATGAAGGCACGCACGATGTGCATGCGCTGATCCTGGGCCGCGCCCAGACAGGCATCGCTGCTTTCAGCAACTAAAACAGACAAGGGCGCCCCGCGCGCCTTGCCCCTTTTGCGGCCGCTGCTCCATGCACCATGGTGCAGCGGCCGTCTGTCCTTTCACGATCTGCCGTTTCTGACCTTATGACCACATCTCCTGTCGGCGCCCTCGATGGCATCAAAGTCCTGGACCTCTCGCGCGTGCTGGCGGGCCCGTGGTGCACGCAGATCCTGGCGGACCTGGGGGCCGACGTGGTCAAGGTGGAGCGCCCCGGCGCGGGCGACGACACGCGCCACTGGGGCCCTCCCTTCCTCAAGGACGCCGAGGGCAATGACACGAACCAGGCGAGCTACTTCACCGCCTGCAATCGCAACAAGCGCTCGGTCACCATCGACATGGCCACGCCCGAGGGGCAGCAACTGATCCGCGACATGGCGCTGCAGAGCGACATCGTGGTGGAGAACTTCAAGGTCGGGGGTCTCAAGCAATACGGGCTGGACCATGCCAGCCTGCGCGCGCTGAACCCGCGCCTGATCTACTGCTCGGTCACGGGTTTCGGGCAGGACGGGCCGTATGCCGAGCGCGCGGGCTACGACCTGATGATCCAGGCCATGACCGGCATGATGAGCATCACCGGCAAGGCCGACAGCGAACCCGGCGGCGGCCCGCTGCGCGTGGGCGTGGCGCTGACCGACCTGTTCACCGGCGTGTACGCGAGCACGGCCATCGTCGCCGCGCTCAACGTGCGCCACCGCACGGGCGAGGGCCAGCACATCGACATGTCGCTGCTGGATGTGGGCATGGCCATTCTGGCCAACCAGGCCGCGGGCTTCCTGGCCACGGGCAATGCGCCCACGCGCCAGGGCAATACCCACCCCAGCCTGGCGCCCTACCAGGACTTCCCCACGGCGGACGGCTCCATGCTGCTGGCCATCGGCAACGACGGTCAGTTCGCGCGCTTTTGCGCCGCTGCCGGCCAGCCCCAGTGGGCCACCGATGAGCGCTTTGCCAGCAACACGCTGCGCGTGAAGCACCGCGCCGCGCTGATCCCCGCGATGGAGGCAGTGACCCGCACGCGCACCACGGCCGACTGGGTCACCCTGCTCGAAGACAAGGCCGTGCCCTGCGGCCCCATCAACACCATTGCCCAGGCTTTCGATGATGCACAGGTGAAGGCACGCGGCCTGGCCGTGGCCCTGCCGCGCTGGAAGGACGGCGAGGCCGGCGATGGCGTCACCCATATCACCGGTGTGGCCAGCCCGCTGCGCCTGTCGGCCAACCCGCCCACCTTGCGCAATGCACCGCCGGCCCTGGGGCAGCACACCGACGAGGTGCTGGCCGAACTGGGGTTGGATGCGGCGCGCATCGCGCAACTGCGCGCTTCTGGGGTGCTCTGAGCGTTCGTCTGTCTGGTGCGGGCAACCCGCGCCGCGCCCGCACGATTTGTGTAACACCCATGCTGCAACGCAGCAAAATGCGCACACAAATTCTTACAAGACCCATAATGAAGACCAGAGCCGGGTGCTGACGCCCGCACCGGGGACGCGCCGGGCTCCACCCCCACCGACAAGGTGGCCCGTGGCATGCAAGGAGCCCTGCATGAAGCTCAGTCTCAAACTCCCCCTGGCCTTCACGGCCGCCCTGCTGCTGCTGTTTGCAGCTGCGCTGTTCGGCATCGGCCGCCTGAACCAGGCGCTCAATACCTATGAAACCACCGTGGCGCAGAGCCACGAGCACGAGCGCATGGTGTCGGACGTGCTCAACGGTTTCAAGGTGCAGGTGCAGGAATGGAAGAACGTGCTGATCCGCGGCAAGGACCCGGCCCAGCTCACGCGCTACTGGGCGGCCTTTGAAAAGCAGGAAAAATCCGTCAGCGACCAGGCGCAGAAGCTGCTGGCCGCCCTGCCAGCGGGCGAGGGCCGCGAGCATGTGGCGAAATTCGCCCAGGCGCATGAGCGCATGGGCGCGGCCTACCGCAAGGGCTTCGAGGCCTTCAAGGCCGCAGGGCATGACGTGGAAGCCGGTGACAAGGCCGTGCAGGGCATGGACCGCGAACCCGCGCAATTGCTCGACCAGGCCGGAGAGCTGATCGGCAAGGCCAGCAGCGAAGTGGCCGACCGCGCAGCAACCACCGCATCACGCGCCACCACCATCAGCCTGGCGGTGATGGTGGTGGTGTGCGCGCTGGGCATCGGCGGCGCCATCGCGTTCAGCCGCACCGTGACACAGCCGCTGGGCAATGCCGTGCTGGTGTCGCAGGCCGTGGCCGGTGGCGACCTCACGGTGGCGACCACCGTGAACGGCAAGGATGAAATCGCCCAGTTGCTCAACGCGCTGCACGCCATGCAGGACAGCCTGTCGCATGTGGTGAGCGACGTGCGCACGAATGCCCACAGCGTGGCCCTGGCCAGCGCAGAAATCGCCCAGGGCAACAACGACCTGTCGGCGCGCACCGAACAGCAGGCCAGCGCGCTCGAAGAGACCTCGGCCTCGATGGAGGAACTCAACTCCACCGTGCAGGCCAATGCCGACAATGCCCGCCAGGCCAACCAGCTGGCGATGAGCGCGTCGACCGTGGCGGTTCAGGGCGGCGACGTGGTGTCCGAAGTGGTGAAGACCATGAAGGGTATCAACGACAGCAGCAAGAAGATCGCCGACATCATCTCGGTCATCGACGGAATCGCCTTCCAGACCAACATCCTGGCGCTCAATGCGGCCGTGGAAGCGGCACGCGCCGGCGAACAGGGCCGGGGCTTTGCCGTGGTGGCCAGCGAGGTGCGCAGCCTGGCCGGGCGCAGCGCCGAGGCCGCCAAGGAGATCAAGAGCCTGATCCACGCCAGCGTGGAACGCGTGGAGCAGGGCACGACCCTGGTCGACAAGGCGGGAGCCACCATGACCGAGGTGGTGGCCTCGATCCGGCGCGTGACCGACATCGTGGGCGAAATCAGTGCGGCCAGCACGGAGCAGAGCCTGGGCGTATCCCAGGTGGGCGAAGCCATCACGCAGATGGACCAGGCCACACAGCAGAACGCCGCCCTGGTGGAAGAAAGCGCTGCGGCGGCGGACAGCCTCAAGCACCAGGCGCAACAGCTGGTGGATGCGGTGGCCGTGTTTCGGCTCAGCGGTGGCGAGCAGGCAGCACGGCCAGCGGCGGCCAGTACAGCGCGGGTGCCGCGGCTGGCCGCCGCGTGATGTTCAAAAGGAGCGGCGCGGCAACGCCCTCCCCGCCCTCTTCAGTTCAATAGGCGCGCAGGTGCGCCATGGTGGCCAGGCAGGCCTGGGCCACTTCGGCCCCCTTCTTCACGAAGTGCTCGCGGAAGAAGCGCACATGTTCCTCGTGCTCATGGAAATCGCGCGGCGTGAGCACGGCCGACATCACCGGCACCTCGGTGTCGAGCTGCACGCGCATCAGGCCGTCGATGACGGCCGTGGTCACGAACTCATGGCGGTAGATGCCGCCGTTGACCACCAGGGCGCAGGCCACGATGGCGTCGTAGCGCCCGGTTTGCGCCAGCTTCTTGGCCAGCAGGGGGATCTCGAACGCGCCGGGCACGTCGAAATGCTCGACCTGGTCGGCTGCCAGGCCGCCGCGGCCGAATTCCGCCACGGCCGCATCGCGGGCCTGGTGGACGATGTCCCGGTGCCAGCTGGCGCAGATCACCGCAACGCGTTCGCCGCGAGGCGCACCGCTGCCGGCAATGGCTGTGACTGCTTGGGGAGGGAGAGGCTGATTCATGGTTTTCTCGTATCGAAGAAAGGTTGACCAGAATCAGGGCGCGCGCGAACAGACAGGCGGCTGCACACGGCGCTGCGCACGCGCAGGATCACGATCCACGGCACCGTCGACCCGCAGGCCGAGCGCACCAAGGCGGCAATGCATCCACGCGGGCGCCCACACCGGCGGCAGGGCCCATGGCTTCGCGATCTCTTTCATCCGGACTGTGACCGTCGGCTCTGGCATCGCACCAGATCTGCTGACCCCGCAGCGGCATTGGCCGCAGCGGGCGCTCGCGGGCTCCTGCGCCGCGCCGGATGGCCCAGCACTGCACAGATACCGCCGGTGGGGAATTGCACCCCGCCCTGAGAACGCTATCGGACCGAAGGTCTTCAGTCCGACAGAATCATTCTAGGGCAAACCCTGAGAGCTTGCAGTCGCCTGCAAGACGCCGACACCGTCAGCGTGGCTTCTCGAAACCTGCGTCGACCCAGGCCGTGGCGCTGCCCACGGTGAGCTTGAAGCCGGGCGACACCGGCACGCGCGCGATCTCCTTGCCCAGCTCGTCCTCGGCGCGCAGCGTGGCCGTGGCGCCTTCCTCGTCAGGCACGATGGCAAGGGCCACGCGCAGGCGCTGGCCCTCTGCCGTGGTGATGGTGACGTTCTTGTTGAGCTGGGCGTGCAGCTGCTGCTCGTGGCGGCGCAGCACCTCGCTGGCCGTCTTCACCAAGGTGTTGAAGGCCGAGACGTCAAGGGGCTTGGGGTTTTTCTTGTCGCGCCCCATGGTCCAGGGCCCCACCAGCGCTGGCTCGGCCTCGCCGTGCAGTGTCATGGACACGGCCCAGCCATCGTCGTCTTCGTTCTTGATGACGCGCGCCATCCAGCGCTCGTCGCTCCACAGACGCGCTTCGTTGATGGGTTCGGGGATGTCCTGGTCGTCTGGCATGGGGGAAGTCCCGCAAGGATTCAATGGGAGAAAGGGCGCAGAGCATACCTACCGGCGGCAGCGTCTGTTTTCCAATAACCTTGTGCGATCGATGGAGCGCCTGGGGCAGTGCAGGCGGCTCGCGCTCACGGCGCAGCCTCGGCGGGCGGCGTGGAAACGGCGCGCAGCACGTCGATGAAGGCCTGCGCGGCCGGCGTGGGCGGCTCGCCCAGCCGGGTGATGAGGCCGTAGTCCGGCATGCGGTCGGGCAGCTCCACGGGGATGCGCGCCAGCAGCCCCTTCTGGATGTAGCGCTCCACCAGGGCCGAGGGCTGCAGCGAGAGCATGTCGGTGGCCTGCATCATCTCCAACGCGAACAGGAACGAGGGGGTCTCGACCACGCCCGAGGCGAGTGCCAGGCCGTTGCGCCCGAAGATGTCGTCGGACACCTTGCGCAGGGCCGTGGAGGCGGGGTACAGAATCCAGGGCCAGTGGGACAGCTCCGCCATGCCCAGTTCGCGCACGCCACGCAGCGGGTGGCGCACGCCCGCCACCACCTGCAGCGGCTCACTGGACAGGCGCTCGTACTGGAACTGCGTTCTCTGCGCGTCGTCGGTGAAGCGCCCGATCATGAGGTCGATCTTGCGTTCGGCCAGCCAGTCGATGAGCTGGTCGCTGCTCTGCTCCAGCACCTTGAGCACCAGCAGCGGGCGCAACCGCTGGATCTCTGCCACGGAGGCGATCAGCACATGGGCCGCGGACCCGGTGATGGCGCCTATCGTGAGGTGGCCGTGCCCGCCCTGCTTGAGCGCATTGAATTCTTCGACGAATTTGCGGTGCCCGGCCAGCGAGGCGGCCGCATAGCGCAAGGTGAACAGGCCCAGCTCGTTGGGCCGCATGCCGCGCGACAGGCGCTCGAACAGGCGGGACTCCAGGATCTCCTCGATGTCCATCAGGATCTTGGTGGCCGCCGGCTGCGTGATGTGCATCTGCTCGGCCGTCAGGCGCAGGTTGCGCGTCTGGCCCAGGATGTCCAGAAACTGCAGGTGCCGAAAGCGCAGCCGTGCACAGGCCTGGGCCAGGGACAGGGGTTTACCCGGAAAAGGACCTGAAGTCATAAGCATCTGGAATGGATGCTAGCAAAAAAGTGAGTGGACCAGGAGCGGTCCGAAACCTAATCTCTGCCTGCGTTCACGAGGATCCTCCAGAGATCCGAGGGCGCCGACGGGTCCGCCCGGCGTGTCCAGCCATTCCATATTTGGAGACAAACATGACATTCAAAGCACTGGCCCTGGCGGCCACGATCCTGGCCGCCGTGGCCGCCCCGGCTTCGGCCCAGATCAAGGAGCATGTGTTCAAGGTCGGCATCGGCCTCAACGACGACCATCCCCAGGCACTGGCCGTCAAGCACTTTGCCGAGCAGCTCGCGGCCAAGAGTGGCGGCAAGCTGGTAGCCAAGCTGTATGCGAGCGGCGCCTTGGGCAACGACGTGACCATGACCTCGGCGCTGCGCGGCGGCACCCTGGAGATGACGATTCCCGACAGCTCGACCCTGATGTCGCTGATCAAGCCCTTCGGCGTGCTGAACCTGCCCCTGACCTTCAACACCGAGCAGGAGGCCGATGCGGTGCTGGACGGCCCTTTCGGCCAGAAGCTGCTGGCCAAGCTGCCCGAAAAAGGCCTGGTGGGCCTGGGCTTCTGGGAGAACGGCTTTCGCCACGTCACCAACTCGCGCCGGCCGATCACCAAGGCCGATGACCTGGCCGGCCTGAAGCTGCGCGTGATCCAGAGCCCCCTGTTCCTGGACACCTTCAACGCCCTGGGCGCCAACGCCACGCCCATGCCCTTCACCGAGCTGTACTCTGCCATGGAGCAGGCCGCCGTGGACGGCCAGGAGAACCCGCCCGCCACCATCCTGTCGAGCAAGTTCTACGAGGTGCAAAAGCACCTGGTGCTGTCGCGCCACATGTACAGCGCCTGGGTGCTGCTGATGTCCAAGAAGGCCTGGGATGGCCTCTCGGCCCAGGAGCAGAAGATCGTGCAGGAGGCTGCGCGCGAGGCCACGCTGTTCGAGCGCAAGACCATCCGCGCATTCAGCGAGACGGCACTGGGCGAGCTCAAGAAGGTGGGCATGCAGGTGACCGAGCTGCCGCCGGCAGAGCAGGCCCGCATGCGCGCCAAGCTGCAGCCGGTGCTGGCCAAGTACGGCAAGGAATTTGGGGAAGAGACCACCGGCGAGTTGAACGCCGAACTGGCCAAGGTGCGCGGCACCGCCAAGTGACACCGGCCGGCGCGGACGCCGCGCCGGCCTCTTTCTCTTTTTGCTGAATGCACCCCATGGACAAGACACCCCGCCGCCCGTTCCGGTCGCGCGACTGGTTCGCCGACCCCGAGCGCTCGGACATGACCGCGCTGTATCTCGAACGCTTCATGAACTACGGGCTCACGCCCGAGGAGCTGCGCTCGGGCCGCCCCATCATCGGCATTGCGCAGACCGGCAGCGACCTTTCGCCGTGCAACCGCATCCATGTGGACCTGGCGCGGCGCGTGCGCGACGGCATTCGCGACGCCGGGGGCATTCCGATGGAGTTCCCGGTGCACCCGATCTTCGAGAACTGCCGCCGCCCCACGGCAGCGCTGGACCGCAACCTGGCCTACCTGGGCCTGGTCGAGATCCTCTACGGCTACCCCATCGATGCCGTGGTGCTCACCACCGGCTGCGACAAGACCACGCCGGCTGGGATCATGGCCGCCTCCACGGTGGACATACCGGCCATCGTGCTCTCGGGCGGCCCCATGCTGGATGGCTGGCACGACGGCGAGCTCGTGGGCTCGGGCACCGTGATCTGGCGCAGCCGCCGCCAGCTGGCGGCCGGCGAGATCGGCGAAGAGGAATTTCTGCAGCGCGCCTGCAGCAGCGCCCCGTCGGCAGGCCACTGCAACACCATGGGCACGGCCTCCACCATGAACGCGGTGGCCGAGGCACTGGGCCTGTCGCTGCCGGGGTGTGCCGCCATCCCCGCGCCCTACCGCGAACGCGGCCAGATGGCCTACGAGACCGGGCGGCGCATCGTCGAGATGGCGTTCGAGGACCTGCGCCCGTCGCGCATCCTGACGCGCGAGAGCTTTCTGAACGCCCTGTCGGTGGTCAGCGTGGCCGGCGGCTCCAGCAACGCGCAGGTGCACATCATGGCCATGGCGCGGCATGCCGGCGTGGACCTGCGCCCCGAGGACTGGACCACGCACGCCTACGACCTGCCGCTGCTGCTCAACATGCAGCCGGCCGGCAAATTCCTGGGCGAGCGCTTCTTTCGCGCCGGGGGCGTGCCGGCGCTGATGTGGGAGCTGCAGCAGGCAGGACGCCTGCGCGGCGACTGCCTGAGCGTGACGGGCATGACCGTTGCCGAGAACGTGCAGGGCCGTGAGACGCGGGACCGCGAGGTGATCTTCCCGTTCGCAGCGCCCTTGATGCACAAGGCGGGCTTCCTGGTGCTCCACGGCAATCTGTTCGACTTCGGAATCATGAAGACCTCGGTGATCTCCGAAGCCTTTCGCCAGCGCTACCTGAGCCGGCCCGGGGCCGAAGGCGTCTTCGAGGCGCGCGCCGTGGTGTTCGATGGTGCCGACGACTACCACGCGCGCATCAACGACCCGGCGCTGGACATCGACGAAGGCTGCATCCTGGTGATGCGCGGCGCCGGGCCCATCGGCTGGCCGGGCTCGGCCGAGGTGGTCAACATGCAGCCGCCCGACGCCCTGATCCGGCGGGGCATCACCACACTGCCCACCCTGGGCGATGGCCGCCAGTCAGGCACGGCCGACAGCCCCTCGATCCTCAACGCCTCGCCCGAGAGCGCGGTGGGCGGCGGCCTGTGCTGGCTGCAGAGCGGCGACACCATCCGCATCGACCTTGGAGCAGGCCGCTGCGATGCACTGGTGGCGCCCGAAGAGATCGCACGCCGCCGCCGCGAGCTGCCCGCGCCCCCGGTACCCCGCAGCCAGTCGCCCTGGGAGGCGCTGTACCGCGAGAAGACCGGCCAGTTGGCCGATGGCGCGACGCTGGACTTTGCCCTCGACTACCGCCGCATCGCCGAGAACACGCCGCGCCACAACCACTGAGCCAGCCCTGCAGGCTGGTCAGCACCCATTTCGAACCTTCAAGGATTTTCCGATGAGTGACACAACAGCGGCCACGGTGGCCGGTGCGCAGACGCACGCCCAGATCCTGCCCCACGATGGCCTGGCCGGCACCCTGGTGGGCCGCGCATGGGTGGGCGGCAGCCCCCCGGGGCCTACCGTGGTGGCACTGCGCGCCGACGGCGTCTACGACCTGAGCCAACGCTACCCCACCATGAGCACCCTGCTGGACATGACCGACCCCGCCGAGGCGGCGCGGGCCACCCCGGGCCAGTACCTGTGCAGCGTGCCCGACCTGCTGGCCAACAGCCAGCTCGGCCAACGTGACACGGCACGCCCCTGGCTGCTGGCCCCGTGCGACCTGCAGGTGGTGAAGGCGGCGGGCGTGACCTTTGCGGCAAGCCTGATCGAGCGGGTGATCGAAGAGCAGGCACGGGGCGACGCCAGCCGGGCCCAGGGCCTGCGCAGCCAGGTGGTCGGCCTGATCGGCGACAGCCTGGCCGACATCCGGCCCGGCTCGGACCAGGCCATGGCCTTGAAGGCCCTGCTGCAGCAACAGGGCCTGTGGTCGCAGTACCTCGAAGTGGGCATCGGCCCCGATGCCGAGGTCTTCACCAAGGCACCGGTGCTGGCCTCGGTGGGCACGGGCGAAGCCATCGGCATCCGCGCCGACTCGGCCTGGAACAACCCCGAGCCCGAGGTGGTGCTGGCGGTCAACAGCCGCGGCGAGATCGTGGGCGCGGCCCTGGGCAACGATGTGAACCTGCGCGACATCGAGGGCCGCAGCGCGCTGCTGCTGGGCAAGGCCAAGGACAACAACGCCTCCTGCGCCATCGGCCCGTTCATCCGCCTGTTCGATGCCAGCTTCGGCCTGGACCAGGTGCGCAGCGAGACCGTGCACCTGCGCGTGGCGGGGGCAGACGGCTTCGCGCTGCGCGGCATCAACACCATGGCCAGCATCAGCCGCGACCCGGTCGACCTGGTGGCCCAGACCCTGGCGGCGCACCAGTACCCCGATGGCTTCATGCTGTTCCTGGGCACCCTGTTCGCCCCCATCGAGGACCGCGACCAGCCGGGCGGCGGCTTCACCCACCACCTGGGCGACGTGGTCACCATCCACAGCGCGTGGCTCGGCGCCCTGCACAACACCGTGACCCACAGCGAGACGGCACCGCCGTGGCGCTTCGGGATCCGGGCCTTCATCGCCAACCTGGCGGCGCGCGGACTGCTGCACGAAGCGCAACTCTGACGACCAGCCAACAAGGAGCCAAGCATGCTCGACAGCTTCATCGACCGCTGCGTGCGGGCCATCAACCTGCTCATCGCGCTGGCGCTTGCCGTGATGGTGGTGCTGGTCTTCGGCAACGTGGTGCTGCGCTACGTCTTCAACTCCGGCATCACGGTCAGTGAAGAGTTGTCGCGCTGGCTCTTCATCTGGATCACCTTCCTGGGTGCGGTGGCGGCCCTCAAGGAAAACGCCCACCTGGGCACGGACATGCTGGTGTCCCGGCTGCCCGTGAAGGGCAAGAAGGTCTGCATGGTGCTCGGACAGGTGCTGATGCTCTACCTCACCTGGCTCTTCCTGGCCGGCAGCTACAAGCAGATGCTCATCAACTGGGACGTGGAGGCCCCGGTCACCGGGGCCTCGATGGCCTTCTTCTACGCCTCGGGCGTGGTGTTCTCGGTCTGCGCCGGCTTTTTGCTGGTGCTGCAGCTCGTGCGCGTGCTGACCGGCGCGGTCCGAGAGGAGGAGCTGGTGATGGTCAAGGAATCCGAGGAACAGGCCGAGCTCGAAGCCCTGCAGGCCCAGCTCGCGCGCGAGGACGCCGCCGCCAGGAAGCAGGAGGTACGACCATGACCGTGCTGATCTTCCTGGGCGGCCTGCTGGGCGCCATGGCCCTGGGCATTCCCATCGCCTACGCGCTGCTGGCGGCGGGCGTGGGCCTGATGTGGCACCTGGACCTGTTCGATGCCCAGATCCTGGCGCAGAACTTCATCAACGGCGCGGACAGCTTTCCGCTATTGGCGGTGCCCTTCTTCATGCTGGCCGGCGAGATCATGAACGTGGGCGGCCTGTCGCAACGCATCGTGAACTTCGCGCTGGCCCTGGTAGGGCACGTCAAGGGCGGCCTGGGCTACGTGGTGATCCTGGCAGCGTGCCTGCTGTCCTCACTGTCGGGCTCGGCCGTGGCCGACGCTGCGGCCTTGACCGCGCTGCTGCTGCCCATGATGGTCAAGGCCGGGCACAAGAAGGAGGTGTCGGGCGGGTTGATCGCGGCCTCGGGTGTCATCGGCCCCATCATCCCACCGAGCATCGGCTTCGTGATCTTCGGTGTGGCGGCCAATGTGTCGATCAGCAAGCTGTTCATCGCCGGCATCTTTCCAGGGATCATGATCGGCATGGGTCTGGCGGTCACCTGGTGGTGGGTGGGGCGCAAGGAGGCATTGGCCCTGCCCGAAAAGAAGAGCGCGGCCGAGATCTGGCGCGCGGCCCGCGAATCGGTCTGGGCGCTGACGCTGCCGGTGTTCATCCTGGTGGGGCTGCGCATGGGGGTCTTCACGCCGACCGAAGCCGCCGTGGTGGCGGCCGTGTACTCGCTGTTCGTGGCCAGCGTCATCTACCGCGAGCTGCCGCTGTCCGCACTGCTGCCGATCTTCACCACCGCCGCCAAGACCACCGCCGTGGTGATGTTCCTCGTGGCCGCGGCCATGGTGTCGTCGTGGCTGATCACGGTGGCCAACCTGCCGGCCCAGATGGTCGAGTTGCTCAAGCCTTTGATGGGCAACCAGACCCTGCTGCTGATCGCGATCATGGTGCTGGTGATGCTGGTGGGCACCGCGATGGACATGACGCCCACCATCCTGATCCTGACCCCGGTGCTGATGCCCGTGGTCAAGGCGTCGGGGATCGACCCGGTCTACTTCGGCGTGCTGTTCATCATCAACAACTCGATCGGCCTGGTCACCCCGCCGGTGGGCACCATCCTGAACGTGGTGGCGGGCGTGGGGCGCATGAAGATGGACGAGGTGACCCGGGGCGTACTGCCCTTCATGGCGGCCGAGTTCGCGGTGATGTTCATCATGGTGCTGTTTCCGCAGACGGTGCTGGCGCCGCTGCGCTGGCTTACGGGCTGACCCGCAGGCGCGTGGTCCGGGGCAGGAGATCGCCAGATTTTTCTGGATCGGGAGCGGCTTTTGGCGTGCAATCTCTTCTTCTGCCGCAGCCAACCCACCTGGAGATATGCGCCATGCCCGATTTCTACATGCCCCTGTCCGGCCCCGTGAACCAGGCTTTCCAGTACTGGACGAAGATGACGATGGGCCAGGTGGGCCTCATCAACATCAACATGGGCAAATCCTCGGACCCCGCGCTGGAGCAGAAGATCATCGAAGACGTGGGCAGCTATGGGCGCCAGATCGGGCAGCTGAGCGATGCGCTCATGGCGGTGCTGCAGCACATGAAGACCGAGTCCTGGGACCCCGAGTGCAAGGAGGCCGTGGAGAAGTTCAAGCTGCAGGCGAAGGAGGTGGCGAAGCTCAAGGAGCGCCATGAGCGCGCCAGCCGGTAGGCCTATGCGGGCGCCAATTCGGGCAGCCGGTACACCAGCACCTTGAGCGAGCGCTCCTCGGACACATCGGCAAACACCGTCGGATTGGCCACGCGTTCCACGAACTCCAGCTCGGGCGCAATCTCGCGCATCTGGTCCTTGAGAAATGCCGTGTCCAGCTCGGGTGCATTCAGGCACAGCAGGGCATGGCCGCCCGGGGCCAGCAGGTCGGGCAGGCGGCGCATGAGGCGGGCATAGTCCTTGGTGGCCACGAAGCTGCCGCGCTGGAAGCTGGGCGGGTCCACGATCACCAGGCCGTAGGGTCCGCCACGCGTGATCTTGCCCCAGGTGGAGAAGATGTCGTGCGCGAGGAAGCTCGCGCCGGTGGTGATGCCGTTGAGCTGGTGGTTCTGCTGGCCGATGGCGATGGCGCCCTGCGCCATGTCCACGTTGACCACCTGTTTGGCGCCCGCCTGCAGGGCCACCACCGAGAAGGCGCAGGTGTAGGCAAACAGATTGAGCACCTTGAGGCCGTAGCGGTCAGTGCTGCGCGCCGCCGCGTAGTCGCGCACCCAGCGGCGGCCCTCGGCCATGTCGAGGAACAGGCCATGGTTCTGGCCGCGGGCCACGTGCACCCGGTAGCGCGCGCCCTGCTCGGTCACCACATGCGGGTCGGGCACGCTGCCGGCCATCAGCCGGGTCTCGCTGCGGCCCTCGTGCCGGGTCTGGAAGACCCAGTTCAGCGGCACGCCGGGGTGCAGTTGCTCCCAGCGCGCGCTCAAGGCGGAGCCGACGGTGGCCAGTTCCTCTTCGGCCACGGGCTGGAAGCTGGTGAGCACCCAGACGGGCGGAAACACGTCCAGCACCCAGTGCTCGCAGCCCGGGTACAGGCCGCCGCGGCCATGGAAGATGCGCTGGGCGTCGGTGGGCAGGGGGGCCATCGTGGCAATGGCGTTCAACAGGGCTTGCATGGGGATGGAGTGGGTACGAAGTCTGAAAAGGAAGCAGGGAGCACATGCAGCCGGCAACCTGGAGTGTATGCACGCCGCATCCGCGACTTTGTTCACGACAGGGCTGCCGCATGCGCGCCCATGCCTGGCGGAAGGCAGGAAGATGGTGGTTCCGTACCCAGGCGGCAACGATGAGCGCCTGCGCTCGCGTCGTACCTTGCCGCGCAAGTCTCTGCCGGAGAAGCCTTTGCCACCCGCCTTAGCCCGCCAGGCCCGCCTCGAACCGCGCCAGCAATGGGTTGTTGCCTGCGCCTTGCTGCCCGTTCTGGCGGTCTGGCAAGCCAATGGCGTGTACCTGCCCGCACTCGCACAGAAGGGGGCGCACCTGTTCTGGATGGCGGATCTGTGCCAATGGGTGGTCCTGCCCATGGCATTGCTGGGTCTGCTGGCACACACGGTCTCGCTGCGCCCCAGCCACTATGGCCTCGGCATACCGGGCACGGGTTGGCGAACCCTGGCCTGGCAGGCAGCGGCGGTCTTCGTGACCGCTGGGCTGGCATTTCTGGTGGCGCGCAACCTGGCCTGGGTGGTACTGCGGCCACCGGCAAGCCCATGGCCATTTATGTTTCCGGGTGGAATGGCCGGCGCAGCCGTGCGCACCTATGCGGCCTTGAGTGCGGGGCTGGTGGAGAGCATCTTCTTCATCGGGCTGCCCTGGCTGCTGTACCGCAGCGCCCGCGCAAAGCCCTCCCGGCGATGGTTCACGCTGCTCGTGTCGGCCATCTTCGCGTCTGCCCACTGGGAGCAAGGCAGCCACCTTGTCGCCGCCGCATTCTTCGCCCACCTGGTGCTGTGCGCCTGGTTCTTTCACTGGAGAACGCTGTGGCCGGTGGTGTTCGGCCACAGCCTGGTGGACCTGGCGGGCTTTGCCTGACTGACCCCAGATCCCGTGGAATGACATTTCCGCAAATTAGTGCCGTAAACCATAGGCCGCTTTGCCGCGAACGCCCTTCAGTGCAGCAGACCCTATCAAATGACACCACGACTACAGGCTTGACGAAGACAATTTCCGGGTCATATCGAACGGCGGGTCTGCGAGCGAGGCTGTGATGTTTTGCTGCACATGTCCAGGTTCATTCCACCGCCAGCCGGGCCGCTTCGAGGCTCGAATCAAAAACCAGCGAACGGGGCCACGCAGGCCAGGCAGAGCCCAGACTTGTGCTGTTGGGGTCTCCGTCGTGTGCAAAGCTGCCGATGCCTTGGATCATCTTTGCTGACAAGTCGAGCCGGCCAGCCTTGTTCGCCCGATTGAACGAGATGTTCGAATAGAGCGAGGGCCCGAAATTGCCGAAGATGAACGGCAGGTCAAAGCTGTGTGCCGCGCCATAGACTTTGTCAAAAGGTGGCGGCAGTTCATCCCAGTCAAAACGGTAGTGCCAAACATCGGGTTGGCGAGACTTGAGCGCATTGAGCACGTCATCCCGAAATGCAAAGAACCAGTGGCGGTCCAGCTCCGCTATGCGCGCGTTCAGCCCTGTCGTCGGTGCGTCCACCGGCAGGTATTGCGCAGGCACCCAGTCCTCGATGCGGCTGGCGGGTGGGGCGTCGGGCTGGTAGCCATGGACCAGCTTGAACACCGCGGCGTCATCGAGCAGGCGGCCGCTGGTGCCGCCAAAGGCCGGTCGGGTTGCCAGTAGAGCGGGAAAAAGTTTGCTTTCGTCGCGCGTATTCCCCGCCAACACCGGCACCTTGACGTAACGGCCAGCGCGGATTGCAGCGATGGGATCCGCAGGCACGACGTATCCGTCGGGGATCGGGTTGGCAGCCGACAGTCCCAGCGGTGCAAGCCGCCTGAGCACGGTGGTCAAGATGGCGTCGGGTGATAGCCCGCGCAGGTAGGCGGCCAGCTGCTGGGGCGTGCGCGAAGCAATGTGTGCCTCTGCTGCAGGCCGATCAGCGACGGCACCGTCGGCCACGAGGGAATGAGTCAGCAAGGCATTGCCTCGCGTCGCCCATACGCTGCGGGGCAGGATGGTCGCGAAGGAGCCCGGTGGAAGCGTGGCGGCCGATGAAATACCGCCGCTGAGCGCCACCAACCGGTGAAACAGGGGCGAAGGCCTGGAGACCACCATGGGCGAGGTAAGCAGCGCATACACGTTGACCGCCCCCGCGGACTCACCCATCAACGTGACCCGGCCAGGGTCGCCGCCAAAGGCGCCGATATTGCGCTGGACAAATTCCAGCGACTTCACGATGTCGAGCAGCGCGAAGTTGCCCGAGTCGGTCGCAGCGTCACCCGTCTTCAAGGGTGCAAGCTCCAGAAAACCGAACACGCCAAGCCGGTAGGCGACCGATACCACGACCGAGCCGGTCGCGTTTGCCAGCGTGGCGCCGTCGTACACCGGGTCCGCGGTGTAACCGGTGATATTGCTGCCGCCGTGGACCCAGACGATGACGGGCCTCGGAGTCGTGGCGGAAGCGGTGGGCGCCCAGATGTTGAGGTAGAGGCAGTCCTCCGAGCCCAATGTCTGTCCCAGCGCGCTGCCGATGGTGGCGTCGTATCGATTGTTCAGGCCCGGCCCATACAGCCGGCCGGTCTGCACGCATGCGGCCGCAAACGAGGTCGCCGCACGTGGCTGCGTCCATGCGGGCGGATCCTCAGGCGCTCTCCAGCGGCGCTGCCCCACTGGCGCGGCCGCATAGGGGATGCCTTTCCAGCTGTAGACGCCGCCAACCGATGCGTCTTCGGCGCCGACCACCGGACCAAATGCCGTGGGTCGCTGTAGGCCCGTGTTCACGGCGGGCTTGTGGGTGCAGGCGTTGAGCATCACCAGTGCGCCGATGGCGAAAGCCCAGCAAGTCGAGGAGGATTTCATCGTGCGCTCAGTCGATCTTGATGTTGGCATCGCGGATCACATTGGTCCACTTGCGTGTCTGGTCGTCGATGTATGTCGCAAACTTGGCTCCGGGCGCGCCGCTGGCCTCCAGACCCATGTCGAGCAGCTTCTGTTTGATGGTGGAGTCGTCCAGTGCCCGCAAGATGGCGGCTTGCAGCTTCGCCACGACCTCTTTGGGCGTGGCGGAGGGCACCATAAAGCCGTACCAACCGGACGCGACCACCCCAGGAAAGCCCTGTTCGCGAATCGTAGGTGCGGCTGGATATAGCGCACTGCGTTTTTCGGAGGCCACGCCCAGCACCCGCAGCTTGCCGGCCGAGATATGGGGCAACGCCGAACTGATCGCCGTCAGGGTGGCATCGAGGCGCCCCCCCAATAACTCGGAGTAGGCGACGGAATCGCCTTTCATGTGGACGTTGATGCCCTCCATGCCGGCTTCACGCAACAGCAGTTCGCCAGCCAAGTGGGGCTGCGATCCTGCGCCAGGCGTGCCGATGTTGATGCCCCCAGGGCGGGTTTTGGAAAACGCGACCAGATCGCGCACGCTTTTGATTTGAGTCTGCGCATTGACGATCAGGAACAAGGGCGCGTGCATGGCCATCGCGATGGGGCGCAACTGCTCGCGCTGGTAGCTCAGGCCCTTTCCGTAAAGCGCTTCGGCCGTTGCATAGGGCGCCGCCACGTAGAGCACGGTATAGCCATCGGCGGGCGCGCGCGCCACGAACTCGGTCCCGAGCCGAGTGCCCGCCCCGGGCTTGTTCTCGACGACGAACTGCTGTCCCAAGACCTTGGCAAGGTACTCGCCCAGCACACGGGCCGAGAGGTCACTGGCCCCACCCGCCGCGTAAGGCGAGATCAACTTGACCGGCCGCGTGGGCCAGTCCGCCTGTGCATGCGCCAGCAGGCCGGTGCCCGACGCCAAGCCGGCGGCCATCGTGGCGAGCACGGTGCGGCGCTGGAGCCGCGTTGATGCAAGGGTGTTCAACGCCCGATGGTGCAAGGTCATGTCTGTCTCCTGTTGTGATTGTGTCGAAGGGCGGCCGTGCTACAGACGGCGCAAGGGCGGGTAGGGAAACCGGAACTCGAGATGCCGACGCCTGGGCTGATAGAGACGGAGAACAAGGAAGAACTCGTCTCCGGGTGGGGCGGGCAGCCAGTTGTGCGCCGGGCCCGGGTCCTTGGCCTGAACCCGGATGGAAAGGCCTCCGTCCGCCCCCCTCAGCAGACCAGGCAGGCGATCGCCGACCGAGTAACGGTGCGCCGGGTTGGCCACCAGCAGGCAGTCGCTTCGCCGGTACAGCGTGAGCGACCAGAAGGCGTCCACCTCCGGCACAGCGCCTGGCTCGAAGTGCAGCTCATAGGCGTGCGACCCGTTGAGTAGCGCGCCGTCGGCGTCCACCTCGGCCGTGGGGTACATGGCCTCCTCGATGCCCAGTGCACCAATGAAGTTGCGCGCGACTCGCGCTCGCATCGCTATGTCTGCGCCCCAGTGCGTGCGCACCGCGACGGGCAGCGCCCAGCCCTGCCCCAGTGCGTGTGGCTGGGCCTTCTGGCGAAGCTCCTCGTACACCAGCGGCAATGCGTGCGCAAGAGCTCCGTAATCCACTGGCCAACACAGGCTCTCCCCTGTCGGCACCGGGTTGCGGGCCAGGGCCTCGTCGACCATGGCACGGTAGAGCGCGGCATCCGGCGCATGCCCCGCGCGGCCATCGAAACGCGTGTCCACCCGAAAGGCCGCCTCCCCGCCGTCCAGCCGGTGCGTGGAGATGCCGCGTTGCAGCGCGGCAGCCTGCTCCAGGTCACCCAGACGATCGTCCACAAGGAGGCGTCCGATCACCCAGACATCCTCGCCCGGCGCGGCGATCACGTTGTCCACGCCATCGGGCACCGGGCCCTGCCACGCGGGCCCATGAACCAGCGTGCGCTGACGCCGGTTTCCGGTGGTACGGCGCCCAACGTAGGCAAACGGGTTGGTCCATGCGTCGAGCAATCCCAAAGTCCAGTAACGCTCACCCATGTCTGGGGTGTCGATGAGCACGGGCCCTCGGGACAGATCCAGCCACGCATTGCTGAAGACCGTGTCATTGTTGGGACTGACCACTTCACGGTCTTCTGGCCCGATTCGGCGATGGGTGTGGGTGAAATGGTTGACCCAGCGCATGTGCGAGGCCCGGTCGTCGCTCGCGAAACCCAGAACGGGATGGCGCCGCGCCGTGGTGGCAGCGCGCATGCGCATCATCTCGAACAGCGGCAGAGTCTGCTGCACCGCAGCACGTGCGTTGCCATGCGATGGCGTGTCGGTAGTGGGGAAGGCAGGGGCCATGTTCATGCCACCACCCCGGATTCACGGAACGTGGCAATGTCGTGCGCCGAGTAACCTAACTCGGCGAGCAGGTCGGCGCTGTCCGCCCCGCATTCTGGCGCCGCGGTGGGAGCGGGTCTGCGGCCAGTGCCCATGCGGTACGGAAGTCCCAGGGCCCGATATCGCCCGCCGTCGCTCGACGCGGCGTCCACGAAGATCCCGGTGGCGATCACGTCCGCGTTGGTCAGTACATCGCGGTAAGGGCGCACTGCTCCGGCAACAATCTGGTGCTGGCTGAGCATCTCGACGGCCGCGTCGCTGGTGTAGGCAGAGAGGCATTCACCCAGCACCTGGCGCAGTTCGGCACGGTGGGCAACGCGATGGTCGTTGGTGGAGAAGCGCGGGTCGTGCACCAGTTCTTCCCGACCCAGGGCCCGGCAAAGGCGCTTCCAATGATCCTCAACGTAGGCGGACAGCACGATGTTGCCATCTCGCGTGGCCACGACATCGGCTGCGGGCGCGTTGTTGGGCTGCCCATGTCCGATCCGTGTGGGCTCTGGCCCGCCACCCAGGTACTCGCACCAGGTGGCCGCCTGAAGGTGGAGGGCTGTCTCCAGCAGCGATACCTCCAGCGTCTCGCCTACGCCGCTGCGTTCGCGTCCGTAGAGGGCTGCCAGGACGGCCTGGGCCCCCAGGTCCGCTGCCGCAGCATCGATGATCGGCACCCCCACCTTCTGCGGCGGGCGACCGGCCTCACCCGTGACGGACATGAGGCCGCTCTCCGCCTGCGCTGCAATGTCGTAGCCGGGGCGTTCGCGCGACGGCCCCTCGCTGCCAAAACCCGTGATCGACAGGTAGATGACCCGAGGATGGCGAGCACGCACCTGCGAAGGGCCCAGGCCGAGCTTCTCGACTGCGCCCGGGCGCAGGTTTTGCACCACCACGTCGCATTGGGCAATGAGCCGCCAGGCAACCTCCCGGCCCGACTCGCTCTTGAGGTCCAAGGCGATGGAGCGCTTGCCCCGGTTGTAAGCCCTCACCATGGCCTCGCCATATCGCCCCACATGGCGTGCCTGATCGCCTGTGATCGGCTCGACCTTGATCACCGTGGCCCCCAAATCCGCCAGCGCCATCGCGGCGCCGGGGCCTGCAATGTATTGGCCCAGATCAATGACGGAAACACCGGACAGGGGCGCTGCGCGAGACGTTGGAATTTTTTCTCGGGAATGAGTCATGGCCGCAACGATAGTCGCGGTCAACATTCCTGAAAAATCCATAATCCTGATTACGCGATCACTTTCAGTGATCACTACCCATTGGCGGCCATTCGCGGAGACGCTCCATGTCTTTCCAATCCGACTACCTGGTGCGGCGTCTGCGCATGCGGCATCTGCAGCTGCTGGTGGCCCTTGCCGATGCGGGCTCAATGCGCGCTGCCGCAACGCAACTGAGCTTGAGCCAGCCAGCTCTGAGCAAGATGCTGGGTGAAATCGAAGCGGGCTTCGATGCCCGCCTGTTCGAGCGCACAGCGCATGGACTTGTGGCCAACGCGGCGGGGAACGCGGCGATCTATCGCGCCCGGGTCATCCTGGGCGAGCTTTCGCGCAGCAAGGATGAAGTGGATGCGATGCGAGACGGCGCAGAAGGTCTGCTGCGATTGGGCACCCTCTCCGTGACCGCCACCGTGCCTCAAGCGGTCATCGAGCTACGCAGGCGATTGCCGCTCGCCAAAGTACAAGTTCAAGAAGGCAGGGTTCGCGAGCTGATCCAGCGGCTCTTGAACGGCGAACTCGACTGCGTTTTCGGCGCCGTCACACCCGAGCTGCTGACAAGCGCACAACTCTCGCTGCTGAAGCCGGAGTTGCTGGTGGATGACGAGTTGTGCGTGCTGTGTGCGAAAGGGCACTCTCTTTCGCGCAAGCGCCGATTGACCTGGGGCGATGTTCACGTTCAGCCGTGGGTCGCTCCCCCAAAGGACACGCTGGTTCGACAGGCATTGATGACCGCGTTTCTCAACGCCGGCCTGGAGCCGCCAGAGCCCGCCATTGAAGTGCTTTCGTCAGTCACCCTCGGCAGCGTTTTGCGCCTTGATGGGAACGTGCTCGGGGCGGTGCGTTTTGAACAGGCGCGAGACGAACTGGCGCGCGGGGGCATCGTTCGTCTGCCCATCACACCGCCTGTGCCGCTTCCATCACTAGGTCTTTACACGCGGCGAGCGGCAGAAGGGCCTCCCCCGATCGTGCAGGCGTTCGCAGATGCCATCCGTTTGGTGAGCACGCGTGTCAGGGTACAGAAGCCATCAGGCTAGCCAATGGAAAAGTACAGATGATTGCGTTGCATTTATCGATGTGTCCGTGGAATCCAGAAGCTGACAGTTGACGCTTTGGGCTACTGGCAAAGACTCGCAAGGGTATTTCCTTATGTAACAAAGCGGCACGCCAGTGGTAGCCTGTATTCGTATCTTTGATCAAACATCAATGATTGCAGGCAATCCATGCACCCCAAAACCCCGGTTTCCATCAACGAAGCGGTTTACCGAATGCTGCGAGACCGTCTCATGCGCGGGGAATTCGCGGCGGGCCAGGTGCTGGGGATCGAGGAGCTGGCGCAAACGATGCATACGAGCACCATGCCCGTACGTTCTGCCCTGCAGCGCCTGGCGGAGCAGCGTGCCGTGGAACGCAACAAGAGCCGGAACATGCAGGTTCCGCTGCTCAGCATCGAACGGCTGGAAGACATACGGCGCAGCCGGCTGCTGGTGGAGGGTGCCCTCATCGAATGGGCAACGCCAAGGCTTGAGCGGGCCCAGATGGACCACCTGCGCTTGCTGGTGGACAAGATCGCGAATGCACTCGAAGAACCAGAAAAGCTGGACGAGGGCTTGACCAACAACCAGACCTTTCATTTCACCATCTACCAGGCGGCGAACTCGCCCACCATGCTGTCCATGGCGGAGAGTCTGTGGCTGCAGTCCGGCCCGTACCTGCGTGCGGCGCGCAATCTCATGCACACGGCTCCTAGGCCGGACCTGCATGAAAAGATCCTGAAAGCCATGGAACGCAGGGACGGGGTCGCCGCCCGCCTTGCAATGTGCCAGGACATCGCCTGGGCATTCGACCGCTTGAGCGAGGTGCCTCAAGCCCTTTCGCGGGCCGCATGACCCGTTCCTCCCCGACTTTCCCCACCCCACCTTGACCATGACCTCGCGTCCATCCCTGCACAAACACCGTTCAAGCGCCGTGACCGACGGTGTTGCGCGTGCTCCCCACCGGGCATTCCTGCGTGCCACCGGTTTCGATGACGCCGCATTCACACGGTCGATCATCGGCATCGTCAGCACCCAGGGCGAAAACACGCCGTGTTCCATGTCCCTCGGCCCGCAAGCGGATCGCGCGCGCCTGGGCGTGGCACGAGGCGGCGGTGTGCCGGTTTCCTTTTCGACAATCTCGGTGTCCGACGGTACCTCCATGAACCATGCCGGCATGCGGATGAGCCTGGTATCGAGGGAGGTCATTGCCGACAGCGTGGAGGTGGCGGTGAGGGCCCATGCCTACGATGGCCTGGTGGCTGTCGCAGGATGCGACAAGACCTTGCCGGGGATGATGATGGCTGTCGCGCGCCTCAACGTTCCTGCCGTGTTTCTGTACGGCGGAGCCACCTTGCCCGGCAGGGTGCGAGGCCAGCAGGCCACCATCCTCACGGCCATCGAAGCCGTCGGGGCGGTGCAGACCGGCAGCCTTTCGCCAGAAGGGCTGGCCGAGATCGAGCGCCATTGCACTCCCACCGTCGGCTCCTGCCCGGGCCAGTTCACGGCCAATACCATGGCCATGGTCGCAGAGACTCTGGGCCTGTCGCCGCTGGGCACGGCCATGATTCCGGCGGTCTACAGCGAGCGGCTGGCGATTGCGGAGCGGGCTGGCGAGACGGTGATGCACACATTGCAGCGCGGCTGGCCGCTGCCACGCGACCTGATCACCCGCAAGAGCCTGGAGAATGCCTGCGCCGCGGTGGCAGCGACGGGCGGGTCCACAAATGCTGCACTGCACATTCCCGCCATTGCGCACGAGGCGGGGATCGAATTCACGCTGGAGGATGTGGCGTCCGTGTTTCAACGCACCCCTCTGATCGCCGATCTGCAGCCAGGCGGAACCTACCTCGCGCGTGACCTGCACGAGGTGGGCGGAGTGCCCGCTGTGCTCAAGAGCCTGTTGAAGTCAGGGCACCTGCATGGGGACGTGCCGACCTTGGACGGCCGTACCTTGCAAGAGGCGCTGGCCGAAGCTCCAGACGCAGACGGCACCATCGTGCGGTCTGCCGAACAAGCCTTGCAGCCCACCGGAGGCGTCACCGTGTTGCGGGGAAACCTCAGCCCCGAAGGAGCCCTGCTGAAGGTGGCAGGCTTGCGCGCCTTGACGTTCACGGGACCGGCGAGGGTCTTCGAAAGCGAAGAAGACTGCATGAAGGCGGTGTCTGGCCGCCAATATCAGGAAGGCGACGTGCTGGTGATTCGCAATGAAGGGCCTCGCGGAGGCCCCGGCATGCGAGAAATGCTGAGTGTCACGGCCGCCTTGTATGGGCAGGGCATGGGAGAGGCCGTGGCGCTGCTGACCGATGGGCGCTTTTCCGGCGCAACCCGAGGCATGTGCATCGGCTATGCAGGCCCGGAAGCCGCAGTGGGCGGGCCCATTGCCCTGGTCCGTAACGGTGACCTGATCCACATAGATGCCACGACCGGCACCCTGGAGATGCGGGTTACCGACGAGGAGTTGGCTGCACGCAGACAACAGTGGAAACCACCACAGGCCCAGCGGCTGGGCGGGGTGCTGGAGAAGTACGCGCTGGTGGTGCGGCCAGCGCGTTTGGGCGCGGTCACGCACTCCGGGGCCATGGCCTGGCCCTACGAAGGCGAAGAAGCATGACTTCACAATCCACCGTGGGTTTCTGCGGCCTTGGGCTGATGGGTGCGGCCATGGTGTCAAGGCTTTTGAGAGCCGGGCACTGCGTGCACGTTTGGAACCGCTCCACAGAAAAGGCCCAGGCCCTGGTGCAGTTGGGCGCCGTGGCAGTCGAGAGCCCCGCAGACATGGCGAAGCATTGCGAGCTTGTCATCCTGTGCCTGACCGACGAGGCTGCGGTTTCGGACGTGGTTCTGGGCCCTCATGGTTTGCTGAAAAGCGGGGCTGTACGGGTGGTGCTGGACCATTCAAGCATCTCTCCTGAAGCTACCTCGCGCATTGCCAGCCAGGTGAAAAGCGTCGCAGACATCGATTGGCTGGATGCCCCGGTCTCCGGCGGCGTGCGCGGCGCAGACAGCGGCACACTCGCCGTCATGCTGGGCGGAGATCCCGAGGCCATGGCCAGTGCGATGCCGTACATGCAGGCTTACTCCCGCCACGTCACGCACATGGGAGGGTCCGGTGCGGGCCAGTGGGCCAAATTGTGCAACCAGACGATTGTGGCCACTGCGCTGTGCGCCATCGCCGAAGCGGTCCATCTGGCGCAGCGTGCTGGAATCGATGCTGAAAAATTGCCGCAGGCTCTTGCCGGAGGATGGGCAGACTCCGTGCTCCTGCAGACTTTTGTGCCGCGCATGCTGGCACCGCCAGACAAAAGCATCGGTTCTGTTGCCACCATGCTCAAGGACGTGGACAACATCGCGGGAGCGGCCAATACTGTCCATGCCTATGTTCCGGTGCTCGCTGCCGTGCGCCAGCGCTTTGACAACGCGCGCCGGCAGGGCTTGGCAGACCAGGATCTGTCGCAAATCCATCGCGTAGCGAGACCGGCATGAAGCTCGCGGCAAATATCGGCTTTCTCTACGCAGACGTGCCCCTCATGGATCGCATCGACTGCGCTGCGCGAGACGGACTGGACGGAATCGAATGTCCCTTTCCTTATGACTTGCCTCCTTCCGTGCTGGCCCAGCGGCTGCGCGCAGCGGGTTTGCCGCTTGTGCTGATCAACACGCCTCAGGGGCCTGGCGGTGAGCCCGGGTTTGCCGCAGTGAACGGGCAGCAGGAGTACTTCCGGGCCGGGATCGAACAAGCGCTGGAGATGGCGCACTACACGGCCTGTGCCCGGGTTCACGTGATGGCGGGCCGACCGTGGACTGAAGGTCGGTGCGAGCAGTCGGTCCTGGCGACTTTGCAGGAGAACCTCGGTTGGGCCGAATGGCAGGCACGCAGGGCGGGGGTTGTCTTGCTGCTGGAGCCCCTGAACCGCCTGGACATGCCTGGCTACGCATACCACCGGCCGGCACAGGTGATTCAAGTGCTCGAGCACTTGAATTTGCCGAATCTGAGACTGCAGTTCGATAGGTTCCATGCGGCCCGAGAGAATCTGGACGTCCTGGAGAGCCTGCTGGCCTGCGCCGCCTGGATTGCACATGTGCAGATTGCAGAGGCCCCCCATCGAACAGCACCCGATTTGAGCAGGCCCGAAACCGTGCAGACCCTGCGCGCATTGAGCACCCTGCCCTGCGGCGGGTGGCTGGGCCTTGAATTCGAATCGCCAGCAAGTGCGTCGAGCGGCATCGAGTGCCTTCAAGATTTGCGGGCGCTCTTGCTGCCACAAGCAATGGGAACAGTTGCATGAAAGTTCTTATCACAGGTGCGGACGGCTACATCGGCCGCTCACTGGCGCGCCGCCTGGCTGACCCGTCTGGCCGGTTGCGGGGGCAGCCGATCACCGCGCTGACCTTGTGCGATTTGCAGCTTCCCGAAGCGAGAACGCTGAGCGAGCGCATGCCCCAATTGCGGACCATGGAAGGCAGCATTGCGGATGCTGCGGTCATCGACGCGATAGCGCTGAATGATCCCGACATCGTTTTCCACCTGGCGAGCGTACCAAGCGGTCAGTCGGAAAAAGATTACGGCCTGGGCATTGACGTGAACCTGCTGGCGACCGTTTCGCTGCTCAACGCACTGCGTCGCAACGGCAATGGGCCGGTGGTGGTGTTTGCCAGCTCGATTGCGGTTTTTGGTGCGCCCTTGCCTGAGCGCATCGACGACGATACGCCACTTTCCCCAAGCCTGAGCTACGGGGCGCAAAAGCAGATGGCCGAGATACTCCTGGCCGATGCTACGAGGAGAGGGTTCGTGCAAGGCCGCTCGCTCAGACTGCCGGGAATCGTTGCCAGACCACCCACACCCACGGGAGCCCTGTCCGCCTTTTCCAGCGAACTCATGCGCGCGCTGGTACAGCGACAGCGCTACTGCTGCCCAGTCTCTCCCGACGCCACCTTGTGGTTGCTGTCGCTGGAGGCATGCATCGACAACCTCATCCACGCGGCGCAATGCGCGCCTGAAAGCCTGTGCGGCCACACGACCTGGAACCTACCGGCCCTTCGGCTCAGTATCCGCGATCTGGTCAGCGCCCTCGATGATCTGGATCCGGGGTGCGCAGCGCTTGTGACGTATGCGCCGGATTCAGCGCTTGAAGCGCAGTTTGGCCGGCTGCCGCCCCTGCATACCGCACGCGCGGACGCCGCCGGATTCCGACACGATGGAACCGTGGCGCGCCTGGTGCGGCGTGCGGCTGCATCCATTGGTACCCGGTCTTGATGCATCTGCGGGCGGCTCCCGCTGCCCGCGTTACCCCGCGCCTGGCGCACAAAAATGGAGACTTCAGCTATGCAGACCAACCGCCGCGATTTCCTGCAGCACAGCGCCGCCGCGCTGTCCATTCCCAGCTTGATGGGGGCCGGCCTGGCCCAGGCGCAAACCCAAGCCTCTGTCGAGATTCTCAAGATCATCACCGGCTTTGCTGCCGGCGGTACGTCGGACACGGTCTGTCGCCGCGTGGCCGACGGGCTGCGGGGCCTCTATGCACGAAGCGCCTTGGTGGAGAACCGGACGGGCGCAGGTGGCCAGATCGCCATCACGAGTGTCAAGGCATCCCCTGCGGACGGCACGGTGATGCTGCAGACGCCTGCCTCTATGCTCACGATCTACCCCCACATCTACAAGAAGCTTCAGTACGATCCCTTCAAGGACCTGGTGCCGGTCTCCATGGCCTGCACTTTCGAATTCGCGCTGGCGGTTGGGCCTGCCGTTCCAGCCAGCATCACCAACGTGCCAGAGTTCCTTGCCTGGGTCAAAGCGAACCCGACGAACGCGAATTTCGGATCGCCCGCAGCGGGATCAACGCCGCATTTCACTGCCGAGATGCTGGCCCGCGCCGGCCAGGTCTCCATGCGGCACCTGCCGTACCGAGGCACGCAGCCCGCGATCCTGGATCTCACGGGCGGACAGATCGCTTCTGTCAGCGGCCCTATCGGCGACTTTCTGCCGCATCTCGCAGGTGGACGGGTGCGCCTTTTGGGAGTGTCTGGTGCAAAGCGCAGCCGTTTTGCGCCACAGACTCCGACCTTCGCCGAGCAAGGACTGAAGGACGTGGTCACCGACGAGTGGTTCGCGTTCTACATGCCCGCCGGCACGCCCTCGGACATCGTGCAGCGGGCGAATGCAGCACTGCGTACCGCGTTGGCCAAGCCGGAAGTCATCGACGGCCTTTCTGCGATGGGCCTGGAGGCCAAGTCCTCCAGTCAGGCAGAACTGCTGGACATGCAGCGCCGCGACACGGAGCGCTGGGGGCCCATCGTCAAGGCTGTGGGATTCACGGCGGACTAGTGTCCTGAGTTGGAAGTTCGTTGAAGAAGGAAATCTGCCGAAATCGCTGCCAGGCTAGGCGCAAAGCACAGCCATGCCGGGTGGCCCAACCCACCTTCTCGGTCCGCTGCAGCTAGCGCAGGTCAACCTCAGAGTGATCGCTGAGGGCCCACAGCCTCACCGAAACATGGAGCTCCAGCGCTCGCATGGCGTTGCCCCAATGCCCCGCCAGTCCCTCCGCCGTTGCGAGCCTTTGCCGCATGGTGTTCACATGAATGCCCAGCCGCTCGGCAGCGGCCTTGGCGTTCTGGTTGCAGTCGAAATAGGCCAGCAGGGTGGCGACCAGCTCGGAGCCACGCTTTCTGTCGTATTCGATGAGTGAGCCAATGGTGCTCTTGAGATAGGCATGCAAGCTTGCCTGGTCATGCGTTTCGAACAAGGTTGAGTACAGCGCCAACTCATTTTGGCCGATGATCGCTCCACGCATGCCCACACGGGCCATGACTGGGAGAGAGCGGCGCAGCGAAGCATGGAGCGAAGGGATCTCCGACGGCTGTGGGATGGGACGCGAAACTACGCCCAGGAACTCGGGACCAAAATGCTGCCGAACTGCGCTGTCAATCGTGCGCCGGACTTCATCGGCTCGGACAGTCTCACTCAGGATGGTCAACACCCCATCAAGCTCGTCAAAAAGCGCTCTCGGCAGTAGCTGGGCGGAACGCAACCACCGCGCCAGGTAGCCGGTCTCCGAGGCGCGCGTCTGCAAAAGCAGCAGTGTGGTGGGGCGCGAAAGATCCACGCCGAATCGACCTGCCCGGTCGCTCAGCAAGTGCAGGTCGTCCTGACGTGGGGACAGCAAGCCACGAAGCAGGCTGGACAGATCGCGGCTTTGCGAGGCCTCAGCGCGCTCGCGAGACAGCAACACGATGCCCACTATGCTTGCACACCGTTCATAGGTGCGGACAGCGACGTCATCCAGCGCGGCCTGCCGAAACAGCAGCATTGTGCCGAGCACATCGCTTCCCCCGATAACGGTGATGAGCCGGCAGTTCTCGCCCAGTGCTTCGTAGGCCAGCACGGAGCGGCCGATGCGTCGGCTCTCTCCCAGTGCACGTGACAAGGCATCGCTGTGCTCTCCATGCGGACGGTAGGCGTCCGCACCATGGCCCTGGTAGGTTTCGGCCACGCCCCGTCCGATGGGCTGCCCAACCTCGTCGAGTACCAGTACGTCGCCCTCCATGATCTGCGCCACCGACTGGCAAATGGTGGCCAGTGTGGCCCCCTTGGCCAGCAGCGTAGTCATCTGGTCGTGGGCTTCAGCTGCGGCCTGGACGCTTTGCGCATGCTGCTCCAGTTGCGCATGGGCGATCTCTGCGCTGCGCAGTGCGGCATGGGTCTGCTCGAACGCCATGGCATTCTTGATGGCCACCGCGGCATGCGTGGCCAAAGTGCTGAGGATGGAGATGTTGTGTGCGGTGTGTGTCCGGTGGTAGCGATCCGCCACAAAGAGCAGTCCGATCACCTCATCCTCCCACAGCAGTGGAACCCCAACGACTGCAGCAATGCCCTCTTCCCTGAACGTCACGTCAAGCTGCGGGTCGTGCGGAAAGCGTGGATCGTTCAGGTAATCAGCGGTGGTGAAGGGCAACCGGCTCTTGACCACGACGCTCACGATCCCCAGGCCGCGTCCGGCCAGCATCTCTCCTGTTCCCCGAGACAGCGCGCCGTCGGATGTCAGCACATGGAATGCGTCCAAGCCTGCGTCGTAGGCCGACAGCCAGGCCACTTGCGATCCCAGCAACCGCCGCGCCCGTGACACTACGGTGGCCAGCAACTCGGGTACGTCCAGGCGGCCGGAAAGGTCGCGCGCTGACTCGATCACCGCAAGCATCCCGCTCTCGCGCTGCTGTTGCACGTCCATTCGGTTACGGATGGCCATCGCCATGCGAACCAGCTCCAGAAGGTCCGGCTTTCTGGACAAGTCGTCGGGCAACGCCTCCACCCGTGCCATGCAGGCAGCGAACTCTTCGGAGGATGCGGTGCGATGCAGCAGCTGGATCAATTCTTCGCCGATGCGCTCGCTCACATCGGTTTCGGCCGGCTCGATGGCATTGGTCATGCGCAAGTTCTCCAACAGGTGGGGCGGAACATTTTCTTGGTGCACCGGGCGGTTCGTGGGACTGAAGTGTGGGGCCTACCCAAGGACCTTGCACTGCGCATTCGGCCAAACATCGGGTTTTCACTGAGTAGGTCGCGCACATCAGGACCCCGGCTCAGGTGTGTTCGATCCACATAGAAGTTCGCCTCGCATTCGACGACAGTTCCCTCACCGGTCGAGCCACTGCGAATCTGGCGTTCGAAATCACGAATCCAGCCAGGCGCCGGGCAGCAACCATCGCAAAAGCAACAGCCCTCTGTCTTATGAGCATCATGAATTCCTTGAGTCCCGAACGGGGACTGCGCGTCTTGGTCACAGCGGGCGCCAATGGCATCGGCGCGGCAGTTGCTCGTGCGTTCAGTGAGGCAGGTGCGCGCGTACACGTTTGCGACATCGACGGACTGGCCATCGACCGGCTGGTCCAGGCGTTGCCAGGCGTCACAGCCAGCGTGGCCGACGCCTCTGTCGAACGCGATGTAGATCTCGTATTCAAGGACGTGGCCGGGAACCTCGGGGGGCTGGATGTGCTGGTCAACAACGCGGGCATTGCAGGACCCACGGCTTCCATCGAGGACATCAGCGCGAGCCAGTGGGAACGCACTGTGGATGTGAACCTCAACAGCCAGTTCCTGTTTGCAAAACGCGCGGTGCCAATGCTCCGCGCTTCTTCCAGCAGTCCCTGCATCGTCGCGATGAGTTCGGTCGCTGGGCGCCTGGGATATGCCTACCGCACGCCCTATGCATCCACTAAATGGGGCGTGATCGGACTCATGAAGTCATTGGCCATCGAGCTTGGCCCCGTCGGCATACGTGTCAACGCGATCCTGCCTGGCACGGTCGAGGGAGAACGGATGGACGGCGTGATCGCAGCCCGCGCGGCAGCCACCGGCATCGATACAGAAGCCATGCGCGAGCAGTACCTGCGCAAGATCTCGCTGCGCCGAATGGTCACAGCCGATGACGTCGCTGCCACTGCACTGTTTCTGAGCTCGCCGGCGGCTCGCAACATCACCGGCCAGGCGATCAGCGTGGACGGGAATCTCGAGTACCTGTAAGGCACCCGCCGCCGGTACGCCCACAGCAACAAAAGGAGACTCTATGAAGATGATCGTCAACACCATCGGCACTGCCGCCATCGCCGTTGCAGGCATTGCGGCCAGCAGCGCAGCGTCCGCGCAGAGCGTCAAAATCGGCGTGATCGAGACGCTCTCGGGCCCACAGGCCGCCTCCGGCCTGATGTACCGCACGGCGGCCCGCTACGCCGTGGACCGGATCAATGCCCAAGGTGGTTGGAACGGTCAGCCTATCCAGTTGGTCGAGTATGACAACCAGGGCGGACCCACGGGCGCGGCCGACAAGCTCAAAACCGCCATCTCCGACGGCGTGCACCTCATTGTTCAGGGCGCATCGTCTGCAGTCGGCGGGCAGCTTACGGAAGATGTGCGCAAGCACAACCTGCGCAACCCCGGCAAGGAGATCGTCTACATCAACGTGGGTGCGGAAGCGTTGGAGCTGACTGGCGAGAAATGCCATTTCCACCACTTCCGCTTCAGCGGGAACGCCCAGGTGCGCACCAAGGCGCTGGTGCAGGCGATGAAAGCCTCAGGCACCCTGGGTACCCGGGTCTATGCCATCAACCAGAACTACTCCTGGGGCCAGGACATGGAGAAGGCCACGGTGGACAATGCGGCGCTGGGCGGCTACGAGGTGGTTGAGAAGACGCTCCACGACGTCAACCGCATCCAGGACTTTGCGCCGTACGTGGCCAAGATCGGGGCAGCCAAGGCGGATACGGTCATCACGGGCAACTGGTCCAACGACCTGCTGCTGCTCATGAAGGCCACGCGCGCCGCCGGCCTGAAGACGCGATTTGGCACCATCTTCCTGGACCAGCCAGGCAACATCGCTAACGCAGGCGACCTTGCCATCGGTCACTTCATCGCACACACCTTCAACGCAGAAGCCGGCGCGACCGAGGGTGAGAAGTTTGTCAATGACTACCGTACCAAGACGGGTAGCGCGCCGGTCGCGACCGACCCGCAGACGGTGTTTGGCCTGCTGATGGTGGGCGATGCCCTCAGCCGCGTGAAACCTGAGGGCGGCAAGTTCAACGTGAACGCGTTCGCACGGGCTCTGGAAACCTCGAAGATTTCGACACCCAACGGCGAAATCAGCATGCGCGCAGAGGACCACCAAGCCCTGCTGCCGCTCGTCGTGTCCACCGTTTCGAAAGACGCCAAGTTCAAGGTGGACAACACCGACATGGGCTTCAAGCCGGTCAAGCTGTTCTCTGCCCAGGAAGCAGCCACGCCGGCCCAGGCCAGCTGCAAGATGCAACGCCCCTCCTGATGGGCAAGCGCCCCTGCAGGGGCGCTGTTCTTCTCCCTCCTTTCGCACGAGATGCCGGAGCTGGCCTTGCGGCCTGCCGCGGGATCTCGCTCGCCTGTCCCCCTCTCGCGAACCTCACACGCCTATGGACACCCTCATCGTTTCGCTGCTGAACGGAACCATCTACGGCTTGCTGCTGTTCATGGTCTCTGCTGGCCTCACGCTCATCTTCGGGATGATGGGTGTGCTCAATTTTGCGCACGCATCGTTCTACATGCTGGGTGCCTACTTCGCCTACGCGCTCTCGGACGTGCTCGGGTTCGCCGTGGCGCTGGTGACAGCCACCGTGCTCGTGGGGCTGGTGGGCGTGGTGGTGGAGAAATTCTTCCTGCGCCGCGTGCACCACCACGGCCATGCCCACGAACTGCTGCTCACCTTCGGCCTGTCCTTCATCATTGCCGAGTTGATCAAGCTGTTTTTCGGCAATTTTCCGGTCAACTACCGCCTTCCCCACGGACTGGACTTCGCCGCATTCACCATAGGTACGGCCAGCTATCCCGCCTACCGAATCTTCATGGGAGTAGTTGCGGTTGCCATGTTCGTGGTGATCTACCTGCTGCTCACGCGCACCCGTGTCGGCATCGTCGTGCGGTCGGCCATCTACCGACCGCGCATGGCGGAAGCGCTAGGGCACAACGTTCCGCTGGTGTTCATGGGCGTTTTCGGCGCGGGTGCAGCACTGGCAGGCCTCGCAGGCGCGGTGGCCGGCGCCTTCTACACCACCAACCCCAACATGGCTCTGGAGCTGGGCGTCATGGTCTTCGTGGTGGTGGTCGTGGGTGGCCTGGGGTCGCTCGAAGGAGCGATGCTGGCATCGCTCCTCATCGGCGTCATCACCTCGCTAGCGGTGGCCGTCGATACCAGCCTTGCCGACCTGCTGGCGGTATTTGGTGCACGCAGCTGGGCCGAGGGAGTGGGCGGGTTGCTCACGCTCAAGCTCTCCAGCCTTGCCGCCACTCTTCCGTTCGCGCTGATGCTGCTTGTGCTGCTCGTGCGCCCCTCGGGTCTCCTCGGTGAAAAGGCGTGACGCCATGACCACACGACATCTTCTTCTGGGCACCCTGTGCCTGGGCGCTGCCATCCTGGCAGGCCTGCCCTACCTTCTTTCCGCAGGCCTGCTCAATGCGGCCATCCAGATGCTCATAGCCGCATTGTTCGCCTCTGCCTACAACGTGGTGTGCGGGCAGGCCGGCATGCTTTCCTTCGGTCACGCTGCGTATTTCGGTGCAGGTGCCTTTGCCACGGTCCATGCCATGAACGCGGTTGGCGGAGCAGGGATTGTTCCTACACCCCTGCTGCCTCTCGCAGGTGCGCTGGGTGGTTTGCTGGTAGGCATCGTCGCTGGCTGGTTCTCAACCAAACGCACCGGGACGTACTTCGCGATGATCACCCTGGCCATTGCAGAACTCTTGCACTCCATCGCACCGCACATCAAGACCGTTTTCGGGGGCGAGGCCGGTGTCTCCAGCATGCGCATGCCATCGATGGGCATTGCGTTTGGCTCTACCACCGAGGTGTACTACCTGACCCTGGCCTGGGTGCTGGTTTCCTTGGTACTGCTTTACCTCTACACCCGCACCCCGGTTGGACGCTTGGCCCTTGGCCTGCGGGAGAACCGACACAGGCTGGCCTTCCTGGGCTACGACGTGCACCGGCTCAGCGTCCTGGTGTTCACGGTGTCGGCCATGTTCTCTGGCATCGCGGGCGGCTTGCAGGTGATCAACAACGAAGCGGCCAACTACGTGCTGTTTGAGAGCACCCTTTCGGCGGCGGCTGTGCTCAACGCCTACATCGGCGGTGTGGGCTCGTTCCTCGGTCCAGCACTGGGCGCGGCATTGATGACCTTCTTCGGCTACGCGGTCTCCGATATGACGCAGTCCTGGCTGCTTTACCAGGGCATCGTGTTCGTGGTGGTGATGATGTTCATGCCGCAAGGGCTGGCAGGGCTCGCGGGTGGATCGGCAATGCTCTGGCGCAAGGTCGGACCGTTGCGGCTCGCCCCGATACTGGCTCTCTACGCCGGCGCTAGCTTGCTCTTGGGTGGTGGCACCGCCTTTGTGGTCGAGATGCTGCGGCGGGCTTTCTCACGTGACTACCGCGCTTTGCTTGGCCCTGATTCGTCGGCCCCCTGGCCTCCCATCTCTCTCTTCGGAGTGGACTGGGCGCCGTTTGCGTTGACCACCTGGCTGGTGCCGATTGCGCTACTGGCCGCGGGCAGTGCCCTTGCTTACCTCGCCGGCAAGCAATTGCGAACTCTGCAGGAGAACCGTCAGGACGATGAGATCCCCGCGTCGCCGGACTCCCTCGCTTCCTCTTCCATAACCAGTGCGCAGGAGCCCGCATGACGAACTCCATACTTTCCCTTCGTGGCCTGAAGAAATCCTTCGGCCCGACCGAGATCATCCGGGGCGTGGACCTTGACCTGCTCCCTCACGAGCGGCATGCACTCATCGGCCCCAATGGCGCTGGCAAATCCACGCTGTTCCATCTGATTTCCGGCAACCTCACTCCGTCTTCCGGTGAAATCGTGTTCAACGGCACCCAGATCCAGGGCAAGCCACCCCAGGAAATCAACCGACTGGGCCTGTCCCGCTCATTCCAGATCACCAACATCTTTCCGAAGTTGACGGTGTTTGAAAACCTGCGCCTGGCCGTGATGCGCTCGCATGGACTGCAGTACACGTTCTGGAAATTCATCGACAACGCTGTGGGCGTGCGCGAGCAGACCGAGCGCTTGCTCGAGCAGGTGCGCTTGCAGTCCCGTGCCCGAATGATGGCGGCAGAACTGTCCTATTCGGAACAGCGGTCGCTGGAAATCGCCATGACCTTGGCTTCCGATCCCAAGGTCATCCTTCTGGACGAGCCGATGGCGGGCATGTCCAACGAGGAAACCGACTACACCGCGCAGTTGATTCGGGAGGTGACGCGCGGCCGGACGCTCTTCATCGTGGAGCACGATATGCAGGTGGTGTTTTCAATCAGCGACCGCATCAGCGTGCTTGTCTATGGCCAGGTCATCGCAACCGGAACTCCCGACGAGATCAGGGACAACGCTGCCGTGAAGGAAGCCTACCTCGGTGAGGAGGTGCTGGCATGAGTGCGCCCCCCACGCTGCTGAGCGTAGACCAGCTCCATGCGCACTACGGGAAGAGCCACATCCTGCATGGCGTCTCATTTGAAGTGCGGCGCAACGAAGTGGTGAGCTTGCTGGGGCGCAATGGCTCAGGCCGCTCCACCACCATGAAAGCGCTGATGGGACTTGTGCCACCCACCTCGGGGCATGTGGTGCTTCAGGGACGTGAAATCACTGGTCTGCGGCCATTCACGATCTGCCGCGCTGGTCTGGGATTCGTGCCTGAAGAACGCGAGGTTTTCGGCAACCTCACCGTGGACGAGAACCTGCACATGGGCGAGCAGCCAGCGGTGGCAGGCGCTGTGCAATGGACGGTCGATCAGATGTTCGACTACTTCCCTCGGCTGAAGGAGCGGCGGAACACGAAAGCTGCAAGCCTTTCCGGGGGCGAGCAGCAGATGCTGACCATCTGCCGTTCGTTGCTGGGCAATCCACTCGTGCTGCTGGTGGATGAACCCACCGAGGGCCTGGCACCCAAGATCGTCACTGCAGTGGGCGAGTGCATCCGGGATATGCACCAGCGCGGCGTTTCCGTGGTGTTGGTCGAGCAAAAGCTCGCCATTGCCCTGAAAGTCTCCACACGCGTGTGCGTCATGGGGCACGGCCGCATCGTCTTCGAGGGTACGCCCGCAGAGCTGTCATCCAACGAGCAATTGCTGACCGACTGGCTTGCCGTCTGATCCGCGCACCTTCGCCGCTGCGCCCACTTCGCCGTGCCAGGGGGCCCTCGCCTTCGACACATCCAAGAAACCAGCCTCCCTCGACCACACCATGGACAAGCTTCCGAACAAAGTCATCATCTCCTGTGCAGTCACTGGATCGGTGCACACGCCGAGCATGTCGCCGTATCTGCCGTTGACACCCGATGAGATTGCCCAGCAAGCCATCGATGCGGCACAAGCCGGTGCTGCCATCCTGCACCTGCATGCGCGCAACCCGGCCGACGGCAGTCCCACGGCCGACCCTGCGGTGTTCGCGCAGTTCGTGCCGCGCATCAATGCAGCCACGGATGCGGTCATCAACATCACGACCGGAGGCAGCACACGCATGACGCTTGAAGAACGGCTGGCCTATCCCCTGATTGCCCAACCCGAAATGTGCTCGCTGAACATGGGCTCCATGAACTTCTCGATCCACCCTGCTGCGCGCAAGATCACCGAATGGCGCCACGACTGGGAGAAGCCCTACATCGAAGGCATGGAGGACCTGATCTTTCGCAACACCTTTCGCGACATCAAGCACATCCTGAAGGTGCTGGGCGATGGCTGCGGAACGCGCTTCGAGTTCGAGTGCTACGACGTGGGGCACTTGCACACCCTGGCGCACTTTGTGGACGAGGGGTTGATAAAAGGCCCGTTGTTCATCCAGGCCATCTTCGGCATTCTGGGCGGACTGGGCCCCGACCCGGAGAACCTGTTCGTGATGAAGTCCACCGCCGACCGCCTGTTCGGCCGCAATGGCTATCGCTTCTCGGTGCTGGGCGCGGGGCGCCACCAGATGCCGCTGCTCACGATAGGCGCCGCCATGGGCGGCAATGTGCGTGTGGGACTGGAAGACAGCCTTTACCTGGGCAAGGGGCAACTGGCCACCTCCTGCGCAGACCAGGTACGCAAGATCCGCCGCATCCTGCAGGAGCTGTCACTCGATATCGCCAGCCCCGCCGAGACGCGGGCCATGTTGGGCCTCAAAGGCGCCGATGCGGTCGCCATCTGACACCACGTTCCCGAAAACCCTATCCATAGCAAGAAATCAAGGAAGACACATGAGCAAGATTTTGCAGAACAAGGTGGCCATCGTGACTGGAGCCGGAGGTGGCCTAGGCCGTTCTCACGCTCTGGAGCTGGCACGCCATGGCGCCCGGGTGGTCGTGAACGATCTGGGCGCCGAGCGCAAGGACTCCCCCGCCCAGCGCGTGGTGGCGGAGATCCTGCAGGCAGGGGGCGAAGCGATGGTGGATGGCGCCGACGTGACGAAGCCTGAGCAGGTGCAGTCCATGGTGGACAAAGCCGCTGGAGTCTGGGGTCGGATCGACATTCTGGTGAACAACGCAGGGATCTTGCGCGACAAGTCCTTTGCCAAGATGTCTTTGGAGGACTTTCGGCTGGTGATGGAGGTGCACGTGATGGGTGCAGTTCACTGCACGCGGGCAGTCTGGGGCCTCATGCGCGCCCAAGACTATGGCCGGATCGTCATGACGACCTCGTCCTCAGGACTGTATGGAAACTTCGGTCAAGCCAACTATGGCGCTGCAAAGATGGCGTTGGTCGGTCTCATGCAGACGCTTGCGCTGGAAGGGGAGCGCCATGGCATCCGGGTCAACTGCCTGGCGCCAAGCGCAGCTACAGGCATGACACACGGGGTACTGCCACAGGACGCCTTGTCCGGTCTGGCGCCCGAGCGTGTCAGCCCAGGGCTGATCGCCCTGGTGGCGGACGACGCACCTACCCGCATGATCCTGCTGGCAGGCGCTGGAAGCTTCGAGAGCGCCCATATCACCATGACCCAAGGTATCCATGTGGATGAAGGCCCGGATGCTGCGCAAGTGGTGCGCAGCAAGCTGCAGCAGGTGCAGTCCCGCGCGCAAGAAACTGTTCCAGCGTCTGGGTGGGAGCAGTACCGGCACGAACTTGTGAAAGCGGGCCTACAGGCCGAGACAGCGATTCAATCCTGACGGGGTGGCCGTGCCTCATTGAATGAAGGCACGGCACAGCCGCCACTCACATCTGCAGAGCAACCGGAGTGTGCGCGGCGCACATTGCCAGTGCCCCCGGTCGCATCGAGACTTGTTCCGGGTAGCGCGCACAGGCGCCCACCCGCTTTAGATACCAATAACACAAGGAGACAAGCATGAAACAGTTCTATGCGCTGAGCGCACCAGGACGGTGGGTCGTGTTGACCACCGCCGCCGCAGGATTGATTGCGTGCGGAGGCAATGACTCGGCAGATGCTGCCCAGGCACCCATGGCCTGCGAGAAGCTTGCGGGACTGGCCATCCCGGCATCCGCGATCAACCTGCCAACCTCCGGCGGCAGCGTATTGACGGCAACGCCCGTCGAGGCGAGCGGCAGCGGCGTTGCAGCGGTGCCCGCGCATTGCCTGGTCACAGCCCGCATCGGCCCCGTGGATGCCACCGCCCCAGACATCCGGTTCAATGTCGCGCTGCCAACAGCCTGGAACAACAAGACGATGATGTTTGGCGGGGGTGGCTTCAACGGCTCGGTCCCCAACGTCAGAGGCAATGTATCCAATGGTCCCGTGGACCAGCCGACACCGCTTGGTCGCGGCTACGCCACCTTTGCCAGCGACTCTGGCCACCAGGCGAACGCGTACGGATCGCAGGATGGCACATGGGGACTGAACGAGGAGGCCGTGCGGAACTTCGGCGGCGATGCACTGAAGAAAACCCGCGATGCTGCGGTCCACGTGATCAAGGCGCGCTACGCCTCCAGCCCGCAGAAGTCCTATTTCGCGGGCGGATCCACTGGCGGCCGCGAGGCATTGGCAGCCATTCAGCGCTGGCCGGCCGACTGGGATGGTGCCATTGCCTGGTATCCGGCATGGAACGACGCAGCAGCGCTCCTGGGCGGCCACCGCAGCAACATCGCTCTGGCCCAGCCAGGCGCCTACCCCAGCGTGCCAAAGCGGGCACTCGTCTACAAGGCCGCCATGGAGGCTTGCGACACACTCGATGGCGTCCAGGACGGACTCATCAGCAACCAAAGGCAGTGCAATGCCATCTTTGACCCGGCGGTCGCCACGGTTGGTGGAAGCGCACTGCGATGCACGGGCGGAGCCGACACAGGTGACAACTGTCTCTCCGACCCTCAGATCCAGGCGCTCAAGGTGATGAACACGGACACGGTCTTCAAGTTCGCGCTCGCCAGCGGCGAGACCCGCTACCCTGGTTACAACGTTTGGGGTGCCGACCTGGGAATCACCTCCAACCCGTCTCCCGTCCAACCTACGGTCACGTTCCTTGCGCTGGGTACAGCTGCTCCTGCTATGCCTGTGCCGCGCAACGCTCCCTATATCAGCGTGCTGGTCGATCAGTGGATCAAGTACTCCGTGACACGTGATGCAGGCTTCAACTCCCTGTTGCTGGACCCTGAAAGCCCCGGCCCCTGGGGTGCGCGCATCAGCGAGCTCAGCCGCCAGCTGGATACCAGAACCGACGTTTCCGCATTCGCCGCCAAGGGAGGAAAGCTGCTACTGGCCCATGGCTTGGCAGATGTACTGGTCAGCTCGCGCGCAACCGAGGACTACTACCGTCGCCTGCAGACCCAGATGGGACCGGACCGCGTACGAAGCTTTGCCCGCTATTACGAAGTACCCGGACTTGGCCATGCTGTGAGCACCGCATTCAATGCGACCTGGGACTCGCTGACTACCCTGGAGCGTTGGGTGGAAAATGGCATTGCCCCCACCAATCAGGTAACCACCGACGTAACTGGGGTACCGGGCCGGACCCGCCCCCTCTGCGACTACCCTCAATGGCCGAAGTACAGTGGCTCTGGAGATGTCAATCAGGCCGGCTCGTTCGTTTGCGCCAACTAAGGCCTGTTAACACCAATTTCGGGGATCGCGTTGCCCGGCCTGGGGGCTGGATGCAAGGCGCCCGTGCGCAGCAAGGTGTGCACCTTGCAAGCGCGGGCAACGCCACAGACGGCCCCCAGGCCGGGCAACCCGAAGGGAAGTCCCTTGCCGGCGCGCCACTCGTCGTGGCGTTCCTTGCGTGTGCAAGGCTATTGGCAAGCCAAGCTACAAAGCAGACGTCGCATGCCGGGGCCAGCGCGGGGGGCGAAATGAATGATGACACGCCCTAGATGCAGGTTTACAACTTTGATTGCGGGTTTACGACTTTAATTCCCAGAAATACTGGCCGAAGCGATCAGCTCGCCACGGTAAAGCGCTGCTGCACGTGGCGCGGATTCTCCAGCTCGTCGACGATGGCCACGGCCAGGTCGGCCACGCTGATGCCGCCGGGGGCTTCGCCGTTCATCAGCGGGGCATCGGTGCCCAGGCGGTACTGGCCGGTGCGCTCGCCGGGGGCCAGCAGGATGGGAGGCGAGAGGAAGGTCCAGTCCAGCGTGCTTTCGCTACGGATCAGGTTCAGTGCCTCGCGCGCGGCCAGGGCGCCGGCCTTGTACTCGGCCGGGAAGCCGGGGGTGTCCACCAGCTGCACACCGGGGGCGACGAACAGACTGCCCGCACCGCCCACCACCAGCAGGCGCTTGACGCCGGCCTGCTTGACGCCCGCATAGATGGCGCGCGTGCCGATGAGGAACTGGTCATGGATGTCGGGCACGGTCCAGCCTGGGTTGTAGGCGTTGACCACGGCCTCCTGGCCGGCCACGGCCTGGGCCACCTGGGCGGCGTCCTGGGCATCGGCCTGCACCACGGCGAGGCCCGCGCGGGCGGTGATCTTGCCGGGGTTGCGGGCCAGGGCGGTCACCTGGTGCTGGCGGTGCAGCAGTTCTTCGAGCACGGCCGAGCCGACAAAGCCGGTGGCACCGATCAGGGCGATTTTCATGTCATGTCCTTGGGTTGAGGTCGATGCAGTGAGAATATGGGCTTGTCAAACAAGCCGGTAGATGGCAAAAATCGCCTTCACCTTGAAGCACAGCTTCACAAAAGACTTCCATGGATGACTTGAAGCGCATGGCCGTGTTCGCTGCTGTGGTGCAGCACGGCTCGATGAGCGGGGCCGCGCGCGCCCTGGGCATGAGCACCTCGGCCGTGAGCCAGCAGGTGCGCAAGCTCGAAAGCGATGGCGGCGTGACCCTGCTGCACCGCTCCACACGCCAGCTGGCGCTGACCGAGGCCGGCCAGCGCTACCACGCGCGCTGCGCGGCGATGTGGGCGGCGGCTGAGCAGGCACGGGCCGAACTGGCTGCTTCGCGCGATGCACCGAGCGGTGAGCTGCGCCTGTCGGCCACCGTGGGCTTTGCGCGGCACATCGCGCCGGCTCTGGGGGACATGCTGGCGGCCCACCCGGCGCTGCGGCTGCGGCTGCTGGTGGACGATGCGCCCATCGACCTGATCAACGCCCGCATCGACCTGGCCGTGCGCTTTGGTCGGCTGCAGGATTCGAGCTGGGCGGCGCGGCGCCTGTGCGCCATGAACGTCTACCTGTGCGCCTCGGCCGGATGGGTGGCGCGCCATGGCATGCCCCAGCACCCCGACGCGCTGCTCTCGCACAGCTGGCTCGGCCTGGTGCGCGATGGCGAGGGCATGTTCGCCGAGCTGCGCAACAGCGCGGGCGAGTCGCGCGCGTTGCGCGTGGAGCCGCGCATCGCCAGCAACAACCAGCTGTCGCTGCAGCAGATGTGCGAGGCCGGCCTGGGTGTGGCCATGCTGGGCAGCAGCGACGTGCACGAGGCCCTGCAGTCGGGCCGCCTGGTGCGCCTGCTGCCGCAGTGCGACCTGGGCACGCTGGACGTCTGGGCCGTGACGCCACAGCGCGATGCCCAGCCGGCCAAGGTGCGACAGGCGATTGCGGCGCTGCATGCCTATCTGCGCCAGGTGCCGGGCATGCTGGATTGAGCCCCGCGGAGCCGCCTGGACATCCATCGGATTTTTATCGCCGCAGGCCATAAATTCCATTGTTGTGCGGGCGCGGCGGCCTGCCTACAGTCGCGGCTTCGTTCTTCCCCACGGAGCCTTGGCTGCTTTGTGGCGCAGCCGTCCATCGGCATGGCGATCAAGGGGCTGGAAGATGCGCTTGATGCCCTGCTGTTCGGGCGCAGCCGCAATGGCTTGGCGCCCACGCCCGAGGGCTGCCGCCTGTACCCACGTGCCTGCAGCCTGCTGGACGAGGCGAGCGCCATGGTGCGCGACTTCCGCGAGGCGCCGCGCGAGACCCTGCGTGTCTTCCTGCAGGACACCCTGCTGGTGGGCCCGGCCGCACCGCTGCTGGCGCAGCTGGAGCAGCACCTGCCCCACAGGCCCTGGTCCGGCTGACCGCCAGCGCCGAGGACTCCTGCCTGGGCCTGGTGGCCGAGCACTGCAAGGCGCAGGGCGACACTTTTCCCGCTGTGGCGCGAGCCCTGTGTGATGCTGGTGCCCGGCGGCCACCCGCTGCGCTTCAAAAAGCGTTTTGGGGTGGCTGACCTTGCGGGCCTGCCGCTGATCGAGTGGCCGCACTGCCCGCTGCACCCGTCCTTCATCCGCCTGCTGGCGAAGCACGGCATTGCGCTCACGGTACGCGCCAGCGCCGAGCGCGAGGAACTGCTGCTGCACCTGGTGGACGCCGGCATCGGCCTGGCGGAGGTGCCGCAGTCGCATGCCGCCCACGCGCGCCATGCGCCGGCGCGGCCGCTGGACGGGGCACTGGCCTTCGACCGGCACATGGGCCTGGCCTGCGATGCTTCCGACGCGCCCATGCTGGCGCTGCTGGGGGTGGTCGCCGCAGGGGCCGCGGCACCGGCTCCCCTGCCGAGTGCAGTCCAGGAAACCTGTGCGCCGGGCGCCGGGGCTGGTACAACCGGGGCTGCACCACCCCCGCAGGCCCTCCCATGATCCTGGAAATCGCCCAACTCACCATCCGCCCCGGCCAGAGCGCCGCCTTCGAGCAGGCCTTTGCCCAGGCCCAGCGCATCATTGCCTCGATGCCGGGCTGCCAGTCGCACGAATTGCAGCGCTGCATCGAGAAACCTGATGACTATGTGCTGCTGGTGCGCTGGGACACGCTGGAGGACCACGAGGTGGGCTTTCGCCAGTCCGCGCAGTACCAGGAGTGGAAGGCGCTGCTGCACCATTTCTATGACCCTTTTCCCACCGTGCTGCACTATGGTCCTGTCACGGGCGTGTAGCAAAATGGCTGGGCACGAACTGCCTCCCGCGCGCTGCCCGGGCCTATTTGTAACAACCATGCCCGGCTGGCATGGGGCATGCATCGGCAGTGTCTCGGCGCCGCGACGCTTGAGGCCGGGCAGGCCCCATTCGGGTACGCCCTGACAATTTAACGTGCTGCGCACACCGTTCTGATCCTAGAATTTGTAAACGCGCGTATCAGCGCAAAGGACATTTCCATGAAAGCAGTGCAGCAGGACATCGACGAGCGGACCAACCTCACCAGCACCAACAAGTTCGAGCTGCTGCTGTTCCGCCTGGGGACGGACAACGCCCTGGGCAAGTCCGAACTCTTCGGCATCAACGTGTTCAAGATCCGCGAGATCGTGGCCATGCCCAGCATCACGCCCATCGCAGGCACCACGGCCCACTCGCTGGGCGTGGTCAACCTGCGCGGCCAGGTGATCCCGGTGCTGGACCTGCCCTCCATCGTCGGCTGCAAGCCGCAGACGGGGCTGAACATCATGCTGGTGACGGAGTACGCGCGCACCACCCAGGCCTTTGCCGTGGAGTCGGTGGAAGACATCGTGCGCCTGGACTGGAAGCAGGTGCTCTCGGCCGAGACCAGCGGCGCCAAGGGCAAGCTGGTGACCAGCATTGCCCGCCTGGACGGCAACACCGACGAATCGCGCCTGGCCCAGGTGCTGGACGTGGAAGCCATCCTGCAGATGGTCTCGCCCTCGGACGGCCATGAGGTCACCGAGGAGAAGGTGGGCGCCAAGCTCAAGCTCAAGCCCGGCAGCATCATCCTGGCGGCCGATGATTCCTTCGTGGCCCGCTCGCTGATCGAGCAGGAACTCAAGGCGCTGAATGCGCCGTTCGAGATGGTCAAGTCGGGCAAGGAAGCCTGGGACCGCCTGAACGCCATCGCCAAGAGCGCCGAGGCAGAGGGCAAGACCATCCTGGATCGCGTCGCCATGGTGCTGACCGACCTGGAAATGCCCGAGATGGACGGCTTCACGCTGACCCGCAACATTAAGCAGGATGCGCGCTTCCACGGTCTGCCGGTGGTCATTCACTCCTCGCTGTCGGGCTCGGCCAATGAAGACCATGTGCGCAGCGTGGGCGCCGATGGCTACGTCGCCAAGTTCGTGGCCGAAGACCTGGCGGAGACCATCCGCCGCGTGCTGCCCAAGTAAGCCCTGCTGCACGGCTGGTTGCAGCGCAACCAGCCTTTGGGCGTGAACGATTTCACGCGCCTACCCGCGCATGGGCATTTGGCCTACCCTCAGGGGCTATGCCTGCGCGCCCGTCTGCGGCAAACTGGTGGCCGGTCAACCAAATAGGGCCCTCAAACGTCAAGGTTAGCAGTGGCCTGGAGATGTAACACCCTCGGGATGTTGTTTTCCTGGCCTTTACCTGCAACGCGGAACGCGCCTTGTGCGCCGGGAGCCTGATTCCACATGACAAATACCTTAGCCCGCGTTCTCTCCGCCACGGTCCTGGGCGCCGTGCTGACTGGCTGTGCCACAGTACCGGGCGACCCGTACTACGCACCAGCCCCCACCTACTACCCGCCGAGCACGTCGACCATCATCTACGACGCGCCGCCGGTCTACCACTCGCCGCCACCAGCGGTGTACGTGGCGCCGCCGCCGGTGTACTACAACAACCGCCGCGACGACCGCGATTGGGCGCGCGAGCGCGAACGTGAACGCGCGCAACAGCAGTGGCGCGATCAGGCCGAGCGCGAACGCCGCGACCGGGAGCGTGACCGCGACCGCGACAACGCCCGCCGTGACCAGGAGCGCCGCAACCAGGCCCAGGCCGAGCAGGCACGCCGCGACCAGATCGAGCGCGACCGCCGTGCGGCCGCCGAGCGGGGCCGAGGCCAGAACCGACCAACTCCAGGTCAAGGGCGTTCAGGTTCATACACTCCTTATCCCACACAAGAGACCGGCGCGGGTCCATAACATCGGTATTACGTCATGCTTGCCTCAGTGCGTCAGGTTCTTGGTGTAGCAAGCTGTGCCTATCTAGGCTTGGTCAGCACACTCTTTGTAGTGATGCCTGCCCATGGCCAAGTTATGCGCTGTACCGCCTCCCGCACCGGCAAGAACACCTACACCGACGGTGCGTGCAACAGCGGCGAGGCCGTGCTAGAGGTCAAGATACGCCCGGCACCTGAAGAGGTACGCCGGCAGCAGCAGTCCTACGCCGAAGCGCTGCAGCGGAGCCGACAGCGGCTGCAGGCGGACAATGGCGCGGCCCCATCCGATGCGCAGCGTGCGGCGGACCTTCAACGCGTACTTTTCGACCATGCCCGGCGGACACACGGCTAGGCCAGATCGCCCGGGCGCGCAAGTTCCCGGGGCGCCTACGACCTGCTGCGCATCCAGCAGGACCACCGTTCCACGCGGGAATATGGCCCCCCTCAAGGAGGCCGCAGAGCGGCGCATGGACATGAATTGCATGGGCCCCGAAGCCCTTGCCGAACGCGAGCGGGACCGGCGCGAGCAGGAGTACCGGGAGGCTGCCCAGCGCCGGGAAACCGCCCTGCTCGACCAGATGGAACGCGACCGCTACGCTTGCGAGGAACGCGAACGCGACAGGGAACGGCAGCGCGAGCGCGAAGAAGCCCGCAGGGACCAGGATCGGCGCGAACAGGCGGATCGCGAACGCCGCGACCAGGAGCGTGACCACGCCCGGCGCGGTGAGGAACGCCACAAACAACAGATGGAGCTGGAACGGGAACAGGCACGACGTGACCAGGCCGAGCGCGACCAACGTGCAGCCGCGGACCGCAGGCGCAACGAGAGCCGGCCAGTCCAGTCCGTCCTCAGCACCGCATCCACCGGTTGGCGCGGCGGCCTGCGATCCAGCCCCTGAGGGACGTCAGCTTGCGAAGCGCCATGTTCCGCCCTCTGCGCCCCATCCTCTGCGGCCTGTTCCTGGCAGGCCTGTGCCTGGGTGCACAGGCCCAGGTTATCCGCTGTACCGATGCGCGCACCGGCAAGGTGACCTATACCGATGGGATCTGCGGCAGCGGCGAAGCGGCCCGGGAGGTGGAAGCCCGCCGCACGCCCGAAGAGATACTGCAGGACCGGCAACTGTCTGCCGAGGCGCTGGAGCGCAAGCAGCAGCGCCTGCAGGCCGAGAACGAGGCGGCCCAGGCCGAGGCCCGGCGCGCAGCCGACCGCAACCGGGAACGCGCCACCAACGCTCCGCTGCCGCAGGACTACGCGCGCTCGCCCGAATGCGCGCGCTCACGCCGCAACTACGACCTGGTGGCCAGCGAGGGGCCCCGCTCTACGCAGGAGCAGGGCCAGCGCCTGGAGGCCGCCCAGCGGCAGATGGACCTCGACTGCCTGGGCCCCCAAGGCTATGCCGATCTGGAGCGCGCCCGCGCCGCCCAGCCGCGCGTGGTGGTGGTGCCGCCGCGCTACGGCATCGGCTATCCGGCACCCTATCCGCCGCCTGCGGTGTTCCCGCAGCCTTTCCCCACCACGCCCCAGCAGCCGCCACCACGGCTCACGCAGTGCTCGGACTACCGGTGCACGGACAACCAGGGCAACACCTATCCGCGCAACGGCCCGGGGCGCTTCCCTGGCCAGGGCGGCGTGTGCCGCTCCAACGGCACTGGCGGCCAAGCGCCCTGCTGAGCGACGGAAAACACTCCGCAGGCCCGTTCGCGCACCGCCCTCCGCCTGCGTGCTCGGCAGGGGACGGGAACCTGCCTTTCTACTGGCATCGTCTCCCCCAAAATGCCACAGCCACGGCGTCAACCGCCACTGCCTTCCGCGCGTCAATAGCGGGCACCGCCACGGTTTCGGCGGTTGCCCAAGGAGCTCCATGACCCTTTTGCCCGTGCGCCTGGCGTTATTGTCACTGTTCGGCGTGGTGGGACCGGGAACGGCAGCGGGAACGCGAGCGCGAGCGTGAGGAAGCCCGCCGGGACCAGGAACGGCGCGACCATGCGCGCCAGCGCGAGCAGGCGCAACGGGAACAGGCCCAGCGCGAGCAGGCCGACCGCGAGCGCCGCGATCGTGAACGCGACAACGCCCGGCGCGAGCAGGAGAGGCGCGAGCAAGAGCGCCGCGATCAGGTGGCGCGCGACCTGCGCAACAACACCAGCAACCCCGCGCCCACAGACTGGCGCGCCCGCATCCACAAGTACGAGCCGGGCATGGGGCCTTGAGCCTTGGGCTCAGGCGGCCTTCAGTCCGTCAGCCACGCTGGGGTAGCGCAGGCGCAGGCCCAACTCGCGCAGCATGCGCCGGTTGTCCAGCCGGCGCGACTCGCTCATGAAGCTCAGCAGCACCACGGGCAGTTCGGTCTGCGCCGTGCTGCGCGGCAGGCGCGGCGGGCGCGGCAGGCCATAGAGGTCGGCCGCCAGGTCGAAGTAGTCGCCCATCTTCAGTTCGCTGTCGTCGCTCACGTTGTAGATGCGCTGGGGGCGCCCCTTCCACAGCGCGCGCAGGCAGGCCCGGGCCAGGTCGTCGGCATGGATGTGGTTGGTGTAGACATCGTCCTCGGCCACCAGCACCGGTGTGCCCCGGCGCAGCCGCGCTTCGGGCGTGCCGCCCTCGCGGTCGGGCGAGTAGATGCCGGGGATGCGCAGGATGCTGGCGCGCACGCCGGCCCGCCCCAGGTGGCGCACGGCGCGCTCGGCATTCACGCGGCGCTGGGCGCGTGGGGTGGCGGGGGCCGGGGCGCGCGTCTCGGGCACCAGGGCCCCCTGGCAGTCGCCATACACGCCGCTGGTGGATGCGTACACCAGCGAAACCGGCTGGCTGCGCAGGCGCAGCGCGCGCGCCAGCGCCACGGTGCGCGGGTCGCGCCACCAGGCTTGGCCACCGGCGCCCTCACCGGGCGGCGGGGCCAGGTGCATCACCCGCGTCGCCACGCCCGACAGGCGCCGCAGCGTGGCGCCATCGTCCAGGTTGCCCACCAGGGGTGTGATGCCGCGCTCGCGCAGGCCCTGCACGCGTGCGGGGCTGGAGGTGAGCGCCAGCACGCGCAGCCGCGGGGCCGCCGTGCCGCCCGCCTGCAGCTGGCGCACCACGCGCTGGCCGACATCACCGCAGCCCACGATCAGCAGGCGTTCACGGCGAAAGCGCGCCGGCAGGGCTCCGAGGGGGTTTTGGTTTGAGGGCAAAATCGGGTCCGCGAAAGAAGATACGTCCCAAGGATACCCACAACATGACCAGCGCCGCGGCGGCCCCCACGTCCACGTTCCAGATTTCCGTACAGCCCAGCGGCCGCGCCTTTGCCGCCCAGGGCGATGAATCCATCCTGTTGGCCGCCATCCGCAGCGGCGTGGGCCTGCCCTATGGCTGCAAGGATGGCGCCTGCGGCTCCTGCAAGTGCAAGAAGCTCAGCGGTGCGGTGTTCCATGCCAACCACCAGTCCAAGGCCCTCACGGCCGACGAGGAGGCCGCGGGCTACGTGCTGACCTGCTGCGCCAAGCCCCTGTCCGACGTGGTGCTCGAATCGCGCCAGGTCACCGACGAAAGCGCCTACCCGGTCAAGAAGATGCCGGTGCGCGTATCCAGCCTCGCCAAGAAGTCGCACGACGTGATGCAGGTGCGCCTGCAACTGCCCGCGGCCGACACCTTCCGCTACCACGCGGGGCAGTACATCGAGTTCATCCTGCGCGACGGTGCGCGCCGCGCGTACTCGATGGCCAATGCGCCGCACACCCAGGGCGATGCGTCGGGGATCGAACTGCACATCCGCCACATGGCCGGCGGGCGCTTCACCGACCATGTGTTCGGCGCGATGAAGGAAAAGGAGATCCTGCGCGTGGAAGGCCCGTTCGGCAGCTTCTTCCTGCGCGAGGATTCGGACAAGCCCATCGTGCTGCTGGCCTCGGGCACCGGTTTTGCGCCCACCAAGGCGCTGATCGAGCACATCCAGTTCAAGGGCATCACACGCCCGGTGGTGCTCTACTGGGGCGGCCGCCGCCCCGGCGACCTGTACATGGCCGAATGGGTGCAGGAGCGTGTGGCCGAAATGCCCAACCTGAGCTATGTGCCCGTGGTCTCCGACGCCCTGCCCGAAGACGGCTGGACCGGCCGCACGGGCTTCGTGCACCAGGCCGTGATGGACGATTTTGCCGACCTCTCGGGCCACCAGGTGTATGCCTGCGGTGCCCCCATCGTGGTCGAATCGGCGCGCGACGCCTACAGTGCGCACCGGGGACTGCCGCCCGAGGAGTTCTTTGCCGATGCGTTCACCTCCGAGGCGGACAAGCACGGCTGACGGAAGACGACGTTTCAGGAGATGGGGTATTTCCTGATGCCTGCACATCTTTTCTGTAGTGGCCGCTCCATTTTTTGCACAATGGCACCCATGAACCGCAGAAACCTCACCACCCTCCTCGCCGGCGCCGCCCTCGTGGCCGCTGCCCTTCCCCATGCCGCGATGGCGCAGGACTCGGGCCAGCCGATCCGCCTGATCGTGCCCTACGCACCGGGCGGTCCGATCGACGTCACGGCACGCGCATTGGCCGAGCGCGTGCGCGACTCTCTGGGCACGGTGATCATCGACAACAAGGGCGGCGCGGGCGGCAACATCGGTGCCGACGCGATTGCCAAGGCGGCACCGGACGGCCTGACCATCGGCATCTCGGCCACGGCCACGCATGCCGTGAACCCCTGGCTTTACAGCCGTATGCCCTACGACGCGGGCAAGGACTTCGCCGGCATCACGCAGATGGTGCGCGTGCCCAACGTGCTGGTGATCAACGCCGCCAAGGCCGAGCAACTCAAGATCAACACCCTGGCCGACCTGATCGCCTACGCCAAGGCCAACCCGGCCAAGCTCAACTACGGCAGCGGCGGCAACGGCAGCGCCGGCCACCTGGCGGGCGAGATGTTCAAGCAGCGCGCCGGCATCTTCGCGCTGCACATCCCCTACCGCGGTGCCAACCCTGCGCAGCTGGCCCTGCTGGCCGGAGAGGTGGACTTCAACATCGACAACCTGGCCGCCGCAGCACCCAACATCCGTGCCGGCAAGCTCAAGGCCCTGGCCGTGACCTCGCTGGCCGCCAGCCCCAACCTGCCGGGCGTGCCCCCGCTGTCGGACACCTTCAAGGGCTTTTCGATCGACACCTGGTGGGGCCTGGTGGCGCCTGCGGCCACGCCCAAGCCGGTGATCGACAAGCTGAACAAGGCCTTCGTCGCGGCCCTCAATGCGCCCGAGACCAAGACCCGCTTCGGCCTGCTGCTGGCCGAGCCCGTGGCGACCACGCCAGCGCAATTCGACAGCTTCATGGCGGCCGAGCGCGCCAAGTACCAGCAAGTGGTGAAAGCCTCCGGCGCGAAGGTCGACTGACCAGCGCTTCATCTGCTGTACAGGGCCCCTCCGGAGCCCTTTGTTTACGCCCGCGCCGGCAACACGGCTCGGTGGCGCGCCACCACGGCATCGAGTGCGGCTACCAGGGTGTCGCACTCGGCATCGCCCACGGGCAGCGAGAGCGCGATCAGCCCGCGCCGCGCCATGAACACACCCTCTTCGAGCAGGCCGAAGAACAGCAGGTCCTTGGCCCGCCCGTCCGTACCCTGCAGGTCGGCGGGCGAGCGCACCGGGCCTGCGGTGGCGTGCAGGGTCATGAGCGAGCCGATGCCGCTAAAGCCCATGTCCACGCCGTGCTGCGCGAACACGGCATTGAAGTGCGCGCGCAACTGCTCGCCCCGGGCGTTGAGCGCCTGCACCACCTCGGCCGTAAGCACCTGGCAGAGCCCTGCATGGCCCGCGGCCATGGAGAGCACGTTGTTGTTGAAGGTGCCGGCATGGGCCAAGGCGTCGGGGCGGCGCGGGTCGAAGCGTTCCATCACGTCGCGCCGGCCGCCGAACACGCCGAAGGACATGCCGCCGCCCAGGTACTTGCCGGCCGTGGTGAGGTCCGGGCGCAGGGACAGCAGCGCCTGGCGCCCGCCGAAGGACAGGCGCGAGGTCATGACCTCGTCGAACACCAGCATGGCGCCGCATTCGTCGGCCAGGGTGCGCAGTGCCCGCAGGAAGTCCGGCTCGCCCGGGACGCAACCGCCTGCGCCCAGCATGGGCTCCACCAGGATGGCGGCGATGTCCGGCCCATGTTCCGCCACCAGGGCACGCACGCTGTCCCCGTCGTTGTAGCGCGCCAGCACGAAGTCGTGCGGCACGTTCATCGGCGAGCCGCCGCCCGCGAAGGTGAGCACGCCGCCATGGTAGGCCCCGTCGAACACGATCACCTTGCCGCGGCCCGTGTGGGCCTTGGCGGCTGCCAGGGCCAGCAGGTTGGCTTCGGTGCCCGAGTTGGCGAAGCGCAGCAGCTCCATGGACGGAAAGCGCCGCCGGATTTCCTGCGCCAGTCGGGCCTCGCGCGCGGTGTGCGACGAGAGGTTGATGCCGCCGGCCAGCGCTTCCTGGATGGCGGCCAGGATCACCGGGTGCGAGTGGCCGTAGAGCCCGGCCGTGAATTCGCCCAGGGCGTCGATGTAGGCGTGCCCGTCGGCATCCCACACGTGGCAGCCCTCGCCGCGCTCCATGCTCAGGGGAAAGGGGCCATGGAACAGCACGCTGCGGGTATTGCCACCCGGCAGCGATTGCTCGGCCTCGGCCAGCAAGGCGGCGCTGCGCGGGTTGCGGGTGCGGTAGTTCTCCACGGCCTGGAACAGGGCCTGGTCCAGAGGGGTCGGGGTGGCATTCATGGCATCTCCTGTACGGTGTACAAGAAATTATGGATCGATGGAACAGGCTTGGCAAGGGGAGGTGCTTGGCGATGCCTGACAATCCGCACTGACAACCGCCCCGTCCCTTTCCATGCCCCGTGCCGCCAAGCCCTCTCCCGCCCCCCAGGGCACCCTGGATACCGCCACGCCCCCGCTGTCGCGCGAGAGCGTGCTGGCGGCTGCGCTGGCGCTGATCGACCAGCGCGGGGTGGAAGCCTTCAGCGTGCGCGATCTGGCGCGCTCGCTGGGCGTGTACCCTACGGCGCTGTACTGGCATGTGCCGGGAGGCCGCAACGCGCTGATCGCCGGGGCCGTGACCGCCGCCGTGGGCGGGCTGGCGCCCCCCGCACCCAACACCGACTGGCAGGCCGAACTGCGCGCCCTGTTCGCACGCTACCGCCGCGCCGTGCAGCAGCACCCGCGCATCGCACCGGTGCTGGGCGCGCAACTGGTCTCCAATGCCAGCCTGGACCCGCTGCTGCTGGACCGCATCCTGGCGCTGCTCGAATCGGCCGGGTTCGTGGAGCAGGGCCTCATCGATGCCTACAACGTGGTGATTGTCGCCATGGTCAGCTTCGTGACCCTGGAGCTGGCGCCCCAGCCCGCGGACGACCCGGACGGCTGGGCCACGGGCCACCAGGAGCGCCTGGCGCAGATCGATGGCGCGGCCTGCCCCACGCTGGCGAAGCATCTGCCGCAGATGGCCAACCGCGCCTTCGTGGTGCGCTGGAGCAGCGGCAGCACGCACCCGCTGGATGCCGGCTTCGAGGCCTGGAGCGAGGTGGTGGTGCAGGGGCTGGCGGCCCGGCTGCCGAAAGCCTGATCAGCGGCTGGCCGCCACGGGCCACAGCAAGGTATCGGTCCGTTCGATGCGCTGGCTGGCCACGGCCGCCAACTGGCCTGGCGTGACGCGCCCGGGGGCGATATCGGACAGGGGCAGCAGCACGAAGGCGCGCTCGCCCATGCGCGGGTGCGGTACGGTCAGATGGGGGGTGGCGATGCTCTCATCGCCATAGAGCAGGATATCGAGGTCCAACGTGCGCGGGGCATTGCGGTACAGGCGCTCCCGGCCCGCCGCCGCTTCGATGGCCTGCAGGGCCTCGAGCAGTGCCATGGGCGGCAGCCCCGTGGCCAGCTCGGCCACGGCATTCAGGTAATCGGGGCCATCGGCGTCTACCGGCGCGCTGCGGTACAGCGGCGAGACCTGGCGCACCTGTGTCGCTGGCACGGCAGCCAGGGAGACCAGCGCCTGCTGCAGGGCTGCCCCCCGGTCACCGAGGTTGGCGCCCAGGCCGATGAAGGCCGCTACCGCCATGCTGTCGGCAGCGCTCACTGCGCCGCAGGCGCGGCAGAGCCTTCACCGCCACCACCACCCCCGGTGGGCTTGCGGCGACGGCGGCGGCGCTTCTTGGGTGCGCTGCCATCGGGTGGCACGGCATCGCCGCCGTGCTCGGGCGCAAAGTCGTCACCCTCGTCCTGCCCGCCATCGGTGGCAGCAGCAGCACGGGGTGCACGCGGCTTGGGCGGCTGCGGTGCCTGGCCATCGCCGGCGGGCCCCGCCTTGGGCACGCGGCGCACCGTGGGCTGGCTCACGCGCTGGCGCGCCTTCTGTTCTTCGCGCGCCTGGTCCATCAGGTCCTCGCGGCGGTCGTCGTCGGCGGCCTGGAAGTCCTGCCACCATTCGGCCAGGGCCTCGTCGATCTCGCCCACATCGGCGCGCAGGCGCAGAAAGTCGAAGCCGGCGCGGAAGCGCGGCTGCATGACCATGCCGAAGGGCGTGCTGCCCACGCGCTTCTCGAAGCGCGGCTGCATGACCCAGATCTCGCGCATGTCGGCGGCCAGCTTGCCGCGGCCCGACACGTCGCCGATGCGCTTGTCGAACACCTCGTCGATGGCTTCCTGCAGCGCGGGCAGTGCATGCTGGCGCGGGTTTTTCAGGCGCTCTTCCCATCCGGTACGCACGTCTTCCCAGAGCACGCAGGCCAAAAGGAAGCTCGGGGCCACGGGCTTGCCCTCGCCCACGCGGCGGTCGGTGTCGGCCAGGGCGGCGCTCACGAAGGGGGTGTCGGCACGCTCGACCGCCACGTCCAGCAGCGGGTAGATGCCCTTGGCCATGCCCAGCTTCTTGAGCTGGGCGACTGTGGCGATCGCATGGCCGGTCTGCAGGAGCTTGAGCATCTCGTCGAACATGCGGCTTTGCGGTACGTCGGCCAGCAGGGCCTGGGACTGCACCAGCGGCGCGGCCGTCTTGGCCTCGATGGTGAAGCCCAGGGCGCTGAGCTTGGCGGCGAAGCGCACGGCGCGGATGATGCGCACCGGGTCTTCGCGGTAGCGCGTGGCGGGGTCGCCGATCATGCGCAGCGTCTTCTTCTTGGCGTCCTGGATGCCCTTGTGGTAGTCCACCACCACCTGGCTCACCGGGTCGTAGTACATGGCGTTGACGGTGAAGTCGCGGCGCGTGGCGTCCTCGTCCTGCGGGCCCCAGACGTTGTCGCGCAGCACACGGCCGCTGGCGTCCACGGCATGCTGCATGCCCGACAGCTGCTGCTTGCTGGTCTTTTCGTTGCCGGCGACCTGGCCAGCGGCGGCATTGTCCAGGTAGGCGCGGAAGGTGGAGACCTCGATCACTTCGTGTTCGCGGCCCCGGCCGTGCACCACGTGCACGATGCGAAAGCGCTTGCCGATGATGAAGGCACGGCGGAACAGGCCCTTGACCTGCTCGGGCGTGGCATTGGTGGCCACGTCGAAGTCCTTGGGGCGCAGGCCCAGCAGCAGGTCGCGCACCGCACCGCCGACGATGTAGGCCTCGTAGCCGGCCTGCTTGAGCGTGGCCACGACCTCGGCCGCGCGGCGGTCCACCAGTTCGGGGTTGATGCCGTGCACGGTGGCGGGCACCTCTTCGCGCTTGCCGAAATGCGGCTTGCCGCCCGAGGTGCCGGGCGTCGATTTGCCCAGCAGTTTGTCGATGAACTTCTTGATCATGGGTGTGCAGTAAACAGGTCCAGTATGCGCCAGCCGCGCTCCTGGGCCAGCGCTCGCAGGCGCGGGTCGGGATTGGTGGCGACGGGATGGTCGACTTTTTCGAGCAGGGGCACGTCGTTCATCGAGTCGCTGTAGAAGGTGCTCTCGACGTCGCCCCAGGCGAGCCGGCGCTCGGCCAGCCATTGCTCCATGCGCGTGACCTTGCCCTCGCGCATGGTGGGCACGCCGTCGATCTCGCCGGTGTACCAGCCGTTGGCATCGCGCACCAGCTGCACGGCCAGCAGCTGCTGCACGCCAAGCGCCTTGGCGATGGGCGTGGTCACGAACTCGTTGGTGGCAGTGACGATGAGCACCTCGTCCCCGGCATCGAGGTGCTGCTGCACCAGGGCCAGGGCCTGGGGCTTGATGGCCGGGCCGATCACCTCGCGCATGAACTGCTCGTGCGCGGCGGCCGCCGCCTCGGGGCCGCGCAGGCGCACGGCTTCGGTGGCGAAGCGCACATAGTCGTGCACGTCGAGCGTGCCGGCCTGGTAGTGGGCGTAGAACTCGCCGTTGCGGCGCGCGAACTCGACCGGGTCGTTCCAGCCGATGCGGATGGTGAACTCGCCCCATTCGTAGTCGGAGTCGAGCGGCAGCAGCGTGTGGTCCAGGTCGAAAAGTGCGAGCCGGGGGCGGGTGGCCGGGGATTCAGGGGTGGTCATTCAATCAGGTGCCGGGGGTGCAGAGGTAGCAAGGGGGCCGGCAGGTTCGCAGGATCATTCGGACTCGAGCATTGCCTTGAGCAGCGGGATGGTGATGGCGCGCTGGGCGCGCAGGGCGTAGGCGTCGAGCTGGTCGAGCAACTGCATCAGGCTGCCCAGGTCGCGTGAGAAGCGGTTGAGCATGTAGTCCATGACGTCGTCGCTCAGGAACACGCCGCGTGCATCGGCCTCCTGGCGCAGCACGGCGCGGCGCTCGGGCTCGCCCAGCAGCTGCAGCTGGAACACATGGCCCCAGCCCAGGCGGCTGCGCAGGTCGTCGCGCAGCGGCAGGTCGGCCGGCGGCAGCTCGCCGGCGGCCAGCACCCAGCGCTGGGTGCCGCTGGCGGGGCTGATGGCGTTGACGAACCAGTTGAAGGCCATGGCCTGCTGGGAGGTGCTGTACAGGTGCACATCGTCCATGAGCACGGCGGACCAGGCCTCGTCGAACTCGGGCGGCTCGCCCTCGGACGGGTCAAGCCAGCCCACGGCGTCGCCCTCGTCGCGCAGTGCCTGGCGCACGGCCTTGAGCAGGTGCGATTTGCCGCTGCCCGACTCGCCCCAGATGTAGGTGGGCACGGGCGAGCGGGTGGCCGGGCTGCTGCCCACGCCGGCCGCCAGGCGCAGGTGTTGCAAAGCCGCCTCGTTCGGGCCGGCGAAGAAGCGGGCCAGCGTGGGGCCCGTGGCCAGTCCGATGTCGAGCGCCAACTGCTTCATGCGCGCCCTCCGGGCAGCGCAGACGGGCCCATGGCAAAGCAAGCGCGGGCGGCGGGCGGAAAGAGAATCGGCAGCGGCATCACAGGTGGCATTGAAAGGGGTCTGGCCGGAGGTGACTGCGGCGAAACAAGGTGGCACGGGGCCTGTCGCACAGCGCCAAAGGGCAGTTTGCGGAAAGTCCCGGCAGCGACAATACGCCTGATTTTAGTCTGCTGCCGGTGCCGTGCCGCCGCATCCTGTTCACCACCGAAAGCGGCCCCCTGGCACGAGCCCTTGACCACCCCGCTCCCAGCACCTGCCCGCCGGCATCCGGGCCCCTGGATTCATGGCCTGCCCATGGCCCTCTCCTCAGCGGGGTATGGTCGAAAGAATTGCGGGGGCCACGGCCCAGGGCCGGGCGCTGTCCGACCGGACAAGCCACACCGCGCGGCGCACCCAGGGGCTGTGGGACCAATCCGGAGTGGGGGCTGTCTCCGAGGCAGGCATGCTCCTTGCCGCCCGGGTGCTGGCCCGCGTGCTGCTGCGGGCCGGGCCCGCCGCAAAGCCCCCGTTGCAACAAGGCTGAGGGGCAGGCGCGGCGATGCCCCTTAAAATCCCCGGATTCCAGCCCGCCGTGCGGGCCTACCCGCAGCACCATTCCATCCATGAGCTCCTCCGCCACCCCCACCCCCCTCTCCTACAAAGACGCCGGCGTTGACATCGACGCGGGCGACGCGCTGGTCGAACGCATCAAGCCCCTGGCCAAGAAGACCATGCGCGAAGGCGTGCTGGCGGGCATCGGCGGCTTCGGCGCGCTGTTCGAGGTGCCCAAGCGCTACCAGGAGCCCGTGCTGGTGTCCGGCACCGATGGCGTGGGCACCAAGCTCAAGCTGGCTTTCGAGTGGAACATGCACGACACCGTGGGCATCGACCTGGTGGCCATGAGCGTCAACGACGTGCTGGTGCAGGGCGCCGAGCCGCTGTTCTTCCTGGATTACTTCGCCTGCGGCAAGCTCGACGTGGACACGGCGGCTGCCGTGGTCGGCGGCATCGCCAAGGGCTGCGAGCTGAGCGGCTGCGCCCTGATCGGCGGCGAAACGGCCGAGATGCCTGGCATGTACCCCGCCGGTGAATACGACCTGGCCGGCTTTGCCGTGGGCGCGGTGGAAAAGTCCAAGATCCTCACGGGCAAGGACGTGCAGGCCGGTGACGTGGTGCTGGGCCTGGCCAGCCACGGTGTGCATTCCAACGGCTTCAGCCTGGTGCGCAAGTGCATCGAGCGCGCCGGCGCCGACACGCCCGCCACGCTGGACGGCAAGCCCTTCAAGCAGGCCATCATGGAGCCCACGCGCCTGTACGTGAAGAACGTGCTGGCCGCCCTGGCCGCCCATCCCATCAAGGCCCTGGCCCACATCACCGGCGGCGGCCTGCTGGAGAACATTCCCCGCGTGCTGCCCGAAGGCACGGCCGCCCACCTGACCAAGGGCAGCTGGCCCCAGACCGAGCTGTTCGCCTGGCTGCAGAAGACCGCAGGCATCGACGACATCGAGATGAACCGCACCTTCAACAACGGCATCGGCATGGTGGTGGTGGTGGATGCCGCCAACGCCGCCGCCACGGCCGCCACGCTGGCCGCCGCAGGCGAGACGGTGTACACCATTGGCGCCATTGCGCCACGCGGTGAAGGCGCCGCCGTGGTCGTCGCCTGAGGCCGCCGCGCGCCATGGCGCAGCCACCGGACGCCCCGCGTGACACGGGCACGGAAATCGTGCCCGCCTCCCTTCCCGACACGCCCGCCGTGCCGGCCGACCTGCCCGGCATCGGCAGCCCCCAGCCCTTTGGCCCGCTGCCGCGCGGCGTGGCCCTGGCCAGCTACCTGCTGATGACCGGCGCGCTGCTGCTGGTGATGTGGCGCAACCTGCTCCCCGGCCTGCTGTGCGTGTGCCTGGGCTTCCTGGCCACGCGGGCCCTGGCGCGCTGGTTGGGGCGGCTGGCCCATCGGCGCGGTGCACCGGCCTCCACGGTGCTGCCGCGCATGGCCGAGATCACAGCCGCCGCCGTGGTCATGCTCTCGCCGCTGGCGCTGCTGGCCATCGGCGTGACCCACTCGCGCGGCTACCTGGTGGAAGCCCCCCAGCAGTACCGCGAACTGCTGGACTACATGGCGCGCACGGTGCTGGAGCTGCGCCTGAAGCTGCCGCCCGACGTGGCCAGCCACCTGCCCGAAGGGGCGGCCGAGATCCAGCGCATCATCGCCAACTACCTGGGCGCCAAGGCCGGGGCCCTGGCCATGGCCGGGCGTGCCTGGCTGGGCGGCCTGCTGTTCGCGTACGTGGGCCTGCTGATCGGATCGCTCGCGGCCGTGCGCCCGCCGGCACCGCCGCGCGGCCCCCTGGCCATGGCGCTGCAGCGGCGCATCACGCTGCTGGGCGAGGCCTTCCGCCAGATCGTGGCGGCGCAGTTCTGGATCGCCAGCTTCAACACCCTGCTCACCGCCCTGTTCCTGCTGTTCGTGCTGCCCATCTGGCATCTGGAGCTGCCCTACACGCCGGTGCTGATCACGCTGACCTTCGTCGCGGGGCTGGTGCCCATCGTGGGCAACCTGCTGTGCAATGTGGTGATCACCATCGTGGGGCTGTCGGTCTCGCCGCTGGCGGCCGCCGCCTGCCTGGCCTTCCTGATCCTAATCCACAAGGCCGAGTACGTGATCAACGCCAAGGTGGTGGGCCGGCGCACGCAGATGGGCGTGTGGGAGCTGCTGAGCGTGATGTTCGTAGCCGAAGCCGTGTTCGGTCCGGCCGGCCTGGTGGCCGCTCCGCTGTTCTACGCCTATCTCAAAAAGGAACTGGTTGCCGCCCGATTAGTGTGAGCAACCGCTCACTTTCTTGGTGACTGGCGTGATACGAAGGCCCAGACCAGGGCCGATGCATCCGGTCCGGCGGGGTCGCTGTAGGGCAGGCTGGCCGCGCCGCCGCTCCAGGCGTGGCCCAGGCCCAGGATCTCGCGCACGACCACCACGCTGCGCGAGCGCGCCCGGTACTCCGTCACCCGCATCGCATGGCGCTTGCCGCGCTGCAGCGTACGCGCCATGCCCTCGCGTGCCCCCAGGGAGCCAGCCCACAGCGCGGCCGTGGCCGTGGCATTGCGCAGCGAGACCACGTGGTCGGCATCGCCGTGCAGGATCATCAGCGGCGGCAGGGGCGGCAGCGGCGTGCCATCGATGCGCAGCCCGGGCACCAGGGCGCTGGCGCCCGGCAGATCGGGCAGGTGGGCCTCGCGCTTGCCGTGCATGGCGGCCATGGCCGTGGCGGCCGATTCGGCCGTGCCGGGCGCCACGCCCGAATGCATGACCACGGCGCAAAAGCGCTCCGGGTAGGTGGCCCCCAGCAAAGCCGCCATGCTGGCACCGGCCGACAGGCCCGCCACCGCCACGCGGGAGAGGTCCACCGGGTGGCGGCGCGCCACCTGGTCCACGGCGGCCAGCAGGGTGGCGGCCTCTGCCTGGGCCTTGCCGCTGCGCCGGTCGAACCAGTTCCAGCAGCCATGGGCATTGGCCACACGCTCCTGCTCGGGGTACAGCACCAGGAAGCGCTTGCGCGCCGCCAGCCGGTTCATGCGCGAGCTGGCCGCCAGGTCGCGCCCGGTCTGGCCGCAGCCGTGCAGCATGACCAGCAGCGGCAGGGTCTCACCCTTGCCGAGTGCCAGACCGGGCGGAATGTAGAGGTGAAAGCGCCGTGCACCGGCAGGCCCGGGTGCAATGCCGGCCAGCCATTCGCCAGCCACCGGCTGCGGCTTGCGCGGCCGGGGCGCAACCGTGCGCAGGCGTGGTGGCACTGGCGGGGCCGCCGTGGCCAGCCTGGGCACGGCCCTGAGGGCCTTGGCAGCCTGCTTGCGCATGGGCTTGGCCGCCTTTTCGAAGGCCTTGAGGTTGCGCTGGTAGGCGCGGGTAAGCGCAGACAGCGAGAAGAGGCGGGAGCGGCGGGCCATGGGTAGATGTGCGGGTGCTATCCATATATAGGGAAAACCCTATACACCATAGCAGCTTATGAAGCAAAGCGGCTTAAGCTATGCAATCAATAGCAAACAAGCGTTTCCAGCCTTGGCCGGACCGGTGTTCAGCGCCCAGACCAAGGTTATTCGGCAAGCTCCGGCCCACCAAGCCGCCGCCCAAACCGAAAATCATGGCAGAAACTGATCGATAGATGTCCAGGGTTGGAGGGACTGGGCGATGCTGTAGAGCAAAGATAAGGCCATTGCAACCCAAACCCCAAGGCCACGACCATGAATACCTGTCTGATTGTGATTGACGTGCAGGAATCCTTCCGCCAGCGCCCTTATTTCACCGAACGCGACCTGCCGGCCTACCTGGCCGCGCAGAACGCCTTGATCGGGGGATGCGTGGCGCGCGGCATTCCCGTGGTGCGCATCTTCCACAGCGACGGCCCGGCCGAGGCCGGCAATGCGTTTGCCATCGAGTCCGGCCATGTGCGGCCCTTGGACGGCCTGGCCGCCTTCGACGCGGCCGCCACCTTCACCAAGTCGCGCCACAGCGCACTGGTCGGCACGGGCCTGCCGGTATGGCTTACCGAGAACGGCATCCGGCGCCTGATCGTGAGCGGCATCCGCACTGAGCAGTGCTGCGAGACCACCACGCGCCACGCCTCGGACCTGGGCTGGGAGGTGGACTTCGTGACCGAGGCGACGCTGACCTGGGACATGGAGCAGCCGGATGGCCGCACCCTGAGCGCCGCCGACATCAAGGCCCGCACCGCCACCGTGCTGGCCGGCCGCTTTGCCACGCTGCGCACGGTGGACGAGGCCCTGGCCGCGGCCCGCTGAGATTGCAGGAGACCGCCATGCGCGCCACCGTCTGTGAACTGCCCTACCAGCCTGCGCTGCTCGAACCGGCCTGGGAAGCCCTGGCCACCCATGTTCGACATGAAGGTGCCGAACTGGTGCTGCTGCCCGAATTCGCCTTTGTCGAGCCTGTCTGGGAATCCACCCCCTTCGACCCGGGGCGATGGGCGGCGGCCGTGGCGCTGAGCGATGCCTGGATGGCGCGGCTGAACGAACTGGGCGCTGTGTGGGTGGTGGGCGCCCGCCCGGTCACCGTGGCGGGACGGCACTACAACCAAGGGTTCATCTGGTCTGCCGAGGGGGGCTACCAGCCGCTGCGGCGCAAGTTTTACCTGCCCCAGGAGCCCGGTGGCTGGGAGGCCACCTGGTTCGAGCGCGGCGACGCCCGATTTCCCCGCTTCCAGGCCGGCACCCTGGACTTCGGCCTGAGCATCTGCACAGAAATCTGGGCGCTGGACACGCATGCCGGCTATGCCGACCTGGGCGTTCAGGCCCTCCTCACACCGCGCGCCACCGCCGCCGCGACCACCGCCAAGTGGCTGGCAGTGGGCACTGTGGCCGCCGTGCGCACAGGTGCCTACAGCCTTTCGTCGAACCGGGTGGACACCGCCGCCCGCACCTACGGTGGCGCAGGCTGGGCGATCAGTCCCGATGGCGCCCTGCTCGCAAGGACCACGGTGGCGCAGCCGTTCTGCACCGTGAACGTGGACCTGGAGCTTGCCGCTGCCGCCCGGAGCACCTACCCGCGCTACGTGTTCGCCGCGCCTGCTTCGGCGGGCTGACCCTTTCGTTCTCTTGTCTGGACCTTTCGCACCGATGACCACCGCTTCCCCCCTCCCACGCCCCTTGCAGGTCTCCATCCTGGTCTTCGACGATGTCGAGGCCCTGGACCTGGGCGGCCCCTACGAAGTCTTCACCACCGCCTGCCGCATGCAGCAGCGCCTGCAGCCCGGCGCGCCCGCTGCGTTTGCAGTGCAGTGCGTGGCGCGCAGCATGGCACCCGTGCAGGCACGCGCCGGCCTGCGGGTGCTGCCCGATGCCGACTTCGCCACGGCAGCTGCCCCGGACGTGCTGGTCGTGCCCGGCGGCGTGGTCGATGCCGCGGCCGCCTGTGCCGAAACGCGAGCCTGGGTGGCCCGGGCCGCCGCGGGTGCACAGATCACGGCTTCGGTCTGCACGGGCGCCTTCATCCTGGCGGCGGCAGGCTTGCTGATCGTAGGACCGGCCACCACGCACTGGGAGGACATTACCGACCTGCGTGCGCAGTTCCCGGCGCTTGAGGTGCGGGAGAATGTGCGCTGGGTGGACCGCGGTGCGCTGGTCACGTCGGCAGGCATCAGCGCCGGCATCGACATGAGCCTGCATCTGGTCACACGCCTGGCGGGCCGGGCGCTGTCCGAGCGCACCGCCCGCCAGATGGACACGCCATGGAACCCCGAGCCCTGAACACTGCCGACCCCATCCACGTCTACTTCGCGCTGCTGCCCGGCAGCCTGGTGCTGGACTGGGCCGGCCCGGCCGAGGCATTGCGCATCGCCAACCAGCTGCTGCGTGCCCAGGGCCAGCCCGAGCGCTTCGTGCAGCACTTCACGGCCCCCACGCCCCAGGCGGTGACCTCGGTGGGCGCCATGCTCACCGGGCTGGAGCCCCTGCCCGCCTCCCTGCCCGAGCCGGCCTGGGTGGTGCTGGTGGGCCTGCCGGGCAAGGCCATCGCAGTGGACAACAGCGAGGCGCGCGACCTGCTGCACTGGCTGCGCGGCATGCGCCTGGTGGCAGGCCGGCTGGAACTGGTCACCATCTGCGCGGGCGCCGTGCTGGCGGCCCACGCCGGGCTGCTGGCCGGCCGGCGCGCCACCACCCACCACCAGCACCTGGACGAACTGGCCCAGGTAGACCGGCACTGCGACGTGGTGGCGAACCGGGTCTTCGTGCACGATGGTGCGCTGCACAGCAGCGCCGGCGTGACCACCGGCATCGACCTGATGCTCTACCGCATTGCCGACGCCTGCGGCCCGGCGATTGCCGCCCAGGTGGCCCAGACCATGGTGGTGGCCCTGCGCCGCGGCCCGCAGGACCCCGAGCTCTCGCCCTTCCTGCACCACCGCAACCACCTGCACGGTGCCCTGCACCGGGTGCAGGATGCCGTGGGCCAGCAGCCCCAGGCCGCCTGGAACGTGACCGCCATGGCCGAGGTGGCGCACACCTCGCCCAGGCACCTGAACCGGCTGTTTCTGGAGCACGCGGGCATTGCGCCGCTCGAGTACCTGCGCCGCATCCGCCTGGCCGCCGCCGAGGCGGCCCTGCAGTCGGGCCACAACGTGACCCAGGCGGCAGCACTGGCGGGCTTCAGCTCGGATACGCAGCTGCGCCGCGCCTGGCACCAGTTCGGGCGACCCGGCACCCCGGCCCGGGACGCGGCAACCCGCCACTGAGCGCAGGCTTGCACTATCGCGGAACATAATGGCATTCCGTGCATTTGGATTGCCTGACCGACATGCAAGAGCCGCCCACCCCTGCCAACGAAGACGAGCGCCTGCAGGCCCTGCGCCAGCTGCTGATCCTCGACACGCCACCCGAAGAACGCTTCGACCGCATCGTGGCCTTCGCGGCACAGGAATTCGACATGCCCATCGCGCTGATCTCGCTGATCGACGCCGAGCGCCAGTGGTTCAAGGCGAAGGTGGGACTGGATACGCGGGAAATGGCACGCGACATCTCGTTCTGCGCCCATGCCATCCTCAAGGACGAGACCATGGTGGTACCCGACGCTGCACAGGACCAGCGCTTTGCCGACAACCCGCTGGTGACCGGCGGCCCGGGCATCCAGTTCTACGCCGGCGCCCCGCTCAAGCTGCCCAGCGGCGAGAGCATCGGCACGCTGTGCATCATCGACCAGCAGCCACGCGAGCTGGACCGGGTGGACCTGGCCATCCTGGCCTCGCTGCGCGACCTGGCAGTGGAAGAACTGGTGCGGCGCGAAGCCCCCGAAGGCCCTGCCAACGACGGGGCCGTCACTGCATGAACAGCGCGCGCGGCATCCTCCTGGTCGAACCCAGCATGCTCACCGGCAGCATCATCGTCTCCACCGCACGCCAGCTGTCCCTGCCCGAGGTGCGCCAGGTTGCCAGCGTGCGCGTGGCACAGCAGCAACTGGCCCAGCGCGACTACGCGGGCCTGATCGTCTCGCTCGAAGAGCAGAAGGAGGCGATGGAGCTGCTGGAGCATGTGCGCAACGCGCAGCTGGCCGTGGCAGCCTCGGTGCCCGTGGCAGTGACCACCGCCCAGGTCGACGCCCACACCGCCGACCAGATGAAGGCCCTGCGCGTGCGCCGCGTGCTGCTCAAGCCCTTCAAGGTGAAGGACGTGATCTCCACCATTGAGCTACTGAAGAACACCTGAGATACAGCGCGCAACCGTCGATAGCGCGCTGCCAAGGCCAGTGCTCCCGCGCAAGGGCCGCCCCGCCGCGCTGGGAGCGTCCCCCTCCCGGATCGCGCAGCGATTCGGGAGGGGGGTGAAGACGCGAAGCGTCTCAGGGGGTGTTTAGTAATTATCCGGGACGTACATGCTCGCCGGAACGGGCTGGCGCAGGTACTCGGGGTTGCGCACGCGCTCGGGCAGCACCACAGGCGGGTGGGGCACGTCTTCGTAAGGAAACTGCGACAGCAGGTGCGCAATGCAGTTCAGGCGGGCCTTCTTCTTGTCTACGGCCTGCACCACCCACCACGGGGCCTCGGGGATGTGGGTGCGCTCCAGCATGGTTTCCTTGGCCTTGGTATAGGCCTCCCAGCGGATGCGGCTTTGCAGGTCCATGGGGCTCAATTTCCACTGCTTGAGCGGATCATGGATGCGGCCCAGGAAGCGCAGGTGCTGCTCTTCGTCGGTGATGGAGAACCAGTACTTGACCAGCGTGATGCCCGAGCGCACGAGCATCTTCTCAAACTCGGGCACGGTGCGGAAGAACTCCTCGTACTCCTCGTCGGTGCAAAAGCCCATGACATGCTCGACGCCGGCGCGGTTGTACCAGCTGCGGTCGAACAGCACCATCTCACCGGCCGCGGGCAAATGCGCCACATAGCGCTGGAAGTACCACTGCGTGCGCTCGCGGTCGTTCGGTGCCGGCAGTGCGGCCACGCGGGCCACGCGCGGGTTCAGGCGCTGGGTGATGCGTTTGATCACGCCGCCCTTGCCGGCCGCATCGCGCCCCTCGAACAGGATCACCACCTTCTGGCGGCTGTGCTGTACCCAGTCCTGCAGCTTCACGAGCTCGCCCTGCAGGCGGAACAGCTCCTTGAAGTACTGCTGGCGCGCATGCTTGTCGGTGGGCATCGGGTCGCCGATGCCGTCCACGTTGCGGTCCTCGATCTCCAGCTCCAGCTCTTCGTCGTAGCTGTCGATCAGATCGTTGGCAATGCGCTGCATCAGGTCCTGGGCATCGATGGGGGCATTCTGGAACATGGCTTTGTACGAGGCAAATGAAGTCCGTCCATCATGCGCCCGCATGGTGACAGATGCATGACACCCACATGAAGTGTCACATCACTGTCATCTGGTAACTGCACCATTGCAGGCATGTTCCGGTACCTCGTGCTGCGGCTGCGTTCGCGGCCGGCGCAACGCCGCCTTTTTCCATGAATACACCCGTTGCCGGCGCAGCCGTCGGCCTGAACTACGGCGGCGATGCAGCAGGCCTGATCTGCGCCTACCGCATGGACGGCACGGGCCCGGCGCAGCCCATCGACTCGGTCCAGGCCGAGCAGTGGCTGCAAGCGCACGCACAGGAACCAGGTGGTTCATCCGCCGAACCGGCAGATGATGCGGCCCCCCATCCGTTTCTCTGGCTTCACTTCAACCTGAGCCAGACCCAGGCCATGCGCTGGATGGAACGCCACGCCGGCCTGCCCGATGCATTCTTCGAGGCGCTCAAGGAAGGCTCGCACTCCACCCGCATCGAGCGCGACGACGACACCCTGATCGCCGTGCTCAACGACGCGCATTTCGACTTCGCCTTCGAGCCCTTCGACATCGCCACGCTGTGGATCAGCGTGGCGCCGCACCTGGTGGTGACGGCCCGTGCCCACCCCCTGCGCTCGGTGGACGCGCTGCGCACGGCCGTGCGCAACGGCCACTCGCCGCGCTCCAGCGTGGCGCTGCTGGAGCAGCTCATGCGCACCCAGGCCGGGGGGCTGGTGGACATCGTGCGCGGCGTGACGCAGCGCATCGACGATATCGAGGACGAGCTGCTCGCCGGCCGCCTGGACCACAAGCGTGCCCGCCTCGGGGTGCTGCGCCGGCTGCTGGTGCGCCTGCAGCGCCTGCTGGCACCCGAGCCGGCGGCCCTGTTCCGCCTGCTGCAGAACCCGCCGGCCTGGATGGGCGACGAGGACGCACAGGAGCTGCGTGACTCGACCGAGGAGTTTTCGGTGGTGCTGCGCGACATGCAGGGCCTGCAGGAACGCATCAAGCTGCTGCAGGAAGAAGTGGCCGCCAGTGTGCAGGAGGCCAACAGCCGCAGCCTGTTCGTGCTGACGGTGGTGACGGTGCTGGCCCTGCCCATCAACATCCTGACCGGCCTCTTGGGCATGAACGTGGGCGGCGTGCCGCTGGCGGACAGCCCGCACGGCTTCTGGATCATCGTGGGCCTGCTGGTGGTGTTCATGCCGGTAGCGGCCTGGATCGCCCTGCGTGGCCCCCGGGACCGGTAGGCCCGTGGAAAGGCGGGAAGAGGCAGCCCATTACAATCGCGCCCCTTGCCAAGCTGCCTTCCGGATTTCCGCGCGCCATGAACATCGTCGTCAACGAAGAACTCAAAGCCTATATCGATCCCCTGACCCGCGACGAGCACGATGCCCTGGAGCGCAGCCTGCTGGCAGAGGGCTGCCGCGATGCCCTGGTGCTGTGGGGTGACTTGCTGGTGGACGGCCACAACCGCTACGGCATCTGCCAGAAACACGGCCTGCCCTTCCAGACCGTGCAGAACACGCATTTCCAGAGCATGGAAGACGTGCACCTGTGGATGATCGACCAGCACCTGGGCCGGCGCAGCGTGTCGGACTTCCAGCGCGGCGTGCTGGCGCTGCGCAAGCGCGAGATCGTGGCCGCGCGCAAGGCCCGCGCTGCGGCCACGCCCCCGGAACCCGTGGACGAAGCCGACCTGCCCTGGTCCTCCGACGGCCCGGTGGCCGCACCGCCGCCGCCCGCGCCCGAGCCGGACCAACCCTCCGAAACCCTGAGCAGCCGCGAAGCCATTGCGCGCGCGGCACGCCTGAGCGCCAGCCAGGTGGTGGCCATCGAGAAGATCCAGAAGCAGGCGGCGCCCGAGCTGGTGGCCGCTGTCAAATCGGGCACCATCTCGCTGGCCACGGCGGCCACCGTGGCCACCCTGCCTGCCGAGGAGCAGGTGGCGGCCGCCAAGGGCGGCAAGGACGAACTCAAGCAGGCGGCCAAGCGCGTGCGCGATGCCAAGCAGCGCAAGCCGCGCGAGGACAAGGAGGCGGAGAAAGACGCCCCCTCGCAGCAGGCACCGGCGGGCGGCGACGACGAAGTGCGGGCCCTGCGCCTGCGTGTGGCCGAGCTCACGGCCGAGAACGAGGCCCTGCGCGCCGAGCTGGCACGCCTGCAGGCCTGAGCCCCATGGCCCATCCATCCGGCTCGGCGCTGGATGGAGCGCCTATTCGTTGGCGCTGCGCAGAGCGACGAGGCGCTCGGTGATGTGGTCTAGGTCCAGACCATCCTCCGCGTGGTGCAGGTAGGTCTCCAGGTCGAAGATGGCCTCGGGCAGGTTGCCGCGCTCGGCGTGCGCGAGCCCGCGATCACGCCACTCGCCCCAGGCCTCGGGCTGCAGCACGATCAGGCGGTCCTGCACCGCAATCAGGCGCTGCCAGTCCTGCTGGGTGCGGTGCACCTCCTTGAGATTGCGCAGCATGCGCGCGATGATGTCGCGCGGCGTGGCGGCCTGCAGGTACAGGCCCAGCGGCACGTCGTAGTCGTCGATCAGGCCGTTGCGGCGCTTGTAGGGCTCGAGCCGCTCACCCAGCTCCTCGCGGCTCAGCGACTGGCCGGTGATCGGGTCCAGCACCACCTGACCCTTGGGCAGCAGCACCTTGACCATGAAATGCCCCGGAAAGGCGATGCCGCGCGCATGCAGGCCCAGGCCCTGGGCCAGCTCCATCCACAGCACGGCCAGGCTGATGGGAATGCCCCGGCGCGTGCGCAGCACGGCGTTGAGGTAGCTGTTCTCGGGGTCGTAGTAGTTGTTGACGTTGCCGCCAAAACCCATGTCGGCAAAGAAGAACTGGTTGAGCGTGCGCAGGCGCTGCAGTGCGGGCGCATCGGCCGGCAGGCGGCGCTTGATGCGCGCCTGCAGCTGGTCCATGTCGCCCAGCAGCAATTGCACGTCGAATTCGGGGTACTCGTCCTGCGCCAGGCTGGCCGCGGCCTCCAGCAGGGGGAAGTGGTCATCGCTCTGCACCAGCGATGCGAAGTACTCCAGCGAGGTGGGTACGGTCAGACTCAGTGGCATGGCATGGTTGTACGGTTCCGCCCCCGCCGCGTCAAGCGGCAAAAGTCACGATGTACGGGCTTGTCACCGTCGGAGCATCCTGCGCAGCTTGAGCCCCGCCGCCCACAGGGCGCCGAAGTACAGCAGCGCGGAAGCCCCGATGATCGCAGCCAGCAGGCCGATGCGCTGCCATTTGGCACTGCGCATGGCCACCCAGTCGAAATGGTGCGATGACCAAACCAGCAGCAACGCCAGCAAGGCCGTGGCGGCCACCACCTGCAGGATGAAGCGGCCCCAACCCGGTTGCGGTTGGTAACTGCCGCGGCGCAACAGGCCGATGAGCAGCCACAGGGCGTTGATCAGCGCGCCCAGGCCGATGGACAGGGCCAGGCCCGCATGGGCGATCCAGCGTACCAGCACGATGTTGAGCAGTTGGGTGATGACCAGCACGGCGATGGCGATCTTCACCGGGGTGCGCACGTCCTGGCTGGCGTAGTAGCCCGGCGCCAACACCTTGATGGCCACCAGGCCCAAGAGGCCCGCGCCGTAGCCGGACAGGGCCATCGCGATCTGGCCCACGTCGCTGTCGGCCAGCTTGCCGTAGTGGAACAGCGTGGCCACCAGCGGCTCGGAGAAGGTGAGCAGCGCCACCGCGCAGGGCACGGCCAGCAGCACCACGATGCGCAGGCCCCAGTCGAGCATGGCGGAGTATTTCTCGGCGTCGCCCGCAGCCTTGGCGGCCGTCAGCTGCGGGGTGAGTACCACGCCCAGGGCCACGCCCAGCAGCGCGGTCGGGAACTCCATCAGCCGGTCGGCATAGAACAGCCAGGTCACGCTGCCCGGCGCCAGGTAGGACGCGATCTGGGTGTTGATCATGAGCGAGATCTGCGCCACGCCCACGCCCAGAAGAATGGGCCCCATGAGCGAGAGCACCTTGCGCACGCCCGGGTCGGCCCAGGCCGTGCGGATGGCGCGCCAGCCCAGGCCGATGCGCGGCAAGAGGCCCATGCGCGCCAGCACCGGGATCTGCACCGCCAGTTGCAGCACACCGCCCAGCAGCACGCCGCCGGCCATGGAGTAGATGGGCTCGATGCCGCGCGCTTCCAGCTGCGGCGCGCCGAGCAGCGCCGCGCCGATCATCGACAGGTTGAGCAGCACCGGCGAGGCCGCGGGCACGGTGAAGTGCTTCCAGGTGTTGAGGATGCCGGCCGACAGGGCCACCAGCGACATGAAGCCGATGTAGGGGAACATCCAGCGCGTCATGAGCACGGCCGCGTCGTAGGCCTCGGGGCTCTGGCGCATGCCGCTGGCCAGGGCCCAGACCAGCACCGGGGCGCCGACCACGCCGAGCACGCAGGTCAGCAGCAGCACCCAGGCCAGGGCCGTGGCCACGTTGCCGATGAGCACGCGCGTGGCGTCCTCGCCCTGCTGCGCCTTGCTGGTGGCCAGCACCGGAATGAAGGCCTGGCTGAAGGCCCCCTCGGCGAAGAAGCGGCGGAACAGGTTGGGAATGCGGAAGGCGACGTTGAAGGCGTCCGTCAGGGCATTGGCCCCGAAGAAGGAGGCCATCAGGAGGTCGCGCGCCAGGCCCGTCACGCGGGAGGCCAGGGTCAGCAGGGAGACGGTGGAAGCGGCTTTGAGCAAGGACACCGCCGGGAGTGTATGCGCTGGCACGGGCATGGCGCCGGCCGGCGGAGTGGACAAGGGGGGTGCCAAGGAACCTCCATGTGGAATGAAAGCTGCAGTCTGAGCCTCCCCTGTGAGCACAGGATGAAGTTTGCGAGGCGGCGGCGAAGCGGCGGCCTGTGTTGCACCCGCTTGCTTATCAACCCCCTCCGCAGACGGTGCAGAGACGGCCCTCTAGGCCAGCTTGGCCATCTGGGCTATAATCGTCGGCTTTGCTGGCAACATCCACAGACTCCAAGGAATACACACATGGCATCCGCTAAACCCAAGAAGAAGAACCCGCGCCTGGCGTCGGGCCGCAAGCGCGTCCGTCAGGACACGAAACTCAACGCCGCGAACACCTCGCTGCGCTCCAAATACCGTACCGCGGTCAAGAACGTCGAAAAGGCTGTTCTGACCGGCGACAAGACCAAGGCGACCGAACTGTTCGCCAAGATGCAAGCCGTGGTGGACTCCGTGGCCGACAAGGGCATCTTCCACAAGAACAAGGCTGCTCGCGACAAGAGCCGTCTGTCTGCCAAGGTGAAAGCCCTGGCACTGGCCGCCTGACCCTCTTCAGGCAAACAGCCCGGACGGCCCGCGCCGTTCGCCGTTTGTAACGGGTGCGCTGCCAGCAAAAAAGCAAAAAACCGCCTTCGGGCGGTTTTTTCGTTTCTGCCACTGTTCTTCAGGCACAAAAAAAGCCCCGAGGGGCCTTCATGCATTCTGGGTACTTGCCCCCGTCTCAGGGCTTGGCAGGCGGCGGCAGCACTGGCGCATCCGGCACCAGGCAGGCTTCGGCCACCTGCAGGTTGTTGTCGCGCGCGAAGTTCATGACGAAATCCCAGGCCATGGGTTCGTGGTCGCGCAGGTCGCGGTGCACTACCACGCACTTGACGCCATCGAAGGTGGTGGGAATGCACCAGGGCGAATAGCTCAGGTGGCTGCCCGGGCGCGCTCCGCCGGGGCGAAAGCTGCTCATCACCCCCGCCAGACGCTCGGCCCAGTCGCTGGGCCGGAAAGTCTTTCCGTCCTGGGTGACGCCTTGGATGAAGATCTCTTTGGAGGTGGGGGAAACCATCGGGTCGAAGTGTAATGGACAGTCTGCAACCGCAGGATCACTGCATGCTGCACTGCAACCACGAATTCTAACTCTTATATAAGAGCTACCTCTCTATTCCCTACCGCCGCACAAGGCCGCCAACCCGCATTGCAGTGATGCGCAATCGTCAACAGCGGGTCATCGCATGGCCCCTAGAATCGTGCTTCGTTTTTACACCGCACCGCCAGGAGATTTCTGCATGACCGCTTTCATTGAGGCCGCCTCGCCCCACGTGATGAACACCTATGGCCGCGTGCCCATCGCGCTGGCCCGCGGTCAGGGCTGCCGCGTGTGGGACGTCAACGGCAAGGAATACCTCGACGGCCTGGGCGGCATTGCCGTGAACACGCTGGGCCACAACCACCCCGAGCTGGTGCCCGCGCTGCAGCACCAGATCAGCCAGATCATCCATTCGTCCAACTACTACCATGTGCCCGGCCAGGAAGCCCTGGCGGCCAAGCTGGTGGAGCTGTCGGGCATGAGCAACGTGTTCTTCTGCAACTCGGGCCTGGAGGCCAACGAGGCGGCACTGAAGATCGCGCGCAAGTACGGCGTGGACAAGGGCATCGCCAAGCCCGAGATCGTGGTCTACGAAAAGGCCTTCCATGGCCGCTCCATCGCCACCATGTCGGCCACGGGCAACCCCAAGATCCACAACGGCTTCGGTCCGCTGGTGGAGGGATTCATCCGCGTGCCGCTCAACGACATCGAGGCCATCAAGCAGGCCACCGAGGGCAACCCCAACGTGGTGGCGGTGTTCTTCGAGACCATCCAGGGCGAAGGCGGCATCAACCCGATGCGGGTGGAGTACCTGCAGCAGCTGCGCAAGCTGTGCGACGAGCGCGGCTGGCTGATGATGATCGACGAAGTGCAGTGCGGCATGGGCCGCACCGGCAAGTGGTTCGCCCACCAGTGGGCCGGCATCGTGCCCGACGTGATGCCCCTGGCCAAGGGCCTTGGCTCGGGCGTGCCGATCGGCGCCGTGGTGGCCGGCCCCAAGGCCGCCAATGTGCTGCAGCCGGGCAACCATGGCACCACTTTCGGCGGCAACCCGCTGGCCATGCGTGCCGGCGTGGAAACCATCCGCATCATGGAGAAGGACGGACTGCTGCACAATGCGGCTACCGTGGGGGACCACCTGAAGGCCGCGCTGGTGCGCGAGCTGGGCAGCCTGCCCGGCGTGAAGGAAGTGCGCGGCCAGGGCCTGATGCTGGGCGTGGAGCTGGAAAAGCCCTGCGGCGTGCTGGTGGCCCAGGCGGCCGAGGCCGGCCTGCTGCTGAGCGTGACCGCCGACAAGGTGATCCGCCTGGTGCCTGCACTGATCCTGTCCACCGCCGAGGCCGACGAGATCGTCGCCAAGCTGGTCCCGCTGGTCAAAGCCCTGCTGGCCGAATGAAACCCAAGGCGCGCCCTGAGCGCGCCGCCGCATTGCCATGAAACACTACCTGCAGTTCAACGATCTCACCGCCGACGAGTACGCCTATCTGTTCGAGCGCGCCGCGCTCATCAAGAAGAAGTTCAAGTCCTACGAAAAGCACCACCCCCTGGTGGACCGCACGCTGGCCATGATCTTCGAGAAGGCGAGCACCCGAACGCGCGTGAGTTTCGAGGCCGGCATGTACCAGTTGGGCGGCAGTGTGGTGCACCTGACCACGGGCGACAGCCAGCTCGGCCGCGCCGAGCCCATCGAGGACAGCGCCAAGGTCATCAGCCGCATGGTGGACCTGGTGATGATCCGCACCTACGAGCAGAGCAAGATCGAGGGCTTTGCCGCCAACTCGCGCGTGCCGGTGATCAACGGCCTGACCAACGAGTACCACCCCTGCCAGATCCTGGCCGATATCTTCACCTTCATCGAGCACCGTGGCTCGATTGCCGGCAAGACGGTGGCCTGGGTGGGCGATGGCAACAACATGGCCAACACCTGGCTGCAAGCGGCGGCGCTGCTGGGCTTCAAGGTCCATGTGAGCACGCCGCGCGGCTACGAGGTGGACCAGAAACTGGCCGGTGCCACCACCGGCAGCTGCCAGTTCTTCAGCGACCCGTTGGAAGCCTGCAAGGGCGCCGACCTGGTGACCACCGATGTGTGGACCAGCATGGGCTACGAGGCTGAGAACGAAGCACGCAAGAAGGCCTTTGCCGACTGGTGCGTGGACGCCGAGATGATGGCCGCCGCCAAGGCCGACGCGCTGTTCATGCACTGCCTGCCGGCGCACCGCGGTGAGGAAGTGGAAGCGGATGTCATCGATGGCCCGCAGTCGGTGGTCTGGGATGAAGCGGAGAACCGCATGCATGTCCAGAAGGCGCTGATGGAGTACCTGTTGCTCGGCAAGGTCGCCTGAGTTTCCTGCCCATGCCCTGGCGCCGCCAGCCCGCCCATTGCGCCGATCTGCTGGCGCAGTGGCAGGCCTTGGGCCAGGCCCTGGGCCGCTACACGCCCGCCTGGCACAGCGAGGGCCGGCGCCTGGTGCTGGCCTGGGCGCGCTGGCCGCGCGCCTACCATGACACCGCGCACCTGTGGGCCTGCCTGCGCCACCTGCAGGCGCTGCAGGCCGAACACCCCTGCGCGCTGCAGCAGCCGCATGCCGTGGCACTGGCGCTGTGGTTCCACGACGCGGTCTACCGCCCCTGGGGCCGCCTGAACGAGGAAAAGAGCGCCGACTGGGCCAGCCGCTTTTTGACGGCACAAGGCCTGCCGACCGCGCTGGTGCAGGCCGTGCACCAGTTCATCCTGGACACGCGCCACAACCCCGGCCCGCTCAGCGGCGACGCGCAGTGGGTCGTCGACATCGATCTGGCCGTGCTCGGGCAGAACGACGCGGTGTACCGCCAGTTCGAGCGCAATGTGCGGCGCGAGTATTTCTTCGTGCGCTGGCCGCGCTATGTGGCGGGCCGCAGCGCCGTGCTGCGGGGCTTTCTGGAACGCCCGCGCATCTATGGCACCGATTGGTTCCATGGGCGATTCGAGGCGCAGGCACGCACCAACCTGACCCATGCCCTGGATGCGCTGGCGCAAGGCAGGCTGTACGGCTGAATGCCCTGTGCGGATGATTGGCACGCTGCCTGCCTTACCATTCGAGGCCCCCCGATCCGAATCCACCGCCGACCCAGGCGTGCTCTTGAATGTCCGACTCCGCCCACCCCTGCCTGACCTGTGGCGCCTGCTGCGCCAGCTTCCGCGTGGACTTTGCCGTGTACGAGATGCAGGAGATGGGCGGCACTGTGCCCAACGGCCTGGCCATGGAGGTCAATGGCAGCACCTGCCGCATGCGCGGCACGGACCACGTGCCCATCCGCTGCGCTGCGCTGACCGGCAAGGTGGGTGAAAAAGTGGCCTGCGGCATCTACGAATGGCGGCCCTCGCCCTGCCGCGAGTTCGAAGCCGGTGACTATGCCTGCAACAAGGCGCGCACACGCCACGGGCTGCCGCCTCTTGAAGAAGGTCTGATCTTCTAAAATTAGTTTAGGCTTCAACAAAAAATCCCCCTGCTGTTGGAATTAACCGACACCACGGGTTTGACGGGACATGCAAACTTTGTCCCATGCAAGCCAGCCACACTCCCAACGCACGCCAGCTCTGGGACATTTCGCCGCCCGTGCATGCGGGCAGCCCGGTGTTCCCCGGCGACACGGCCTACAGCCAGCAGTGGTGCGCCACCATCGGGCCCGGTTGCCCGGTGAACGTGAGCGCCATCACCCTCTCGCCCCATGTGGGCGCACATGCCGACGCGCCGCTGCACTACGACGCCAACGGCGCCGCCATCGGTGATGTCTCGCTGGAGGCCTTTCTCGGCCCCTGCCGCGTGATCCACTGCATCGGCCGCGGTCCGCTGATCGAGTGGGAGCACATTGCCCACGCGGTGGACGCCACCCTGCCCCAGCGCGTGCTGGTGCGCACCTACGACGCCATGCCGGTGGACCGCTGGGACGGAGCGCTGGCCGCCTACGCGCCGGCCACCATCGCGCGCCTGGCCGACCTGGGCGTGCTCCTGGTGGGCATCGACACCGCCAGCATCGACCCGGCCGACAGCAAGACGCTGGACAGCCACCAGGTGATCCGCCAGCGCGGCCTGCGCGTGCTCGAGAACCTGGTGCTCGACGGCGTGCCCGAGGGCGACTACGAGATGATCGCCCTGCCGCTCAAGCTGACCACGGCCGATGCCTCCCCGGTCCGGGCGGTACTGCGCGCCCTGCCCTGATTTCCAAGACTTTCCCCCGCGACCCCCATGACCACACTGCAAGACTGCCGCGCGCTCGACGCGCAAGACCCCCTGGCCCCGCTGCGCGGGCACTTCAGCCTGCCAGGCGGCGTGATCTACCTGGACGGCAACTCCCTGGGCGTGCTGCCCAAGGCGGCCGCCGCCCGCGTGGCCGACGTGGTCACGCGCGAATGGGGCACCGACCTCATCCGCTCGTGGAACACCGCGAGCTGGTTCGACCTGCCCCAGCGCCTGGGCAACCAGCTTGCGCCCTTCATCGGCGCCGGCAAGGACGAGGTGGTCTGCACCGACAGCACCTCGGTCAACCTCTACAAGGTGCTCAGCGCCGCGCTCAACATCGCGCGCGAGGACAGCCCGGCGCGCAAGCGCGTGGTGAGCGAGCGCAGCAACTTCCCGACCGACCTGTACATCGCCGAAGGCCTGTGCAGGGAGCGCGGCCTGGAGCTGGTGCTGGTGGAGCCCGAGGAGATCGCCGCCGCGCTGACGCAGGATGTTGCCGTGCTGATGCTCACCCATGTGAACTACCGCACCGGCGCCATGCACGACATGGCGGCCATCACCGCGGCCGCGCATGCAGCAGGCATCCTCACCGTGTGGGACCTGGCGCACAGCGCGGGCGCCGTGCCGGTGGACCTGAACGGTGCAGGCGCCGATTTCTCCATCGGCTGCGGCTACAAGTACCTCAACGGCGGCCCCGGCGCGCCGGCCTTCGCCTGGGTGCACCCGCGCCATGCCGACCGCTTCTGGCAACCGCTGTCGGGTTGGTGGGGCCATGCGGCACCCTTCCAGTTCACGCCGGACTACCGGCCGGCCCCGGGCATCACGCGCTACCTGTGCGGCACGCAGCCGATCATCAGCCTGTCGGCCCTGCAGTGCGGACTGGACGTGTTCGACGCGGCCCAGCCCCTGGGCGGCATGGCTGCGCTGCGCGCCAAGTCGCTGGCGCTGACCGATCTGTTCATCGCGCTGGTGGAAGAGCGCTGCGCGGGCCACGGCCTGGGCCTGGCCACGCCGCGCGAACACGCCCAGCGCGGCTCCCAGGTGTGCCTGACGCGCGACGAGGGCCAGGGCCTGGACGGCCAGGGCAGTGGTGCCTATGCCATCGTGCAGGCGCTGATCGCGCGCGGCGTGATCGGCGACTTCCGCAAGGGCGATGGCGGCCAGGGCCCGCACAAGGACATCCTGCGCTTTGGCTTCACGCCCCTGTACGTCGGCTACGAGGATGTGTGGAACGCCGTGGAGCACCTGCGCCAGGTGCTCGACACCGGCGAGTGGCGGCGCCCCGAGTTCAACCAGATCCATGCGGTGACCTGAGCCATGTGCCCCTTCTCCCACACCCCTGCAACGCCGGCCGAGCCCCCCGCCAGCGGCAAGCCTGAATCCATCGTGCACGAGGAGCGTGCCCAACTCGACTTCAGCAAGAGCATGAGCTATGGCGACTACCTGCAGCTCGACGCCATCCTCACGGCGCAAAAGCCGCTGTCGCCGGCGCACGACGAGATGCTGTTCATTGTGCAGCACCAGACCAGCGAGCTGTGGATGAAGCTGATGCTGCACGAGCTGCGCGCCGCCATCGGCCACATCGCGCAGGACGAGTTGCAGATGGCCTTCAAGATGCTGGCGCGCGTCTCCAAGATCATGGAGCAGCTGGTGCACGCCTGGGACGTGCTGGCCACCATGACGCCGCCCGAGTACAGCGCCATGCGGCCCTACCTGGGCCAATCGAGCGGCTTCCAGAGTTACCAGTACCGCAGCATCGAGTTTGCGCTGGGCAACAAGAACCGCGCCATGCTCAAGCCGCACGAGCACCGCGCCGACCTGCTGGCCCAGGTCCAGGCCGCTTACGAAGCGCCCTCGCTCTACGACGAGGCGCTGCGCCTGCTGGCGCGCCGCGGCATTGCCGTACCCGCCAGCCACACCGAACGCGACTGGACCCAGCCCTATGTGGAGAGCGAGGGCGTGGAGCAGGCCTGGCTCACCGTGTACCGCGCGCCTGACAAGCACTGGGACCTGTACCAACTGGGCGAGGAGCTCACCGACCTCGAAGACGCCTTCCGCCTGTGGCGCTTTCGCCATGTGACCACGGTGGAGCGCGTGATCGGCTTCAAGCGCGGCACCGGTGGCACGGGCGGCGTGAGCTACCTGCGCAAGATGCTGGACGTGGTGCTGTTCCCCGAGATCTGGAAGCTGCGCACGGACCTGTGACGGCAGGCGCGCATCCTCCGCATGGGGGACAGCGCATTGCCCGCGCAACGTGTACCCTCGATGGAGGCCACGCACCGTGCGTGCCCTCATGGAGACACCCCTTGCCGCCCCAGTCCGCAGACGCCGCCCCGCCCTCCCCCTTGCTCGCCCCCCGGGTTGCCTGGGCCATGCTGCTGGCCCTGGTCTCGGGCTTTGCGCTGAGCCAGGCCTTTCGCACCATCACGGCCATCATCGCCACCGGGCTGCGTGCGGAGTTCGGGCTCTCGGCGCAGGCGCTGGGCGCGTTCGCCGGGGCCTTTGCCTTTGCCTTCGGCGGCATGCAGCTGTTCATGGGCGTGGGGATCGATTTGTATGGTGTGCGGCGCACCTTGCTGGTGGCGTTTCCGCTCACCATCGCGGGCGCGCTGCTGTCGGCGCTGGCGCCGGGCTATGGCGCCGTGCTGCTCGGGCAAGTGCTGATCGGCGTGGGTTGCGCACCGGCCTTTCTGGTGTGCACGGTGTTCATCGCGCGCTACTTTCCGCCAGCACGCTTTGCCATGGTGTCGGGCGTGGCCATGGGCATCGGCGGGCTGGGCATGCTGTTCACCGGCACGCCGCTGGCCTGGCTGGTGCAGCATTCCTCCTGGCGCATGGGCTTCTCGGTGCTGGCGGGCCTGGCGGCGCTGGCCTGGCTGCTGATCTGGTGGCAGGTGCACGAGCCCGCCCAGGCCCCGCAAGCCGCCGGCGCACAGCGCGAATCCTGGGGTGCTGCGGTGCGCGGCTTCGGCGCCTTGTTCCTGCTGCCGCACACGGCCGGCATCATGCTGCTGGCGCTGACGACCTACGCCTCCTTCCTCACGCTGCGCGGACTGTGGCTCGGGCCGCTCCTGATCGAGCGGCACGGCTACTCGCTGGTGGCCAGCGGCAATGTGGCCATGGTCACCTCGCTGGTGTCGCTGTTCACGCCGGCGTATTTCGGTCGCTTGGACCCGGGACCAGCGCACCGCAGGCGCTGGATCACGGGCTTCACCGTGGTTCTCTGCGGCCTGTTCCTGCTCATCGGCCTACTGCACCAGGAGTGGCTGGACGTGGGCGGCGCCATTGCGGTGGGCCTGCTCTCGGGATACATGGTGCTGCAGTACTCGGATGTGCGATCGGCCTACCCGGCCGCCATGACCGGGCGCGCCATGGCGGTGTTCACCATGGCGCTGTTCCTGGGCGTGGCGCTGATGCAGTGGCTCACGGGGCTGGCGGCATACCTGGCCACGGCGCGTGGGGTGGATCCCTACGTGGTGGTGATGCTGACCATCTCGGCATTGCTGGCGGCTGGCGTGCTGTCGTTCCGGCTGCTGCCCGCGCCCGCGTCCACGTCCGTGCATTGACCTCGGGCGGGCAGGCATGCCAGGCGCCGCAATGCGCTCGGTGGAGCGGACCACCGCCGCCCCTGGGACAAAATGTCCAGGGCCACCTGTCCATTGGCTTGCTACGATCACGGCAGATAGTGCCAACTCATGGCGAGGAAAAAATGGATTGGGTCCCTGTGGTCTTCATTGTGTTCAAGGTTCTCGTGTTCGGCACGGGCATGTTTTTCGCCATCAAGTGGCACTACGACCAAGGCAAGAAGGACAAGGAAAACGAGCGCGGCGGACGGTAAGAACCTGTTCCTGGCCATCGGCATGGCCCCGCTCAAGCGGCTGCCCGCACCCGGGCACTGAGTTTGGCCGGGCATGCGGCGCCGCCCGCGCCCGCCACGCGCCACCACTGCAGCACGCCAAAGAACAGCTCGAACACGGTGAACCCGAGCACGATGGCGCTGGCGCCGTGGGCCACGGCGTAGATCTGCCAGGCCGCGAACAGGAAGCGCGCCAGACCGTCGAGCCGGCCCAGCAGCACGCCGGGTGCCGCGATGCGCGCGATGGACCAGACCACCACCACCGAGCCCAGCAGGTTGGCCAGCAGCATGTGCGTGGCATCGAGCGGGTGCATGGTGCCCGGCAGCGCGAGCGCGGTGGATGCCGAGGCCAGCAGGCCGTAGAGCCAGGCAAAGGTCCACGGCAGGGCAAAGGGCCAGGTGACGAGCAGGTCGTACCAGGCGCTGGCGCGCACGGTGGCCCGGTAGCGGGCGGGGGTGAAGGCGGGAATGGGCATGGCAGCAAGGGGTATCGGGTGGAACAAGGCCCCAAGCTTCCACCTTGAAGTACGCTTCAGGGTCAAGCACTTTCTTTCTTCTTCGCGCTCCGCTCGCCGACAGCGCCAACCGGGAATCCCCTGCGCATGAACCTGATCCAGCTGGGCGAACTGCAGCCCGCCGACATACGCCACATCTGGTCCCTGGTGGAGGCCCCAGCGCCGCGCCTGTCGGGCACGGTGGCCTGGTCCTTCGAGGGCAACGGCATCCGCACGCGCACCACCTTCATCGAGGCCTTCCGGCGCCTGGGGCTGGCGTTCACGGAGCTGCCCAACCTGCTCAAGACCGGCGAGCGCGTGGGCGACCTGGCCGGCTACCTGGACCCGTTCTATGCGCTGTATGTGGTGCGCGAGTCCGACCACGCGCGCCTGTCTGCCTTTGCGGCGGCGACGCGGCGGCCCGTGGTCAACGCGATGTCGGCCCAGGGCCACCCTTGCGAGGTGCTGACCGATGCCTGGCATGTGCAGACGCGCGTCAAACCACTGCAGGAAGCCCGCGTGTGCCTGTGGGGGCCAAGCACCAATGTGTTCCGCTCGTGGCACGATCTGGCGCAGGTACTGGGCTTCGGGCTGGTGCAGGTGTGCCACCGGCGCTTCCACGAGGTGCTGCCCCATGTGGCCTTCGTGGAGCCCTCGGCCCTGCGCGGCCCGGTGGACGTGGTGGTCACCGACAGCTGGCCCGCAAGCGCCCAGGCCGACGCCACCACACAGGCCGATCTGGTGCCATTGACCGAAGAGCATCTGGCGGCCCTGGGCCAGCCCGCCCTGCTGCCCACGCCGCCCTTCACCCTGGGGCGCGAGCTGGCGGTGGACCCGGTGGACTACCCGGGCTTCGTGGGCTACGCCCAGAAGGAGCTGCTGCTGCCGGTGCAGATGGCGGTGATCCGCTGGGCCCTGGGCGAGGAGGCGCACCATGCGGATCGGTGAACTCGCCGCGGCCGCTGGCCTGAGCCGCGAGGCCCTGCGCTTTTTCGAGCAGCAAGGCCTGATACGCGCCCAGCGCCTGCCCAATGGCTACCGCGACTACCCGCCAGAGGCGCTGATGCTGGTGCAGTACATCCGCACGGCGCAGCAGCTGGGCTTTACGCTGGCCGAGATCGGCGACCGGCTGCCGGCCATCTGGGATGCACCGGACCCGGCACCGGCCATCACCGAGGTGCTGTCTGCCAAGCTGCTGGAGATCGACGCCCGTATTGCCGCACTGCAGGCGCTCCGACAGACGCTTTCCGAGCGGGTGTTGGCAGACTGCCCATTGGCTGCCTCCTGAAGGAGTCAGAGCGAACTGGCCACCGAGCCATCACCCCGGTAAAGCCAGGGCAGGTCCAGCAAGCGCTGGCCCAGCAGGCGCAGCGAGGCGTCGCGCCCCCAGCGCACGGGGCCCACGGCGTGGAAGATGCGGCCATTGCGCCGGGCGCGGGCCTGCACGCGGGCATTGCGCTGCCAGCGGTTGAGGGCATAGCGCGTGAGGCGCAGCGGCACTTCCAGGTCGTGCATGGACAGCGCCCGCTGCAGCTCGGCGGCGTCCTCGATGGCCATGCCGGCCCCCTGGGCCAGATAGGGCACCATGGGGTGGGCCGCATCGCCGAGCAGCGCCACCAGGCCCTGGGCCATCTCGCCGGCATTGCGCACGGGCGGGCGGTCGGACAGCGGCCACAGGCGCCAGCCGGTGCCCGCTGCGGCGACGCCGTCCACCACATGCCGCAGCGCAGGGCAGGCATCCTGCAGGGCGCCCTCCAGGTCCGCAGCGTTGGCGGCATGGTCCCAGTGCTGAAGGTCGGCCGGAGCCGGCCCTTCGATGATGACCACCAGGTTCTGCAACTCGCCCCGGCGCACAGGGTACTGCACCACGTGCAGGCGCGGGCCCAGCCAGGCGGTGACCTGCTGGGTGCGCAGGCTGCTGGGCAGCGCACCTTGCGGCACCAGGGCGCGGTAGGCCAGGTGGCCGGTGGGGCGCGGTGGCACATCGCCCAGCAGTTGCAACCGGGTGCGGCTCCACAGCCCGTCGGCGCCGATGAGCGCGTCGCCCTCGACCTCCTTGCCCTGGCTGGTGCGCACGGTGATGGCGGTCTCGGCACCGGGGATGGCCGTGCGCGCGGTGCTGCCGTCGGCGAAGCCTTCGATGGCCTGGCCCAGGTTGAGTTGGGCATCGGTGTATTTGCCCACGGCGGCCAGCAGCAGGCCGTGCAGGTCGGCGCGGTGGATGGTGGCATAGGCGGCGCCGTAGCGCTCGATGGCCGTATTCCCCAGCGGCAGCTCGGCCAGTTCACGCCCACCAGTTGCGCTGCGCACCTGCAGCCGGGTGGGGAACGCGGCCACCTCCTGCAGCGCCTTTTGCAGGCCCCAGGCCTGCAGGCGGCGCACCACATTGGGCCCGAGCTGCACGCCCGCGCCCACCTCGCTGAAGGCAGCGGCACGCTCGTACAGCCGCACCTCCCACCCCGCGCGCGACGCGCCCAGCGCCGCCGCCATCCCGCCGATGCCGCCACCGGCCACCAACACCTGTTTTTTCATGGGCCGATTGTCGCCCGCACGCCAGGCCGGGGCTTTGTCATGGCGCAGGCAGCAGGGCCCGCTCCAGCATCTCGGCCGGCATGGGGCGGGCGAACAGGTAGCCCTGGAAGGCCTGGCAGCCGTGGCGCTGCAGGAATTCGAACTGGCCCGGCGTCTCCACGCCCTCGGCCACGACCGACAGATCCAGGCTGCGCGCCAGGGCCAGGATGGTGCGCACGATGGCGGCATCGTTGGGGTCGGTCTGCAGGTCGCGCACGAAGCCCTGGTCGATCTTGAGCTGGTCCAGCGGCAGGCGCTTGAGGTAGGACAGGGACGAGTAGCCGGTGCCGAAGTCGTCCATCGAAAAGCCCACGCCGTGGCGGCGCAACTGCTCCATGCGCGCGATGCTGTCCTCCACGTCGGTGAGCAGCAGGCTTTCGGTCAGCTCGAAGCGCAGGCGTTCGGGGTTGGCGCCGCTGGCCTGCAGCACGCCCAACACCTGGGTCACGAAATCGGGCTGGCGGAACTGGCGCACGCTCACGTTGACCGACAGGAAGAACGGGCGCGTGAGCGCGCTGCGCGACCACTGTACCAGCTGTGCGCAGGCAGCCTGCAGCACCCACTGGCCCAGCGGCAGGATGAGCCCGGTCTGCTCGGCCAGGGGAATGAACTCGCCGGGCAGCACCAGCCCGCGGCGCGGGTGGTTCCAGCGCACCAGGGCCTCGGCACCCAGCAGCTTGCCGGAGCCGTCCACCACGGGCTGGCAGTACAGCAGGAATTCCTGCTGGTTCAGGCCGCGGCGCAGGTCGGCCTCCAGCGCCGCGCGCATGCTCACGGCGGCCTGCATATCGGGGTCGAAGAAGCGTTGCGTATTGCGGCCCGCGGCCTTGGCCTGGTACATGGCCAAGTCGGCGTGCTTGAGCAATTCGTCCGGCGTGGACGGGCGCTGGCCGAACAGCGCAATGCCGATGCTGGGCGTGCTGTGGTGGCTGATGCCATCCATGTCGTAGGGCTTGCCCAGGGCCACCAGGATGTTCTGCGCAATGGCCGCGGCCTCGCTGCTGGCATGGGCCACATCGCTGTGCAGGCCGTCGAGCAGGACCACGAACTCATCGCCGCCAAAGCGGGCCACGGTGTCGCTGGCGCGCACGCAGGCCAGCAGGCGCCGGGCCACGCGCACCAGCAGCTGGTCGCCGGTGTCGTGGCCCAGCGTGTCGTTCAGGTCCTTGAAGTTGTCCAGGTCAATGAACAGCAGCGCGCCATGGGCATGGCCGCGCCCGGCCGACACGGTCACGCGCTGCAGGCGGTCCATCAGCAGGCGCCGGTTGGGCAGGCCGGTGAGCGCATCGAAGAACGCGAGCCGTTCGATCTGCAGCTCGGCCTCCTTGCGCTCCGTGATGTCGCGGCCCACGCCGCGGTAGCCGCGCAGCACGCCCTCGGCGTCGAACACGGGCACGCCGCTCACCGAGATCCAATGCATGCTGCCATCGGGCCGCTGGCGCTGCAGTTCCAGGTCGCGAAACGGCTGCTCGGCCGCCAGCACTGCGCGGTGGGCGTCCCAGTCGGACTCGGCCATGTTGAGGGCTCCGATCTCCCAGCGGGTGCGGCCCATCACCGTGGACAGGGGGATGCCATTGACGCTCAGGTCGCCCGCCAATTGGTTGAAGCGCCCCTGTGCATCGTGCTCCCAGTACCAGTCGGAAGACAGGTCGCTGAGGCTGCGGAAACGCGCCTCGCTTTCGCGCAGCTCGTTTTGCACGCGCACGTAGTCGCTCACGTCGGTGAAGGTGCGCACCATGCCGCCGTCGGGTAGGCGGGTGGTGCGCACCTCGAACGTGCGGCCCTCGCGCGTGGTGCGCCAGTAGACCTCGGGCGCAGGGTCCACCGCGGAACGGGCCACATAGTCGCGCCCCCGGTGGTCCACCAGGTTGAAGGCGGCGCCGAAGTCGCCGCGCTGGGCCTGCAGCTGCGTCAGCTCGGCCAAAGTGGGGCGGGCCGCCATCAGCGATTCGGGCAAGTCCAGGAGTTCCAGTACACGCTGGTTGTAGATGGTGATGCGCCCGTCCGGCCCGGTCCTGAAGATGCCCTGGCTCATGCTGGCCAGCGTGACCTGCAGGCCCTGGCGCTGCTCCTGCAGCAGGCTCAGTGCCTCGTGCCAGATGCGCGCATCCACCGTGCGCATGGGCTGCGCGCCTGGCTGCGCCACCGGGCCGTGCCGGCCGGCCAGGGCCGTGAGCCGGTGCACCAGCTCGCCCAGGTGGCTGCAACCGTCGGTGGCACGCAGGGCGTAGTCGCCCAGACCGGCGCGAAAGCCCCGCGCGGCCAGCGCCTCCTGCGCAGGGTCCAGGCACAGCAGCACCGGGCGGCCCGCGCACAGCTCCAGCAGGCTGGGCAACTCCAGCAGGCCCGGGTCCAGGCACAGCACCAGCGCATCCCAGGTCTGCGCGGCCAGCAGCAGCGAGGCCGCGTCCGCCGAGGGGCTGTGCACCACACGCCAGCCCGGGCAGCGCTGGGCCAGCATCTGCATGGCGGCCTGGGCATGGTGCGCGTCGCCGTCCACCCACAGCACGGCGGTGCTGGCGCCCGCAGGCGCCACCATGGCAGCGTGCTGCGCCTGGGGGCTGTTCATGGGGCCGCCTTTCCGGCAGGAGGCAAGACCTCATCGCCCAGGTGCTCGCGCTCGAACAGGTCCACCGGCACAGGCCTGCCAAACAGATAGCCCTGGAAGCCCTCGCAGCCATGCAAGCGCAGGAAGCCCAGCTGCCCCGTCGTCTCCACCCCCTCGGCCACCACCTGCAGGTCCAGGCTCTTGGCCAGCGCAAGAATGGTGCGCACAATGGCCGCGTCGTTGGGGTCGCTCAGCACGTCGCGCACGAAGCTCTGGTCGATCTTGATCTGGTCCAGCGGCAGCCGCTTGAGGTAGGACAGGGAGGAGTAGCCGGTGCCGAAGTCGTCCAGCGCAAAGCCCACGCCTTCGGCCTTGAGTTGCTCCATGCGCACGATGGTGTCTTCGATGTCGCCCAGGAGCAGGCTTTCGGTGAGTTCCAGCTTCAGGAGCTGGGGCTTTGCCTGGCAGTCCTTCAAGGTGCCCAGCACTTCGGCGACGAAGCCGGGCTGGCGGAACTGGCGTGCGCTGACGTTCACGGAGATGGACAGGTGGGCGGTGGCCGGGTTCTGGCCCCAGCGGTGCAGTTGCCTGCAGGCGGTCTCCAGCACGTATTGGCCCAGGGGGAGGATGAGGCCGGTCTGTTCGGCCAGGGGGATGAAGTCGCCGGGGCT
>NZ_JBWKYR010000010.1:0-227546 GCF_059423865.1 Acidovorax sp. GW458-11-26-14-TSB4
AGCGGAGTTCGAAGAACGTAGCGAGTTCCGCGACGCCACCCCAGGACCGAGCATCGCAGGTTGCCCGTAGCGAAGCGGAGGGACGCAGACAGCGGGGCGCCTTTTCTTTGCCTACTTTCTTTTTGCGCAAAAAGAAAGTAGGTGCGCCGCCGGGCGCACATCCCGGCTCCCGCCCTTAACAAAGGCATACGGCCAATAAAAAACCTCAGTGCCGCGAACCGGCTGCCCGACGACTGGCCAGCCAGGCAATGATCTCCCCCATGATCCCGCGGCGGAAGGCCAGCACACAGATCACGAAGATCAAGCCAGTGACCATGGTGACCGACTCACCCAGCGTCTTGAACCATTCGACACTGGTGAGCGCAGCCAGCAGGTTGCCGAACTCACCGATCTTGTTCTCCAGCATCACCACCACCGCCGACCCGATCAGCGGACCGGACAAAGTCCCCAACCCGCCCACCAGCGTCATCAGGATCACCTGCCCTGACGCCGTCCAGTGCACATCGGACAGCGTGGCAAAACCCAGCACCACGGTCTTGAGCGAACCCGCCAGCCCGGCCAGGGCGGCCGAGAGCACGAAGGCCAGCAGCTTGAAGCGGTGCGTGTCGTAGCCCAGCGAGATGGCGCGCGGCTCGTTCTCCTTGATGCCCTTGAGCACCTGGCCGAAGGGGGAATGGATGGTGCGCACGATGAGCAAAAAGGCCAGCACCACGATCACCAGCGCCACGTAGTACATGACCAGGTCGTTCTGCAGGCTGATGATGCCGAAGAGCTTGCCGCGCGGCACGCCCTGCAGTCCGTCCTCGCCGCCGGTGAACGGCGCCTGCAGGCAGGCGAAGAACAGCATCTGGGCCAGGGCCAGCGTGATCATGGAGAAATAGATGCCCTGGCGGCGAATCGCCAGCCAGCCGAAGAGCAGGCCCAGCAGCGCGCCGCCGGCCGTGCCCAGCAGCAGGCCGACTTCGGGCGTCAGGCCCCAGACCTTGATGGCGTGGCCGGTCACGTAGGCGGCGCCCCCCAGGAAGGCGGCGTGGCCGAAGGACAGCAGGCCGGTGAAACCGAGCAGCAGGTTGAATGCGGAAGCGAACAGTGCAAAGCACATCAGCTTCATCACGAAGACGGGATAGGCCCCCAGGAAGGGTGCAGCGATCAGGCCCAGCAGCAACAGGCCGTAGCCGATGGGGGCGATGTTGTTCTTGAAGTTCATGCGGACAGGCCCCGGGCTTATTTCTCTTTGCCGAACAGGCCGGCGGGGCGGATGAGCAACACGATGACCATGATGACGAACACCACGGTGGACGATGCCTCGGGATAGAACACCTTGGTGAAGCCTTCGATGACGCCCAGGCCCAGGCCCGTGAGGATGGAGCCCATGATGGAGCCCATGCCCCCGATCACCACCACGGCGAAGACCACGATGATGAGGTTCTGCCCCATGAGCGGCGTGACCTGGTAGACCGGCGCGGCGAGCACACCGGCAAAGGCCGCAAGGGCGGCGCCGAAGGCATAGGTCAGCGTCACCATCACCGGCACATTGATGCCGAAGGCCTCGACCAGGCGGGGGTTCTCGGTGCCGGCGCGCAGGTAGGCACCGAGCTTGGTCTTCTCGATCACGTACCAGGTGGCCAGGCACACCACCACCGAGGCCACCACCACCCAGGCGCGGTAGTTGGGCAGGATCATGAAGCCGAGGTTGGTCGCGCCCTCGAGCAGCTCGGGCGTGTCGTAGCCCAGGCCCGAGACGCCGTAGATGGAGCGGAACACCCCCTCGATCAGCAGCGTGAGGCCCAGCGTGAGCAGCAGCCCGTACAGATGGTCGAGCTTGTAGATCCAGCGCAGCAGCAGGCGCTCGATCACCACCCCGAACACCCCCACCACCAGCGGCGCCAGCACCAGCATCCACCAGTAGTTCAGCCCCAAGTAGTTCATGGCCATCCAGGTGATCAGTGCCCCCGTCATGAACAGCGCTCCATGCGCAAAGTTGATGACGTTGAGCAGGCCGAAGATCACGGCCAGCCCCAGGCTGAGGATTGCATAGAAGGATCCGTTGACCAGCCCCAGAAGGAGCTGGCTCAACAGGCCTGGCAATGAGACACCAAAGATTTCCATGGGCGAAGGCGGCAGCAGGTGCGAAGGAGGTCGTTCAGGTCCGTGGACGAGGGCTTATTTCCAGAGCGGGCACTTGCTCTCGGCCTTGGTGGTGAACACCGTGTCGCCGGGCAGCTTCTTGACGAGCTTGTAGTAGTCCCAGGGCTTGGTCGATTCCGAAGGCTTCTTCACCTCCATGAGGTACATGTCGTGCACGTAGCGGCCATCGGCACGCAGTTGGCCCGAGCCGAAGAAGTCGTTCATCTTCATGCCGCGCCAAGCGGTCATGACCTTGTCGGCATCGACGCTCTTGGCAGCGTCCACGGCCTTGAGGTAGTTCATGGTGGCCGAGTAGTCGGCGGCCTGGATCTCGGTGGGCATGCGCTTGGTCTTCTCGAAGAAGCGGGCCGAGAACTTGCGCGTCTCTTCGTTCAGGTCCCAGTACCAGCTGGTGGTGAACTGCAGGCCTTCGGTGTTGCGCAGGCCCAGGCTGTGCACGTCGCTGATGAAGATCAGCAGGCCGGCGAGCTTCATGCTCTTGCCGATGCCGAATTCCTTGGCGGCCTTGATGGAGTTGATGGTGTCGCCGCCGGCGTTGGCCAGGCCCAGGATCTGGGCCTTGGAGTTCTGTGCCTGCAGCAGGAAGGACGAGAAGTCCGAGGCATTGAGCGGATGGCGCACGGCACCCACCACGTTGCCGCCCTTGGCCTTGACCACGGTGGTGGTGTCGGCTTCGAGCGCATGGCCGAAGGCATAGTCGGCGGTCAGGAAGTACCAGCTCTTGCCGCCCGTGTCGACGATGGCCGAGCCCGTGCCCTTGGCCAGCGCCACGGTGTCATAGGCATAGTGCACGGTGTAGGGCGAGCACTGTTCGTTGGTCAGCGCCGAGCTGGCCGCGCCGTTGTTGATGTAGACGCGCTTCTTCTCCTGCGCGACCTTGGCCGTGGCCAGGGCCGTGCCAGAATTGGTGCCGCCGAAGACCATGGTCAGGCCCTGGGTGTCGATCCACTCGCGCGCCTTGGAGGCGGCGATGTCGGCCTTGTTCTGGTGGTCGGCGCTCAGCAGCTCGATGGGCATGCCCAGCACCTTGCCGCCGAAGTCGTCGATGGCCATCTGGATGGCCAGCGCACCGTTCTTGCCTTCCACGTCGGCGTACAGGCTGGACATGTCGGTGATGAAACCGATCTTGACCTTGTCCTGCGCGTGCGCAGCCGAGGTCGCAAGACCGGCGGCGCCCAGCATCAGGGCCAGCGCTTTGAGTTGGTTCTTCATGGTTTGTCTCCTGTAGGTGTGGTGGTGGTGAAGAATCGGTTGAGGGGATGGGATCAGACGCCCAGCAGCTCGGTGAGCACCGGCATCTTGGCTTCGAGCTCGGCGGCGCCGAACTTCTCGACGATGCGGCCGTGCTCCATGACGTAGAAACGGTCGGCCAGCGGCGCGGCAAAGCGGAAGTTCTGCTCCACCATGACCACCGTGTAGCCCTTCTCGCGCAGCATGGTGATCATGCGCGCCAGGGCCTGCACGATCACGGGTGCCAAGCCTTCGGAGATCTCGTCGAGCAGCAGCAGCTTGGCCCCGGTGCGCAGGATGCGGGCCACGGCCAGCATCTGCTGCTCGCCGCCGGACAGGCGCGTGCCCTGGCTGTTCTTGCGCTCGGCCAGGTTGGGGAACATGGCGTAGATCTCCTGCACCGACATGCCGGGCGTGCCGGTCTTGAGTGCGGGGGGCAGCAGCAGGTTCTCTTCGCACGAGAGGCTTGCGAAGATGCCACGCTCTTCGGGGCAGTAGCCCACGCCCAGGTGGGCGATGCGGTGCGTGGCCATGGCCACGGTTTCCACGCCGTTGATCTTGACCGAGCCCTTGCGCGCCCCGGTCAGGCCCATGATGGCGCGCATGGTGGTGGTGCGGCCTGCGCCGTTGCGGCCCAGCAGGGTCACGACCTCGCCAGGTTGGACCACGATGTCCACGCCGTGCAGCACATGGGATTCGCCGTACCAGGCTTCGAGGCCCTTGATTTCCAGCGCAGGCACGCCGTTGTTGATTGGGGGATTTGCCATCTCAGTTATCCATTGCGCTACGCGCCACCTGCTGCCTACGAAACCGGCACGCACAAGGCCAGTGCCCCCGCGCAAGGGCCGCCCCGCCGTGCTGGGGGCGTCCCCCTCCCGACTCGCGCAGCGAGTCGAGAGAGGGGGAAGGCGCGAAGCGACTCAGGGGGAGCTTCATTCAATGCGCTCCCTGGAGTTGGCCGTCGGTGGTGCCCATGTAGGCTTCCATCACTTGCGGGTTGTTCGAGACCTCGGCATACGGCCCTTCGGCCAGCACGGCGCCGCGCTGCAGCACGGTGATGCAGTCGGCGATGGTGGAGACCACCTTCATGTTGTGCTCCACCATCAGGATGGTGCGGCCCGCAGAGACCTTCTTGATGAGCTGGGTGACGCGGTCCACGTCCTCATGGCCCATGCCCTGGGTGGGCTCGTCGAGCAGCATGAGCTCGGGCTCCATGGCCAGCGTGGTGGCGATCTCCAGCGCGCGCTTGCGGCCGTAGGGCAGGTTGACGGTGACTTCGTCGGCGATGTCGGCCAGGCCCACTTCGGTGAGCAGTTGCATGGCCCGATCGTCGAGCTGGTGCAGGCTGCGCTCACTGCGCCAGAAGTGGAACGAGGTGCCGAGCTTGCGCTGCAGGCCCAGGCGCACGTTCTCCATCAGCGTGAGGTGCGGGAACACGGCCGAGATCTGGAACGAGCGGATGACACCGCGGCGCGCGATCTGCGCGGGCTGCTCGCGCGTGATGTCATGGCCGTTGAAGCGGATGCTGCCCGAGGTCGGTGTCAGGAACTTGGTCAGCAGGTTGAAGCAGGTGGTCTTGCCTGCGCCATTGGGACCGATCAGCGCATGGATGGAACCCCGGCGCACGGCCAGGTTCACATCGCTGACTGCGGTGAAGCCCTTGAACTCTTTGGTCAGGCTGGTGGTTTCGAGGATGACGTCGCTCATTGCGCCTTGGCTGCTCCGTGGTGTGCGGTGTGGGAGAGCCTTGCTGCAAGGTCTCCATGCATGCTTATTTGTTGTTGCAACGCATCGTATGCGGGGGCGCCCCCGGGCAGATACTGGGACTAATGCCTATGTATAAACGCCTAGGTGACAGCGCGGGGCCGCGAGCGCGGCTCCAAGGGCATGCTCGTATACCCGGATGCCCCCTCTGAAACAGGGCGCAGCAACTGGGTGCGCCACCAGTTTGGCGACCGGCCCCGCGGGAACCACAGGCTGACTTTTTACTGACTGGTGGGCAGCCGCCCGCCGGCCTCCGCATGCGGCGCGCCGCCGCCCTACACTGCGCGCATGGCATCCACTCCCTCCTCCCCTGCGCGCGGGGCACCGCGCTCCCTGACCGGCCTGCTTCCGTTTCTGCGCCCGTACAGCGGGCGCATTGCCCTGTCCGGCGTGTTCCTGCTGCTGGCGGCGCTGGCCACGCTGGCCTTTCCCATCGCGCTGCGCACCCTGGTCGATGGCGGCCTGGTCAGCGCCGACCGGGGCGAGCAGGCCATGGCGCTGCGCAACCACTTCGAGGCCCTGTTCGCCGTGGCCATTGCGCTCGGCGTGTTCTCGGCCGGGCGCTTCTACATGGTGAGCTGGCTGGGTGAGCGCGTGACCGCCGACCTGCGCAATGCGGTCTACGGCCATGTGCTGCAGCAGAGCCCGCAGTTCTTCGAGACCACGCAGACCGGGGAGGTGCTCTCGCGCCTGACGGCGGACACGACCCTGGTGCAGACGGTGGTGGGCTCGTCGCTGTCGATGGGGCTGCGCAATGCGGTCATGGGCATCGGCGCGCTGGCCATGCTGGTGTGGACCAATCCCTACGTGATGTCCTGGGTGCTGCTGGCCATCGTGCTGGTGGTGGTGCCCACCATGTGGATCGGGCGGCGCGTGCGGCGCCTCTCGCGCGACAGCCAGGACCGCGTGGCCGACTCGAGCGCCATCGCGGCCGAGGTGCTCAACGCCATTCCCGTGGTGCAGAGCTACACCGCAGAGCGGCGCGAGGCCCAGCGCTTCAACCAGGCCACCGAGAACGCCTTCCACGTGGCCGTGCGGCGCACCCTGTCGCGCGCGGTGCTGGTGGCCTTCATCATCATCGCCAATGCGGCCCTGCTGCTGTGGGGCCTGTACCAGGGCACGCAGGCCGTGCTGGCCGGCCAGATGACAGCCGGACACCTGGGGCAGACCGTGGTCTACGTGATTCTGCTGGCCGGCTCCGTGGCCGTGCTCGGCGAGGTGTACGGCGACCTGCTGCGCGCGGCCGGTGCCACCGAGCGACTGATGGAGCTGCTGGGCAGCCGCTCGCCGGTGACCGAGCCTGCGTCGCCTGTGGTCCTGCCATCCACGGGCCAGGGCCTGGCCGTGGAGTTCGACCAGGTGAACTTCCGCTACCCGTCACGGCCCGAGCAGCCGGCGCTGCAGGATTTCGATCTGCGCCTGGCCGCCGGTGAAACCGTGGCCCTGGTGGGCGCCAGCGGCGCCGGCAAGACCACCGTGTTCCAGCTGCTGCAGCGCTTTTATGACGTGGAGGCGGTCGCAGCGGGTACCGGCGGCCCGCAGGGATCGATCCGACTGAACGGCACGGACATCCGCGCCCTGTCGCTGACCGAACTGCGCTCGCATGTGGGTGTGGTGCCGCAGGACGCCGTGATCTTCTCCTCCTCGGCCATGGAGAACATCCGCTACGGGCGCCCGGATGCCAGCGACGAAGAGGTCATGGCCGCCGCGCGCTCGGCCTTTGCGCACGACTTCCTGATGGCCTTGCCCGAGGGCTATGCCACCTTCCTCGGGGAACGCGGCGTGCGCCTGTCCGGCGGCCAGCGCCAGCGCATCGCCATCGCACGCGCCATGCTCAAGAACCCGCCGTTGCTGCTGCTCGACGAGGCCACCAGTGCACTCGACGCGGAGAGCGAGCGCATGGTGCAGGCGGCCCTGGACACGGCCATGCAGCGCCATACAGGCCAGCGCACGACGCTCGTGATCGCCCACCGCCTGGCCACGGTGCAGAACGCCGACCGCATCGTGGTGCTGGAACATGGCCGCATCGTGGAACAGGGCACCCATGCCGATCTGCTGGCGGCCGATGGCATCTATGCGCGGCTGGCGGCGCTGCAGTTCACGGCGTAAGCCGCTCGGCGGGGCCTCAGGTGCCCTGCCGAGCGGCGGACGGGGTACCCGGGTGTCCGTGGGCCAGGACGAGGCCCAGCGCCGGCCTTGCGCTCCAGGCCATGGCCGGCGTGCCGGCGCTGCGTGCGGGATGAAGATGGTTGGCCATGGCGCACTCCTCAGGCCCGTGACGTGCCAGCCGGCGGGAGCACCTGGGCGGTGGGTCCTGGCAGGCACGCGAGTCCCTCGAGCGTCGCCTGCACCGCCTCGTCCAGTGGTGTGTGCGGCTCCTGGCCCAGCACGGCCTTCAGGCGCGTGTTGTCCATGGCCACCGGCTGGCGCCACAGGTAGCGCATCTCCAGCAACTCGCGCAGGGTCGGCACGAACGGCGCGGCCAGCCGCACCAGCCACCAGGGGAATGCGCGCACCTTCGGCTGTTTACCGCTGCGGCGCTGCACCACGCGGCGGATCGCCGCGGCCATTTGCGCGCCGTCCGCGTCCCAGTGCCCGGCCATGTGAAAGACGGCAAAGGGCGGCAGCGCAGCACGGCGGTCCAGCAGCGCGACCATGGTGCGGGCCACGTCGGGCAGGTAGGACCACTGGTGGCCCACGCCCCGGTCGCCCGGCAGGCTGACGGCGCTTACGGGCCGGCCCGGCTTGACCAGGCCTTGCGCAAACCAGCTGTTGCCGACCTGGGGGCCGAAGAAGTCGCCGGCGCGCACGACGATCACCCGCGAGCCCTGCCGGCTCGCAGTCTCCAGGCGGCGCTCCAGCTCCACGCGGATGGCGCCTTTGCGGGTGGCTGGCTGCTGCGGCGAGGTCTCTGCCAGCAGCGGGAACGCGTCGGGCCCGTAGTTGTAGACCGTGCCGGGCAGCACGATGGTGGCGCGCTGCGCGATCGCGGCGGCCACCGTGTTGTCCAGCATGGGCAGCACCAGCTCGGCCCAGCGCAGGTAGCCCGGCGGATTGACGGCATGCACGATGACGGAGCAGCCCTGCGCGGCGTTCAGCACATCGGCCGGGTTCATCGCATCGCCGCGCAGCCAGACCAGGCCGTCGCGCAGTTCCCGCTCTTGTGCCAGGCCACGCTTCAGCGCGCGCACCTGCCAGCCGGCATCGCGCAGCTGGCGTGCCACCTCGCCGCCGATGCCCCCCGTGGCACCGAGCACCAGGGCGATGTTCTGATTTGCGTTTTCCATGACTTCTCTCCAGTGAACCGTGTTGCGATGGGGGAATTCTGGGCGCGGGGTAGAACAAAAGAAATTACCCAACATAGCTCACCAGCTATACATTTATGCATGGACAAGGAAATCAGGTGGGAGCTGTACCGCAGCTTTCTGGGGGTGCTGGTGGAGGGTTCGCTCTCTGGCGCGGCGCGGGCTTTGGGTATCACCCAACCCACCGTGGGCAGGCATGTCCAGTCGCTGGAGAAATCACTGGGGTTTGCCCTCTTCACACGCACGCAGACGGGCCTGCTGCCGACCGAGGCGGCGCTGGCCCTGCGCGGCCATGCCGAGGCGATGCGCAGCACCGCCGCGGCGCTGCAGCGCGCCGCCGAGAGCCAAGGCGAGGGCGTGAAGGGCACGGTGCGGGTATCGGCCAGCGAAGTCATCGGCGTCGAAGTGCTGCCGCCCATCGTGGCAGGGCTGCGCGACGCCTACCCGCAGCTCAGGATCGAGCTGGTGCTGACCAACCGGGTGCAGGACCTGCTGCACCGCGAGGCCGACATCGCGGTGCGCATGACCAGCCCGAAGCAGGACGTGCTGGTGGCCCGCCGCGTGGGCACCGTGGAGCTGGGCCTGCATGCCCACCAACGCTATCTGGACCGGCACGGCACTCCGTCACAGCCCGGCGACCTGGCGGGCCATGCGCTGATCGGGTTCGACGAAGAAACGCCCTTTCTGCGTGCGGCCGCCAAGGCAGTGCCCGCGCTGTCGGGCTGGACGCGGCGCAACTTCACGCTGCGCACCGACAGCGACCTGGGTCAGCTGGCGCTGCTCAGGGCAGGTTGCGGCATCGGGGTGTGCCAGGTGGCCCTGGCTCGGCGCGATCCAGACCTGGTGCGGGTGCTGCCCGGACATTTCACGCTGCCGCTGCACACCTGGGTCACGATGCACGAGGACCTGCGCGACAGCCCGCGCTGCAGGGTGGCGTTCGATGCCCTGGTCACGGGCCTGTCATCCCACATGTCCTGAGCGCTGATTCGGATCCGCCCCGCGCCTTTTCACACAGCGGCCCTGGCCTGAGCGGGCAAGGCGGTCTTCAGTGCAGCGTTTCCTTGGCGGTGACCGGCAAGGGCAGCGGCAGCACGGCAATGCCCTCGTCGAGCAGTTGGGCGGCCTCATCGGGCGTGGCCTGGCCGCGGATGGCACGCTCCTCGGTCTCGCCGTGGTGCATGCGCCGGGCCTCGTCGGCAAAACGCTCCCCCACGTCTTCGGTGTTGGCGGCGATCTTGCGCGCCAGCTCCAGCCAGGCGGCCTGCAGGGCCGGCGGCAAGGCCACGGAATCCTGGCTGCCGGGGGTGCTGCCTGCCTTCGCCGGCTGGGCCGAGGCCTGTGGAGCCGGCGGTTTGGCGCCCAGGTTCAGGCGGGGAGCGCTCAGGCGCTTGGAAATGCCGGAGTCGCCGCAGAAAGGGCATTGCACCAGACCACGCTGGTTCTGGCCCTGGAAGTCGTCCTCCGAGGCGAACCAGCCCTCGAAGACATGGCCCGCGTGGCAGTGCAGGTCGAGCACTTTCATGGTCGGAGGGGTCGCAGTGAGGAAGGGAGAAAGGGCTGCCGGCCTTCAGCCGTGGCGGCGCAGCAGGTAGCGGTAGACGAATCCGGGAAAGGCCAGGGTCAGGAACAGCGTGCCGGTGATGGCATAGAACTCCCAGCCCTGCGGAGCGATCTGCCCGGCGCGGCGCTCCAGCAGCAAGGCCAGGCCGCCGACGAGGAAGTAGGCCAATACGAGTTCAGCGATACGAACCGGCAGGCCCTTCTTGGGCTGAGCCACCGGCCCCACCACAAGCCAGCGCTGGTTGGCAAAGGGCAGGTTGGCGGCGATCAGCGCCGCCACGATCACCAGCCAGACGGAGCCGGTCAGGGACACGGGAGCAGTCCTGGGGCAGTGCTCAGGTCGCCAGGGCGCGCACGACGGCTTCGGCGCACAGGGCCATCAGGCCGCCGGGCAGCAGGCCCAGCACCAGCACCAGGGCGCCGTTGATGGTGAGCACCACGCGCACGTCCACAGGTGCCGAGACGCTGGTGGCCGTGAGCGGCGCATCGAAGTACATGACCTTGACGACGCGCAGGTAGTAGAAGGCGCCGATCAGCGACATGATGACCGCGAATACCGCCATGGCGATGTAGGCCGCCTGGCCCGAGGCCACCAGTGCCTGCAGCACCGACAGCTTGGCGTAGAAGCCGACCATGGGCGGAATGCCGGCCATGGAGAACAGGCACACGGCCATCACGGCGGCGTACAGCGGGCTGCGCTGGTTCAGGCCGGCGAAGTCGGCGATCTCTTCGCTCTCGAAGCCTTCGCGCGCCAGCAGCAAAATCACGCCGAAGGCGGCCAGGGTGGTCAGCACATAGCTCACCACGTAGAACATCGAGGCGCTGTAGGCGTTCTCGACCGCAGCGGCTTCCACATTGCCGTTGACCACGCCGGACATCAGTCCGAGCAGCACGAAGCCCATCTGCGAGATGGTGGAGTAGGCCAGCATGCGCTTGAGGTTGGTCTGTGCGATGGCCGCGAGGTTACCCACCAGCAGCGAACCGATGGCCAGCACCCCGAGCATCTGCTGCCAGTCGATGGCCAGGGGCAGCAGGCCGTCCACCAGCAGGCGGATGGTGATGGCGAAGGCGGCCAGTTTGGGCGCGCCGCCGATCATCAGCGTGATGGCCGTGGGGGCACCCTGGTAGACGTCGGGAATCCACATGTGGAAGGGCACGACGCCGAGCTTGAAGGCCAGGCCGGCCACCACGAACACCAGGCCGAACACCAGCACCTGGTGGCGGATCTGGCCGGAATTGACGGCCTTGAACACCTGGCCGATGTCGAGCGAACCCGTAGCGCCGTAGACCATGGACAGTCCGTACAGCAGGAAACCGCTGGCCATGGCGCCGAGCACGAAGTACTTCATCGCCGCTTCGGTCGCAGTGGCGTTGTCGCGGCGCAGGGCCACCAGGGCATAGCTCGACAGGGTCAGCAGTTCCAGGCCCAGGTAGAGCATGAGGAAGTTGTTGCCCGAGATCATGATGAACATGCCCAGGAGCGCGAACATCGACAGCGTGAAGATCTCGCCGCCGCGCATCATGTCGCGGTCGGCCGCATAGGGACGGCCATAGACCAGGGTGACCATCACGGCCACGGTGGCGAAGCACTTGAGCCAGTTGCCCATGGAGTCGCTGACCACCATGTTGCCGAAGCCGTAGAAGGTGCTGCCGGTGCTGGCATACATGGCCTGCAGGGCGGCCACCAGGGCCAGCGTGAGCATGGTCAGCACGTAGGTGGCCGTGCGGCGGGGGCTCTTGACGCCCAGGTCCACGAGCGCGATCACGCAGCCCATGACCAGAAGGACGATCTCGGGGTAAATCGCAAGCCAGCTGATGTTGTCAATCATCTCGAATCTCTCAGTTCAGTCTGGTCAGTTCAGCTTTGTCAGTGCGACATGCTTGAGCAGTTCCGCGACCGAGGTGTCCATCACGTCCGTGAAGGGGCGTGGGTACAGGCCCATGGCCAGCACGGCAATCGCCAGCAGCGACATGACGAGGAACTCGCGGCTGTTGATGTCGGTGAGTTCCTTGACGTGGTCGTTGGCCACCGGGCCCAGGTACACGCGCTTGAACATCCACAGGGTATAGGCGGCGCCGAAGATCAGGGCCGTGGCCGAGGCCAGGCCGATCCAGAAGTTGGCCTTGGTCGCGCCCAGGATCACCATCCACTCGCCCACGAAACCGGCGGTGCCCGGCAAGCCGCAATTGGCCATGGCGAACAGCAGAGCGAAGGCCGTGAAGTTGGGCATGGTGTTGACCACGCCGCCGTAGGCGGCGATATCGCGGGAGTGCACGCGGTCGTACAGAACGCCGATGGACAGGAACATCGCGCCCGACACGAAGCCGTGGGCAATCATCTGCACCAGGCCGCCGGAGACGCCCAGGTCGTTGAAGATGAAGAAGCCCAGGGTGACGAAGCCCATGTGCGCCACGGACGAGTAGGCCACCAGCTTCTTCATGTCCTTCTGCACCATGGCCACCAGGCCCACGTAGATCACCGCGATCAGCGACAGTGCGATCATCAGCCAGGCCCATTCGCGCGAGGCGTCGGGGGCGATGGGCATGGAAAAGCGCAGGAAACCGTAGGCACCCAGCTTGAGCATGATGGCCGCCAGCACGGCGGAGCCGCCGGTGGGCGCTTCCACGTGCACGTCGGGCAGCCAGGTGTGGAACGGGAACATCGGCACCTTCACTGCGAAGGCGGCGAAGAAGGCGAAGAACAGCATCGTCTGGGCCGTGGAGCTCAGGGGCAGCTTGTGCCAGGTGGCGATGTCGAAACTGCCGCCGGACTGGTTGTACAGGAAGATCAGCGCGATCAGCATCAAGAGCGAGCCGAGCAGCGTGTACAGGAAGAACTTGAACGCCGCGTAGATCTTGTTGGGGCCACCCCAGATGCCGATGATCAGGTACATCGGGATCAGCGTGGCTTCGAAGAACACGTAGAACAGGATGCCGTCGAGCGCGCTGAACACGCCGATCATCAGGCCCGACAGGATCAGGAACGCGCCCATGTACTGATTCACGCGCTCGGTGATGGCTTCCCACGAGGCGATCACCACGATCACGGTGATGAAGGCCGTGAGCGGCACGAACCAGAAGGAGATGCCGTCCACGCCCAGGTGGTAGTGCACGTTGAAGCGCTCGATCCACTCGAACTTCTCGACGAACTGCATGGCAGCAGTTCCGAGCTTGAAGCCCTGGTAGAGCGGAATGGTGACGATGAAGCCGATCACCGACCCCAGCAGCGCCAGCCAGCGCACGGCCGGCGCATGCTCATCGCGGCCGAGCGCGAGCAGCACCGCGCCGAAGGCGATCGGCACCCAGATAGCAAGACTCAACAGACCCATTTTGTTGTTTTCCTTATTTCCGGATGAGCTGCATGAAGAAGTCACCCCAGACGAACCACGTCATCAGGGCAAACACACCCAGGATCATCACCAGGGCGTAGTGGAAGATGAAGCCCGTCTGCACCCAGCGCACCACGCCGGAGATACCGCGCACCACTTTCCAGGAGCCATTGACCAGCGCACCGTCGATGATGGCCTGGTCGCCACCCTTCCACAGGCCGGTACCCAGGGCACGCGCACCGCGCGCCAGGATGTTCTCGTTGATCCAGTCGAGGTAGTACTTGTTCTCGAACAGGGTGTAGATCGGCATGCACATGCGCTTGATGGCGGCGGGCAGGGCCGGGTTCACCATGTACATGTAGTAGGACAGGGCCACGCCGGCCGCGGCCAGCCAGAACGGCGCGGTCTGCAGGCCGTGCACGGCCATGGCCACGGGGCCGTGGAAGATCTCGGCCAGCTTGGCCATGGCGGGGTGCTTGGCCGCGTCGACAAAGATCACGTCCTTGAAGAAGTCGCCGAACAGCATGGGCTGGATGAACAGGAAGCCCACCACCACCGAAGGAATCGCCAGCAGCACCAGCGGCACTGTCACCACCCAGGGGGACTCGTGCGGATCGTGGTGGTGGTCGTCATGGCCGTGGCCATGGTCGTCGTGGTGCGCATCGTGGTGTGCGTCGGGGTTCTGGTCGTAGCGTTCCTTGCCGTGGAAGACCAGGAAGTACATGCGGAACGAGTAGAACGCGGTGACGAACACACCGGCCAGCACCGCGAAGTGGGCGAAGTGCGCAGCCGGCAGGTGGCTGAAGTGCACCGCCTCGATGATGCTGTCCTTGGAGTAGAAGCCCGAGAACAGCGGCGTGCCGATCAGCGCCAGCGAACCGAGCAGCGAGGTGATCCAGGTGATGGGCATGTACTTGCGCACGCCGCCCATAAAGCGGATGTCCTGGTTGTGGTGCATGCCCATGATGACCGAGCCGGCACCGAGGAACAGCAGCGCCTTGAAGAAGGCGTGCGTCATCAGGTGGAACACGGCCACCGAGTAGGCCGAGGCACCCAGCGCCACGGTCATGTAGCCGAGCTGGGACAGCGTGGAGTAGGCCACCACGCGCTTGATGTCGTTCTGGATGATGCCCAGGAAACCCATGAACAGCGCCGTGATGGAGCCGATGATCAGGATGAAGTTGAGCGCGGTGTCCGACAGCTCGAACAGCGGCGACATGCGCGAGACCATGAAGATGCCGGCGGTCACCATGGTGGCCGCGTGGATCAGTGCCGAGATGGGGGTCGGGCCTTCCATCGAGTCGGGCAGCCAGACGTGCAGCGGGAACTGGGCGGACTTGCCCATGGCGCCGATGAACAGGCAGATGCAGATGACGGTGATCAGCATCCAGTCGGTGCCGGGGAACGGCAGGCCGCCGAGCTCGCCCGACTTGGCGAAGATCTCGCTGTAGTTGAGCGTGCCGGTGTAGGCGGCGATCAGGCCGATGCCCAGGATGAAGCCGAAGTCGCCCACGCGGTTGACCAGGAAGGCCTTCATGTTGGCGAAGATGGCCGTGGGCTTGTTGAACCAGAAGCCGATCAGCAGGTAGGACACCAGGCCCACGGCTTCCCAGCCGAAGAACAGCTGCAGCAGGTTGTTGCTCATGACCAGCATGAGCATGGAGAACGTGAACAGCGAGATGTAGGCGAAAAAGCGGTTGTAGCCCTCGTCCTCTTCCATGTAGCCGATGGTGTAGATGTGCACCATCAGCGACACGAAGGTCACCACCACCATCATCATGGCGGTGAGGCTGTCGATCAGGAAGCCCACTTCCATCTTCAGGCCGCCCACCACCATCCAGGTGTAGAGCGTCTCGTTGAAGCGCGCGCCGTCGACCGCCACGCTCTTGAGCGTCATGGCCGACAGGATGAACGCCACCAGCACGCCCAGGATGGTCAAGGTGTGGCTCAGCCGGCGGCCGATCCAGTTGCCGCCGAAGGTCGTGCCGAAGATGCCGGCCAGCAGTGCGCCCGCCAGCGGTGCCAGCGGCACGGCCAGGAGCGTTGAAGCAGAGAGGGTTTGACTCATTCTTGAGAACCTTGGGAATTCGGGTGGCTCATCAACCCTTGAGGGTGTTGAGGTCTTCCGCGTTGATGCTGGACTTGTTGCGGAACAGCAGCACCAGAATGGCCAGGCCGATGGCCGACTCGGCCGCGGCCACCGTCAGGATGAAGAACACGAACACCTGTCCGTGCATGTCACCCAGGTAGTGCGAGAACGCCACGAAGTTCATGTTCACGGCCAGCAGCATCAGCTCGATGGCCATGAGCAGCACGATCAGGTTCTTGCGGTTCAGGAAGATGCCGATCACCGCGAGCGCGAACAGCATCGCGCCCAGCGAAAGAAAATGTCCCAGGGTCAACGTCATGGCTTCTTCTCCTCGGCGGCGGGCTCGGCAGGCGCTTCAGGCACGGCCTTTTGCGTGGCGGCGACCTTCACCACTTCCAGGCGATCGGCAGCGCGCACGCGGATCTGCTCGGACGGGCTGATGGCCTTGCTGTCCTTGCGCTGGCGCAGGGTCAGGGCAATGGCGGCGATCATGGCCACCAGGAGGATGACGGCGGCGATCTCTACAGGGTACAGGTACTGGGTGTACAGCAGCTTGCCCAGCTCCTTGGTGTTGGAGTACTGCACGACCTTGCCGGCCGCATCGAGCACGACCGCTGCGGCCTTGGGCTCTTCCATGCCGCGGAAACCGCCCATCAGCACGGCGGCCATTTCCAGGGCGATCAGCGCGCCCACGAAGGCGGCAAGCGGGAAGTGCTTCCAGAAGCCCTTGCGCACGGTGTCGATGTGGATGTCCAGCATCATCACCACGAACAGGAACAGCACCATCACCGCGCCCAGGTACACCAGCACCAGGGCGATGGCCAGGAACTCGGCCTTGAGCAGCAGCCACACGGCCGCCGCCTGCGAGAAAGCCAGGATGAGGTAGAGCACCGCATGCACGGGGTTGCGTGCGGTGATCACCCGGAAGGCTGCAAACAGCAGCACGACCGAGAAGAGGTAGAAGAAACCAGTCTTGGCGTCCATGAATCAGGTCTTTATAGAAAGTCTGGCGACGGGATGGATGGGATCGCGACCGCTTGCTCAGCGGTACTTGGCGTCCGCAGCCTTGGCTGCGGCAATCTCACCCTCGTACCGGTCACCGACCGCCAGAAGCATGTCCTTGGTGAAGTACAGGTCGCCACGCTTTTCGCCGTGGTATTCGAAGATGTGCGTCTCGACGATCGAGTCCACCGGGCAGCTCTCTTCGCAAAAGCCGCAGAAGATGCACTTGGTCAGGTCGATGTCGTAGCGCGTGGTGCGGCGCGAGCCGTCGTCACGCACATCGGATTCGATGGTGATCGCCATGGCGGGGCACACGGCCTCGCACAGCTTGCAGGCAATGCAGCGCTCTTCGCCGTTGTCGTAACGGCGCAGGGCATGCAGGCCGCGGAAACGCGGCGACAAAGGCGTCTTCTCTTCAGGGAACTGCACGGTCACCTTGCGGCGAAACGCGTAGCGGCCCGTCAGGGCCATGCCCTTGAGCAGCTCCACGAGCATGAAGCTCTTGAAGAAGTCCTTGAACGAAAAAGGTGCGGCAGCAACAGCAGCAGTCATGTGTGTCCCCGCTTACTTCCAGATGTTCCATGGCGAGAGCAACCACCCGCCGACGATGAGCAGCCACACCAGGGTGACCGGAATGAAGATCTTCCAACCCAGGCGCATGATCTGGTCATAGCGGAAGCGGGGGAAGGTGGCGCGGATCCAGATGAACATGGACACCACGACGAAGGTCTTGATGCCCAGCCAGATCCAGCCCGGGATCCAGTTGAACAGCACGCTGTCGATGGGCGACAGCCAGCCGCCCAGGAACATCAGCGCTGCCAGGATGGACACCAGCCACATGCTGGCGTATTCGGCCAGGAAGAACACGGCAAAGCCCATGCCCGAGTACTCGACCATGTGGCCGGCCACGATTTCGGCTTCGCCTTCGACCACGTCGAAGGGGTGGCGGTTGGTCTCGGCCACGCCGGAGATCAGGTAGACCAGGAAGATCGGCAGCAGCGGCAGCCAGTTCCAGGACAGGAAGGACAGGCCCATGTCGGCCGCCATGCCACGGCCCTGCGACATCACGATCTCGGTCAGGTTCATGCTGCCCGAGACCATGATGACCACCAGGAAGCAAAAGCCCATGGCGATCTCATAGCTCACCATCTGTGCCGAGGCGCGCAGCGCGCCCAGGAAGGCGTACTTGGAGTTCGATGCCCAGCCGGCGATGATCACGCCATAGACTTCGATGGAGGTAATCGCCATCACCAGCAGCAGGCCCGCATTGACGTTGGCCAGGGCCACATCGGGGCCGAAGGGAATCGCCACCCACGCGGCCAGCGCGGGCATGATGGCCATCAACGGGCCCAGTACGAACAGGCCCTTGCTGGCGGCCGCCGGCTGGATGATTTCCTTGGTCATCAGCTTCAGGCCGTCGGCCAGAGGCTGCAGCAGGCCCATGGGGCCCACGCGGTTGGGGCCGTGGCGCACCTGCATGAAACCGAGGAGCTTGCGCTCCCACAGCGTGAGGTAGGCCACCGCGCCCATCAGGGGCGCGACGATCACGACGATCTTGAGCAGGATCCAGAGCACGGGCCAGGCCGCGCCCGTCCACCATGCGAAGGGCAGGAGGTTCAGCCCGCCGTTGTACAGCGCGTCGATCATGCCGCCACTCCTTCACCGGCCGCCATGCGGGCATCGGCCGTCAATTGCAGCGAGGTGGCGCGGCGCACCAGACCATCGAGCTGGTAAATCGAAGCGACAGCGGGCTCGGCCACGCTGGCCGCGCCTGCAGCAGCAGGCACCTGGCCCACGGCATTGGACAGCTGCTCGGCCGGCAGCATGGCCAGCTTGCCCGCAGGGGCGTTGGTGGCACGGGCCAGCACGTCCTGCGAGGTTTCGAAGTCGAAACCGGGCACACCGAGCACGTTGGCCAGCACGCGCAGCACCTTCCAGGCGGGGCGCGTGTCGCCGAGCGGGCGCACCACGGCGTGGAAGCTCTGCAGGCGCCCTTCGGCGTTGACGAAGCTGCCCGAGGTTTCGGTGAACGGGGCGATGGGCAGCAGCACGTCGCTGATGTCCATGTTGGCCTTGAACGGGCTCATGGTCACGACCATCTGGGCCTGGCCGATGGCGGCAGCGGCCTGGGCGCCATTGGCGGCGTCGAAGGCGGGCTCAGTGTTGAGCAGCAGCACGGCCTTGAGGCCGCCGGCCAGCATCTGGCCCGCGTTCAGGCCGCTGCCCACGGGGTGGGCGCCGGCGAACTGGGCTCCCACGGTGTTGGCGGCTTCCGTCAGGTAGCCGACGGTGGCGCCGGTCTGCTCGCCGATCCAGTTGGCCAGGGCCAGCAGTTGCGTGGCCTGGCTGTGGTGCGCGGCAGCGTTGCCCAGCAGCACGGCCTTGCGCTCACCGCCCAGCAGCGAGCGGGCAATGGCCAGCGCGGCTTCGGTGGCTTCACCGGCACCTGCGGGTGCGGACACGCCCTTTTCCTGGGCCACGGCGGCAGCGATGCTGCCCAGGGCCTGCAGCCATTGGCTGGCGCCCTGCAGCAGCGAGTGCTTGACGGGAATGGCCCAGTCGGCCAGGGCCGAGTCGACCACGCTGACCTGGCAACCCTGGCGGGCGGCGGCGCGGATGCGCAGTGCGAACAGCGGATGGTCCTTGCGCAGGTTGGAGCCCACCACCAGCACGCGTTGCAGCGTGGACAGGGAGGCGATGGACGTGCCGAGCCAGCGAATCCCTTCGGGCGCTGCGAATTCGGCGTTGCGCAGGCGGTAGTCGATGCTGTCGCTGCCCAGGCCGCGCACCAGGGCGGAGGCCAGGTACAGCTCTTCCAGCGTGCTGTGCGGGCTGACCAGGGCACCGATGCTGTTGGCACCGTGGTCGGCCTTGATGTTCTTGAGGCCATTGGCCACGTACTCGAGCGCGGTCTGCCAGTCGACGGTCTTCCAGACGCCGCCCTGTTTGAGCATGGGCTGGGTCAGGCGCTCGTCGCTGTTCAGCGATTCGTACGAGAAGCGGTCGCGGTCGGCGATCCAGCATTCGTTGACGGCTTCGTTCTCGAACGGAACGACGCGCATGACCTTGTGGTTCTTGACCTGGACGATCAGGTTGGCACCGGTGGAGTCGTGCGGGCTGACGGAGCGGCGGCGCGACAGTTCCCAGGTGCGGGCGCTGTAGCGGAACGGCTTGCTCGTGAGCGCACCCACGGGGCAGATGTCGATCATGTTGCCCGACAGCTCGGAGTCCACGGTATCGCCGACCACGGTGGTGATCTCGGAGTGCTCGCCGCGGTGGATCATCCCGAGCTCCATCACGCCGGCCACTTCCTGGCCGAAGCGCACGCAGCGGGTGCAGTGGATGCAGCGGCTCATCTCCTCCATGGAGATCAGCGGGCCCACGTCCTTGTGGAAGACCACGCGCTTTTCTTCCTCGTAGCGCGAGGAGGAACCGCCGTAGCCCACGGCCAGGTCCTGCAGCTGGCACTCGCCGCCCTGGTCGCAGATGGGGCAATCCAGCGGGTGGTTGATGAGCAGGAATTCCATGACCGACTGCTGGGCCTTGATGGCCTTGTCGCTCTTGGTGCGCACGATCATGCCTTGCGTCACGGGCGTGGCGCAGGCAGGCATGGGCTTGGGGGCTTTTTCCACGTCCACCAGGCACATGCGGCAGTTGGCGGCGATGGAAAGCTTCTTGTGGTAGCAGAAGTGGGGGATGTAGGTGCCGGCCTTTTCGGCTGCATGCATGACCATGCAGCCTTCGGCGACTTCTACCTTCTGCCCGTCGAGTTCGATTTCAACCATATGCGTTTCTCGCGATCAGGCGGAGGCGGAAGCCTGAGGGGTGTCTTTGCGGATCAGCGCTTCGAATTCCGGACGGAAGTGCTTGATCATGGCGCGCACCGGCATGGCCGCTGCGTCACCCAGCGCACAGATGGTGCGGCCCTGGATGTTGTCTGCCACCGAATTGAGCAGGTTCAGGTCGCCATCGCGCCCCTGGCCATGCTGGATCCGGTCGATCACGCGCCACATCCAGCCCGTGCCTTCGCGGCACGGCGTGCACTGGCCGCAGGACTCGTGCGAGTAGAAATAGGACAGGCGCAGCAGGCTCTCGACCATGCTGCGGGAGTCGTCCATCACGATCACGGCACCCGAGCCCAGCATGGAGCCGGCCTTGGCGATGGAGTCGTAGTCCAGCGTGCATTCCATGATGATGGAGGCGGGCAGCACCGGGGAGGACGAGCCGCCCGGGATCACGGCCTTGAGCTGGCGGCCCTTGCGCACGCCACCGGCGAGTTCGAGCAGCTTGGCGAACGGCGTGCCCATGGGCACTTCGTAGTTGCCGGGCTTTTCCACGTCGCCCGAGACCGAGAAGATCTTGGTGCCGCCGTTGTTGGGCTTGCCGCACTCCAGGTAGGCCTGGCCGCCGTTGCGGATGATCCACGGCACGGCCGCGAAGGTCTCGGTGTTGTTGATGGTGGTGGGCTTGCCGTACAGGCCGAAGCTGGCGGGGAACGGCGGCTTGAAGCGCGGCTGGCCCTTCTTGCCTTCGAGCGATTCGAGCAGCGCGGTTTCTTCGCCGCAGATGTAGGCGCCGAAGCCGTGCGCAGCGTGCAGCTGGAAGCTGAAGCTGCTGCCCAGGATCTTGTCGCCCAGGTAGCCGGCGGCGCGCGCCTCTTCGAGCGCTTCCTCGAAGCGGTCGTAGGTCTGGAAGATTTCGCCGTGGATGTAGTTGTAGCCCACGGAGATGCCCATCGCGTAGGCCGCGATGATCATGCCCTCGATGACGATGTGCGGGTTGAACTGCAGGATGTCGCGGTCCTTGCAGGTGCCCGGCTCGCCTTCGTCGGAATTGCAGACGAGGTACTTCTGGCCGGGGAACGAGCGGGGCATGAAGCTCCACTTGAGGCCAGTGGGGAAGCCCGCACCGCCGCGGCCGCGCAGGCCCGATTCCTTGACGGTGGCGATCACCTGGTCCTGGGTCAGGCCTGCGCCCTCTCCTTGTGCCAGGATCTTGCGCAGGGCCTGGTAGCCGCCGCGCGCTTCGTAGTCCTTGATGCCCCAGTTCGTGCCGTCCAGGCCCGCGTAGATCTGCGGGTTGATGTGGCGGTCGTGGAAGCAGGTCTGGACGCCCGTGGCCTGGAACTGCGAGAGGATCTTCTGTGCGGCGGTGCTCATGCTTGTCCTTCCGCAGCCCTAAGGCCGTCCACCAGCTGGTCGAGCTTGTCGTTGTCCATGAAGCTGCACATGGTGCGGTCGTTGACCAGCATCACGGGCGCATCGGCACAGGCGCCCAGGCACTCGCACTGCTGCAGCGTGAACAGGCCGTCGGGCGTGGTCTCGCCCATGGTCACGCCGAGCTTCTTCTCGAGGTGGTGCAGCGCCTTCTGGCCGTCGCGCAGCTGGCACGGCAGGTTGGTGCAGACGTTGAGCTTGTACTTGCCCGTCGGCTGCTGGTTGTACATGTTGTAGAACGTGGTGACTTCGTGCACCGCGATCTGGGCCATGCCCAGGTAGTCGGCGATCACGGCCTCGCTCTCGGCACTGACCCAGCCCTGTTCCTGCTGCACGATGGACAGGCAGGCCATCACGGCCGACTGCTTCTGCTCGGGCGGGTACTTGGCCACTTCGCGCGCAAAGCGCGCCAGCGTGGCATCGGTGATCTTGGTATTGCTGCTGCTCATCGGTCGATCTCCCCGAACACGATATCCATGGTGCCGATGATGGCCACGGCGTCGGCGATCATGTGGCCGCGCGCCATTTCATCGAGCGTGGCCAAATGGGCGAAGCCCGGCGCACGGATCTTCAGGCGGTAGGGCTTGTTGGCACCGTCGCTCACCAAATAGATGCCGAACTCGCCCTTGGGGTGCTCGACGGCGGCATAGGCCTCGCCTTCGGGCACGTGGAAACCTTCGGTGAAGAGCTTGAAATGGTGGATCAGCTCCTCCATGTTCGACTTCATGGATTCACGATCAGGCGCAGCCACCTTGTGGTTGTCGGTAATGACAGGACCGGGGTTGGCGCGCAGCCAGTCCACGCACTGCTTGATGATGCGGTTGGACTCGCGCATCTCCTGCACGCGCACAAGGTAGCGGTCATAGCAGTCGCCCGTCTTGCCCACCGGGATGTCGAAGTCCATGCGGTCGTAGACATCGTAGGGCTGGGTCTTGCGCAGGTCCCAGGCGATGCCGGAGCCGCGGATCATGGGGCCGGTCATGCCCAGGTTGAGCGCGCGCTCGGGCGGCACCACGCCGATGCCGACGGTGCGCTGCTTCCAGATGCGGTTGTCGGTCAGCAGGGTCTCGTACTCGTCCACGCAGCCCGGGAAGCGCTTGGTGAAGTCGTCGATGAAGTCAAGCAGCGAACCCTGGCGGTTCTGGTTCATGGCCTCCAGGGCCTTGGCATTCTTGATCTTGCTGACCTTGTACTGCGGCATGCTGTCCGGCAGGTCGCGGTAGACGCCGCCCGGACGGAAGTAGGCCGCGTGCATGCGCGCGCCGGAGACGGCTTCGTACATGTCGAACAGGTCTTCGCGCTCGCGGAAGGTGTAGATCAGGATGGTGGAGCTGCCGCAGTCGTTTCCGTGCGAACCGAGCCACATCAGGTGGTTGAGCAGGCGCGTGATCTCGGAGAACATCACGCGGATGTACTGCGCACGCACAGGCACTTCCAGGCCCAGCAGCTTTTCGATGGCCAGGCAGTAGGCGTGCTCGTTGCACATCATGGACACGTAGTCCAGGCGGTCCATGTAGGGCAGCGACTGGATGTAGGTCTTGTGCTCTGCCAGCTTTTCGGTGGCGCGGTGCAAGAGGCCGATGTGCGGGTCGGCGCGCTGCACGACTTCGCCGTCGAGCTCGAGCACCAGGCGCAGCACGCCGTGCGCTGCCGGGTGCTGCGGTCCGAAGTTCAGGGAGTAGTTCTTGATTTCAGCCATGGTGGGTCACGTGGGGCGACGAGCGCCTTAGTGCAGGCCTCCGTACTTGTCTTCGCGGATGATGCGCGGCGTGATCTCGCGCGGCTCGATCGAGACGGGCTCGTAGACCACCCGGCGCTGCTCGGTGTCGTAGCGCATCTCGACATGGCCGGACAGCGGGAAGTCCTTGCGGAAGGGGTGGCCGATGAAGCCATAGTCGGTCAGGATGCGGCGCAGGTCGTTGTGGCCGTCGAACACGATACCGAACAGATCGAAGGCTTCGCGCTCGTACCAGTTGGCCGAGTTCCAGAGGTCGGCAACCGAGGCCACGACGGGAAAATCGTCGTCGGCGCAGAACACCTTGACGCGCAGGCGCTGGTTCAGGCTGACGGACAGCAGGTGCGAGACCACGCAGTAGCGCGCGCCTTCGTTGACCTCGTCGGCGTAGGCCGAGTAGTCCACGCCGCACAGGTCGATAAGCTGCTCGAACTGGCAACCGGGCGCGTCGCGCAGCTGCTGCATGGCAGCCAGGTAGTCGGCGGCGGAGACTTCGATGGTGACCTCTTCGAGGGCCACATGGATCTTGCGGACCTTGTCGCCCAGCACGGCAGCGACGGTGTCCTTGATTTTTTCAGGGTGAATGGCAACAGATGTCATCATCGACCCTCAGACGCGTGCAATGGTGTTGGTGCGGCGGATCTTCTGCTGCAGCTGGATGATGCCGTAGATCAGCGCTTCGGCCGTGGGCGGGCAGCCGGGCACGTAGACGTCCACGGGCACGATGCGGTCGCAGCCGCGCACGACGGAGTAGCTGTAGTGGTAGTAGCCGCCACCGTTGGCGCACGAGCCCATCGACAGCACCCAGCGGGGCTCGGACATCTGGTCGTACACCTTGCGCAGCGCCGGTGCCATCTTGTTGCACAGCGTGCCGGCCACGATCATCAGATCGGACTGACGGGGGCTGGCGCGGAACACTTCGGCGCCGAAGCGGCCGATGTCGTAGCGGGCCGCCGCCGCGTGCATCATTTCGACAGCGCAGCAGGCCAGACCGAAGGTCATGGGCCAGAGCGAGCCGGTCTTGGCCCAATTCACCACGGAGTCATAGCTCGTGGTGATGAAGCCTTCCTTCATCACGCCTTCAATCATTGCATCAGTCCTTGTTGAAGCCCGCTGTCATTCCCAGTCGAGGGCGCCTTTTTTCCACTCGTAGGCGAAGCCCACGACGAGGATCGTCAGGAAGATCACCACAGCCACGAAACCGGCGGCACCCACCTCGTGCAGCGTGACCGCCCACGGGAAAAGGAACGCGATTTCGAGGTCGAACAGGATGAAGAGAATGGCGACGAGGTAGTAGCGCACGTCGAACTTCATGCGCGCGTCCTCGAAGGCTTCAAAGCCACACTCGTAGGGGGAATTCTTGGCGTCGTCCGGGCGGTTGGGACCGAGGACATATCCGATGACCAGGGGCACGACGCCAACGGCGATGCCGACCAGGATGAACAAGAGGACGGGGAGGTACTGATCGAGGTTCATCTGGAGGATGTGCTCACCGCTGTGGCCTGGCCCGACATGACCCTTGGCGGGTCATGCGGGGAGGCCTTTGTTTTGGTGCCGTCGGCGAGACTCGAACTCGCACAGCTTTCGCCACTACCCCCTCAAGATAGCGTGTCTACCAATTTCACCACGACGGCTGGATGTATGTGCCTGGATGGCATGAGGAACCTTGCGGTTTTGGCTTTCCAGACAATCCAGGATTCTACTCCGTAAAAACCCTGCTCCGTGTTTCAGAGCCCAAATTAGTGCAGATTATTTGGTCGGGATCTGCGCCGCGCCGGAAGCCGGCACCACGGGCACAGGAACCACCGCAGGGGCCGCACTCGATGCCGCAGACGCTGGCGCGGGCGAAGCCGCTGCAGGCGCTTCGAGCACGCTGCCAGAACTGGCGGGGCGCGCATTGCCGAAGTATGCCAGAGCCAGCGTGGCAGCGAAAAACACAGCCGCCAGCACTGCCGTGGTGCGCGACAGGAAGTTGGCACTGCCGCTGGCACCGAACAGGCTGCCCGAGCTGCCGCTGCCGAAGGCAGCACCCATGTCCGCACCCTTGCCGTGCTGGATCAGGATCAACCCGATCATCCCCAGGGCGGTCAGCATCTGCACCGCCAGAATCACGTTCACGATCACATTCATTCTCTGTTCACTCCTGATTTGGATAACTTCAGGCGCGGCCCGCAGAGGCCGCCCCCATGATCTGCAAGAAATCGCCGGCCTTGAGCGAAGCACCGCCCACCAGGCCACCATCGATGTCGGGTTGCGACAGCAGTTCGGCCGCATTCGCGGCATTCATGCTGCCGCCGTACAGCAGGTGCACGCGGTCAGCGTGCTCGCTGGCCGCGGCCAGTTGCGCACGCAGCACGGCATGCACCGCCTGGGCCTGCTCGGGCGTGGCCGTGCGGCCGGTGCCGATGGCCCAGACCGGCTCATACGCCACCACGATCTCGCTGATGCAGTGGCCATTGAGATGGATCACCGCAGCCAGTTGGCGCTTGACGACCGCCTCGGTCTCACCGGCATCGCGCTCGGCCAGGGTTTCACCCACGCAGACGATGGGCGTGACGCCCAGCGCCAGCGCGCGCTGCGCCTTGATGGCCACGACGGCATCGGTTTCGCCATGGTACTGGCGGCGCTCGGAGTGCCCCACCAGCGCGTAGCGCGCACCGAATTCCTTGAGCATGGCGGCCGACACCTCGCCGGTGTAGGCACCCTGCTCGTGGGCCGATACATCCTGCGCGGCCAGGGCAATGCCCGAACCAGCCACCAGCGCCTGGACCTGGGCCAGGTAGGGTGCCGGCACGGCCACGGCCACGTCGCACTGCACCGCAGCCGAGGCCATGCCCTGCAGCAGCGCCTGCAGCAGCGCTTCGTTGGCGGCCAGGCCGCCGTTCATCTTCCAGTTGCCTGCGATGAGCTTCTTTTTCATGTTCCGTTCACCACGTCAAAACGATCTTGCCAATGTGCTGGTTCGACTCCATCAGCGCATGCGCCTGGGCCGCATCGGCTGCCGCGAAGGTGCTGTGGATGACCGGACGCACCGTGCCCGCCGCCAGCAGAGGCCACACCCGCTCGCGCAACGCGCGGGCAATAGCCCCCTTGAAGGCCACGGAGCGCGGACGCAGGGTGGAACCGGTGATGGTGAGCCTGCGGCGCAGGACCAGGCCCGCGTTGACCTCGCTCTTGACCCCACCCTGCACGGCGATGATGACGATGCGGCCATCCTCGGCCAGGCACTCGACCTCGCGCGCGACGTAGCCGCCCGCCACCATGTCCAGCACCACATCCACCCCCTTGCCGTCGGTGATGCGCTTGGCCTCGGCCACGAAGTCCTGCGACTTGTAGTTGATGGCATGGTGCGCACCCAGCTCCAGGCAGGCCCGGCACTTCTCATCGCTGCCCGCGGTGGCGATCACCGTGGCACCAAAGGCGCGTGCCAGCTGGATCGCCGTGACGCCGATGCCGCTGGTACCGCCCTGCACGAGCAGGGTTTCACTCGCCTGCAGGCGGCCGCGGTCGAAGACATTGCTCCACACGGTGAAGAAGGTCTCGGGCAGCGAGGCCGCCTCGATGTCGCTGAAGCCCGCCGGCACAGGCAGGCACTGCTCCACCGGCGCCACGCACCACTGGGCATAGCCGCCACCGGCGACCAGCGCGCAGACGCGGTCGCCAATGGCCAGGCCCGCCTGGGCCATGGCAGCGGCATCGCCCGCCTCCACCACGCCCGCCACCTCCAGACCCGGAAGGTCGGAGGTACCAGGCGGAGGTGCGTAGTGGCCCATGCGCTGCAGCACGTCAGGGCGGTTGATGCCGCTGGCACCCACGCGTATCAGCAGTTCGCCCACACCGGGCACCGGCACGGGACGCGCGCCCAGGCGCAGCACGTCCGGTGCACCGAACGAGGAGATTTCCACCGCTTGCATAGGATGCTCTGTTGTCATCGAGGGCATGGGGATAGCCGGCACCGGCCGCCACCGCGGGCCCGCCGTCCAGACGACCCACCCGCATGGCAGCCGGGGCAGCGGATCGACCGCTCATCGGACCGATCGCACCACCCGCTGGCAGTACCCGTTATTGCTGCTGTTGCTGTTGTTGCTGGTCCACAGGCTGGCGGTCGCGACCGTGGTCGCGGCGGGGCTCGCGGTCACCACGCTCTGCGGGCGCAGGGCGATCGCTGAAACCACCACCCGCAGGACGCTCGGCCAGGGCCTTCATGGACAGCTTGACGCGGCCCTTTTCGTCGGTTTCCATGACCTTGACCTTCACGATCTGGCCTTCGGTCAGGTAGTCGCCGACGCGCTCGACGCGCTCGTGCGCGATCTGGCTGATGTGCAGCAGGCCGTCCTTGCCAGGCAGCAGGTTGATCAAAGCACCGAAGTCCAGGATCTTGGTCACAGGGCCTTCGTAGACCTTGCCGATTTCGACTTCGGCGGTGATCTGCTCGATCCGGCGCTTGGCCTCGTCGGCCTTGGCGGCGTCGGTGGCGGCGATGGTGATGGTGCCGTCTTCCTCGATGTTGATCTGGCAACCGGTCTCTTCCGTCAGCGCACGGATGACGGCGCCGCCCTTGCCGATCACGTCGCGGATCTTCTCGGGGTTGATCTTCATCGTGTAGAGCTTGGGCGCGAAGTTGGACACTTCGGTCTTGGCTTCGCCCATGGCTTCCTGCATCTTGCCCAGGATGTGGATGCGCGCCTCCTTGGCCTGGGCCAGGGCGACCTGCATGATTTCCTTGGTGATGCCCTGGATCTTGATGTCCATCTGCAGCGCGGTGATACCAGCGGTGGTACCAGCGACCTTGAAGTCCATGTCGCCCAGGTGGTCCTCATCGCCCAGGATGTCGGTCAGCACGGCAAAGCGGTTGGCGTCCTTGATCAGGCCCATGGCGATGCCGGCCACATGCGCCTTCATGGGCACACCGGCGTCCATCATCGACAGGCAGCCGCCGCAGACCGAGGCCATGGACGAGGAGCCGTTGGATTCGGTGATTTCCGAGACCACGCGCACGGTGTAGGGGAACTCTTCCTTGGTCGGCAGCACGGCCACCAGGGCGCGCTTGGCCAGGCGGCCGTGGCCGATTTCGCGGCGCTTGGTGGAGCCCATGCGGCCCACTTCGCCGGTGGCGAAGGGAGGCATGTTGTAGTGCATCATGAAGCGGTCTTCGTACTCGCCGGCCAGGGCGTCGATGCGCTGGGCATCGCGCTCGGTACCCAGCGTGGTCACGACCAGCGCCTGGGTTTCACCGCGCGTGAACAGGGCCGAGCCGTGGGCACGGGGCAGCACGCTGTTGCGGATCTCGATGGGGCGCACGGTGCGCGTGTCGCGGCCATCGATGCGGGGTTCGCCCGCCAGGATCTGGCTGCGCACGATGCGCGCTTCGATGTCGAACAGCATGCCTTCGACCTTGACGGCGTCGAATTCCACGCCTTCGGCCTTGAGGCCGGCCATCACGGCAGCATAGGCTTCGCGGCAGGCTTGCGTGCGGCTTTGCTTGTTGCGGATCTGGTAGGCGGCGGCGAGCTTGTCGTCGGCCAGGGCACCGACCTTGGCGATCAGGGCCTCGTCCTTGGCGGGCGGCTGCCAGTCCCATGCGGGCTTGCCGGCATCGCGCACCAGGTCATGGATGGCGTTGATGGCGATATTGCCCTGCTGGTGGCCGAAGACCACGGCGCCGAGCATGATTTCTTCGGACAACTGCTGGGCTTCGGATTCGACCATCAGCACGGCGGCTTCGGTACCGGCCACGACCAGGTCCATCTGCGAGCTCTTGCGCGCGGTCTGGCCAGGGTTCAGCACGTATTCGCCATTGATGTAGCCCACACGCGCGGCGCCGATGGGGCCGGTGAACGGGATGCCGGAGATGGCCAGGGCAGCGCTGGTGGCGATCAGGGCGGCGATGTCGGCATCGACTTCGGGGTTCAGCGACACCGTGTGGATCACCACGTGCACTTCGTTGAAGAAGCCTTCGGGGAACAGCGGGCGGATCGGGCGGTCGATCAGGCGGCTGGTCAGCGTTTCGTGTTCGCTGGGCTTGGCTTCGCGCTTGAAGAAGCTGCCGGGGATCTTGCCGGCGGCGTAGGTTTTTTCGATGTAGTCGACGGTCAGGGGGAAGAAGTCCTGGCCCGGCTTGGCCGACTTGGAAGCCACCACGGTGGCCAGCACCACGGTGTCATCGATGTTCACCAGCACGGCGCCGGAGGCCTGGCGGGCGACTTCGCCCGTTTCCATGATGACGGTCTTGTCGCCCCATTGGAAGGTCTTGGTGACTTTGTTGAAAATGCTCATGTTCAGCTCCTATTGTTGTAGCTGGCAATGCAATGCCAGCATGGCTTGGAGTGCAATTCAGAACACGATGCCATTCCAGCGGACCTGACCCCGCAGCGGCGGCGGCAGGCCCGTTGGAATGACACAGCTTCGCTCTGTTTTGCGGCTCCGAAGTAAAAAACGCCTGAGCTAGCGGACTAACCCAGGCGTTTTTGCATGCGATGCAGCTTACTTGCGCAGACCCAGCTTGGCGATCAGCGCGGTGTAACGGTCGGCGTCCTTGGCCTTGAGGTAGTCCAGCAGCTTGCGACGACGGCTCACCATGCGCAGCAGGCCGCGGCGACCGTGGTGGTCCTTGGCATGCGTCTTGAAGTGGGGGGTCAGTTCGTTGATGCGGGCCGTCAGCAGGGCCACTTGCACTTCTGGGCTGCCAGTATCGTTGGCAGCACGGGCGTTGGCCTTGACGACTTCGGCCTTGATGGAGGATGCGATCATTGGGTTTTTCCTTGGATGAGGCCCCAGGCAGAACGCCGAAGACCCCGGTTTTTACTTGCGCCACCGGCTGGAAAGGCTGGGGGCGTGCGTCTTGCACCATGCAAAACCGTCGGATTATAACCCGCAGCCCGGCAAAGCGGTCTTTTCGGCCTTGCCGAAGCCCCAGGAGGCGCCCAGAATGGGCTCAATAGCGAGCACCCAGCCATCTCAAGGGGGCCGCCAAAAGCAAGCGGACAAAATACCCCCAAATGCAACAGAATGCGCGAAACAGCAGGCATGCGCCAACACTTGCATGCGGGCGAGGTAGCGGCGGCGCCCTTGGGAAACACCGTCTTTGGCCGCTTGTCCCGGCTTCCATGCCACTGGTCAGCACGCAATGGTCACGTCACATCCGGTCACTTAATATGAAAACCATGCAAGCATTGAGCCCCTCCCATTCGCCAGGAATTTTCGCCCTCCGAAGAGCAGTTCGCGCCAGCGCAGGATTCACGGCGATCGAGCTCATGGTGGTGGTGGCCATCGTTGGTGTGTTGACCGCACTCGCGGCGCCGAGTTTCACGCCCTTGATCGAGCGCTGGCGTGTTCGCGATGCGGCAGAAAGCATCACTGCCTCCGTTTATCTTGCGCGCTCGGAAGCCATCAAGCGGGGCGGCAACGTTGTCATCCGCAAGTTCAACAGCGGCGACACCACCAACGCTCCCACCTGCACCAACGGCACAGGCGCGACCCAGTGGGGATGCGGTTGGGAGGTCTTCGCCGACGTCAATGCCAATGGGATTCGAAACGCCTGCGTATCGACGGCAACCCCCAACGAATGCCCCATTCAAACTGTCACCCCCCCCACCCGTGTGACGGTCACCCTGACAGGCAGCGTTAATGGAGGGATTTCGATTGATCGCTGGGGCATGGCATCCCACACAGGGGGCGCCAGCACAGCGCCAACGAGCATGTTCTTTGCCATCACCCCCCAGGGCAAGGACATGACCGACCCCAATGCAGCCCGCCTTTGCGTTGGCATGGGTGGCCGCGTTGTCCGCAAGAAAGGGAGCGAAGCATGCTGAAAACCACACGCCCCTCGAAACCTGCGCGGACTGCAACCACGGGCCACAGCAACGCAGTCCCTTGCTCCAAAGGACATTCCATGCATTCCGCAAGCTTCCAAAGCAATGGCTCGCAACGTGGCGTCAGCCTGATCGAATCCCTCGTCGCCATTGTGGTCATGTCACTGGGAATTCTCGGCATCCTGGGGGTGCAGATGCGCACCCTGGCCGATACCCAGACCAGTGTGCGGCGCGCACAAGCCGTGCGGCTGATCGAAGACCTGAGCGAGCGCCTGAGTGTCAACCCCAATGCGCTCAACAACATCAATTCCTACCCTACCGCGTTCGGGGCCACCCCCACCGCCCCCTCCAAGAACTGCGCAACGGCCACGTGCAGCAACTCCGAGCTCGCCGCTTACGACCTTTCCCAATGGAAGCAGTCCGTCATAAACACGCTCCCCGCGTCCGACGCAGCGGTTTTTCTTGCCGGAGCGGAGACCGATGCGAATAACCGCCGCCAACTGGGGATCATGATCAGTTGGCGTGAAAACGAGCGGGATACGGCAGGCACCTACAAAGATGCCATCAATGCCGGTGTCGATGGCGGCACCGTCACCTGCCCCGCCAATCGCACATGCCACCTGCAATACATCTCGGTGAGCGCCCGTTGCGCGCCCTACTTTGCAGATACCAACGTGCAGTTCTTCTGCGCCGCAACCACCAGGAAAACCTGATGGCACAAGACCCCAGTCAGCCCTTCGCTGGACCCGCGCTTCTCCAGGCAAGCCCCATGAAATCCCCTATCACCCTATCCATTGCAGGCCGCCACCGCACACTACGGGCGCCGCACAAGCGGCCACACCCTGGCCAGCGTGGCTTCACGCTGGTGGAGTTGCTCGTAGGCATCACCATCGGCCTGTTGACCATCGCAGTGGCACTGGGCGCCATCGTGGCCTCGCGCGGAGTATCTGGAACAGTCAGCGATGCCAGCCAGTTGCAGCAGCAAGCTGCATATGCCTTTCGCGTCATGAGCAAGCAATTGCGGCAGGCGGGATCGCTGCGCCTGAACCTTGCTCCCCAGAAGCCGGATGCCGGCGCCGTGATCGACCCCGTGGAGGCCGTCGCATTTGAAACCAAGGCGACCGGCAGCGACAGTACAACGTTCGATCCGTTTGTTGACACACTCAGCGGGATAGACAACCCCACGAGCAGCCAGTACAAGCTCACCGTGGGATACCGCAACTACACCGAGACGGTGACAACCGGCACGGACTCCCTGCTGCGCGATTGCCTGGGCGGACAGACGGCCAATGCGTTGATCCAGAGCCGGTTTGTATTGAACACCACCACGAATGAGCTGCAGTGTGCCGGGTTGGGTGCTGCGCAGCCCATCATCCAGAACGTAGCCAACTTCCAGGTGCGCTACATGGTGCAGACCGACCCCGCCCCCTTCGGCAACCCCCAGATCCAATACCGCACCGCCACCCAGGTAGGAGCAGGAAACTGGGCCAGCGTGTTCGGCGTGGAGGTGTGCCTGGTGGTCTACGGCACGGAAAGGATCGACATGCCAGCGGGCAGTACCTACCGCGACTGCGATGGCACCACCAACGTTGACATGACAACACTGGCCTCGCCCCGGACCCGGCGCATGCACATGACCTTCCGCAACGTTTACATGCTGCGCAGCCAAGGCCTGGCCGGCTGACACCGGTCAAATGGAAAACACCATGCAACGTACCCCCCCCTTCTTCTTAGCGCGCCAACGCCAGCGCGGCATTTCGCTGTTCGTCGTGATCGTGCTCGTCATGCTGTCAATGCTCATCGCCCTGTGGGCGTCGCGCACAGCACTGTTCAACGAAATGATCGTGGGCAACGACGCCGACTACCAACGCGCATTCGAAGCCGCCCAGGCATTGCTGCAGGATGCAGAACTGGATGTGCGGGGTGAAAACTCCAATGGTTCAACTTGCGTGATAGATGGGAGCAATGGCAATGTCTGCCGCAATACCACCCAGGACAAGATTCCCCTCGAAGAAAAGGATGTCGCCGCCCTGTTGGCAGATCTCGATGGAGCAACGGGTGACGCTTTCAACGCAACGGCCAGCCCCAATGTCCCCTTGACAAAATGCCGCAATGGGCTGTGTCTCAAGCGCGTGGGACTGCAGGACTTCTGGAACAACAACACCGCAGCTTCGGGCGTTACTCTGGCCCAGATGACCAGCGGCGTGGGCGCTCGCTACGGACAGTACACCGGCGCCGCCTTTGGCTTGACAGGCAGTGGCAGCACCAGCAACCCCATATTGGCTGATCGCAGCGCCGCCAACCGCGGCGGCTGGTACTGGATCGAAGTGCTGCCCTACGACGCCACGGCAGGCAACACCGGCCTTGTCACCAACGGATCCAACAACCTTGCCCTCAATCTGCAGCCCAACGTGGTGTACCGGGTCACGGCCATCGCCTACGGCCTCAAGCCCAATACGCGCGTGGTATTGCAGCAAACCTACGCGCGTCAAAAACGCAAAGACTGATCCCTGGAGCTCACCATGACTTCAAAGCATTCTCACTTCAAGAAAACGCTGCTGGCGTCGATGATCAGCGCGGCCTTGGCGCCGCATGCCGCCTGGGCAATCGACTTCGCGCAGACACCGGCGGGCTCCGTGGAGCCTTTTGTGGCCCCCAACGTCATTATCTCCGTAGACGACTCGGGCAGTATGGACTTCTGCCTGAACAAGGAAAGCGCCTCGGACTGCATTGGCACCACGGATGCCAACAACAACACGGTGCCCAACGCCGACGGAACCTGGCCCGCCAACAGCCGGCGCATGAACGTCTTGAAGTACGCCCTCAAGAACGTCTTCAATGATCTGAGCCTGGTTCCTGACGGCAAGATCCGATTGGCCTGGCAGGTGCTGTGGAACAACGGCGGCTCACCCGGCGCCAAGGATGTGGGCAACAACGACCAGAATGCCATGCGCATACTGGACACCACCCACCGCACCAACTTCCTCACGTTCGTCGACAAGCTGAAACCCAGCGGCGGCACGCCATCCCATCTGATGATGAGCCAGGCCGATGCCTACATGCGGCGCACCACGATGGACCATACCAACCCCTGGGCATCGAAGCCGATGGTGCAGGCCACCCCATTTCTGGGATGCCGCCGCAGCTACCACATCATGATGACCGACGGCCGATGGAACGGTGCGGTATCGGGCGGACAGAAGGATGGCCCGGCGGCCGCCCTGACCCTGCCCGATGGCACCCAGTACGTTGCCAATACCGCAACGACGAGCCCCAACTACGCCCAGACCCGGATTTACCGCGATGCGTGGGGCGATACGCTGGCCGACTGGGCCTTCTACAGCTGGTCCGTGGACATGCAGACGGCCGCCAGCATGATCAACAACGTGCCGGAGACCAGCGAATACCGCAAGGCCCCCCCCACGGAAACCATTGGCGGCGTGGCGGTAGAGAAGTATTGGAACCCCAAGTACGACCCTGCAACCTGGCAGCACATGGTGACCTACACCATCGGCTTCAGTGACCTGGCACAGACATGGAAAGCCGATTTCACCGGCGCCAACACCAAATACAACCTCACCAAGCCCACGGAAACCGTGCCGTTTGGCTATGACGGCAGCGTCCCGGATCTGATCAGCGGCACCAAGGAATGGCCTCAGATGAGTGCAGAGGATCGCCGCGCACTGGACCTCTGGCATGCGTCCATCAATGGGCGCGGCAAGTTCTATGCCGTCAAGGAAGGCAATGACTTGCAGGAGGCCTTTCGCGCCATTCTGGCACGCATCGGCGGAGAGAACTCTCCAGATGCCGGTTCCACTGCCGCCAGTGGCACTACCGTGACCCGCAATGACGTCGCCAGCTTCACTGCGGGGTTCGACCCGACGAAGGCCTGGAAAGGCTGGATCACCAGCGAAACGGTCCAGAAGGACGGAACCGTTGTGCCCAATGTGGCTTGGGGCGGCAAAAACACGGCGGAAAAACTGGACGTGAGGGATATCAACACCCGCCTGATCCTCAGTTACAGCGATCTCAACAACTGGGGTGTGCCTTTCAAGTGGGCAACCGATCAGAGCAATCTGAGCACCACGCAGAAAACCTACCTCAGCCTGACCGACGCCGGTGCCAATGATGGCAAGGGACAGGATCGGCTCAACTTCATTCGTGGCAGCAGCAGCCTGTCGCCATTGGGCGCCCCTCCAATCGCCGAGACGACCCCGCCAGTCACGCCTGTATACACTGCGCTCAAGCCATTTCGCCAGCGCTACTCCATACAGGGCGACATCATCAATTCCAATGTCTGGTACACAGGCGCACCCGTCAGCAACTACGCGCTCAAGGGCTACACGACTTTCGCACGCCTGAACAAGGACCGCCAACCCATGGTCTATGTGGGTGGCAACGATGGCATGCTGCACGGCTTCTCGATGGCCGATGGCAGCGAAAAGATTGCCTACGTGCCCAAGGGCGTGATTCGGCAACTGGGCCGCCTTGCCGATCCCACCTTCGATGACCGCCACCTTTATTACGTGGACGGCTCTCCGTTCACAGGCGACGTGGACACCGCCACCGGGGACATACTGGACGCGGCGTACGTACCGGACTGGCGCACCATGCTGGTGGGCACCCTCGGTGCGGGCGGCAAAGGCTACTTCGTACTGGACGTGACCAACCCTGGAACCACGTCGGGTGGCGCCAGCAATTTCACCGAAGCCAATGCCAAAACCCTGGTGGTGATGGACAAGACTTTGCATGCCAGCGACACCATCCCCAACTGCGATGCCATCACCAATGCGACGGACAAGGCCAAGTGCAAGGACAGTGAGGACATGGGCCATATCTTCGCGCCACCGGTGCTGGACGACGCCAACCCACAGCGCACCACGCAAATCACGCGCATGAACAACAACCGCTGGGCGGTGGTGATGGGCAACGGCTACAACAGCAAGAACCAGCGGCCCGTGCTCATGATCCAGTACCTGGATGGCGCCAAGGAAGTTTTGCGCCTGGTGGCAACCGGTAGCCTGGCCACGGGCGCCGACATCAAGACAACCGACAACGGCCTGTCGGCACCTCGCCTTGTGGACATCAACGGCGATGGCCGTCCCGACGTGGCATATGCGGGCGACCTCAAAGGCAATATGTGGAAGTTCATCATCGCCAGCAGCACGCCGACCGAGTGGGGTGTTGCCTTCGGCGGTGCTCCGTTGTACACGGCAGTGGGGCTCGCCACGGCTTCGGCAACGACACGCAATGTTCCCCAGCCCATCACTATTCCGCCCACCGTGCGCGCCAATGACCGGTTTGCCAGCGGCAAGGCAGTGGGGGGCATGATGGTGGCGTTTGGCACGGGCCAGAACCTGGCAGTGGCGGACCGTCGGGCCGTTACCGTGCAGAGCATCTATTCCATACTGGACAACACCCGCTACCGCACCGTGGGAACCGGTGCTGCACAGCGCCTGGAAGTGCACCCCGGCGGTGGCACATGCCCATCAGGAGCCGATTGTGTTCCCGCCCCAGCGGCGGTTGGAACCGGCGTCAGCAGCCTGGCCAAGCAGTCTGTGAGTGTGTCGTCCGAAGCGGGCCAATTGGCCAGTGCCGGCCGCACCTTCTGGAACATGACCAAGGAAGGCAGCACCGTGACAGTAGACTGGACCACCCAGAAAGGCTGGTATCTGGATCTGCCCGACACCGGCGAAAGGCAACTCAAGCCCATGTCCTTCTTTGACGGCAGCAACATCATGGCCATATATTCGCAGGTGCCTGCCATGGGCAACGAAGCAGTGGACCTGACGGTGGAAGTCTGCGAAGCCTCCACGGAAGCCGAGCGTCAATATCTGACATTGATCAACATCATGGATGCAAAGCCTGCAACCGTTCCGCTGATGGACCTGACCGGCGACGGCAAGTACAACAGCGCGGACAAGGGCGTATCCCGCATGGGCGTGTCCAAAGGGGCGCAAACCATGATCAAGAAGGGCAACCGCATCATCAACTATGGCAAGGGCCAGAAGGATGAGTTCAACACCATGCCAGAGCAATCCATGCGCCCCAGCTGGCGCCAACTGCAATGAACACCGCTTACAGGAGCAGGCACCCCATGCGTCAGAAAAACCAGGGCTTTACGCTGATTGAACTGATGATCGTAGTGGCGGTCATCGGTATCCTGACAGCGATCGCCGTACCCAGTTATGCCGAGTATGTGCGCCGTGGACACCGCGCGGACGCCCGTGCCGGCCTGCTCCAGGCAGCCCAGTACATGGAGCGCGCGGCCACTGCGACGGGGTCCTACCCTGTCGTGACTTCGGCCGCCCCCCTCCCTACCAGCCTGACTTGGCTCAACAACCCCGACAAGCGCTACACCATTTCGGTGTCAAACTCCACCGCAACCACCTTCACTCTCACTGCCACACGTGATGCAGGAACCGCCCAGGCAAACGATAAATGCGGCAACCTGACTCTTACCCAGGCAGGCGTTCAGGGAATGGCCACGGGCACCACCACCCTCACCCCGGCCGAATGCTGGAACAAGTGACCCCGCAAACCTCCGACAGCAGCCCCCGCATGCGCTAGCATGCACGCCACCATGGCGACCTCTTCGGAACAACAGCACACCACCAAAGCGCTTGAGCTAGCCACTCAGGCGCTTTTTCTTTCCAACCCCAACCCCCGCGTGGGCTGCGTGATCACCGCCCCTGATGGCAGCATCCTCGGCCAGGGCTTCACCCAGCAGGCCGGAGGCCCGCATGCCGAGGTCATGGCGCTGCGCGATGCGGCGGCCCGGGGCAATGATGTGCGCAAGGCCACCGCCTACGTCACGCTGGAGCCGTGCTCGCACCAGGGGCGCACAGGGCCCTGCTGCGATGCGCTGATCGGCGCCGGCATCGGCAAGGTGGTGGCATCGATTGCCGACCCCAACCCCCTGGTCTCCGGCCAGGGCTTTGCGCGCCTGCGCGCGGCGGGCGTGGAGGTGGTCGTGGGGCTGGGCGCTGCGGAATCGCGTGAACTCAACATCGGTTTCTTCAGCCGCATGGTGCGCGGCACGCCCTGGGTGCGCATGAAAACGGCCGCCTCGCTTGACGGCACCACCGCCCTGACCAACGGGCAGAGCCAGTGGATCACCTCGCCCGAGGCCCGGGCCGATGGCCATGCCTGGCGCGCGCGTGCCTGCGCCGTGCTCACGGGCATCGGCACCGTGCTCGACGACGACCCGCGGCTGGATGTGCGCGATGTCGCCACGCCGCGCCAGCCGCACCTGGTGATCGTCGACAGCCAGTTGCAGACCCCGCTGCAGGCCCGTTTGTTCTCCATCCCGGGCCGCACCTGCCTCATCTACACCGCCAGCGACGATGCCGCCAAACAAGCAGCCCTGGAGGGCCAGGGCGCCACGGTGATCCGCCTTCCCAATGCCCAGGGCAAAGTGGACCTGGGCGCCATGCTCCAGGACCTGGGCCGCAAGCGAGCCGTCAACGAGCTGCACGTGGAGGCCGGCCACAAGCTCAATGGATCCTTCCTGCGCGAGGGGTTGGTGGATGAGCTGCTGCTCTATCTGGCGCCCCGGCTGCTGGGCCCCGGCCTGGGCATGGCCCAGACAACCCCCTTGCAGGCGCTGGCGGATGGGACCGCGCTCGACTACGTCTCCGCGGACCGGATCGGGCCCGATCTGCGCATCGTTGCCCGGGTTCAGGGGCGCGACCGCTTCTGACCTGGCTACCAACCTGCACACGCACCAAAACAGTACAGCACCACCACGGTGAGCCATGCCACATGCTGGCGCATTTTTTGCTTTATATTGGTGCATTCATTGCATGACGCAGTGAAGCGCACCAAAACAGATCAAACAATCGCGTGGAGATGGTATGGAAGCACTCAAACAGGGCACGGACGCCTTGTTCATTCTGCTCGGGGCAATCATGGTGCTGGCCATGCATGCCGGGTTCGCCTTTCTGGAGCTGGGCACGGTCCGCAAGAAGAACCAGGTGAACGCACTGGTCAAGATCCTGGTGGACTTCTCCGTGTCCACCGTGGTGTATTTCGCGGTGGGCTACAGCGTGGCCTACGGCACCCATTTCTTCGTGGGGGCCGACACCCTGGTCCAGCAAAGCGGCTATTCGCTGGTCAAGTTCTTCTTCCTCCTGACCTTCGCGGCGGCCATTCCGGCCATCATTTCCGGGGGCATCGCCGAGCGCGCCAAGTTCTGGCCGCAGCTGATCGCCACGGCCATCATCGTCGGCTTTGTTTATCCCTTCTTCGAGGGCATCGCCTGGAACCAGCATTTCGGCGTGCAGGCCTGGATCAAGTCGCTCACGGGCGAGGAGTTCCATGACTTCGCCGGTTCGATCGTGGTGCATGCCGTGGGCGGCTGGATCGCCCTGCCGGCCGTGGTTCTGCTCGGCTCGCGCGCCAACCGCTACCGCAAGGATGGCGCCATCTCGGCCCACCCGCCATCGAACATCCCCTTCCTGGCCCTCGGTGCCTGGGTGCTGGTGGTGGGCTGGTTCGGCTTCAACGTGATGAGCGCACAGACCGTGGACAAGCTTTCGGGCTTGGTGGCGGTCAACTCGCTGATGGCCATGGTGGGCGGCACACTGGCCGCGCTGGTGCTGGGCAAGAACGACCCGGGCTTCGTGCACAACGGCCCCCTGGCGGGCCTGGTGGCAGTCTGCGCGGGCTCTGACCTCATGCACCCTCTGGGCGCCCTGGTCACGGGCGCCATCGCGGGCAGCATTTTCGTGCTGCTGTTCACCCTGACCCAGAACAAATGGAAGATCGACGACGTGCTCGGCGTCTGGCCCCTGCACGGCCTGTGCGGCACCTGGGGCGGCCTGGCGGCAGGCATTTTCGGCAGCAAGGCCCTGGGCGGTCTCGGCGGCGTGGCCTTCGGCGCACAGCTCATCGGCACCACCCTGGGCGTGGCCTGGGCCCTGCTGGGCGGGCTGGTGGTGTACGGCGCCCTCAAGGCCACGGTGGGCCTCAGGCTGTCGCAGGAAGAGGAATTCGACGGCGCGGACCTCTCCATCCACAAGATCAGCGCCACGCCGGACCGTGAAGTGAGCTGGTAGGCACGGAAGGGGCCGACCCGCGCCTGTTCGGCGTGGCGCCATTCACACAGCGTTACGTATCGGCGCCCCGTCCGACACCCTGCGGTGAAGCGGCAGGCTATACCTGGGTAGTCTCCAGAAGCCTGCCGCCCACCTATGCCCACCGCCCTCACCTTGAAGAGCCTCGCAGCCACCGCCCGGTTCGGCTGGATGGGTCTTGCGGTCACCCTTGCCATGGCGGTGATCACGGGCTGCACCAGCTTGCCGCAGGATGTGGCGCGCCCCGAGTCCACGGCCCTCTCGGCGCCCGCCAGCACCCCGCTGGGGCAGTTGGTGGAGGCCAACCGCAAGGCGGCAGGCGCCCGCCACCCCTCGGGTTTCCTGTTGCTGGGAGGGCCCCAGGAGGCCTACAGCAGCCGCCTGGCGCTGGTCGAGGCGGCGCAGAAGACCCTGGATCTGCAGTACTACGCCATCCATGCCGATGCCAGCACCGAGCGCCTACTGCGCGGTGTGGTGGATGCCGCACAGCGCGGGGTGCGGGTGCGGGTCCTGCTCGATGACTTCCACAGCGCCGGGCGGGATGCGCAGGTGATGCGCCTGGCCTTCGTGCCCAACATCGAGATGCGCATGTTCAACCCGCTCACCGGGGCGCGCAGCTCCACGCTGGGCCGCATGCTCGGGGCGGCCAACGATTTCTCGCGGGCCCAGCAGCGCATGCACAACAAGCTCTTCATTGCCGACAACGCCATGGGCGTCACCGGCGGGCGCAACCTGGGCGACGCCTACTTCGGCACGGCCGATGCCGGCAACTTCGTCGACCTCGACGTACTGGCCGCCGGCCCCATCGTGCAGGACCTCTCGCGCAGCTTCGACCACTACTGGAACAACCAGCGCGCCTACCCCGTGCAGTCGCTGGTCACGCGCGAGGAACTGGACACCATGCGCAGCCAGTACGAAGCGGCCGATGCCGCCGAGCGTGAGCGCCAGGTGGCCCTGGGCACGCCCCAACCCCCGGTCGACGAACCGGCCCCGAACCAGGACCATCCCAGGGCTGCGCAAGCCGGCCGCAGCCGCATCTGGGACTACCAGCCCATGGACCTGGGCAGCGCGGCTTTTGTCTGGGCACCGGCGGTGGTGCTGGTCGACCAGCCCGCCAAGATCCCGGCCGAAGGCCAGGCCAGCACCTCTTCGCCAGCCCCGGCAACCGCCAGTGCGTCGAGCAATGCCCGGCAGGCCGCGCGCATCGCCCCTCCGGCAGGCGGCGGTGCCCCCGCAGCCGCCAGTGGCACGGCAGCAGCGCCACTGCCTTCCACGGACATGGCGGATGCCGGCGAAGGCGATACGGTGGTTGATGGCCTGCTGCACCTGATGGGCCAGGCCCGGCGAGAGCTGCTCATCATTTCGCCCTACTTTGTGCCCGGCCCGGACATGAAACGGGCCTTTGCCCAAGCCCGCGAACGCGGTGTGCGGGTGCGGGTGCTCACCAACTCGCTCGCCTCCAACGACGCGCCCATCGCCCATGCCGGCTATGCCCGGCACCGGCCCGAGCTGCTGGCCATGGGGGTGGAACTCTACGAGATGCGCAGCGAGCTCACAGGCCTGGGCACGGCGCTGGGAATGCCGGGCGGCTCCTCCGGGGGCGGCAACACCTCGCCCACCGGTTCGGTGGGCGGCTCCCGCGCCATGCTGCACTCCAAGGTGCTGGTGATGGACGGCCGCCTGGTCGCCATCGGCTCCATGAATCTGGACATGCGCTCACAAAAGCAGAACACCGAGATCGCACTGCTGATCCGCAGCACCGAACTGGCACGCCGCATCACCACCCGGCTCGAGCCGGCCCTGGGCGAACTGGCCTGGCGCGTGGAGCTGCAGCAGCCCGGCAACCGACTGCTGTGGCATGCACCCCAGGGCAGCGGCCTGCAGGACAGCACCACCGAGCCGGACGCCTCCGCCCCGCTCAGGCTGATGCTGCAGTTGCTCGGTCCGCTGGCACCGGACCACCTGCTGTAGCAGACCCGCCCTCCTGCAGCGCCGCCACCCAGGCACTGATGGCCCGCTGGTCGGTCATCGTGCGGACATGCTGGTAGGCCGCCTCGCCCTCGGGGAAGCGCCGGCGCATCAGGTTCAGCCACTGCTTGAGGCGGCCGGCGCGCTGGCGTGGCTCCAGGTCGTCGCAGACCAGTTGCCAGAACGCGGCGATGTGCGGCAGCAAGTCGCCCCACCCCACAGTGTCGGCCCCCGGCGTGCCGGCATCGCTGGCACGGATGGCCCGCGCCAGCCCCGGGTCGGCCACCATGCCGCGCCCCAGCATCAAGGCATCGCAACCCGACACCGCGCGGCAACGCAGCGCGTCGGCCACGGTCCAGATCTCGCCATTGGCCACCACGGGCAGGGCCACAGCAGCACGGATGGCCGGTATTTGCTCCCAATAGGCCGGCGGCCGGTAGCCATCGGCCTTGGTGCGGGCATGCACCACCAGCTCGCAGGCCCCGCCCGCCTCCATGGCCTGCGCGCATTCGCGCATCAGCCCGGCGTCGTTAAAGCCCAGGCGCATCTTGGCCGACACGGGCAGGTGCGCCGGCACGGCACGCCGCACCGCCGCCACCACCGTGGCGATGCGTTCGGGTTCCTGCAGCAGCGCCGCCCCGCCGCCGTGGCGATTCACCACCTTGGCCGGGCAGCCGAAGTTCAGGTCGATCCCCTCGGGGCCCAGCGCCGCCAGGCGTGCCGCATTCTCGGCCATGCTCACCGGGTCGGAGCCGAGCAACTGCGCGCGCACCGGCACCCCGGCCAGCGTGCGGCTGCCGTTGCGCAATTCGGGCAGGTAGCGCAGGAACACCTTGTCCGGCAGCAGCGTGCCGGTGATGCGGATGAATTCGGACACGCAGCGGTCCACGCCGCCCACCCGGGTGAGCACGTCACGCAGCACAAAATCGAGAAGCCCCTCCATCGGGGCCAGCAGCAGGGTCATCGCACCAAAAACACCAAGAACAGGAAATGCCGCGGGGCGGCCTGGAGCAGCCCCCCCCCGTCGACAAACCTCCATTTTGCGGCACCCGGGTCATCACAGCGTCATGCCGGGATGCTGCAATGGCAGGTACACCGTCCCGTACCCGCCCGCGCCTCCATCATGCTGCTCCAAAAAACCGACAAAGCCCGCCTGGAACTCTCGCCCGGGGTCCGCACCCTGAGCCTGCGCGAACGGTCCCTGCTGCTGCTGGCCGACGGCAAATCGCTGTCGGACCTGCAGGCCATGTACAACGGCATCGGCGCGCAGATCGTGGACAACCTCATGCGCCAGGGCTACCTGGCCGGACCGGCCACGCTGCCGGATGCGCCCAGCGCCGCCGTGGCGCCGGCCGACATCGCCGAGGCTCCCAAGGCAGTGCCCCAGGAACCCGTGGCCGCAGCCCACAAGCCCCAGGACCCCAGCGATGCCCTGCGTTCGCTCGCCGGCACGCGCATGTACCTGTTCGACATCTGCGAGCGCATGTTCGCACGCCGGGACCCGGCCCTGGCCAGGCAATTCCACGAGGCCCTGCGTGGTGCGCGCGACCGTGCCAGCATGCTCGACGTGGGCGAAGCCCTGCTGGAGGAAGTGGCACAGATGGCTGGGGCCGAACGCGCGCAGACCATCCGCGACCGCATGGACCAGTTGCTGCCCCGGGAACCCGAAAGCACCACCTCAGAGGCCTGAGCCGGGCTCTTGCGGGTCCGCAGGTTCAGCCGATGGCTGCCAACCGCCAGAGGGAAGTCACTTCGGCGGAACGGGCGGCGTGCAAAGCATCTGCGGCATCCGCGGCCTTGGCATGCCGGGGTTGCACATCGTGGCGGCCGAGGATGCGCAAGCCGCCCTCGGCGATCCAGCCCAGCAGTTGCTCGCGCGGGCGCAGTTCCAGGTGCTCGGCCAGGTCCGACAGGATCAGCCAGCCTTCGCCGCCCGGCTCCAGATGGGCCGCCAGGCCCGCCAGAAAGCCGCGCAGCATGCGGCTGCCCTCGTCGTACACGGCATGCTCGATGGGTGAACTCGGGCGTGCCGGCACCCAGGGCGGGTTGCACACCACCAAGGGCGCCCGGCCCGGCGGAAACAAGTCCTCCTGCAGCAACTCCACCCGGTCCGCCACCCCCAGGCGTTTGAGGTTGTCGCGCGCGCAGGCCATGGCGCGCGGATCCTGGTCGGTGGCCACCACGCGCTGCACGCCGCGGCGCACCAGCACGGCCGACAGCACCCCGGTGCCCACGCCGATGTCGAACGCCAGTGCGGTGGAGGGCAGCGAGGTCTGGGCCACCAGGTCCACATACTCGCCGCGCACCGGAGAGAACACACCGTAGTGCGGATGGATGCGGTTGTGCGGGCCTGCGCCCAGCGCGGGCACTTCCACGCCCTTCTTGCGCCATTCGAAGGCGCCCACCAGGCCCAGCAGCTCACGCAGCGTGGCCACCGAGGCTTCGCCGTCGGCGGGGCCCCAGGCCTCGGTACAGGCCTGGCGCCAGTCGGGCGCACGGCGCAGGTCGATGCCGTAGTCGGGCGAAAGGGGGATCAGGATCGATGACAGAACCCGCGCGCGCTGGGCCTGCGCCTGGCGGTGCAGGTGAAACGCCTGGGCCGGGGTGGCAGTGGCCGCCTTCTCGGCGGCCTTGGCAGCCGCCTTGCGCGGTTTGCGGTCCACCCGGCGCATCAGCGCCTGCAGCAGCATGCGCGCATTCTGGAAATCCCCCTGCCAGAGCAGTCCTGTCCCCTCGCAAGCGAGGCGGTAGGCGGTATCGGCAGACAGGGTGTCGTCGGCGGTCACCACCCGGCGCGGGGCCGGCGCGCTGCTTTCAGAGCGCCACCGGGCACTGTGGGCCTGGCCCAGGTGGTTCCACGCGATCATGGGGGCTCAGTTGGTGATCGGGCGCTTCAGGCGCACTTCTTCGATCTTGACGCCGCCGATCACATTGGTCTTGGCGGTGGAGAGCTCCTGCTTGAAGCCTGCCAGCTCGTGGAAGCGGATGGCGCGCTCGTTGCGCAGCGGCACCCAGGCGGTGACATTGGTGCAGCCTTCTTCCTGGAGGCCATCGCGGGCGGCATCCCACAGGGCCAGGCCGACGCCCTGGTTCCAGTGGCTGGGGGCCGCGTAGATAGCCCAGATTTCGCCGGTGGTGGGGCGGGACTTCTCATCGCGCGAGCGGTCATAGCCGACGAAGCCGACAATCTTCTCGCCATCGATGGCCACCTGCACCTGGGGTTCGCAATACTCGATGGCTTCGCGCCAGTAGGCCTGGCGCTTGTCGACGGAGGACATGGACTTCAATTGCTCGTCTGGCACCAGCCCCTTGTAAGCCTCTTGGGCGGAGACGGTGTGGATCTGGGCGATGGCTTTGGCATCGCGAAGCGTAGCGGGACGAACCTGGATACTGGACATGAAAAAACCGAACGAAAACAGGGTGTGAAAAAACGAAAGGACCGGCATTGTCGCCGCAAACGGTTTTTCACCCCTCGCCGGTAGGGTACCCGGGCCTGCGGGTTGCCCGCCGACAGCCCCTGAAAGGCGGGTTCCGAACGCCTCGTCAGGCCAGGGCCATCGAGCCGCCAAGCCCGTTTTCGGCGCGCTCGCGGGCCGATTGGGCCAGTGCGCGCTTGTTGCGCGGGCGTGGCACCTTCACCTCGGGCGGCATGCCGTTGATTGCGTTCAGGCCCACGACCAGCGTCACGGTGCGCGAGCCGCCATCGCGCTCGTCGGGGGCATAGGCGCGGTAGCTGCCGCTGCCCTGGCCATGGCTGCGTTGCACGGTATGGAACACGATGCGCACCCCGCTGACCCGGTGGCCGCTGAAGGGCAGCACGCGCAGGCGTGCATCGCGGTCCAGTGCCAGGCCCATGCAGCCCGGGCGGTTGATGAGGTCGGTGCGGGCGCTGCGCCAGGTCAGGCCGTTGTCGGTGGAAAACTGCCAATTGCCCGCCTGCGCATCCAGGTGCTCGATGATCACACCCGCCGAGGCCAGCAGATCGGGACAGTTGTCGTGCACGATCTGTGCGATGCAGTTGCCGCCCACGCCCACGCCGGCGGAGGGCTTGTGCTCGGGCGATGAAGGCGTCGGATTCTGGAAAGCGCTGGCAGTCATGTTGTATTCCCCTGGTGGTTGGATGGATGGTTGGTCCCTGCCAACCGCCACAGTGCACTGGCAACATACGGTAGTGTGCTCAGTCCATGGGGTAAAGTCTAGAAACCACCTGCCCTTGCGTCCATCGCACAAATGGACTAGTTGGTCCCGGTTCCCTCACCCGGTGTTGTGCGCAATACTCAGGGCATGCCTGCCAGCCTGCTGCTCATTGACGACCACACCCTGTTTCGCACCGGGCTGCGCCTGATCGTGCAAGACCACCCTGCCGTGGGTTCCATTGCCGAGGCCGGCTCCATTGCCGACGCCTGCGCCCTGGCCCCGGCCGCTGTGGACCTGGTGCTGCTGGATATCCAGCTGCCCGGCATGAGCGGCCTTGATGGCCTGCGCCTGCTGCGCCAGTCCTATCCCAGCGCCCGCATCGTCCTGGTCTCGGCCAGCATTGCGCCCGACGCCGTGTACGAGGCCCGCTCGCGCGGTGCCGACGGTTTTCTGCCCAAATCAGCCAGCGGCGAGGACATCCTGGAGGCGATCAGCATCTCCCTCTCGGGCCAGCCCTGCTTCCCGCCGAACAGCGGAAACGCCGCCACCGTGCGTGCGCCCGCCGCACCCACCCTCACGGCGCGCCAGCTCGAAGTGCTGTCGCTGCTGTGCACCGGCAAGCCCAACAAGGTCATCGCGCGCCACCTGGGCCTGAGCGAGAACACCGTGCGTGTGCACGTGGCCGCCATCTTCGCGCAACTGGGCGTCAACAGCCGCAGCGCCGCGCTGCTGGCGGCCCAGCGCCTGGGCCTGTCCACGCCGCCGCTCCATGACCTTGTCTGAAGCCCTGCCGCTGATCCCGCGCTGGCCCTGGTCGCGCCGGCGCTGGGAGCGCGAAGAGGTCCTGCGCGAGCAGGTCACGCTGCTGCGACAGAACTTTCCCATGACCCTGCTGGCGTCGCTGGCCACGGCCCTGGGCACCCTGTGGGTGATGGCACGCGTGGCGGACACCCAGGTGGTCAGTATCTGGCTGGTCTCGCATGCGCTGGTGGTCGTCGGGGTGTACGCCACACTGCGCGGCATGGCGCCGCAGCGCGACCCGGTACTGCACTCGGCGCGCAAGCTCATGGCCTGCATGGCCGCCATGGGCCTGAGCTGGGGCAGCCTGGGCTACGTGGTGCTGTACTGGGGCACACCCGAGAGCGTGATCTACGCCATCGGCATCGTCAGCACCGTGTCCTCAGGCGCGCTGGGCCTGGGCGCGCCGCTGTACCGCGCCTATATCACCTACCTCACCTGCGCCGTGGGGGGCATCTTCGTGGCCGTGGCCATGAGCGGCGGCCCGGCCATGTGGCCGGCGCTGTTCCTGGTGCTGGTGTACTACGCGCTCACCGGCCTGCAGGCCAGCACGGGCGATACGGCCACGCGCCGCAGCATCGCCCTCAAGCTCGAGAACGAGCGCCTGGTGGCCGAGCTGCGCGCCGAATCGCAACGCGCCCTGGCCGCGCAGGAGGAGGCCGAGCGCGCCGACCGGGACAAATCGCGCTTTCTGGCCGCCGCCAGCCACGACCTGCGCCAGCCGCTGCACGCCATGGGCCTGTTCCTGGAAACCCTGCAGCGCAGCCCCATGAGCCCGCACCAGCTCACCGTGCTGGGCCATGCCCACGCCGCCTCCAGCGCAGCCGTGGAAATGCTCACCACCCTGCTCGACTATTCCCGGTTGGAGGCTGGCGTGGTCAAGGTGCGGCCCACCGCCTTCGCCGTGCAGCCCCTGCTGACCGCACTGGAGCAGGAGTTCGGCGTGCAGGCCGACAATGCCGGGCTGGTCTACCGCACACACGAAACCTCGGCCGCGGCCCATGCCGACCGCTCGCTGGTCATGCTGGTCATGCACAACTTCATCTCCAACGCACTGCGCTACACCGCGCGCGGCGGTGTGCTCATCGCCTGCCGGCGCCGGGGCCGGCGCATCGCCCTGGAAGTGTGGGACACGGGCGCCGGCATTCCACAAAGCCAGTGGGACAACGTGTTCAAGGAATTCCACCAGCTGGGCAACCCCGAACGCGACCGACGCAAGGGCCTGGGCCTGGGCCTGGCCATCGTCAAGCGCCTGGTGCGCGAAATGGGGACCGCAGTGGAAATCAACTCCCACCCGGGCCGGGGTTCGGTGTTCAGGCTCTGGCTCGACCTGTGGCAGGGCGCCCTGGAGGACGAAGCACCGCCCTCCTTCAGCCACTACGACCTCACCGGCCTGCATGTGCTGGCCATCGACGACGACGAATCCGTGCGCCTGGGCATGCAGGCCCTGCTGCAAAGCTGGGGCTGCCGCTGCACCACGGCCGAATCCAGCGCCGATGCGCTGGAACACATCGAGGACAGCACGCCCGACCTGATCATCACCGACTTCCGCCTGCGCCACGAAGAAACCGGCAAGCAGGTGCTGCAGGCGCTGCGCGCATATCTGGGCGTGCCCGTGCCGGCCATCATCATGACCGGCGACACCTCACCCCAGCGCCTGCGCGACGCGCAGACCACCTCGGCCCTGCTGCTGCACAAGCCCGTGTCCACGGGACAGCTGCGCGATGCCATCGTGCAGCTGGTCAGCGGTGCCTCCCCGGCCATACCAGGGCCTGCGCGACCGGCTACAGCACCCAGCGGCGAAGAAAGCCCATGACCTGGTCGAAGCGCGCGCCGTAGGGCGGGTAGAACACCGATCCCATTGCCCAGCGCGACTGCACCAGCACCGACTTCTGGTGGCAAAAGCGCAGAAAGCCCGGCTCCCCGTGGTAGGCCCCCCAGCCGCTGTCACCTACGCCGCCAAAGGGCAGGTTGTCGTGGGTGATGTGCATGAGGGTGTCGTTGACGGTCACGCCACCGCTCACGGTGCGGCGCAGCACGTCGTCGCGCACGGCCTCGCTCTGGCCGAACCAGTACAGCGCCAGCGGCCGCGGGCCGGCATTGATGTGCGCCACGGCATCGTCCAGGCGCTCGTACGAGATCACAGGCAAGACGGGCCCGAAGATCTCCTCCTGCATGATCTGCATGTCCGACGTGACGCCGAACACCAGGGTAGGCGCCATCTGACGGCTCACGCCATCGCCCAGCGTGCCCACCGTGTTCACCACCGGCTTGCCGGCCGTGGGGTCGATGGCCTGCACCTCGGCCCCCTGCGTCTGCGCCTGCTGCAGCATGGTGCGCAGCCGCGCGTGGTGGCGCGGCGTGATGATGGAGGCGTAGTCGGGGTTGCCCTCGATGGTCGGGAACAGCCGCGCCACGGCGGCCCGGTAGGCGTTGGCAAACTCGGTTTCGCGCCCGCGCGGTACCAGCACGTAGTCGGGCGCAATGCAGGTCTGGCCGGCATTGAGCAACTTGCCATGCGCGATCTTGAGCGCGGCATCCTGCATGTCGCAATCGCCGTCAATGATGCAGGGCGACTTGCCGCCCAGCTCCAGCGTGGTGGGCGTGAGGTTCTGCGCAGCGGCCAGCGCCACCTTGCGCCCCACCGGCGTCGAACCCGTGAACACCAGGTGGTCGAAGGGGAGCGAGGCGAACAGGGCCGCCACGTTGGCATCGCCCTGCACCACGCAGAATTCATCGGGCGCAAAGAACTGGGCCACCAGCAGCGCCAGTTGGGCCGAGGTGTGGGGCGTGAGCTCGCTGGGCTTGAGCATCACGCGGTTGCCCGCCGCCAGTGCCGTGATGGCCGGCGCCAGGGCCAGTTGGATGGGGTAGTTCCACGGAGCGATCACCCCCACCACCCCGAGCGGCTGGCGCTGAATGTGCGCGGAGGCAGGCTGAAGGTAGATCGGTGTGCGCACCTTCTGCGGCTTCATCCAGCGCGCCAGGTGCGAGAGGGTGTGCGACAGCAGCGAGCGCAGCACGAAGAAATCCGCCACCTCGGTGAGCCGCGGCGAGCGCATGCCGAAATCGGCCTGTACCGCAGCCGCCAGCACGGCGCCGTTTTCGTCGAGCAGCTTGCGCAGGCGCAGCAGGCGTTCGCGGCGCACAAGCAGAGGCACCTCGACCTGTGTGCGGCTGGCCTGCCGCTGGGTTTCAAAGAGGGCGTGGATGTCGGCTGGTGTCATGGAACGCATGATAGAGGCCCCTGCGCCTGCGACCGGGCCATGCCAGCGCGTCCAGAGGGGCATGCCGAGCGCTGCCGGCGGCCCCTTTCGGGGCCTCGGACCGGCCTTCTCAACGCAGTTCGCGCGGCTCCACGTCGGTCACCTCCACGGCCCCGGGCAACACCCCGCCGCGCCGCGATGGCGCTGCCGGTTCGGCGGCAGCCTCGGTCGGCCGCGCAGCCCCCCATTGGGCCCGGGAGCGCATGGCGGCGCTGAATCCGGTGCGCGGGTCGACCCGCATCACCCAGGGCGCCATGGGCCGGCCCGTGAACCGCGCCCAGGTGGCGCGCGCGGCCCATACCAGGCCCAGAACCAGCGCTGCGGCCAGCAGGCTCAGGAACACCACGAGCCCCATGGCCAGCACAAGGGCACGCACCAGAAAGCGCAGCAAACCCGAAACAAGATCGTTCAAACGACACCTTTCCTTTCAACGGGCGGCCCCATGGACCGCCCTTTTTCCCCAGCTCAAGCGGGCTCGGTCGCCCCGCCAAACTGGAAGACCCCGGGGTCGAGCACCGGATCCACCGTCACCGGGATCACGCTCTTGGGCGGAAACCGGCCTTCCAGCAGCAGCTTGGACAGCGGATTTTCTATCCGCTGCTGGATGGCCCTCTTGAGCGGACGGGCACCGAACACCGGGTCGAAGCCCACCTTGGCCAGCTCTTCGAGCGCCGGGCCCGATATCTGCAGCTGCAGGTCCATCTTGGCCAGGCGTGCCTCCAGCAACTGCAGCTGGATGCGCGCGATCGCCTCGATGTTCTTCGCGTCCAGCGCATGGAACACCACCGTCTCGTCGATGCGGTTCAGGAATTCGGGTCGGAAATGGCTCTTGAGTTCCCCCCAGACCGCTTCCTTGATGTCGTCCGTGTCCTGCCCCACCATGGCCTGGATCAGGTGCGAGCCGATATTGCTCGTCATCACGATCACCGTGTTCTTGAAGTCCACGGTGCGGCCCTGGCCATCGGTCAGGCGGCCGTCGTCGAGCACCTGCAGCAGCACGTTGAACACGTCGGGGTGGGCCTTCTCCACCTCGTCGAGCAGCAGCACGCTGTAGGGCTTGCGGCGCACGGCCTCGGTCAGGTAGCCGCCCTCCTCGTAGCCCACATAGCCGGGTGGCGCGCCGATCAGGCGGGCCACGGAATGCTTTTCCATGAACTCGCTCATGTCGATGCGGATCAGGTGGTCCTCGCTGTCGAACAAAAAGCCCGCCAGCGCCTTGCACAGCTCGGTCTTGCCCACGCCCGTAGGGCCCAGGAACAGGAACGAGCCCGTGGGGCGGTTCGGGTCCGACAGGCCCGAACGCGAACGGCGGATGGCATTGGCCACGGCCGCAATCGCCTCCTCCTGGCCCACCACGCGCTCATGCAGTTTGGCCTCCATCTGCAGGAGCTTGTCCTTCTCGCCCTGCATCATCTTGGCCACGGGGATGCCTGTGGCGCGGCTCACCACCTCGGCGATCTCCTCGGCGCCGACCTGGGTGCGCAACAGGCGCGGCGCGCTGGCCACGCCGTCCTTGCCGGCTTCCTTGGCCTGGGCTTCCTTGAGCTGGCGTTCGAGCTCGGGCAGCTTGCCGTACTGCAGCTCGGCCACCTTGTTGAAGTCGCCCTTGCGGGTGAACTCCTCGATCTGGAACTTGAGCTTGTCGATGGCTTCGCGCACATGCGCGCTGCCCTGGGCCTGGGCCTTCTCGGACTGCCAGATCTCGTCGTAGTCGGCGATCTCCTTTTGCAGGCGCACGATCTCCTCCTCGATCAAGCCGAAGCGCTTGACCGAGGACTCGTCCTTTTCGCGGCGCACGGCCTCGCGCTCGATCTGCAGCTGGATCAGCCGGCGGTCGAGCTTGTCCATCACCTCGGGCTTGGAGTCCATCTCGATCTTGATCTTGGAGGCGGCCTCGTCGATCAGGTCGATCGCCTTGTCGGGCAGGAAGCGGTCGGTGATGTAGCGGTGCGAGAGCTCGGCCGCAGCCACGATGGCCGGGTCGGTGATGTCCACGCCGTGGTGCACCTCGTATTTTTCCTGCAGGCCGCGCAGGATGGCGATGGTCGCCTCCACCGTGGGCTCGCCCACGAGGATCTTCTGGAAGCGGCGCTCCAGCGCAGCGTCCTTCTCGATGTACTTGCGGTATTCGTCCAGCGTGGTGGCACCCACGCAGTGCAGCTCGCCGCGCGCCAGGGCCGGCTTGAGCATGTTGCCCGCGTCCATGGCGCCCTCGCCCTTGCCGGCGCCCACCATGGTGTGCAGCTCGTCGATGAAGACGATGGTCTGGCCCTCGTCCTTGGCCAGTTCGTTGAGCACGGCTTTCAGGCGTTCCTCGAACTCGCCGCGGTACTTGGCGCCGGCCAGCAGGGCCGCCATGTCCAGGCTGAGCACGCGCTTGCCCTTGAGCGATTCGGGCACCTCGCCGGCCACGATGCGCTGGGCCAGGCCTTCCACGATGGCGGTCTTGCCCACGCCGGGCTCGCCGATGAGCACGGGGTTGTTCTTGGTGCGGCGCTGCAGCACCTGGATGGCGCGGCGGATCTCGTCGTCGCGGCCGATCACCGGGTCGAGCTTGCCGATGCGTGCGCGCTCGGTCAGGTCCAGGCAGTACTTGGCCAGGGCGCCGCGCTGGCCCTCGGCCTCGGGGCTGTCCATCTTCTGGCCGCCGCGCACGGCCTCGATGGCCGCCTCCAGGCTCTTGCGCGTGAGGCCGTTGTCCTTGGCAATCGTGGCGGCCTCGCCCTTGCTGTCGATCAAGGCCAGCAGGAACAGCTCGCTGGCGATGAACTGGTCGCCGCGCTTGATGGCTTCCTTCTCGGTGGCCTGCAGCACGCGGCCGAGCTCGGGCCCGCCCTGCACCTGGTCCTGGCCGTGCACGGCCGGCAGGCGCTTGACGGCGCTCTCTGCGGCGGCCAGCAGGCCCTGCACATTGACACCGGCGCGCTGCAGCAGCGCACGCGGCCCATCTTCCTGGCGCAGCATGGCCACGAGCATGTGCACGGGCTCGATGTAGGCGTTGTCATTGCCCAGAGCCAGCGTCTGGGCATCGCTCAGCGCTTCCTGGAACTTGGTGGTGAATTTGTCGAGACGCATGGGTGAATGTCCTTCCGAATTGCGTCACACATGGGGACTTTCGGCAAGCATTTCAAGCATCCCGGGCGCAACCAGGCCTGCAGCCAGTGCCATCCCCCTCCCGCAGACCCGCATTTGCAGCCGGCATGCCCATTTACCAATGCTTACATTGGCGTATTGGCCGCTGCAATGCCCCAGCGTGCCAGCGCAGCGTCGTCGCTCACGCGCGCATCGACCCAGCGCGCGCCCGCCGGTGTGACCTCTTTCTTCCAGAACGGCGCCTGGGTCTTGAGGTAATCCATCAGGAACTCGCAGGCCTCGAAGCTCTGGCCCCGGTGGGCGCTGGTGACCGCCACCAGCACGATCTGGTCGAGCGGCGCGAGCAGCCCCACACGGTGGACCACGCGCGCACCAAACAGCTCGAAGCGCTCGAAGGCCGCATCGACCATCGCAGCGATGGATTTCTCGGTCATGCCCGGGTAGTGCTCCAGCTCCAGGGAGGCGACGTCGTCGCCGTCGTTGCGGTCGCGCACCGTGCCCACGAAGGCGCACACCGCGCCCACGCGGCGGTCGCCGCGGCGCAGCGCGGCGACCTCGGCCGACAGGTCGAAGTCCGCCGTCTGGATGGAGATGCTGCTGCGCGCCCCGGGCAAAGTCATGGCGAGCGGTGCAGGCGGGGGGCGGCCAGCAGGGCGCGCTCTTCCTCCAGCACTTTCTCCAGTTGCACCAGTGCAGGGGTGCGCGGCAGCTTGGCCACCAGGGCCTGCAAACGCGTGACGTCGGTCACCGTCGGGGCCACTTTGACCTGCGCTATGGCAGCAGGGTGGTTGCCTGATTGGATCAACGCCAGTACCTTCGTGGGCCATTCACTCTTGGGTTTTGCCATGGAATTGTTTTTTCTGAACGTCGTTTAGCATCCGGCAGCACTGTACCCCCTTCGCCCATGGCCACACAAACCATCACCACCGAAAAATACAAGCTCTACCCGTCGCCGCGCAACCGCAGCAAGGACATCTTCGCGCACGAGGTGTTCATTCCCCACCCCTATGCCCTGGTCGACCTGGACAGCATGGACCTGGCTGGCAGGACCACGCTGTTTGCCGCCTGCCGCCTGTCGGACATGAAGATGGGCCAGGTGGTGACCTTCGAGCTGGATGCCGACCGGGCGAAGTTCGAGCGCCTGTTCACGCCCGACTGAACCGAACCCTACAACGGAAGCTGCACGCGGCCCGGTAGCCGCCTGCGGGCAACCGACAACCCTCCCCATGAAACTTTCAGACATCACGCAGCGCCTGCACTCGGTCGAGCACGACAACAACATCGACATCCTGCGCGCCATGGCCATCCTCTCGGTGGCGCTGCACCATTTCTCGGTGTACTCGGGCATCCAGGTGCCCCTGTTCGGCCCGGACGGCGGCGGCATCGGCGTGCAGTTGTTCTTCCTGATCTCGGGCTACCTCATCATCCAGAGCGCCGAGCGCAACAGCCTGGGCGACTATGCCAAGGCGCGTTTCTTTCGCATCTTTCCGGTGTACTGGGTGACCCTGGTGGGCATTTTGCTGCTCGAGGTGGCACTGGTTCCCGGGTTCCGGCAAATCGTAGCCAACGACTACCCGCATTTCCTGTTCAACCTGCTGAACCTGCAGCAGCTGTCCCTGCGCAGCATCCTGTTCTTTGATCGCGTGCACGTGGGCTGGACGCTCACCGTGGAACTGTTCTGGTACGTGATCGTGGTGGTGCTGGCCCTGCTGGCGCACCGGCTGCGCTGGCGGCATTTCTGGCTGGGTGTGCTGGTGCTGTCCACGCTGATGTCCGTCGCCTGGATCAATACAGCCAAGACCGGCTTGCTCGACATCCTGTACCTGGGTCAGGCCCAACAGGCCGGCATCGAGTTCACTCCGGCGCTGCGGCACGCGCTCATCAATTCCAGCATCGTGAGCTACCTGTACTTCTTCGTGATGGGCACGGTGATCTACCGCTACGAGCCGGTCCTGCGCCGCATTTCCAGCAGCGTTCTGTGGCCTGTGGCACTGGTGCTCCTCCTGATGTGGGCGAAATGGCAGGCCGTTATGGACCTTGCGCCGCAACCCCTGTCGGCCGTGGGCCTGGCCTGCGTATTCATCCTGTTCCTCAGGCTCCCCCCGCTGCAGGACACGCTGTCGCGCTACATCGGCAAGATCTCGTATTCGCTCTACCTCGTGCACGCCAAGGTCATGGTGGTGGTCTACACCCAGCTCCACTGGTCGAGCGCAGCCGGTCACCTCACCGTGATCATCGTCACGTTCCTGCTGGCCACGCTGCTCTACTACGTGGTGGAGCAACCCATGATCGAATATGGCAAGCGCTTTCGCAGCACACGGCGCAGCGGCACTGCCGCCGCCGCGATCTGACCTCGCCTCGCCTTCTCTCCCGCTTTTTCCTGCAATGCACGACGACGACAACCAGATCCACGTTCCCCCGTCCTTCATGGCCGTGTACAGCGACGCGCGCCAGCGCCTGCGCGAACCCGCCAGCGTGGTGCGCACGCGCTACGAGCTGTGCGAGGACCTCGCCGGCCACCTGGTGGAGCATGCGCAGACGCTCTACCACGTGCAGGCCCCGTCCGAGGCCGAGATCCTGCGGCGCATCCATGCCGGGCTGTGCACGGGCGAGTCCGGCGTCTCCGTGCCCGAGGCGACCTGGATCGTGACGCGCCTGGCCGAACTGCTGGTCTGGCAGTGCCCCGAGCTGCTGCCCCCGGCCGAGCCCGCCCCGCTGGCCGGCTGACGCTATACTGCACGCCATGGCCACCCGCAGCACCCTGACCCAGAACACCGCATCGGCGGTCGCTGTGCAGCGCGTGGCCAAAGCCAAAAAACCAGAGCTCATCTGACCGGAGCTGTGGTTCCGTCCGGATGAGCGACGGAACCCCTGGCAGAAAGACAGCTCCCTTTTCCCTCTCCCCTTCCTTTCTTTCCCGGTATTCCGCGCGCGCAGCCCGGCGGTTCTTCCCCTGGTCGAACCCTGAAAGGATGTTTTCGCATGCCATCGTATGCCACCCCCACCCGCCCCCTCTTCAGCGGGCTCTGGATCGCCCTGGTCACACCGTTCAAGGACGGCGCGGTGGACCACCCGGCCCTCACCGCCCTGACCGTCCGGCTGCGCGGCCAGGGCGTCGCGGGCTTCGTCGCCTGCGGCTCCACCGGTGAAGCGGCGGCCCTGGACAGGGCCGAGCAGCTGCAAGTCCTGGAGACCGTGCTCGAGGCGGCCGGTGACAGCCCTGTGGTGATGGGTGTCTCGGGCTGCCACCAGGGCCAGGTGCTGGACCAGGTGCAGGCCCTGGCACGCTACCCGCTGGCGGGCCTGCTGGTGTCCGCGCCGCACTACATCCGCCCGTCGCAGGAGGGCCTGCTGCACTGGTTTTGCGCCATCGCCGACGCCAGCACCGTGCCCGTGGTCCTCTACGACATTCCCTACCGCACGGGCGCCACGCTCACCACCGAGACGCTGCTGGCGCTGGCGGCACACCCGCGCATCCAGGCCATCAAGGACTGCGGTGGCAGCACCGCCAAGACGCAGGCCCTGATCGCGGACGGCCGCCTCCAGGTACTGACCGGCGAAGACGCGCAGATCTTCCACACGCTGGCACTGGGCGGTGCCGGCGCCATCTCCGCCAGCGCGCAGTGGCAGACGCCACGCTTCGTGGAACTGATGGACCTGCTGCGCGGGGGCGACCTGCCCGGGGCCCGCCGCGCATGGCAGGCCCTGCAACCCTGGATCGAAGCCTGCTTTGCCGAGCCCAACCCCGCCCCGCTCAAGGCCATGCTCGCGCACGCGGGCGAGGTGCGCAACGAGCTGCGTGCGCCGATGATGGTGGCCTCTCCGGCCCTGGTAGAGCGCCTGCGGGCCCTGTAACCAGCGAAGGGTCAGCCGCCCGTGACAGGCGGGAAGAACGCCACCTCGGCGCCTTCGCGCAGGATGGCGGCCTCGCCACTCATCACCTGGTCCAGCGCCATGCGCACGGCCCGGCCGCGGGCCAGGCTGTCTGCGTGGGCGCCGCCACGCGCGATGAGTTCATCGCGCAGTGCGCCCAGCGTGGCGGCAGAGGTCTCCACGGCCTCGCTGCCCTGGCCGATGGCTTCGCGGATAGAGGCGAAGTAGCGCACCGTGAGCTTCATGACAGCAAATCCGAAAAGGCGATGAACTGCACAGTGTCACCCGGCGCAATGGTCTGGCCCGCCGGGTTGTCCACCACGCCATCGCCCCAGGCGGCAGAGGTGAGCACGCCCGAGCTCTGGTTGGAAAACAGGTCGAGCCCGCCCTCGGGATGGCGGCGCACGCGCAGGAACTCGCGGCGCTTGTCGGCCTTGGGCCAGGCAAAGCGGGCCACCGCTGGCAGTGGCCGGGGCGCCACGTCCTGCACGCCCTGCAGTCGCAGCACGAAGGGCCGCACCAGCAGGGCAAAGGTCATGTAGCTCGACACCGGGTTGCCCGGCAGGCCGATGAAGTGCGCAGCCCCCACCCGGCCGTAGGCGAAGGGCTTGCCCGGTTTCATGCCGATCTGCCACAGATCCAGCGAACCCAGCGACTCCACGGCAGGCTTGACATGGTCCTCTTCGCCCACCGAGACCCCGCCACTGGTGAGGATCAGGTCATGGGCCTCGCTGGCCTTGCGCAGGGCCTCGACGGTGGCCTCGCGCCGGTCAGGCACGATGCCGAAGTCCGTCACGTCGCAGCCCAGGCGCAGCAGCATGGCGCGCAGGAAAAAGCGGTTGCTGTTGTAGATGGCGCCGGGGCGCATCTGCTCGGGCGGCACCTCGCCCGGCATCACCAGCTCATCACCGGTAGAAAACAGCGCCACGCGCGGGCGGCGCGCCACCTGCAGTTCATGCAGGCCAATGCTGGCGGCCAAGCCCAGCTCGGCCGGCGACAGGCGCATGCCTGCGGCCAGGATGGTCGCGCCCAGGCGGATGTCCTCACCGGCACGGCGTATCCATTGCCCGGCGGAGGGCACGGCCTGGATGCGCACGCTGCCATCCTGCAGCGCCTCGCAGTCCTCCTGCATCAACACCGCGTCGGCGCCTTCGGGCACCGGTGCGCCCGTAAAGATGCGCGCTGCCGTGCCGGCGGCCAAAGGGGTACCGGCACTGCCTGCAGCGATGCGCTGCGATACCGGCAGCACCGTGCCGGGGGCTGGCACGTCGGCGCTGCGCACGGCATAGCCATCCATGGCGCTGTTGTCCTGGGGCGGCACCTGCAGGGACGAAATGGCGTCCTGCGCGAGCACCCGGCCATCGGCATCGAAGGTTGAAACGAGATCGGTGCCCGCCAGCGGCGCAGCGGCGGCGAGCAGGTCTGCCAGGGCGGCGTCAAAGGGCTTGAGGGGCTTGCCAGGGGGTTTCATTGGTGCAGTTCCCAGTCGTACTCGAAGCGGTGGGCATACTGCTCCAGCCAGTCCACGACCTGGGCCGGGGCATTGAGGTCGAGCAGCGGCAGCCCTGTGGGCACGGGCAACTGCCCTGGGGCGTCGGTGGCCACGGCCGCCACGAAATCGTCCTCGGGAAACAGCACGCCACGGGGTTCTTCGCCCTCGCCGGGAGCACGCCAGATCTCGATCTTGAGCAGGTCGCTGTTCTTGAAACCCTCCACCAGCACCCAGTCCACCCCCTGGTAGAGCTCGGCCAGCAGGTGGTGCACGGTGAGTTCGGCAGGCCGCTCGAATTCGCGCATCAGCGCCAGGCGCCGGTCGGAGGCGGCTACCACCTCGAAGGCACCCGCCTGGCGGTGGCGCCAGGTGTCCTTGCCCGGATGGTCCACATCGAAATTGTGGTGCGCATGCTTGACCACGGACACCCGCTGGCCCCTTGCCCGCAGTTCCTGGATCAATTGCTCGACCAGGGTGGTCTTGCCACTGCCGGAAAAGCCTGCAAAACAGACAACCTTCATCCCACCTCCTGCATGGAACCGCGGCTCGGCCCGGCCCTGCTGTGTTCGATCCGCTCCACCGGCCCCGCCCGCCTCAATGGCAATGGCGTTCGATGTAGGCCTTGACCAGCTGCACATCGGCCGGCATCACCTGCACGCGCTTGGGCAGGTCTTCGATGCCGGCAAACTTCGCCGGCCGCTCGGGCGGCTGGCCCAGGGCTTCGATGATGGTTTCGGCGAACTTGATCGGCAGCGCCGTCTCCAGCACGATCATGGGCACGGCCGGGTCGCTGTGGTGCTCCAAAGCCACCTTCACGCCATCGGCGGTGTGGGTGTCGATGGTCACGCCATGGCGCTGGAAGTTGCCCTTGATGGTGGCCAGGCGGTCGGCATGCGTGCTCTTGCCGCTCTCGAAGCCGTAGCGGCTGGCCGCGTCGGCAAACTTCGGATCACGGCTCAGATCAAACCGGCCGTCCTGGGACAGCGCATCGCCGAACAAGGCCTTGGTGCGCGCACCGTCGCGGCCCAGCAGGTCGAACACGAAACGCTCGAAGTTGCTGGCCTTGCTGATGTCCATCGAGGGGCTGGAGGTCTCGTGCGTATCGGCGCTGCCGCGCACGCGGTACACGCCGGTGCGGAAGAACTCGTCGAGCACGTCGTTCTCGTTGGTGGCCACCACCAGCTTCGCGATGGGCAGGCCCATCATGCGCGCCACATGGCCGGCACAGACGTTGCCGAAGTTGCCGCTGGGCACAGTGAAGCTGACCTTCTGGTCGTTGGTCTCGGTGGCCTGCACATAGCCGGCGAAGTAGTAGACCACCTGCGCCAGCAGGCGCGCCCAGTTGATGGAGTTGACGGTGCCGATCTTGTACTTGCGCTTGAACGCCAGGTCGTTGCTCACGGCCTTGACGATGTCCTGGCAGTCGTCGAACACGCCTTCGATGGCGATGTTGTGGATGTTCTCGTCCTGCAGGCTGAACATCTGCGCCTGCTGGAAGGCGCTCATGCGGCCATGCGGGCTGGTCATGAAGACGCGCACGCCCTTCTTGCCGCGCATGGCGTACTCGGCCGCGCTGCCGGTGTCGCCGCTGGTGGCCCCGAGGATGTTCAGTTCTTCGCCGCGGCGGCCCAGCTCGTACTCGAACAGGTTGCCCAGGAGCTGCATGGCCATGTCCTTGAAGGCCAGCGTGGGGCCGTTGGACAGGGCTTCGAGCCAGAGGCTGTTCTCCAGGTGGCGCAGGGGCACGATCTCGCCGGTGCCGAAGACCTCGGCCGTGTACGTCTTCTCGCACAGGGCCTTGAGGTCGGCTGCCGGGATGTCGTCGATGTACAGCGACAGGATCTGGAAGGCCAGTTCGGCGTAGCCCTGCTCATGGTAGGCCTTGCGCAGGCGCGTGAGCATGGCGTCGTTGACCTGCGGATAGTGCTCGGGCAGGTACAGGCCGCCATCGGGGGCCAGGCCTTCGAGCAGGATGTCGCAGAACTGCTTGCGGTCTGCATGGCCGCGGGTGCTGAGGTATTTCATGGGTGTTCCGTTGCGCTCAGGGCGCGCACGCCAGAGGCGTCAGTTGAGCTCTTCCTTGCGGATGCGCGTGATCGGCGCCAGCACGGTGGGCAGGGCCTGCATCTGGGCGATCACGGCGTCCATGGTGCCTTCGCGCGTCTCGTGCGTGAGGATGATGAGGTCGGTCTGCGTGGAACCTTCTCCGCCGACTTCGTCGGCTTCGCGCTGCAGCATGGCGTCGATGCTGATGCCGGCCTCGGCCAGCAGGCCGGTGACCTTGGCCAGCACGCCGGCCTGGTCGGCCACGCGCAGGCGCAGGTAGTAGCTGGTGACCACTTCGCTCATGGGCAGCAGGGGCAGCGTGCCCATGGCGTCGGCCAGGGTGTTCGCCTGGAAGGCCAGGTGCGGCACGCGGTGCTCGGGGTCGGCCGTGTGCAGGCGGGTGATGTCCACCAGGTCGGCGATCACGGCACTGGCCGTGGGCTCGCTGCCCGCGCCCTTGCCGTAGTACAGCGTGGAGCCCACGGCATCGCCCTGCACCACCACGGCGTTCATGGCGCCCTCGACGTTGGCGATGAGGCGCTTGGCGGGCACCAGGCTCGGGTGCACGCGCAGCTCGATGCCCTTGTCGGCGCGCTTGGTGATGCCCAGCAGCTTGATGCGGTAGCCCAGTTGCTCTGCGTACTTGATGTCGGCCGCACCCAGCTTGGTGATGCCTTCGACGTAGGCCTTGTCGAACTGCACCGGGATGCCGAAGGCGATGGCGCTCATCAGCGTGACCTTGTGGGCGGCGTCCACGCCTTCGATGTCGAAGGTGGGGTCGGCCTCGGCGTAGCCCAGGCGCTGGGCTTCCTTGAGAACCACGTCGAAATCGAGGCCCTTGTCGCGCATCTCGGACAGGATGAAGTTGGTGGTGCCGTTGATGATGCCGGCGATCCACTGGATGCGGTTGGCCGTGAGGCCTTCGCGCAGCGCCTTGATGATGGGGATGCCACCGGCCACGGCGGCCTCGAATGCCACCATCACGCCCTTGGCCGATGCGGCAGCGAAGATCTCGGTGCCGTGCACGGCCAGCAGCGCCTTGTTGGCGGTGACCACATGCTTGCCGGCCGCGATGGCCTCCAGCACCAGCGCACGGGCGATGCCGTAGCCGCCGATGAGCTCGATGACGATGTCGATGTCGGGGTTGGCGATGATGGCACGGGCGTCGTTGACGACCTGCACGCCCTCACCCACGACCGAGCGGGCGCGCGCCACGTCCAGGTCGGCCACCATGGTGATCTCGATGCCGCGGCCGGCACGGCGGCGGATTTCTTCCTGGTTGCGCTGCAGCACGTTGAACACGCCGCTGCCGACGGTGCCGATGCCCAGCAGGCCTACTTGGATGGGTTTCATGGTCATAAAAATCAGGGTTTCTTGGAAGCGGGGTTGGTGGGCAGGACCACCTTGGCGGTGTAGGAGGGCAGTTGCCAGGCGCCGCCGGCAAAGCCGCGGCACATGCTGTCGCCGGACTGGCCGGTGAGCACGAAGCCCTTGCCGTCGAAATGCCATTCCTGCATGGACCAGCAGTCTCCGATGCCGCGTCCCTTCATGGAGGAGCGGATCGAGCCGTCGGCCGCATCGAATTCGCCTTCGGCGTCGAGTTGCTGCGGCTGGTAGGGCGGGCGGTCGTTGGCCAGCCAGTTCAGGCCACCGAAATTGTAGGCGCCCATGGCGCAGGGGATGGACAGCAGTACCTTGCGCTCCGTGAGGCGATGCACCTGCACTTCGGCCGGCTTGGGCGGGTCGCCGTTGCAGCGGTCGTCGACCTCCTTGAGATCGATGGCGGCCAGCAGTGGCTTGGCGAGGGCATCGTCGCCCTTGCGCTCGGGCAGGGGCCGCACGGCGTTGACCACCGGCGCGGGCACCGCAGCCAACACCGAGGATTCGGACTTGCTGCCGCGCCGCACCAGCGCGCCGGGCGTGCCCACGCGGCCCTGGGCCTCGTCCATCTTGAGCAGCACGGCGCTGGCGCCAGCCAGCGACAGCACCCATTGTTCCTTGCCCGCGGTGACGGTGGCCTCGTCGTTCTTCTGCAGCTCCTGCAGCAGTGCAGCCACCTGGCCGGCCGGAACGCGCGGAATGTCACCCTTCAGGCCGGAAAGGGAGAGCTTGCCCACCTTGAGGTTCAGCGACGCCGGCGTGGCGTCCTCGGTGGATACCTGCAGGTCCACCAGCACCGGCGTGCCGGGACCGGCTTCGCGGGTCAGGCGGATGGACACGGGCCCTGAGTCGCCCGCCTCCGGCTGGTAGCCCACGGCGCTGCAGGCGCGGGTGTTGTCGCACTGCAGGCCCCAGTCCTTGTGGGTGAAGCGCACAGGCTCCTTGTCCGCAGCCTGCGCTGGCAGCGCCAGGGCCAGCAGGCACACGCAAGGCAACAGGGCATGGGCGGCATGGTGGTGGCGCATGGGCAGATGGTCTCCGGTGCGCAATCGCCTCAGGCGGCCGCCGTCTGCTTGCGCTTGCGGTACTGCTCCAGGAAGCGCGCCACGCGGCCGATGGCGTCGCGCAGGTCGTCCTCGTGGGGCAGGAACACGATGCGGAAATGGTCGGGCGCAGCCCAGTTGAAGCCCGTGCCCTGCACCAGCATGACCTTGGTCTCCTGCAGCAATTCCAGGAAGAACTGCTGGTCGTCCTTGATCGGATAGACGGCCGGGTCCAGGCGCGGGAACATGTAGAGCGCAGCGCGGGGCTTGACGCAGGTGACGCCCGGAATGGCGGTGATCAGCTCATAGGCCAGGTCGCGCTGCTTGCGCAGGCGCCCGCCCTCGCACACCAGCTCGTTGATGCTCTGGTGGCCGCCCAGCGCGGTCTGGATGGCCCACTGCCCCGGCACGTTGGCGCACAGGCGCATGTTGGAGAGCATGTTCAGGCCCTCGATGTAGTCGCGCGCGGGCTTCTTGTCGCCCGAGACCACCAGCCAGCCTGCGCGGTAGCCGCAGGAGCGGTAGCTCTTGGACAGGGAGTTGAAGGTCAGGGTGAGCACGTCCTCGCTGAGCGAGCCGATGGCGGTGTGCGTGGCGCCGTCGTAAAGCACCTTGTCGTAGACCTCGTCGGCAAAGATCACCAGGCCATGCTCGCGCGCGATGGCGACGATGCCGCGCAGCAGTTCGTCCGAATACAGCGCGCCCGTCGGGTTATTCGGGTTGATGACCACGATGCCCTTGGTGCGCGGCGTGATCTTGGCGCGGATGTCGGCCAGGTCGGGCATCCAGCCGTTGGCCTCTTCGCACAGGTAGTGCACGGGCGTGCCGCCCGAGAGGCTGGCCGCGGCGGTCCACAGCGGGTAGTCGGGCGAGGGCAGCAGCAGCTCGTCGCCATCGTCCAGCAGGGCGTTGGTGGCCATCACGATCAGCTCGCTGGCGCCGTTGCCCAGGTAGATATCATCGAGGGCCACGCCCTTGATGCCCTGCTTTTGCGTTTCGTGCATCACGGCCTTGCGGGCCGCGAAGATGCCCTTGCTGTCCGAATAGCCGGCCGAATTGGGCAGGTTGCGGATCATGTCCTGCTGGATCTCTTCGGGCGCGTCGAAGCCGAACACCGCCAGGTTGCCGATGTTGAGCTTGATGATCTTGTGGCCGTCCTCTTCCATCTTCTTGGCCGCATCCATGATCGGGCCCCGGATGTCGTAGCAGACGTTGGCAAGCTTGGCGGATTTCTGGACGGTTTTCATGCGCTGGAAGGTGCGGTGGACAAAAAGTGCGGTTCGCACCAGGGTCGGCCAAAGGGACCGGCCCATGGGCGAAACCTATAATTTGACCACAGATCACCAGCGAGGCGGGCCCCGGGGCCCGCGCCGCGCACCCGACACACACCATGAAATTCCAGCCCGACAAAGCCAACGTCCAAACCGTCACGGGCTACGGTCCTGGCTGGATCGGGGTGGACGGCGAGAAGATCACCCACAGCGTGATCGTCGGCTCGGACGGGCTGCGCCAGGCCTGGCCCTGCACCCGCTTCGAGGACCTGACGGCCGAGCATTTCGCCGAACTGGCGAAACTCGAGGCCGAGCTGGTCATCTTCGGCAGCGGGCAGCGCAACCGTTTTCCGCCCCCAGCCTGGCTGCAGCCGTTGATGGCGCGCCGCCTGGGCCTGGAAACCATGGACACGGCCGCGGCCTGCCGCACCTACAACATCCTGGCAGGCGAGGGGCGCAACGTGGTCGCGGCCCTGCTGCTGGAGGCAGCGCCCTGACCCGGGCTTTGGTGCGGCCCAGGTACCGAACAGGCTCCGGCCTGTGTACTTTGGTTACAGAATGCGATTCGCGAAAGAGTCCGTTTCAGGGTAAAATCTACGGTTGCGGCCAGGGGCCTTTCAAAAGCAATAAGAGCGGCTAACAAAATTCAGCGAAGCGGTTCTGGCTAGGCGCTGCGTCGCAGGCAGTACGGTAGTACGACAAGACGCAGCGACAACGCCAGAAGAGTTTTGTTAGCCGCTTTGGACACCCCCACTCCCCTGGCTTATCAACGACTACATCCTGAGAGATTGAAGTGATATGGCGATCGTTGTCAACAAACCCCTCCCTGAATTTGAAGCCAACGCAACCGGTGGAATCAAGGTCTCCAACACCTCCCACCTTGGCCAGATTCTGGTGCTGTACTTCTATCCCAAGGACAACACCCCGGGCTGCACGACGGAGGCCATGCAGTTCCGCGACAAGTACAAGGACTTCGTGAAGGCCGGCGCTGCCGTGTTCGGCGTGTCGCGCGACAACATGAAGTCGCATGATGACTTCAAGGAAAAGCTGGAACTCCCGTTCGAACTGATCGCCGACACCGAAGAGAAGATGTGCCACATGTTCGGCGTGGTCAAGAACAAGATCATGTACGGCAAGAAGGTCAAGGGCATCGAGCGCAGCACCTTCCTGATCGGCCCCGATGGCCTCCTGGTGCAGGAATGGCGCGGACTGAAGGTGCCCGGCCATGTGGACGAGGTGCTCAAGGCCGTCAAGGGCATCAAGGCCCTGAAGAAAGCCGCCTGAAACCGGGCTGCGGGCCTGCCCGCAACAGCCTTGCGTGCCCACTGCGGGCGCGCCACGCGGAATAGGCATAATGGGGCCAATGCTTCTGGATTCTGCAACGACCGCCCTCCCCGACAAAGCCGCCTTGGCCTCCAGGCGGCTTTTTGCTTTCTGATCCCACCACAGACCGAGGCCCCGCACACCATGCCCCTTCCCCCCGCTCCCAGCCGCCGCGCCGCCCTGCTCTCCCCCGATGCCTATGACGTGGTGGCCAAACCCGGCCGCGCCACAGCGCAGCCCGCAGCCGCAGAAGCCCTGGAACCCCCTGCAGCCCGCACGCCCGCCCGCAAGGCCACCTCCGGTCGCGCCACCCTGCAGGCCGTACCCGCCCCCGCAGCAACCATGACAGCCGCTGCGCAGGCGGAACCCGTGGCGGCAGGCAGCCGCGCGAAGGCACCGGCCGCACCCGCGACCGCACGCAGCAGCGCCAAAAAGCCCCCCGCCAGCACGGCCGCAACGGCGCCGGCAGCAGCCACCCCGGCCTCCCGTACCACCAAGCGCGCGCGCCCGAGCGGCCCGTCCAAGCTGTTCGTGCTGGACACCAATGTGCTGCTGCACGACCCGACCAGCCTGTTCCGCTTCGAAGAGCACGACATCTTCCTGCCCATGATCGTGCTGGAAGAGCTCGACGGCCACAAGAAGGGCATGACCGAAGTGGCCCGCAACGGCCGCCAGACCAGCCGCACCCTGGATGCCCTGGCGGGCGTCACGGGCGCCGACATCGCCCACGGCCTCAAGCTCGATTCCACCGGCCAGCGCGCAGCCGGCGGCCACCTGTTCTTCCAGACCGCTCCGCTGGATTACAGCCTGCCCACCAGCCTGCCCCCGGGCAAGGCCGACAACCAGATCCTGGGTGTGGTGGAGGCCCTGCGCAATCTGCACGCCCCGCGCGAGGTGGTGCTGGTGTCCAAGGACATCAACATGCGCGTCAAGGCACGCGCCCTGGGCCTGGCCGCCGAGGACTACCAGAACGACAAGACGCTGGAAGACGGTGACCTGCTGTACTCAGGCGTGCTGGCCCTGCCGCCGGACTTCTGGGTCAAGAGCGGCAAGAATGTCGAAAGCTGGCAGAGCGGAGTGCACACTTACTACCGCATCGGCGGGCCCATCGTGCCGCAGCTGATGATCAACCAGTTCGTGTACTTCGAAGCCCCCGGCGAGCCCAGCCTGTTCGCCCGCGTGAGCGAGATCCGCGAAAAAACGGCGGTGCTGCAGACGCTCAAGGACTACGGTTCGGCCAAGCACGCGGTGTGGGGCGTGACCACGCGCAACCGCGAGCAGAACTACGCCATGAACCTGCTCATGGACCCCGAAATCGACTTCGTGACCCTGACCGGCACGGCCGGCACCGGCAAGACCCTGCTGGCCCTGGCCGCAGGCCTGACCCAGGTGCTGGACGACCGCCGCTACACCGAGATCATCATGACCCGCGCCACTGTGAGCGTGGGCGAGGACATCGGCTTTCTGCCCGGCACGGAAGAGGAGAAGATGGGCCCCTGGATGGGCGCGCTGGACGACAACCTCGAGTTCCTGGCCAAGGGCGACGGCGGCAATGCCGGCGAGTGGGGCCGCGCCGCCACCAACGAGCTGATCAGGAGCCGCATCAAGATCAAGAGCATGAACTTCATGCGCGGGCGCACCTTCCTGAACAAGTACGTGATCATCGACGAGGCGCAGAACCTGACGCCCAAGCAGATGAAGACGCTGATCACGCGCGCCGGCCCGGGCACCAAGATCATCTGCATGGGCAACCTGGCGCAGATCGACACCCCCTACCTGACCGAAGGCTCCTCGGGCCTGACCTATGCGGTGGACCGCTTCAAGGGCTGGCCGCACAGCGGGCATATCACGCTGGCGCGGGGTGAGCGCTCACGCCTCGCAGACTTCGCCAGCGAGGTACTCTGACGAACTGCACTGCTCCACAATGAAAAGGCCCCTGCCGATGGCAGGGGCCTTTTCATTTCCGACCTGTGAAGTGGGCGCGGCCCCGCCAGCGCTCCCGTGCAAGGGCCGCGCCGCCGCACTGGGAGCGTCCCCCTGGGGGGAGATGGCGCGAAGCGCCTCAGGGGGGTTCAATAATCATCACCACCGCTGCCCATGGCGAGGTTTTCAAAGCGGGTCTGGTTCTTCTGGAAGAACAGCTTCACCGTGCCGGTCGGGCCGTTACGCTGCTTGCCGATAATGACCTCGGCCACGTTGGGCTCCTTGCTGTCCTTGTTGTAGTAGTCGTCGCGGTAGATGAACATGATGATGTCCGCGTCCTGCTCGATGGCGCCTGATTCGCGCAGGTCGGACATCATGGGGCGCTTGTCGGTGCGCTGCTCGACCGAGCGGTTGAGCTGCGACAGCGCGATCACCGGGCACTGCAGTTCCTTGGCCAGCATCTTCAGGCCCCGGGAGATCTCTCCCAGCTCGGTGGCGCGGTTGTCGGCGCTGCCGGCGCCCGAGCCGCTCATGAGCTGCAGGTAGTCGACCACGATCAGGCCGAGCTTGCCGCACTGGCGCGCCAGCCGCCGGGCGTTGGCACGCAGTTCGCCGGGGGTCAGGCCCGGGGTTTCGTCGATGTGCAGCGAAACGGTGCGCAGGCGCTCGATGGCCTCGGTCAGGCGCGGCCATTCCTCGTCGGTGAGCTTGCCGGTGCGCAGGTTGCCCTGGTTCACGCGGCCGATGGAGCCCACGATACGCACGGCCAGCTGGGCGGCGCCCATTTCCATGGAGAAGATGGCGACCGGCAGGCCTTCGTTGAGGGCCACGTGCTCGGCGATGTTCACCGCGAACGAGGTCTTGCCCATGGAGGGGCGCGCCGCCAGCACCACCATGTCGCCGGCCTGCAGGCCCGAGGTCATGCGGTCCAGGTCGGCGAATCCGGTGGGCACGCCGGTCACGTCGACCGGGTTGTCGGCCATCTCCTGCACCTTGTCGAGCAGGTCGATCACGAGGTTGTCGAGCGACTGGAAGCCCTGCTTGGTGCGCGAGCCCTCTTCACCGATCGCAAAGATCTTGGCCTCGGCCTCGTCCAGGATGCGCTCCACCGTCTTGCCCTGGGGGTTGAAGGCATTGGTGGAGATTTCGTCGCTGGCCGTGACCAGCTTGCGCAGGATGGCGCGCTCGCGCACGATTTCCGCATAGCGGCGGATGTTGCTCGCGCTCGGAACGTACTGCGCCAGGTTGTTCAGGTAGGCCAGCCCGCCTGCGTCCTGGGCATTGCCCAGGTTCTTCAGGTGCTCGAACACGGTGATCACGTCGGCCGGCTTGCTGGCATTGATCAGCGCGCCGATGGCCGAGTAGATCATCTGGTGCTCGTGCCGGTAGAAATGGCTCTCCACCAGCAGGTCGCCCACGCGGTCCCAGGCGTTGTTGTCGAGCAGCAGGCCACCGAGCACGCTGGATTCGGCCTCGATGGAATGCGGCGGCGTGCGCAGCTTGGCGATCTCCTGGTCCTCACCGGAACCGGAAGGCGGCACAAAACCCTGTTCGTCGAGCGGGGGAAAGACAGCAGCGGACATGGAATTTCTCCGGGCAGGGGCCTGATGGTGCACATCCCCTCACCAGCACGATCTGGCATCCGGGGATAAGCCTTGGGGCAATCTGTGGATTACCGGTGGGCAATCCTGTACAGATGGCGGCATCGCAAAGACAAAAGCCGCCCGAGGGCGGCTTTTGCGGCAAGTCACGCAGTTGCTACGTGCTGGCGATCAGGCGGTTTCGCCGTAGACCGAGACGTTGACGTCCACCACCACGTCGGTGTGCAGAGCCACGCTGACGACGCTTTCGCTCACGACCTTGATCGGGCCGTTGGGCAGGCGAACCTGGGCCTTGGCGACCTTGTAGCCTTGCTTGTTCAGCTCTTCGGCAATGTCGTGGTTCGTCACGGAACCGAACAGACGGCCATCCACACCGGCCTTTTGCGTCAGCTTGACCGTGGTGCCGGCCAGCTTTTCGCCTTCAGCCTGGGCTTGTGCCAGCTTGGCGGCAGCAGCCTTTTCCAGTTCGGCGCGCTTGGCTTCGAACTCGGCCTTGGCCGATTCGGTGGCACGGCGTGCGCGGCCCGAAGGGATCAGGAAGTTGCGTGCGTAGCCGTCCTTGACCTTGACGATTTCGCCCAGGTTGCCGAGGTTCACAACCTTGTCGAGCAGAATGATTTGCATGGGTTGTGCTCCTTAGATCTTGTGCTGGTCGCTGTAAGGCACCAGGGCCAGGAAGCGGGCGCGCTTGATGGCGGTGTTCAGCTGGCGCTGGAAGATGGCGCGCGTGCCGGTCAGGCGCGCGGGGATGATCTTGCCGTTTTCGGCGATGAAATCGCGCAGCGTGTCGACATCCTTGTAGTCGATTTCTTCAACACCGGTCACCGTGAAGCGGCAGAAGCGCTTGCGCTTGAACAGCAGGGACTGGGTGTTGCGCTTTGGGCGCTTGTCTTTGTTGAACTTCTTGAACGTGGCCATTGCGGACCCCTTGAAAATTAATTTTGTTGAATATCCTGGATGTGGAGCACAGCGTTGCGGCCGTTGCGCGGGGTGGCGAGGAAGCCGCTGAAAGTCCATCGACTCCCAATCTGCTGCCTTGCCAACCGCTCGGCCATCGCACCGAATGCGACTGCCTTCATGGCTGCCTTGACATCGCGCGGCTCCCCTGCCTCGTTCTGCCTGGACTCGTGTTCGAGCCGCAAGGCAATGGCGGGCAGACCGGCGGGTGTGTAGCGCAGGGCCTCAGCCTCGGCGATACAGGCCGTCAAGACGACGCGGTTCTCCACTCCCTCAGGGACTGTGGGCGATCAGCGCTCGCCGCCGTTGGCAGCAGCGTATTCCGCCTGACTGGCCTTGCGGGCTTCTTCGCGCTCGACGGTCTTCATCATCGAAGATGGGCCCGTGTCGGCCTTCTTCTTCTGAACCGTCAGGTGGCGCAGCACGGCGTCGTTGAACTTGAAGGCGTGCTCCAGTTCAGCCATCACGGCCTGGTCGGCTTCGATGTTCACGCACAGGTAGTGGGCCTTGGCCAGCTTGTTGATCAGGTACGCCAGTTGACGGCGGCCCCAGTCTTCCACGCGGTGCACCTTGCCACCGCCAGCGGTGATCATGCCCTTGTAGCGCTCCAGCATGGCTGGAACTTGTTCGCTTTGATCCGGGTGGATCAACAAAATGATTTCGTAATGACGCATGCAGACTCCTTTTGGATGAGACCACCCGCTGCGTCCAGAAGCGGTGTGGCAAGGGCAAAGCCGTAGATTATAGCCCGCAACATTGAGCTTGTACACTCCACCCTGTTACAAGCCTGCCGCAGGACCCCATGGAAGGGCCTGGCCACGGCAAATGCACGCCACGCGGCGCGCAGCGCTTGAAATACCACATACACGCCCAACCTTGTGCGCGTACTGTTTATTTACGAAGACCGACATGTCCGACAACAGCCAGCAAAACCCTTCCCAAGACGCCCCCTCCCCCGAAGAAATTGAAGCCGCCATGGCCGCCAATGCCTCTGACGAGCTGTCGCGCCTGCAAGGCGAGCTGGCCGATCTCAAGGCCAAGAGCGCCGATCTGGCCGACCAGTTCCTGCGAGCCAAGGCCGAGGCCGAGAACGCCCGCCGCCGTGCCGACGATGAAGTGGCCAAGGCCCGCAAGTTCGGCATCGAGAGCTTTGCCGAGAGCCTGCTGCCCGTGGCCGACAGCCTGGATGCCGCCCTGGGCATCAAGGAAGCCACGCCCCAGCAGCTGCGCGAGGGCGCCGATGCCACCCTGCGCCAGCTGACCTCGGCCCTGGAGCGCAACAAGGTGCTGGCCATCAACCCGCCCGCCGGCGAGAAGTTCGACCCCCACCAGCACCAGGCCATCAGCGTGGCGCCGGCCGACCAGGAACCCAACACCGTGGTCGCCGTGCTGCAAAAGGGCTACAAGATCGCCGACCGCGTGCTGCGCCCGGCCCTGGTGACCGTCACCGCCCCGAAATAAATAAATTTGGTGGACAACGGCTTGAAGCCAGCCAGGTTATCCACAAGTTACCAATCATCCAAATCAATCAAACATCGCGGAGAAGAAAATGGGAAAAATCATCGGTATTGACCTGGGCACCACGAACAGCTGCGTTTCCATCATGGAGGGCAACTCGACCCGCGTGATCGAGAACAGCGAAGGCGCCCGCACCACGCCTTCCATCGTCGCCTACCAGGAAGACGGCGAGATCCTCGTCGGCGCTTCGGCCAAGCGCCAGGCCGTCACCAACCCCAAGAACACGCTGTATGCCGTGAAGCGCCTGATCGGCCGCAAGTTCACCGAGAAGGAAGTGCAAAAGGACATCGACCTGATGCCCTACAAGATCGTGGCCGCCGACAATGGCGATGCCTGGATCGAAGTGCGTGGCAACAAGCTGTCGGCCCAGCAGGTGTCCGCCGACATCCTGCGCAAGATGAAGAAGACGGCTGAAGACTATCTTGGCGAGCCCGTGACGGAAGCCGTGATCACGGTGCCAGCGTACTTCAACGACGCCCAGCGCCAGGCCACCAAGGACGCCGGCCGCATTGCCGGCCTGGACGTCAAGCGCATCATCAACGAACCCACCGCTGCCGCCCTGGCCTTCGGCCTGGACAAGCAGGAAAAGGGCGACCGCAAGATCGCCGTGTATGACCTGGGTGGCGGCACGTTCGACGTGTCGATCATCGAGATCGCCGACGTGGACGGCGAAAAGCAGTTCGAAGTGCTGTCGACCAACGGCGACACCTTCCTGGGCGGCGAAGACTTCGACCAGCGCATCATCGACTACATCATCACCGAGTTCAAGAAAGAGCAAGGCGTCGACCTGTCCAAGGACGTGCTGGCCCTGCAGCGCCTGAAGGAAGCGGCCGAGAAGTCCAAGATCGAGCTGTCCAACTCGGCTGCGACCGACATCAACCTGCCCTACATCACGGCCGACGCTTCGGGCCCCAAGCACCTGAACATCAAGCTGACCCGCGCCAAGCTGGAGTCGCTGGTGGACGAGCTGATCGAGCGCACCATCGCTCCTTGCCGCACGGCCATCAAGGACGCCGGCGTGTCCGTGTCCGACATCCACGACGTGATCCTGGTGGGCGGCATGACGCGCATGCCCAAGGTGCAGGAGAAGGTCAAGGAGTTCTTCGGCAAGGACCCCCGCAAGGACGTGAACCCCGACGAAGCCGTCGCCGTGGGCGCTGCCATCCAGGGCCAGGTGCTCTCGGGTGACCGCAAGGACGTGCTGTTGCTGGACGTGACCCCCCTGTCCCTGGGCATCGAGACCCTGGGCGGCGTCATGACCAAGATGATCACCAAGAACACCACGATCCCGACGAAGTTCGCACAGACCTTCTCGACCGCCGACGACAACCAGCCGGCCGTGACGATCAAGGTGTTCCAGGGCGAGCGCGAAATGGCTTCGGGCAACAAGCTCCTGGGCGAATTCAACCTCGAAGGCATTCCACCCGCATCGCGCGGCACGCCGCAGATCGAGGTGTCGTTCGACATCGACGCCAACGGCATCCTGCATGTGGGCGCCAAGGACAAGGGCACGGGCAAGGAAAACAAGATCACCATCAAGGCCAGCTCCGGCCTGTCGGAAGAAGAAATCCAGAAGATGGTGAAGGACGCCGAGCTCAACGCCGCGGACGACAAGAAGAAGCTGGAGCTGATCCAGGCGCGCAACCAGGGCGAAGCCGCCGTGCACAGCGTGAACAAGAGCATGACCGAGCATGGCGACAAGCTCGACGCCGGTGAGAAGGACGCGATCACCGCGGCCGTGAAGGCCCTGGAAGACGTGCTCAAGGGCGAGGACAAGGCCGCCATCGAGGAAAAGACGACGGCCCTGATGGCCGCCAGCCAGAAGCTGGGCGAGAAGATGTACGCCGACGCGCAAGCCGCACAGGCAGCCGCCGGTGCCGGCGCGGAAGGCGCAGCCGGCGCCCAGCAGGCATCCGCTGGCGGCAGCAAGCCCGACGACGACAACGTGGTCGATGCCGAGGTGAAGGAAGTCAAGAAGGGCTGAGCACGCCCCGTTTGACCCGAGCCGCCGCGCGAGTCTCCTGCCACAGGGAGCTTGCGCGGCGTTCCTGTTCCAACCGGGCCCAGAAAGACCATGTCCAAACGAGACTTTTACGAGGTTCTGGGCGTTCCCAAGAACGCCTCGGACGAAGAAATCAAGAAGGCTTATCGCAAGCTGGCGATGAAGCACCACCCCGACCGCAACCAGGGTGATGCAGCCAAGCCTGCCGAAGAGAAATTCAAGGAGGCCAAGGAGGCCTACGAGATGCTCTCCGACCCGCAAAAGCGCGCGGCCTACGACCAGTACGGCCACGCCGGGGTGGACCCGAACATGCGCGGACCCGGCGGTGCGGGTGCAGAAGGCTTTGGCGGCTTCGCCGAGGCGTTCGGCGACATCTTCGGCGACATGTTCGGCCAGCAGGGCGGGCGTGGGCGTGGTGCCGGTGGCCGCCAGGTCTACCGCGGCAGCGACCTGAGCTACGCCATGGAGATCACCCTGGAGGAAGCCGCGCGCGGCAAGGATGCGCAGATCCGCATCCCCTCGTGGGAGAGCTGCGACACCTGCCACGGCAGCGGCGCCAAGCCCGGCACCAGCGCCAAGACCTGTGCCACCTGCTCGGGCAGTGGCACGGTGCAGATGCGCCAGGGCTTCTTCAGCGTGCAGCAGACCTGCCCGCACTGCCGCGGCACGGGCAAGATCATCCCCGAGCCCTGCACCACCTGCCACGGCCAGGGCAAGCTCAAGAAGCAAAAAACGCTGGAAGTGAAAATTCCCTCGGGCATCGACGACGGCATGCGCATCCGCAGCACCGGCAACGGCGAACCGGGCACCAACGGCGGCCCGCCGGGCGACCTGTACATCGAGATCCGCCTGAAGAAGCACGACATCTTCGAGCGCGATGGCGACGACCTGCACTGCCAGGTGCCGGTGAGCTTCATCACCGCTGCCCTCGGCGGCGAGATCGAGGTGCCCACGCTGGCCGGCAAGGCGGCCATCGACATTCCCGAAGGCACGCAGGCGGGCAAGCAGTTCCGCCTGCGCGGCAAGGGCATCAAGGGCGTGCGCGCCAGCTACCCGGGCGACCTGTACTGCCACATCGCGGTCGAGACGCCCGTGAAGCTGACCGAGCACCAGCGCAAGCTGCTGCGCGAACTGGAAGACTCGCTCAAGAAGGGCGGCGCCCGCCATTCCCCCAGCGGCGAGAGCTGGACGGACCGGCTGAAGAATTTCTTCAGCTGATCACCCCTCCCCCCAAGGAAGCCGCACGGCGCCACTCGGCCCGTGCGGCTTTTTCATGGGCCTGCGTACGCGGAGAAGAGCGCTCACGCGATGGACGACATCGTGTTTCGCGATGACACAATGCTGTCATTTAAAGGAAAATACGCAAGCGCCTTCTCCAAACGAGAAGCAAGAAAAGAAATCGTACCGATGAAAAGCTCCGAGCGCAGTTTTGCGCGCCGCATTGACCTGACCTCGCTGCAGCTGTTCGTGGCGGTGTGCGAGCTCGGCAGCATCGGCCGCGCGGCGGAGCGCGAATTCATCGCGGCCTCGGCCGTGAGCAAGCGCCTGTCGGACCTGGAGACCGCCGTGGACACGGCCCTGCTCTACCGCCACAGCCGCGGCGTGACGCTGACCCCTGCAGGCGAGAGCCTGCTGCACCATGCGCGCACCGTGCTCTTCGGCCTGGAGCGCATGCAGGGCGAGCTCAGCGAATACGCCGATGGCGTGCGCGGCCATGTGCGCATGCACGCCAACATCTCGGCCATCTTCCAGTTCCTGCCGGAGGACCTGGGCGCCTTTGCGCGCGAGCACAGCCAGATCAAGATCGACCTGCAGGAGCACCTGAGCAGCGATGTGCTGAGTGCCGTGCAGGAGGGCGCCGCCGACCTGGGCATCTGCAATGTCGGCATGGCCACCGGCAATGGCGGCACCGAACTGCAAAGCCGCCCCTACCGCGCCGACCACCTGGTGCTGGTGGTGCCCGAGGCGCACGCCCTGGCCCAGCACACCGCCATCGGCTTCGAGGAAGTGCTGGACTGGGACATCGTGGGCCTGCACGCCAACAGCAGCATCAGCCTGGCCATGCGCGCGGCGGCTGCGGCGGCCGGGCGCCCGCTGCGCCAGCGCATCCAGGTCACGGGCCTGGATGCCATGTGCCGCATGATCGACAACGGTTTGGGCGTGGGCCTGCTGCCCGACCGCGCCTTCGAACTGATGCGCGGCGTGGGCCACCTGCGCGCCATCCCCCTCACCGAGGCCTGGGCCCACCGCGAACTGCTAGTGGTGGCCCGCGATTTCGACGCCCTTCCGGTCACCGCCAGGCTGCTGGCGGAACACCTGGCATCCCATCCGCCAGCAGCTTCCGTGACTGCAGGCACGCACCCCTAAAATCACCCCACCCACCTGAAAGAGACGCACCATGGGACGCACCCTGTACGACAAGATCTGGGACGAGCACGTCGTCCATACCGAAGAGGACGGCACCTCCATCCTCTACATCGACCGGCATCTGGTGCACGAGGTCACCAGCCCCCAGGCCTTCGAAGGCCTGCGCGAGGCCGGCCGCAAGGTGTGGCGCACCAGCTCCATCGTCGCCACGGCCGACCACAACACGCCGACCACGGGCTGGGAGGCAGGCTATGACGGCATCACCGACCCGATCAGCAAGGAACAGATCACCACGCTGAACGACAACATGGCGCAGATCCATGCGGCGGCGTTCTTCCCGTTCATGCACAAGCGCCAGGGCATCGTGCACGTGATCGGCCCCGAGAATGGCGCCACCCTGCCCGGCATGACCGTGGTGTGCGGCGACAGCCACACCAGCACGCACGGCGCCTTCGGCGCGCTGGCGCACGGCATCGGCACTTCGGAAGTCGAGCACGTGATGGCCACCCAGACCCTCCTGGCCAAGAAGGCCAAGAACATGCTGGTGCAGGTGGACGGCCAGCTCGCCAAGGGCATCACTGCCAAGGACATCGTGCTGGCCATCATCGGCAAGATCGGCACGGCCGGCGGCACGGGCTACACCATCGAGTTCGCGGGCTCGGCGATCCGCAGCCTGTCCATGGAAGGCCGCATGACCGTGTGCAACATGGCCATCGAAGGCGGTGCACGCGCCGGCCTGGTGGCCGTGGACGACAAGACCATCGAGTACGTGCGCGGCCGCCCCCTGTCGCCCACGGGCGTGGAATGGGACCAGGCCGTCGCCTACTGGAAGACGCTGCACTCCGATGCCGATGCGCACTTCGACACCGTGGTCAAGCTTGACGCCGCCCAGATCCAGCCCCAGGTCACCTGGGGCACCTCGCCCGAGATGGTTCTGGGCATCGACGCCCGCGTGCCCGACCCGGACAAGGAAAAGGACGCCAACAAGCGCGGCGCCATCGAGCGCGCACTGACCTACATGGGCCTCACACCGGGCAAGCCGATCAGCGACATCACCATCGACAAGGTGTTCATCGGCTCGTGCACCAACAGCCGCATCGAGGACATGCGCGAAGCCGCTGCCGTGGTCAAGAACCTGGGCCGCAAGGTGGCCAGCAACGTGAAGCTGGCCATGGTGGTGCCCGGCTCGGGCCTGGTCAAGGAACAGGCCGAGCGCGAAGGCCTGCACGAGATCTTCAAGGCTGCAGGCTTCGAGTGGCGTGAACCCGGCTGCTCCATGTGCCTGGCCATGAACGCCGACCGCCTGGAGCCCGGCGAGCGCTGCGCCAGCACCAGCAACCGCAACTTCGAAGGGCGCCAGGGCGCCGGCGGCCGCACCCACCTGGTGAGCCCCGCCATGGCCGCAGCCGCTGCCGTGCACGGCCACTTCGTGGACATCCGCCAGTTCACCTGAACTTCACCCCCATCCATCCCATCCAACACCCGTTGGCCCATCCACTGTCCCCAAGGAGTTCTGTCATGAAGAAGACCGCCACTTTCATCGCCCTTTCGCTGGCCTTCCTGCTGGCCGGCTGCAACACCGTCAAGGGCGTGGGGCAGGACGTCCAGCGGGCCGGCGGCGCCCTCGAGCGCGCCGCCAACAAGTAAGGCATCCCCACCATGCAGCAATTCACCGTGCACAAGGGCCTCGTGGCCCCGATGGACCGCGAGAACGTCGACACCGACGCCATCATCCCCAAGCAGTTCCTCAAGTCGATCAAGAAGACCGGTTTCGGCGTGAACCTGTTCGACGAATGGCGCTACCTGGACCATGGCGAGCCCGGCATCCCCGAGTCCGCGCGCAAGCCCAACCCCGACTTCGTGCTGAACCAGCCGCGCTACAAGGGCGCCAGCGTGCTCATCGCGCGCAAGAACTTCGGCTGCGGCTCGAGCCGCGAGCACGCGCCCTGGGCGCTGGACCAGTTCGGCTTTCGCGCCGTGATCGCGCCGAGCTTTGCCGACATCTTCTTCAACAACTGCTTCAAGAACGGCCTTTTGCCCATCGTGCTGCCCGAGGCCACCGTGGCCCAGCTGTTCGACGAAGTGGCGGCCTTCCCCGGCTACCAGCTCACCATCGACCTGGAACGCCAGGTCATCGTGCGACCGCAGGGCCAAGAGATTCCGTTCGAGGTGCAGGCCTTCCGCAAGTACTGCCTGCTCAACGGCTTCGACGACATCGGCCTGACCCTGCGCCAGTCCGACAAGATCCGCGCCTTCGAAGCCCAGCGCCTGGCCACCAAGCCCTGGCTGGCACACAGCATGGTCTCCTGACCACACCACCAGTTCATCGACCAGTGGCCGTCCACCCGGCAATGGCGCCGGGGCGCGGCCATTCACTTTAAGAAGAAGTTCTTCATGAAAATCGCAGTTCTGCCGGGAGACGGCATCGGCACCGAAATCGTCGCAGAGGCCGTCAAGGTCCTCGAAGTGCTGGACCTGAAGTTCGAGATGGAGTCGGCCCTGGTGGGCGGCGCCGCCTATGAGGCGCACGGCCACCCTCTGCCCGAGGCCACGCTCAAGCTGGCCAAGGACGCCGATGCCGTGCTGTTCGGTGCCGTGGGCGACTGGAAGTACGACAAGCTCGACCGCCCCCTGCGCCCCGAGCAGGCCATCCTGGGCCTGCGCAAGAACCTGGGCCTGTTCGCCAACTTCCGCCCCGCGATCTGCTATGAGCAGTTGGTGGGCGCATCGAGCCTCAAGCCCGAGCTGATTTCGGGCCTGGACATCCTCATCATCCGCGAGCTCACGGGCGACATCTACTTCGGCCAGCCGCGCGGCCGCCGCGTGGCCACCGACGGCCACTTTCCCGGCGCCGAGGAAGCCTTCGACACCATGCGCTACAGCCGCCCCGAGGTGGAGCGCATCGCGCACGTGGCCTTCCAGGCCGCACGCAAGCGCAGCAAGCGCGTGACCAGCGTGGACAAGGCCAACGTGCTCGAGACCTTCCAGTTCTGGAAGGACATCGTGACCGAAGTCGGCAAGGAATACCCCGACGTGGAGCTGGACCACATGTACGTGGACAACGCCGCCATGCAGCTGGTGCGCGCACCCAAGAAGTTCGACGTGGTGGTCACCGGCAACATGTTCGGCGACATTCTGTCGGACGAGGCCTCCATGCTCACCGGCTCTATCGGCATGCTGCCCTCGGCCTCGCTCAACAGCAGCAACCAGGGCCTGTACGAGCCCAGCCACGGCAGTGCCCCCGACATCGCCGGCAAGGGCGTGGCCAATCCGCTGGCCACCATCCTGTCGGCCGCGATGATGCTGCGCTTCTCGCTCAACCAGGAAGCCGCCGCCCAGCGCATCGAGGCTGCCGTGCAGAAGGTGCTGGCCCAGGGCCTGCGCACCCCCGACATCTGGAGCGAAGGCACGACCAAGGTCGGCACGGCGCAAATGGGTGATGCGGTCGTGCAAGCACTGAAGTAGCCGCGTGCCGCCATCGGCATCGCTCAGGGGCGGTCTTCGGACCGCCCTTTTTTGGTTGCAGCGCAACCTCAACGGGCCCTTGAGCGCCGCGCAGAGCTTGCGATATACTCAGCGCTCTATGTTTGCCGCCCACACGTTCGCCCTGAACATTGCACCCGCCGCCACGGCCGGTGTGGCTGCGCGCGCAACCATCACCAAAACCACGACCATTAAGGGCTGATCAGCCTGGTTCGTCGTGCGCCCTTCCTGGCCTGACGAGCCAGGCGAGCAGTCCGGTCTGGCACTGTTTGTTAATCTGTAAAAGGGGCGTTGAAATGAGCAACAAGTTGGTAGGTTTGGTCGGCTGGCGCGGCATGGTCGGCTCGGTGTTGATGGATCGCATGGCCGAAGAGAAGGATTTCGACCTGATCGAGCCATTGTTCTTCTCCACCTCCAACGCGGGCGGCAAGGCCCCTGGGGCGGCCAAGAATGAAACCACGCTGCAGGACGCGTTCAACATCGACGCCCTGAAGCGCTGCGACATCATCATCACCGCCCAGGGCGGCGACTACACCACCGAAGTGTTCCCCAAGCTGCGCGCCGCGGGCTGGAACGGCCACTGGATCGACGCCGCCTCCACGCTGCGCATGCAGCAGGACGCCGTGATCATCCTGGACCCCGTGAACCTGCCCGTCATCCAGGACGCGCTGGCCAAGGGCGGCAAGAACTGGGTCGGCGGCAACTGCACGGTGAGCTGCATGCTGATGGGCGTGGGCGCGTTGTACAAGGCCGGCCTCGTCGAGTGGATGAGCACCCAGACCTACCAGGCGGCCAGCGGCGGCGGCGCCCAGCACATGCGCGAGCTGCTCACGCAGTACGGCACGCTGAATGCCGAAGTGAAGTCCCTGCTGGACGACCCCAAGAGCGCCATCCTGGAGATCGACCGCAAGGTCATCGCCAAGCAGCGCGCCCTCTCCGGCGCCGAAACGGCCAACTTCGGCGTGCCGCTGGGCGGCTCGCTGATCCCCTGGATCGACAAGGATCTGGGCAACGGCATGTCCAAGGAAGAGTGGAAGGGCATGGCCGAGACCAACAAGATCCTGGGCCAGGGCGAGGGCTTCGGTTCCGCCGCCATCCCGGTGGACGGCTTCTGCGTGCGCGTGGGCGCCATGCGCTGCCACAGCCAGGCGCTGACCTTCAAGCTCAAGAAGGATGTGCCCGTGGCCGACCTGGAAGCCATGATCGCCGCCGACAACGAGTGGGTGAAGGTGGTGCCCAACACGCGTGAAGCCACCATCAAGGACCTGACCCCCGTGGCCGTCACCGGCACCATGACCATCCCCGTGGGCCGCGTGCGCAAGCTGGCCATGGGCCCCGAGTACGTGGGCGCCTTCACCATCGGCGACCAACTGCTGTGGGGCGCGGCCGAACCGCTGCGCCGCATGCTGCGCATCCTGCTGGCCGCTTAAAATCCGCTTGCCCGGGCTCGCAGGAGCCCAGGCCCCCAGCGCGCGCAATGCCTGTTGCGCGCGCTTTTTTGCGCCCAAACTCTTGACACACCCGGTTACGTGACGTTGGCAATTGGCAACATCTGATTGCCCCAATTTGGTGCATGAACACCAGGGGCAAAGCTTCCGCGCCACCTCAGCTTGTCAGTGCAAAACATTGATGCTATGGTGCTTTTTACATATTTTCACGCGCCGGGGCGGGACCAGACCATGAGAAAAACAGCACCGCTCGACCGAGCCGCACAACCCAATCAGTTGATGGCAAACATGCATCGTTGGAAATTTTCTGTGCTGGCGGCTGCGGCCGTGGCAACTGCCGGGCTCTACGCCACCGATGCGTCCGCGCTCGCGCTGGGCCGCATCACCGTGCAATCCGCCCTGGGCGAACCCCTGCGTGCAGAGATCGACCTGCCGCAGATCACCCCTGCGGAAGCGGAAACCCTGAAGGCCGTCACGGCCACCCCGGAGGTGTTCCGCGCACAGGGCATGGAGTACTCGCCCACCATGAACAGCCTGCAGGTGCAATTGCAAAGGCGCGCCGATGGCACGGCCGTGCTGCGCCTGTCCAGCGACCGCCCGGTGAACGACCCCTTCGTCGATCTGGTGCTCGATGCCTCCTGGGGTTCCGGCCGCCTGGTGCGCAGCTACACCATGCTGTTCGACCCACCAGCAATGCGCCGCCCAGCGCCCGCGGTCACGGCAGCCCCCCAGATCACACCACCTGCGCCTGCCGCACGCAGTGATGTACCGCCCGCCGTGGCAGGCCGCCCATCGTCCGCCTCGGCTCCGGCACCTGCGGCTGCTGCACGCACGCCCGCCGCCCCCCGTCCAGCCCCCACCACCGAAGGCAGCGTGACCGTGCAGGCCGGCGACACGGCAGGCCGCATCGCCAATGCCAACCGCCCAAGCGGCGTCTCGCTCGACCAGATGCTGGTGGCCATGCAGCGCGCCAACCCCGATGCCTTCATCGGCGGCAACATCAACCGCATCCGCGCCGGTGCCGTGCTGCAGATGCCCGACCAGGCGACGGCCCAGTCCACGCCTGCACCCGAAGCGCGCCAGATCCTGGCCGCGCAAAGCCGTGACTTCGGCGCTTTCCGCCGCAAGCTGGCCGAATCCGCCCCCTCCACCACCGTGGCATCGGCCGAGCGTTCGGCCAAGGGCACGGTGCAGACCCGCGTGGAAGACAGCAAGCCTGCCACTACCGCACCCGACAAGCTCACGCTGTCCAAGGGTTCGGTCAAGGGCCAGAAGGCGGCCGAAGACCAGTTGGCCAAGGACAAGCAGGCCAGCGATGCATCGGCCCGCATGGCCGAGCTGTCCAAGAACATCAGCGACCTGAACAAGCTGGGTGCCGCATCGGCTGCGGCCCCTTCGACGCCTGCCACGCCCGCAGCGCCAGCCGCCGCTCCGGCGCCCGCGCCAGCCGCCGCAGCAGCCCCCGCCGCCAGCACCCCGGCCCAGGTAGCCGTGCCCGGCGTGCCCGCCACGCCGGCCGCCCCTGAAGCCCCACCCGCCGCGGTAGCTTCCGAACCCACCAGCGGCGCATCGGCCGAGGCCAGCGCGGCCCCCGCGTCGGACGCAGCACCGGCCACGCCGCCTGCAGCGCCGGCCTCCAAGCCCATCGTCCTGCCACCGCCCACACCCGTGGCCGAGCCCGGCTTCTTCGACGGCCTGCTGGACGACCCGCTGATCCCCCTGGCCGGTGGCGGCCTGCTGGCCCTGCTGCTGGGCTATGGCGCCTACCGGGTGATCCAGCGCCGCCGCAACAATGCCGGCGTGGACAGCTCCTTCCTCGAAAGCCGCATCCAGCCCGATTCGTTCTTCGGCGCCAGCGGCGGCCAGCGCGTGGACACCGCCAACAGCGAGATGACCACCGGTTCGTCCATGGCCTACTCGCCCAGCCAGCTCGATGCGGGCGGTGACGTGGACCCCGTGGCCGAAGCCGATGTGTACCTGGCCTATGGCCGCGACCTGCAGGCCGAGGAAATCCTCAAGGAAGCCATCCGCCACAACCCGGCGCGCGTGTCCGTGCACGTGAAGCTGGCCGAGATCTATGCAAAGCGCCAGGACCGCAAGGCCCTGGAAGCCGTGGCCGGCGAAGTCTTCAAGCTCACGCAGGGCGAAGGCCCCGACTGGGCGCGCATCGTCGACCTGGGCCGTGGCATCGATCCCGAAAATCCGCTGTACCAGCCCGGTGGCCGCCCTGGCCAGCAGGTGGAAGACGAGAACCCCTCGATTCCCGGCGCCTTCGTGAGCACCTTCTCGGGTGCGCCTGTGGCCTCCGCAGCCCTGCCGCCCGACCTGGACCTGGATCTGGACCTCGATCTGCCCGACGACGCGCTGACCGATGCGCCACCCGCGCCTCCCGGCGGGTTCGCAGCGGCGGCTGCAGCGGCCACCGCGGCAGCACCTGCACCGCGCGCACCGCAGCGCACGGAGCCCGTGCTGTCCAGCGAAGACTTCGACCTGCCCGACCTGACGGCCGACGCCGCCTGGAACGCGCCGGCGCCGGCACCGGCCCCCACGCCGGCACCGGCAGCCCGCGCGGCAGCTCCCAGCGACGAACTCACCATGGCGCCCACCGGCCCCATGCCATTGGCCGAAGCCCAGGACTCCGGCCCCATGGACTTCGACCTGGGCGAGCTGTCGCTGGACCTGACTGCCCCCCCCAAGCCCATGGCTGCCCGTGCCGCACCGTCCGTGGAAATCCCGACGGCAGCCGTGCCCATCTCGGATGACGATGGATCGGCCGCTGCCCAGGACGACCCGCTGGCCACCAAGCTGGCACTGGCCGAAGAGTTCAACGCCATTGGCGACACCGATGGTGCGCGCACGCTGATCGAAGAGGTCGTGGCCGAATCGAGCGGTGCCCTGAGGACCCGCGCCCAGCGCATGCTGGTCGAACTGGGCTGATGCGGCCGGCTCCCGCAACCCGGTCCTCCACCCTTGCCCAGGCCCGCCCATGAGGGTGGCCCTGGGTGTCAGCTACAACGGCCAGCCCTACAGCGGCTGGCAAAGCCAGCTCTCGGGCAACACCATCCAGGACAAGCTGGAAACGGCCCTGGAGCGCTTTGCCACGCACCCCGTGAGCACGCTGTGCGCCGGCCGCACGGATGCGGGGGTGCACGGCCTGATGCAGGTGGTTCACTTCGATACCCCGCTGAACCGCCCCGCGTCTTCCTGGGTACGCGGCACCAACACCTTCCTGCCGTCCGACATCGCCGTGCAATGGGCCCAGCCCGTGCCGGACAGCTTCCACTGCCGCTCCAGCGCCGTGGCGCGCCGCTACGCCTATGTGCTGCTGCAGTCACCCGTGCGCCCGAGCGTGGATGCCGGGCGCGTGGGCTGGGTCTACCATCCCCTGGACCATGCGGCCATGCGCCAGGCGGCCGACCACCTGCTGGGCGAGCACGACTTCACGTCCTTCCGCGCCTCGGCCTGCCAGGCCAAGTCACCGGTCAAGACACTCACGCGCATCGACATCCATCGAAGCGCACCGGGTGACCCCCACCCCCAACTCGGCTGGAGCCCGTGCTACTGGCGCTTCGAGTTCGAGGCGAATGCGTTCTTGCACCACATGATCCGCAACCTCATGGGCTGCCTGATCGCGATCGGCCGGGGTGACCACCCACCCGAGTGGATCCAGGAAGTGCTGCAGGCGCGCTCGCGCGACGCTGCGGCGCCCACCTTCTCGCCCGATGGCCTGTACTTCCAGGGACCGGTCTACGACGCCGCGTGGGGCCTGCCCCAGCGCACGGCTGCGTATGATTGGCTCCCATGAGCCCGAACATCCCCTCCTCCCGCACCCCGTTCCCTGCCAGCCGCACCCGCATCAAGATCTGCGGACTGACCCGCGAGCAGGACGTGGATGCCGCCGTGGCCGCTGGGGCCGATGCCGTCGGCTTTGTGCTCTATGCCAAGAGCAGCGGGCGCGCAGTGACGGCCGAGCGCGCCGCCGAACTGGCGCGCCGCCTGCCGCCCTTTGTCACGCCGGTGCTGCTGTTCGTGAACGCCAGCGCACAAGAGGTGATGGCTGCCACCGCGCTGATCGCCGGCGCCACCGTGCAGTTCCATGGAGACGAGACGCCGCAGGACTGCCTGGATGCCACCGGCGGCGGCGCCCGCCCCTGGCTGCGGGCGGCCCGGATACCCCTGGGCCCGGATGCGGCACAATTCGATCTCGTAAAATACGCACACGATTTTTCAAACGCCCAGGCCATCCTGCTCGACGCCCATGTCGAGGGGTACGGCGGCGGCGGCAAGGCATTCAATTGGTCACTCCTTCCACCAAGCGTCGGCTCTCACCTCGTTTTGTCTGGTGGACTCACGCCTGCAAACGTGACCGATGGCATTTTGCAAGTGCGCCCGCGTTGCACCACGCTGGCGGTTGATGTCAGTTCCGGCGTCGAGCCCCTGGGGCCCGATGGCAAGCCCCTGCGGGGCACCAAGGACGCCGACAAGATCCAACGCTTCGTAGCCGCCGTGCGCGCGGCCGATGCACAACTTGCAAAGAACCCCCATGAATTCCTATCAGCAACCTGATCCCTCGGGCCATTTCGGCTCCTATGGCGGCAGCTTCGTCAGCGAAACTCTGACCCACGCGATCAACGAACTGCGCGAGGCCTACGCCCGCTACCAGAACGACCCCGAGTTCCTGGCCGAATTCGAGTACGAGCTCAAGCACTTCGTGGGCCGCCCCTCGCCCGTGTACCACGCAGCCCGCACCAGCCGCGAGCTCGGCGGCGCGCAGATCTACTTGAAGCGCGAGGACCTCAACCACACCGGCGCGCACAAGATCAACAACGTGATCGGCCAGGCCATGCTGGCGCGCCGCATGGGCAAGCCGCGCATCATTGCAGAGACCGGCGCCGGTCAGCACGGCGTGGCCACGGCCACGATCTGTGCGCGCTATGGCCTGGAATGCGTGGTCTACATGGGCTCGGAGGACGTCAAGCGCCAGAGCCCCAATGTCTACCGCATGAAGCTGCTGGGCGCCACCGTGGTGCCCGTGGAGTCGGGCAGCAAAACCCTGAAGGACGCGCTCAACGAGGCCATGCGCGACTGGGTGGCCAATGTGGACAACACCTTCTACATCATCGGCACGGTGGCCGGCCCGCACCCCTATCCGATGATGGTGCGCGACTTCCAGAGCGTGATCGGCAACGAGTGCCTGGAACAGATGCCCGCACTGCTGGTGGAGCAGAAGGTGCCCGCCGAACAGCCCGATGCCGTGGTCGCCTGCGTGGGCGGCGGCAGCAATGCCATGGGCATCTTCCACCCCTACATCCCGTTCGAGAAAACGCGCCTGATCGGCGTGGAGGCGGCCGGCGAGGGCCTCGATAGCGGCAAGCACTCGGCCTCGCTGCAGCGTGGCAGCTCGGGTGTGCTGCATGGCAACCGCACCTTCATCCTGCAGGACGCCAATGGCCAGATCACCGAGACGCACAGCATCAGCGCGGGCCTCGATTACCCCGGCGTGGGCCCCGAGCACGCCTGGTTGCAGGAGATCGGCCGCGCCGAGTACGTCGGCATCACCGACAAGGAGGCCCTAGCGGCTTTCCACCACCTGTGCCGCGCCGAGGGCATCATCCCCGCGCTCGAATCGAGCCACGCCGTGGCCTATGCCATGAAGCTCGCCCAAACCATGCGCCCGGACCAGTCCATCCTGGTCAACCTCTCGGGCCGGGGCGACAAGGACATCGGCACCGTGGCCGACCTGTCGGGCGAGGATTTCTATGACCGCCCTTCCATGCGCGGACTGACCGTCAAAGGCGCGGAGACCAAGGCATGAACCGCATCAGCACCACTTTCGACCAGTTGAAGGCGCAGGGCCGCAAAGCCCTTGTGCCCTACGTCACCGCCGGTTTCCCGTTCGCCGACATCACCCCGGCCCTCATGCACGGCATGGTGGAAGCAGGCGCCGACGTGATCGAGCTGGGCGTGCCCTTCTCCGACCCCATGGCCGACGGCCCGGTGATCCAGAAGGCGGGCGAGAAGGCCCTGGCCCTCGGCATCGGCATGGCCCAGGTGCTCGACCATGTGCGCGACTTCCGCAAGCGCAACACCACCACCCCGGTGGTGCTCATGGGCTATGCCAACCCGGTGGAGCGCTATGACCAGGTGCACGGCGCCGGCGCCTTCGTGCGCGATGCGGCCGCGGCCGGCGTGGACGGCGTGCTCGTGGTCGACTACCCGCCCGAGGAATGCGAGGCCTTTGCCGCCAGCCTGCGCGCGCACGGCATGGACCTGATCTTCCTGCTGGCCCCGACCAGCACCGATGAGCGCATGGCCCAGGTGGCGCGCGTGGCCAGCGGCTACGTGTACTACGTGTCGCTCAAGGGCGTGACCGGTTCGGGCGCGCTCGACACCTCGGCCGTGGAGCAGATGCTGCCGCGCATCCGCCAGCATGTGCAGATCCCCGTGGGCGTGGGCTTCGGCATCCGCGATGCGGCGACGGCACAGGCCATCGGCAAGGTGGCCGACGCCGTGGTGATCGGCACGCGCATCATCCAGCTGATCGAGGACCAGCCGCACGAGAAGGTGGTTGCGATCACGGTCGACTTCCTGCGCGGCATCCGCAAGGCACTCGACGCATAATGCAGCCCTGGCGCCCACCCACCGGTGGGCGCCCACTGCTGTTTTACACAGGGTTTTGCCATGCGCCAAGGCCCTGTCTTTGAAGAGGAAAGCACCATGTCCTGGCTCGAAAAACTCCTGCCCGCCAAAATCCAGCAAACCGACCCGACCGAGCGCCGCCAGGTGCCCGAAGGCCTGTGGATCAAGTGCCCGAGCTGCGAAACGGTGCTCTACAAGTCCGATCTGGAGCACAACCAGAACGTCTGCCCGCACTGCAGCCACCACCACCGCATCGGTGCGCGGGCACGCCTGGACGCCTTCCTGGACCCCGAAGGCCGCTACGAGATCGGCCAGGAAGTGCTGCCCGTGGACGCGCTGAAGTTCAAGGACAGCCGCAAGTACCCCGAGCGCCTCAAGGAAGCCCTGGAAAACACCGGCGAGACCGATGCCCTGATCGTGATGGGTGGCGCGGTCAAGAGCGTCAACGTGGTGGTCGCCTGCTTCGAGTTCGACTTCATGGGCGGCTCCATGGGCTCCGTGGTGGGCGAGCGCTTCGTGCGCGGCGTGGAAACCGCCATCGAGCAGAAGGTGCCCTTCATCTGCTTTACCGCCACGGGCGGTGCGCGCATGCAGGAAGGCCTGCTGTCGCTGATGCAGATGGCCAAGACCAATGCGGCGCTCACGCGCCTGGCCAAGAAGGGCCTGCCCTACATCAGCGTGCTGACCGACCCGACCATGGGCGGCGTGAGCGCCGGCTTCGCCTTCGTGGGTGATATCGTGATCGCCGAACCCAAGGCCTTGATCGGCTTTGCCGGCCCGCGCGTGATCGAGTCCACCGTGCGCGTGACCCTGCCCGAAGGCTTCCAGCGTGCCGAATTCCTGCAGACCAAGGGCGCGGTCGACTTCATCTGCGACCGCCGCGAGCTGCGCAACACCGTGGCCAGCAGCCTGGCCATGCTGCAGCGCCTGCCGGCCGACGCCGTACTCTGAACGAACGCTGGCCCATCCAAAAAAGCGCCTGTCTCCGACAGGCGCTTTTGTTTGGGGCCCGGTGTTTCAGCGCATGACACCGGCCTGCAGGTGACCCAGCACGATCATCACCACCTGCAGCAGCACCAGCACCACCAGCGGCGACAGATCTATCCCACCGAGCAACGGAATCACTTTCTGGAACGGCCGCAGCACAGGGGCACACAGCCGCCACACCACGTCGGACAGCGGGGAACGGGCCGCAATCCAGGACATCACGGCATGCACGATGAGCAGGCCCATGAGCCCCGACACCGCCACCTTGGCCAGGCCGAACAGCACCAGCCAGGGCAGCCAAGCCCAGGCGGCCGCCGCGCCGATGAGCACCAGCAGCAGCACATACTGCAGCACCTGGAACAGGAGGGCCGCCACCAGGCTCGACAGGTCCCATTTGCCTACGGGCGGGATCAGCTTGCGCAGCGGCAGGATGAGCCAGTCCGTGAGCGCAAAGACCAGCCCGCCAATGGGGTTGCCAAACGGCACGCGCTGCCATTGCATGTACAGGCGCAACAGGCAGGCCCCCGTGAGCAGGCCACCGACGACATCAAGCAGGAACGAAGCGATCTGGAAGAACATGGGAGGGGCAAAAAGGAAAGCGGGCGGTGCGAAAGCAGCCCGCGCCATGGGATGATAGCGGGCCAAGGTCTTCTCCCATGACTCAACCCCTCTCCCTGTCGTCCCTGCCGCTGTTTCCGCTGGGCTCCATCCTCTTTCCCGAAGGCCTGCTGGCGCTGCGCGTGTTCGAGGTGCGCTACCTGGACATGGTGCGCAAATGCCACCAGATGGGCGCGCCCTTCGGCGTGGTGTCGCTCACCCAGGGCCACGAAGTGCGCCAGGCGGGAGCCCCCGAGGAACAGTTCAGCGAAATCGGCACCCTGGCCGTGATCGAGCAACTGGACACGCCGCAGCCCGGGCTCATCACCCTGCAGTGCCGCGGCAGCCAGCGTTTTCGCATCGTGCAACGCAGCCACCTGGTTCACGGGCTGTGGATAGCCGACGTGGATCACCTTGCCCCCGACATGCCGGTGCCCGTGCCCGACGACCTGAAGAAGGCCTCGCAGGCCCTGGCCCAGGTACTCACCACCTTGCAGCAGCGCGACCCCGACAGCCCCACAGCCCTGGTACCCACGGCGGCCCAGCTCGACGACTGCGGCTGGGTGGCCAACCGCTGGTGCGAGCTGCTGCCGGTGCCGCTGGAGCTCAAGCAGCGGCTGATGGAACTCGACAACCCCCTGGTGCGCCTGGAACTCGTGGGCGACGTGCTTGAGCGCACGGGCATCGCGCAGTGAGCGCCCTGCCGAAGGTGGGGCTTACGTGCTGAACAACGTCCTGGAGTGGCCCCGCCCGGTCAAGCGGCTGGTGGTGGTGGCGCTGGACATCGCCATGGGCCTGTTCGCCATGTGGCTGGCCTTCACGCTGCGCCTGGATGTCCTGCACTGGCCCGACGAAGGCATGCAGTGGCTGGCCTACGTGCTGGCGCCGGCCCTGGCCTTCCCGATCTTCGTGAACCTGGGGCTGTACCGCGCCATCTTCCGTTACACCGGCATCACGGCGCTCATCACCACGGGCAAGGCAGTGGCCATCTATGGCGCGCTGCTGTTCGCCATCCTGATGCTGGGGAAGTGGACGGGCATCCCGCGCAGCGTGGGCATCCTGCAGCCGGTGATCTTTCTGCTGCTGGTGGGCGCCAGCCGCTCGCTGGGCTGGCTGTGGCTGGCAGGGCAGAACACCAAGGCCCCGCACCGCCTGCTCATCTATGGCGCCGGCTCGGCGGGCGCCCAGACGGCGGCCGGCCTGGTGAGCGCACGCAACTATGTGCTCGAGGCCTTTGCCGACGACGACCGGGCCAAGGTGGGCCGCAGCATCAACGGCGTGCGCGTGTATGCCCCGATCGCGCTGGCCGAGGTGGTCCGGCGCCTGCGTATCACCGACGTGCTGCTGGCGCTGCCCAGCGTGTCGCGCCAGCGCCGCAACCAGATCATCCAGAACCTGCGCGACCTGCCGGTGCGCATACGCACCATCCCGGGCCTCACGGACCTGGCCAGCGGCCGTGTCACGGTGACCGATTTCCAGGACCTGGACCTCGAAGATCTGCTGGGCCGCGACCCCGTGGCCCCCGACCCTGCGCTGCTGGGCCGCCACATCCGCGGCCAGGTGGTGATGGTCACGGGCGCGGGCGGCAGCATCGGCAGCGAGTTGTGCCGCCAGATCACACGCCAGGGCGCAGCGCGCCTGCTGCTGGTGGACCACAGCGAGTTCGCGCTCTACAGCATCCACCAGGAGCTGCAGTCCATCGTGCAACAAGAGGCCCTGGCCTGCGAGCTGGTGCCGCTGCTGACCAGCGTGGCCCATGCGCAGCACATGCTGGACCTGTGCCGGGCACAGCGTCCCCGCACCATCTACCACGCGGCGGCCTACAAGCACGTGCCCATGGTGGAGGCCAATGCGGGCGAAGGCATCCGCAACAATGCCTTCGGCACCCTGCACATGGTGCGCGCCGCCATCGCGGGCGGCGTGGAGAACTTCGTCCTCGTCTCCACCGACAAGGCCGTGCGCCCCACGAATGTGATGGGCGCGAGCAAGCGCGTGGCCGAACTGGTGCTGCAGGCCGTGGCATCGTGCGCAAGCCAGCCCGGAGCGGTGCAGACCCGCTTTTCCATGGTGCGCTTTGGCAATGTGCTGGGCTCCAGCGGCAGCGTGATCCCGCTGTTCCGCGCCCAGATCGCTGCTGGCGGTCCCATCACGGTGACGCACCCGGAGGTGATGCGCTATTTCATGACCATCCCGGAGGCCGCGCAACTGGTGCTGCAGGCCGGCGCCATGGCCCAGGGCGGCGAGGTCTTCGTGCTCGACATGGGCGAGCCCATCCCCATCCTGGACCTGGCCCAGCGCATGGTTGCGCTGTCGGGCCTGAGCGTGAAGGCCCCGGACCATCCCGAGGGGGACATCGAGATCGTCTTTACCGGCCTGCGCCCCGGAGAAAAACTCTACGAGGAGCTGCTGATCGGCGATGGCGCACAGCCCACGGCGCACCCGCGCATCCTGCGCGCCCATGAGGAGTACCTCGCCTGGGACGTGCTGCAAGGCCGGCTGCAGGCCCTGGAGCAGGCCATCCACCAGGGCGACATCGCGACCATGATGTCCTTGCTGCACGAGCTGGTGCCAGGGTTCCACCAGGAGCCCCAGGCCCTGCCATGAGCGCCAGGCTGCTGAGCGCCACGGCCACCCTGCTGACCGGCAGCGTGGTGGCCCATGCGCTGCCCCTGCTGCTGGGTCCGGCGCTGACGCGCCTGTACACGCCAGCCGAATTCGGCCAGTTTGCCCTGCTGTGGGCCATTGCCACCAACCTGGCCGTGGTCGGCTGCGCGCGCTACGAATTCGCGCTGCCGCTGGAAAAGGACGACGCCGATGCTGCCGAACTCATGGCCCTGTGTGCCCGCGTGCTGCTGGCGGTCACGGCCTGCGCCGTGGTGGCAGGCAGCGTGGTCGCGGCTGTGCAGGACATGCCGCTGGCCTGGGCACTGCCGCTGGCCGTGCTGTCCATCGCGGCAACGCAGTGGCTCACGCTGTGGGCCACGCGCTCGCAGCGCTTTGGCCTGTTGTCCCTGGCGCGGCTGGTACAGCACGGCGGCGGCGCGGTTCTGCAACTGGCGCTGGGCCTGCTCAAGATCGGCGCGACGGGCCTGCTGGCCGGTGCCGTGGCGGCGGGGCTGGTGGCCGCCGCCGCCCTGGCACGGCCGGCACCTGCCGGGGGCTGGGCGGTGCTGTGGCGCGCTCCCTTTGCATCGCTGCGGTCCATGGCTGCGAAGCACCGGGACTTCCCACTGCTCAACACACCGCATGCCTTCATGGGGGCGCTGCAGGACACGCTGACGCTGGTGGCGGTGGCGGCCTGGGCAGGCGGTGCAGCGGCCGGCCTGTGGGCCCTGTCGCTGCGCTACCTCAAGGCACCGGCCACCCTGCTGGGCGGTGCGCTGTCGCAGGCGCTGTACCCACAGTTGCTGCAGGCCCGCACTGCAGGCGAGGCCCGCGCCCTGGTGCGCAAGAGCATGCTGGCGCTGGCCGCCATCGCCCTGCCGATGATGGCGGTGCTCATGCTCTGGGGGCCCTTGCTGTTCACCACCGCGTTCGGCCCGCAGTGGAGCGAGGCCGGTCCGCTGGTGCGCGCCATTGCCCCCTATATCGCCCTGCACTTCATCGCCTCGCCGCTGTCGGTGACCACGCTGGCCTGGCGTGCGCAGGGCTGGGCCCTGCGGCTCGCGCTGGTGGGACAATTGGCCTTCTTTGCCGGGCTGCTGGCCGGCCTGGCCCTGGGGGGCCTGGAAGGTGCAGCCTGGGGCATTTCGGCTTCCATGCTGCCTTACTTCGCCTACTACTTTCTCACCCTTGCCCAGTGGAAAAACATCCCCGATGAAAGCCTGGCTTAACCGCGTGCGGCGCAAGCTCTGGCGGGCGCTGCTGTTCCGCATGGTGTTTGGCGAGCGTGCGCCCGGCGGTACGCTGCTGGCGCACACACGCATCGCACCCAGCACTTGCATCGAAGGCGAGCAAGGCCTTGTGCTGGCCGACCATGTGTTCATCGGGCAGTTCAATTTTCTCGACGCTACTGCGGGCCTTCACATCGGCGAAGGCGTGCAGATCACCAATTTCGTGAGCATCGTCACGCACAGCTCGCACCGCTCCATCCGGCTGTTGGGGCGCGGCTATGCCACCCACACGGGCAACGAGGTGCCCGGCTACGTGAAGGGCGCTGTGCACATCGGCGCCTATACCTTCGTCGGGCCGCACAGCCTGATCGAGGCCGGCACGCGCATCGGCCGCGGCGCGCTGGTCTGCGCCTATTCGCAGGTGCGCGGCGAGGTGCCCGACTTCGCCATCATGGCCGGTGCCCCGGCGCGCCAGGTGGGCGACGTGCGCACGGCCGATGCGGCCCTGCTGGCGCAGTACCCCGAATGGGCCGAGCACTACCGTGCCTGGGCGGGCGATCTGCCGCAATCGACGGAGGCCGGTGCCCATGGCTGAGGTACCGAAACACCTGTGCCTGCTGGGCGACGCCACCAGCCCGCACATCCAGCGCTGGGCGGCGGAGATGCGTGCGCGCGGCTACCGCGTGTCGCTGGTCACGGCGCGCCCGGCTCCCGTCGAGGGCGTGGAGCAGAAGGTGCTGGCGCCCGTGCGCCGCTCGACCGACTGGCTGCTGCGCGCGGGGCAGGCCCGGCGCTATGTGCAGGCCCTGGCGCCCGACATCGTGCATGCGCACTACACCACCTCGTACGGCTACCTGGGCGCGCGCTGCGGGCGCCACCCGCTGGTGATGACGGCCTGGGGCAGCGACCTGCTGGTGACGCCGCACCAAAGCGCGCTGATGCGCTGGCTCACGGGCTGGACCCTGCGCCGCGCCGACCTCATCACCGGGGATTCGCAAAGCCTGCTGGATGCCGCACGCAGCTACGGCCCCGCCTGCCCCGTGCAGGAGATCCACTGGGGCGTGGACCTCGCGCGCTTCGCGCCCGCCCCCTGGGCCGGCAAGACCGGCCTGCAGATCGTGAGCCTGCGGTCGTGGGAGCCCAACTACAACATCGACACCATCGTGGAGGCCGTGGCCACCCTGGCGGCACGCCAGCCCGAGGCGGGCGTGCAGTTGCACCTGCTGGGTGGCGGCTCGATGGAGGCGGCGCTGCGCGCGCTGGTAGCCGCTCGCGGCCTGCAGCAGCGCGTGCTGTTCCACGGCCGCCTGGACGACGCGGGCATGGCACGGGTGCTGGCACAGTGCAAGCTCTCGGTCTCGGTACCCACGAGCGATGCGACCTCGGTCTCGGTGCTCGAAAGCATGGCCTGCGGCCTCACGGTAGTGGCCAGCGACCTGGACGCCAACCGCGCCTGGCTCGATGCCAGCGTACTGGTACCCCCGCGCGATGCGGCCGCGCTGGCGCGCTGCCTGGAGGCACTGGCCACGGACGATGCGCGCATGCAGCGCCATGGACAGGAAAATGTGCGGCGGATCGCGCGCGATGGTGACCGCGCCGTGCAGATGGACACAATGGACCGACTTTACCGAGAACGGATGGGCACCCCATGAACGTGCCCCAGGACATCCCGGCACAGGACCTGCGCTGGGTCAGCGTGATCGCGCCCTGCCGCAACGAGGCAGCGCACATTGCCGCCTTCTGCGACAGTGCGCTGGCGCAGGTGCTGCCTGCGGGTTGGCAGATGGAAGTGCTGGTGGCCGATGGCTGCAGCGACGACGGCACGCGCGAGCTGCTGGTTGCGCGCAGCACAGCGGACACTCGGCTGCAGTGGGTGGACAACCCGGGGCGCATCGTCTCCACCGGGCTCAATGCCTGCATCGCCCGCGCGCGCGGCGAGGTCATCGTGCGGCTGGATATCCACACCCGCTTTGCGCCCGACTACGTGGCGCGCTGTATCGAAACGCTGGCACGCACTGGCGCCGACAACGTGGGCGGCCCCTGGGTGGCCGAGGGCACGGGGCCCATGGGCTGCGCCGTGGCGGCCGCCTTCCAATGCCGCTGGGTGGTGGGCGGTGCACGTTCGCGCGACACCAGGTACGACGGCGAAGTGGACACGGTCTACCTGGGCTGCTGGCCGCGCGCCGTGTTCGAGCGCATCGGTGGATTCGACGAGGCCCTGGTGCGCAACCAGGACGACGAGCACAACCTGCGCCTGCGCCTGGCGGGCGGACGCATCTGGCAGAGCCCGCAGATCCACTCGCTCTACCACCCGCGCAACTCGCTGCGCCATTTGTTCGCGCAGCAGCGGCAGTACGGCTACTGGCGCCCCTTCGTGATGCGCAAGCACGGGCAGCCCGGTTCGGTGCGCCAGCTGGTTCCTGCGGCCTTCGTCGCGGCGCTCGCGCTGTTCGCGCTGTGCACGCCCTGGACGGTGCTGCCGCTGGCGGCGCTGGTGGCGGTCTATGCCGCCTATGTGGGCTGGGCATCCGTCTCGGCCGCGCACGGTGCGGGCCAGTGGGGCCTGCTGGTGCGCCTGCCGGTGGTGATTGCCGCCTACCATCTGGCCTATGGCCTGGGCACCTGGCGTGGCCTGTGGGACGTGCTGCGCGCGCGCGCACCGGACAGCCAATTCGCCCGGATCACGCGATGAGCCATGGCACCGAACCCCAGGCGGTGCAGGCGCGCTACGCGCGCCGCGATGGCGCGCAGGATGCCCTGCGCTACCAGCTGATGGCCAGCCCGTCGGCCTTGCAGGCGCAGCAGGAGCGCCTGCGCGCCCTGGTGACATTGTGGAACGCCCATGGCTGGAGCAGCCTGGCGGACCTGGCCATCACCGAAGTGGGCTGCGGCACGGGCGGCAACCTGCAGGACCTGCTGCGCCTGGGTGCCAGCCCCGCACGCCTGCAGGGGCTGGAACTGATCGCCGAGCGTGCCGTGCAGGCGCGTGACGCGCTGCCCGCTGCCGTGCGCATTGTGGAGGGCGATGCCACGCTGGCGCCGGTAGCTGAAGGTAGCCAGCAGGCGGTGCTGGCCTTCACCCTGTTCAGCTCGCTGCTGGACCCGGCCTTCCGGCGCCACATGGCAGAGACCCTGTGGCGCTGGGCGGCACCGGGCGGCGGCGTGCTGGTCTACGACTTCGTGGTAGACAATCCCAACAACCCGGATGTGCGTGGCATACCGCTGGCTGAACTGCACCAGCTGTTTCCCCAGGCGCAGGTGCAGTCGCGGCGGATCACGCTGGCGCCCCCGCTGGCGCGCCGCCTGCCTGCCGCCTGCCTCGCGCCGGCATCCGCGCTGCTGTACCCGCTGCGCACCCACCGCCTGACCTGGCTGTCCAAGCCGCACTGAATCTCGCTCCATGAAAATCACCGTCATCGGCACCGGCTATGTGGGCCTTGTCACCGGGGCCTGTCTCTCGGAGATGGGCAACCACGTGGTGTGCCTGGACCTGGATGTGCGCCGCATCGCCTCGCTGAACCAGGGGCACATGCCCATCCATGAGCCCGGCCTGCTCGACGTGGTGCTGCGCAATGCGCGCGCCGGCCGCCTGGAGTTCACCACCGACACCGACCATGCCGTGGCGCATGGCCTGCTGCAGTTCATCTCCGTGGGCACGCCGCCGAACGAAGATGGTTCGGCTGATCTGCAGCATGTGCTGGCTGCCGCGCGATCAATTGCCGAGCGCATGGCGGGCTACAAGCTCATCGTCAACAAGAGCACGGTGCCCGTGGGCACGGCCGACCGGGTGCGCGATACGGTGGCCGGCGTGCTGGCAGAGCGCAGCCTGCCGGCGGACTTCGCCGTGGTGTCCAACCCCGAGTTCCTCAAGGAAGGCAGCGCGGTGCAGGACTTCATGCGGCCGGACCGTGTGATCGTAGGCAGCGACAACGAGCGTGCCACCGAGCTCATGCGCACCGTGTACGCGCCCTTCATGCGCAACCGCGACCGGCTGGTGGTGATGGATGTGCGCAGCGCCGAGTTCACCAAGTACGCGGCCAATGCCATGCTGGCCACGCGCATCAGCTTCATGAACGAGCTGGCGCTGCTGGCCGAGAAGCTGGGCGCCGACATCGAGAACGTGCGAACGGGCATCGGCATGGACCCGCGCATCGGCACGCATTTCCTGTACGCGGGCACAGGCTATGGCGGGTCGTGCTTTCCCAAGGACGTGCGCGCGCTCATCAAGACCGCGCAGGACGCGGGGCAGGAGTTCCATATCCTGCCCGCCGTGCAGGCCGTGAACGAGCGCCAGAAGCAGGTGCTGACCGGCAAGATCACCGCGCGCTTCGGCCCCGACCTCACGGGCCGGCGCTTCGCCCTGTGGGGCCTGGCCTTCAAGCCCGGCACCGACGACATGCGCGAGGCGCCGAGCCTGGCCATCATCGATCGGCTGCTGGCCCTGGGCGCCGATGTGGTGGCCTACGACCCGCAGGCCATGGACCAGGCGCGCCTGGCGCTAGGCCGGCGCGCCGGCCTGTCCTTCGTGGAGCAGGCCGACGCGGCGCTGGTGGGGGCGGACGCGCTCGTCATCGCCACCGAGTGGAAGGAGTTCCGCAGCCCGGACTTTGCCCACCTGGCCGCCACGCTGCGTGAACGCGTGGTGTTCGATGGCCGCAATCTTTTCGAGCCCGCCGAGCTGCACGCCGCAGGGCTGCAATACCACGCCATAGGCCGTGGCGCAGCCCCGTCCACCCCTTTGCCGCCTGACCATGCCGAACGCTGACACCGCCGCCCTGCCCTTTCTGCCCTTCGCGCGCCCCGACATCGGCGATGCCGAAGTGAGCGCCGTCGCCGAAGCCATGCGCTCGGGCTGGGTCACCACGGGACCCCAGACCAAGTCCTTCGAGCAAGCCTTCACCGACTACTTGGGCGGCGGCGTGGACAGCCTGGCCGTGAACTCGGCCACCGCCGGCCTGCACCTGGCCCTGGAAGCCCTGGGCATCGGCCCGGGCGACGAAGTGATCGCACCCACGCTGACCTTTACGGCCACGACCGAGGTGGTGCGCTACCTGGGCGCCGACCCGGTGCTGGTGGACGTGGACCCGGTGACGCTGAACATGGACCCGGCCCGGGTGCGCGCTGCGATCACGCCGCGCACCAAGGCCATCATGCCAGTGCACTACGGCGGCCTGGCCTGCGACATGGATGCCATCCTGGTCATTGCGAAGGAGCACGGGCTCAAGGTGGTGGAAGACGCCGCACACGCCCTGCCCACGACCTGGAAGGGCACGCTGGTGGGGCAGTTGGCGTCCGACGTGACGGTGTTCAGCTTCTATGCCAACAAGACCATCACCACGGGCGAAGGCGGCATGGCCGTGACGCGCGACCCGGAGCTGGCCAAGCGCATGCGCGTGATGCGCCTGCATGGCATGAACCGCGATGCCTTCGACCGCTTCACCTCGAAGACACCGGCCTGGTACTACGAGGTGGTGGCCCCGGGCTTCAAGTACAACATGACCGATGTGGCGGCCGCCATGGGCGTGCAGCAACTCGCGCGCCTGCCCGCCTTCGTGCAGCGGCGCCAGTACCTGGCGCAGCGCTACCACGCAGGCCTTAGAGACTTGCCGCTGGTGCTGCCGGCCGAAGCGCCTGCGGGCGACGTGCACGCCTGGCACTTGTACGTCATCCGCCTCGCAGAAGGCGCACGCCTGTCGCGCGATGCGCTGGTGCAGGGCCTGTCGGACAGGGGCATCGGCACCAGCGTGCACTATGTGCCGCTGCACCGCCACCCCTACTGGCGCGACCGTTATGCACTCACGCCCCAGATGTTCCCGCAAGCCGACGCGGCCTACCAGGCCATGGTGAGCATTCCCCTGTTCACGGCAATGAGCGATGCCGACCAGGACCGCGTGATCGCGGCCCTGCACCAGTTGCTCGGCTGATGCTCAAGCGCCTGCTGGACATCGTGGTTGCGGGCAGCGCCCTGCTGGTGCTGGGCCCGGCGCTGCTGGCCATTGCGCTGTGGGTGCGCTGCGATTCGGCGGGCGGCGCATTCTTCCGCCAGGAGCGGGTGGGCCGGCACGGGCGGCATTTCACGATCTACAAGTTCCGCACCATGCGCACCGGCGCGGACCGCTCGGGGCCGGCCATCACGGTGGGCGAGGATGCGCGCATCACGCGCGCGGGGCACTGGCTGCGCCACAGCAAGCTCGACGAGCTGCCGCAGCTGTTCAACGTGCTCGTGGGCGACATGAGCCTGGTGGGCCCGCGGCCCGAAGTACCGTACTACGTCGCGATGTACCCACCGGAGCTGCATGACCTGGTGCTGAGCGTGCGACCGGGCATCACGGACCTGGCCTCCATCGCCTTCCGCAACGAGAGCACGCTGCTCGCGCAGAGCGCCGACCCCGAGCGAACCTATGTGGAGGAGATCCTGCCCGCCAAACTGGACTATGCGGCCCGCTATGCGCAGAACCATGGACTCTGGCAGGACCTGGTGATCATCGCGCGCACGGTCGACGCCGTCCTGCGGCCGTCCCGGGCGCCCGGCAGAGGCGCCGGCCAGCCCCGCTGAAGCATTGAATACGCGGCTGCATGGGCAAAAACCGTGCAGCGTGCGCCAAGCCGATAAAATGGCAGGTTCGCCACCGTGGACCGCCACGGCAGCCCCCATACCACGACGCACACGCGCGCACCGCATTGACCGCACCTATGTCTGAACAGAACACCCCTCCAGTGCCCCAGGACGACAACAAGCTCATGGCCGAACGCCGTGAGAAGCTCCGCGCCTTGCGCGAAGTTCAGGCCCAGGGCGGCGGCGTGGCCTTCCCCAACAACTTCAAGCCGGCCAACAAGGCGGCCGAGCTGCACGCCACTTTTGGCGCCGTGGACGCCGAGGCCCTGGAAGCCAGCCCCGCAACGGTGAGCGTGGCCGGCCGCATGATGCTCAAGCGCGTGATGGGCAAGGCCAGCTTCGCCACGGTGCAGGACGGCTCGCTGGGCGACACCGGCGGCCAGATCCAGCTGTACGTGACCCGCGATGCGCTGGGCGAGGAAGCCTACGCGGCTTTCAAGCACTGGGACCTGGGCGACATCGTGGGTGCCGAGGGCACGACCTTCAAGACCAAGACCGGCGAGCTTTCGATCAAGGTCACGCGCCTGCGCCTCTTGACCAAGAGCCTGCGCCCGCTGCCCGACAAGTTCCACGGCATGGCCGACCAGGAGCAGAAGTACCGCCAGCGCTATGTGGACCTGATCACCGACGAGCAGGCGCGCAAGCGCTTCATCGCGCGCAGCAAGGCCGTGAGCGGCCTGCGCGAGTTCATGGTGGAGCACGGCTTCCTCGAAGTCGAGACGCCCATGCTGCACCCGATCCCGGGCGGCGCCAATGCCAAGCCTTTTGTGACGCACCACAACGCGCTGGAGCAGGAGATGTACCTGCGCATCGCGCCGGAGCTGTACCTCAAGCGCCTGATCGTGGGCGGCTTCGAGCGCGTGTTCGAAATCAATCGCAGCTACCGCAATGAAGGTATCTCGGTGCGCCACAACCCCGAGTTCACCATGATGGAGTTCTATGCGGCGTACTGGAACTACCTGGATCTGATGGACTTCACCGAGACGCTGATCCGCGAGGTGGCGCTCAAGGCCACGGGCTCGCTGCAACTGAGCTACCAGGGCCGCGCCGTGGACCTGTCGCAGCCGTTCGCGCGCCTGACCATCCGCGAAGCGATCTTCCAGTACACCGAGGCCGGCGCCCATGTGGACGACGCCGCCTGGCTGACCAGCGCCTTGAAGAAGCTGGGCCTGAATGAAGAAAAGGACAAGCTGTCAACGCGCTCGCTGGCCAGCCTGCAGGTGCTGTACTTCGAGGAGACGGTGGAGGACAAGCTGTGGCTGCCCACCTTCATCATGGAGCACCCGACCGAGATCTCGCCGCTGGCGCGCGCCAACGACACCCGCCCCGAAGTGACCGAGCGCTTCGAGCTGTACATCACCGGGCGCGAGTTCGGCAATGGTTTCAGCGAGCTCAACGACGCCGAGGACCAGGCTGCGCGCTTCCATGCCCAGGTAGCGGCCAAGGACAGCGGTGACGACGAGGCCATGTTCTACGACCACGACTTCGTGCGCGCCCTGGAGTACGGCATGCCTCCCACGGGTGGCTGCGGTATCGGCATCGACCGCCTGATGATGCTATTGACCGATAGCCCCAGCATCCGCGACGTGATACTGTTCCCGGCACTGCGACGGGAATCCTGAGCGGCTGGCTGCTGCCCACCTCCTGAGCTTCGCACCAAGGAGTCACCGTGCCATTCACTCCCAGCAGCGCGCCCTACCCCGCCACGGCCAGCGGGTCCTCGTCCCGCAACCGCTTTTCAGTGCTGGTGGTAGAGGACCAGAATTCCGTGCGGGCGGCCCTCGTGGCCGAACTGCGCCAGGCTGGGATCGCGGAGATCTTCGAGGCCCCCGAGGGCACGGCGGCGCTGCACCTGTTCAAGGCGCAGCGTCCGGACCTGGTGCTGCTGGACATCAAGCTGCCCGGCAAGGACGGCTACTGGGTGGCGCAGCAGATGCGCGAGAGCGAAGCCGGCGACTGGACGCCCATCATCTTCCTGTCGGGTCTGGACAACGAGCTCGACGTGTGGCGCGGCATCGAGGTCGGGGGCGATGACTACCTGGTCAAGCCGGTCAGGCCCATCGTGCTGATGGCCAAGCTGCGCGCCATGCAGCGCCTCTTGGACATGCGCCGGCGGCTGGTGTCGGTGTCGGCCGAACTGCATGTGGCCAACCAGCGCCTCAATGAGATGGTGGAGGTGGACGCGCTCACGGGCCTGGTGAACCGCCGGGGCTTCGACCGCATGCTGCACAACGAGATCCTGTCGGCGCGGCGCGATGGCACACCGCTCACGCTGATGCTGTGCGACCTGGACCATTTCAAGCTGTTCAACGATGCCAGCGGCCATGTGCAGGGCGATGCCTGCCTCAAGGAAGTGGGCCGGCTGCTGCGCGAGGTGTGCGTGCGGCCGCGCGACGTGGCGTCGCGCTATGGCGGCGAGGAATTCGCGCTCATCCTGCCCAACACCCCGCGCTCCGGCGCCATGACCTTTGCGCGCGCCCTGGGCCAATTGCTCAAGGTGCGCGGCATTGCACACCCGGATTCGCCCCTGGGCGACGCGCTTACGCTCTCGGGCGGCATCACCACCTGCGTGCCCGACGACAGCACCAATGCCGAAAGCATGATCATGCGTGCCGACCAGGCCCTGTACGCCGCCAAGGCCCAGGGCCGCAACCGCTTCTTCAGCTTCGAGATGCAAATGGACACGGTGGAGCAGTTGCGCGGCTGATGGCGATTCTTTCTGTTCTGGAGCCTTGCGCTCTTCTCCCATGGCCACCACTGGTCTGCATGCTTTGAAGACATATCTGCCCACCTGGGTGCAGGACTGGCTGGAGGTGATCGTGCCCGGCCTGCAGATCCTGCTGATCATTTTCGTCGCCTGGATGCTGCAGCGCTTGCTGCGCCGCCTGGTCGCCCGTGCCGCCGCCCACTACCAACTGCCGGACGAGCTGCTGGTGCCCATCAAGGGCTTGATACGCTGGATCCTCGTGGCCAGCGCCTTCCTGCTGGTGCTGGAGCGCATGGGGGTGTCGGCCACGGTGCTGTGGACGGCGCTGACGGGCTTTGCCACGGTGGGCGCGGTGGCCTTCTTCGCGGCCTGGAGCGTGCTGTCCAACCTGTTTTGCGCACTGCTGATCTTCACGGTGCGGCCGTTTCGCGTGGGCGACTACATCGAGGTGCTGGACACGGCCGAGAAGCCCGGCGCCAAGGGCCGGGTGGTGGACATCAACCTGCTGTACACCACCCTGGAGGACCACCACCATGCGGGACCCGAAGGCACCTGGCTGCAAATACCCAATGCACTGATCTTTCAGCGCGTGGTGCGGCGCTGGCGGGGGCCGCCCCCCGCAGAGGCTGCGGCGCCTGCTCCGCCCGCAGTTGCCGCGGCGGTGCAGGAATCGCCCCTCACCACTACCGCTCCCTGACGGGGCGGCAGCGCCGAGCCATCAGGGCAGCAGATCGAGCGCCTGCAGGTAGGCTGGCTGGTACATGAGATCGTCCCAGGCCTGGGGGATGGTCTCAGGCAGCAGTGCAATTCGGCGTGACTCGCTGTCCGCACTGGGCTGCCAGCGGCCCTGGGCCAGGGCATCGGCCAGGCCGTCGAGCAATTCGTCCACCGCCTTGCCATCACCCACGCTCTGGTTGCACAGCAGCACCAGGTCACAACCGGCCTCCAAGGCTGCCAGCGCCCCCTTGGTGTAACTGACCAGTTGGCCGTCGAGCCGGCGTGCGCCTTCCATGCTCAGGTCGTCGCTGAAGATGGCGCCATCGAAGCGCATCTCGCGGCGCAGGATGTCCTGCAGCCAGCGCCTTGAAAATCCTGCCGGGCGGCTGTCCACCTTGGGGTAGATCACATGGGCCGGCATGACGCTGGTGAGCGTGCTGCTGAGCCAGGGGTACGGGGCAGCGTCGTCGGCCAGGATGGCCTTGAGGCTGCGCGTGTCCACCGGGACTTCGGTGTGCGAATCGGCCTTGACGAAACCATGGCCGGGAAAATGCTTGCCGCAGTTGGCCATGCCGGCCTGGAGCAGGCCGTGCATGAGGCCCTTGGCCAGCAGCGCCACGACGCGCGGGTCGCGGTGGAAGGCCCGGTCGCCGATCACGCCACTGCGCGAAGTGGCCACGTCCTGCCAGTCGAGGTCGAGCACCGGGGTGAACGAGAAATCCACGCCGCAGGCGCGCAGTTCGGCGCCCAGCACATAGCCCGCGGCTGTAGCCGCATTGGTGGCGCGCAGGGCACCGCTGCCGGGCATGGCCTTGGCGCCCTTGCCATCGTCCATCCACATCGCGCCCAAGGCGCGCATGGGCGGCAGGTGGGTGAAGCCATCGGTGCGAAAGCGCTGCACGCGACCACCTTCGTGGTCCACGCAGATCAGGAGGTCGTCGCGCACGGCCTTGATGGCGCTGGTCAGGCCCAGCAGCTGGGCCCGGTTTTCCCAGTTGCGGGCGAACAGAATGACGCCGCCGGTGAGCGGGTGGGCCAGGCGGCGGCGGTCATCGGCACTCAGGGAGGTGCCGGCCACATCGAGGATGACGGGTGCGTGTTCGGTCATGGGCGTGGGGAAATCAGAAAGAAGATGGGTTGCAGACGCGCAGGGTACGCATGCGCGCACAGATCAAGGCGTTTTTTCGACCACGCAGAAGCTGGCGGCATAGTCCGTCTCGTCGGTCACGCTCAGGTGGGCCTGCAGGCCGCGCTCCTCGAACCACACCTTGAGTGCGCCATGCAGCACGATCACGGGCTGGCCCGAGGCGAGCTTGGCGACTTCGCAGTGGCGCCAGGTCATGGGCATGCGCATTCCCAGGCCGATGGCCTTGCTGAAGGCCTCCTTGGCGGAAAAGCGGGTGGCCAGGTAGCGCAGGCCGCGGTCGGGCCAGCGGGCGGTGCGGGCGCGCCAGGTGGCGAGCTCGCCCTCGGACAGCACCTTCTCGGCAAACCGGTCGCCGTGGCGCTCCAGGCTGGCCTTGATGCGGCGCACGTCGCAGATGTCGGTGCCGATACCGTAGATCATGGCGTGCAGCGCTCAGGCAGCAGCATCGATGCAGGCGTTGTACGCCTGCACGGTGGCGGCGTAGCCCAGCTCCAGCGCATCGGCGATCAGGGCATGACCGATGGAGACCTCGAGCACGCCGGGCACACCGCGCACGAAGGCCCCGAGGTTGTCGCGGTTGAGGTCATGGCCGGCATTGACGCCCAGCCCGGCATCCAGGGCAGACTGGGCGGCAGCGCGGTAGCGCTCCAGCTGCACGGGCTGGTCTGGAGTGCCCCAGGCGGCGGCATAGGGCTCGGTATAGAGCTCGATGCGGTCGGCGCCCACGGCCTTGGCAGCGGCCATGGCCTCGGGTGTCGGGTCCATGAACAGGCTGACTCGCACACCCAGGGCCTTGCATTCGGCAATCAAAGGGGCCAGGCGCTCGGCGTCCTGCGGAAAGCTCCAGCCGTGGTCGCTGGTGAACTGGTCTTCGCTGTCGGGCACGAAGGTCGCCTGGTGCGGGCGCACCTGGCGGATGAAGTCCATGAGGTTCTGCGACGGGTTGCCCTCGATGTTGTATTCGCGGTCGGGCCAGGCCTTCATGAGCTCGGCCAGCTCGTAGACGTCATGGCTGCGGATGTGGCGTTCGTCCGGGCGGGGGTGCACGGTGATGCCCCGGGCACCCGCTTCAAGGCACAGCTGCGCGGCACGCGTGACGCTGGGAATGCCCAGGTGGCGCGTGTTGCGCACCAGGGCGACCTTGTTGACGTTGACGGACAGGGCGGTGCGGTGTTGTGCCATGGAGGAGGTGGAGATCAAAGGGAGATCAGAGGGCCTGCAGATCCATCATGAGCTGGCGGGTGCGCAGCACGGGACTGCCGCAATGGTATTGCAAGAGCGCCCTGAGCTGGGGTTTGAGCTCGGCGGCCACGGGCGCGCAGGCGCGCAGGGTGGCGGTGTAGCCGGTGTCGAGCGCGGCCTGTAAGCCCGTCCACTGGCTTGCAGGCAAGGCAACGCGATCGCCCGCCGAGGCCCTGCGCAGCCCGCCTTCGGCCACCAGGGTGTAACGCATGGCCGCCTGCAGGGGCTCGAAGGTCATGGTCTCAGCGTCCAGGCTGGGCAAGAGGCCGATCTCGCGCAGCAGCAGCAGCTCGAAGCTGCGCAGCACCGGTTCGAGCGCATCGCCATGCTCGCTGGCCAGCACGCGCACCACACCGGCATAGGCGTCAAAGAGCGCGGCATGCGCATCGGCCCGCGCAAGCAGGCGCAGCAGCAGTTCGTTGAGGTACATGCCCGACAGCAGGGCATCGCCCGTGGGCATGACATGCCCGCCCACCCACTCGGCGCCCTTGAGGGTGTGGATGTCGGCCGAGCCATCGCCCGAGAGCGTGTAGGTGAGCAAGAGCGGCTGCAGGGGCAGCAGCACCGGGCGGAAGTTGGAGGTCGGCTTCTTGGCACCCTTGGCGACCAGGGCCACGCGGCCCTGGCGGCGGCAGAACACCTCCAGGATCAGGCTCGACTCGCTCCAGTCGTAGCTGTGCAGCACGAAGGCGGGTTCATCGGAAACGCGCTTGGCAACGGCCACGGGCGGCTTTCGTCAGGCCGCAGGCGCACCGAGAACCGGGGCGGCGGCCATCCTCACTCGTAGCCGAACGAGCGCACGCGCGCCTCGTCGTCGGCCCAGCCCGAGCGCACCTTGACCCAGAGTTCCAGGAAGACCTTGGCGTCCATGAGCTTCTCGAGCTCCTGGCGCGCCTCGGTGCCGATGCGCTTCAAGCGCTCGCCCTTGTCGCCGATGACCATCATCTTGTGGTTGTCGCGCTCGACCACGATGGTGGCGGCGATCTTGACCAGGCGTTTGTGCTGCTTGCTGGCTTCTTCGTCGAACTTGTCGATGACCACCGTGGAGGTGTAAGGCAGTTCGTCGCCCGTGAAGCGGAACAGCTTTTCGCGCACGGTCTCGCCGGCCAGGAATTTCTCGCTGCGGTCGGTGAGTTCATCCTCGCCGTACCACCAGCCCTGCTCGGGCAGGTACTTGGCACAGATGCCGAACAGCCTGTCGATGTCGCCCTTGTTCTTGGCCGACATGGGCACGAACTCGGCAAATGGGTGGCGCTCCTGCATGCTCTTGAGCCAGGGCGCGAGTTCGGCGCGGCGGTTGACCATGTCGAGCTTGTTGGCCACCAGCAGCGTGGGAATGCCGGGCTTGAACAGGGACAGCACCTTGGCGTCTGCCAGCGTGAAGTTGCCGGCTTCGACGACAAAGAGGATCAGGTCCACGTCGCCGATGGCGCCCATGACGGTCTTGTTGAGCGACTTGTTGAGCGCCGTGGCATGGCGGGTCTGGAAACCCGGGGTATCGACGAAGACGAATTGGGTCTGCTCGCGCGTGCGGATACCGGTGATGCGGTGGCGCGTGGTCTGCGCCTTGCGCGAGGTGATGCTGATCTTCTGGCCCACCAGGGCATTGAGCAACGTGGACTTGCCCACATTGGGCTTGCCGACGATGGCGATCACACCACAGCGCTGGCCCTCGACGGCGGCCGGCACGCGCGCCCCGGCCAGCATCGCCTCCAGGTCGGCAGGCGACTGGGCGCCCGTTGGCGGCTGGCTGGCATCGCCGGCCGGTTCGTTGGTGGCGTCGTCGTTCATAGGTTCTTTGCTTTCAGTGTAGCCAGCATGGCGGCCGCAGCGGCCTGCTCGCCGGCACGGCGGGAACCGCCGATGCCACGCTCGGTCAGGCCCAGTTCGGGAATATCGCACTCGACGTCAAAGGTCTGGCGGTGCGCCGCCCCCACGGTGGCCACGACGGCATACTGCGGAAGCTTCATTTTGCGGCCCTGGAGCCACTCCTGCAACGCGGTCTTGGCGTCCTTGGACGCGGCCTGCATCTGCGGGTTGATCTCCACTCCCTGGAACAGGCGGTGCACCAGGGCCTCGGCCTTGCCATACCCGGCATCGAGGTACACCGCACCGATCAGCGCCTCCAGTGCATCGGCGAGGATCGAGGGTCGCTGGTGGCCGCCGGATTTGGACTCGCCTTCACCCAGGCGCAGCACCTCGGACACGCGCAGGCGCAGCGCCAGTTGGTGCAGCGTGTCCTGCTTGACCAGGTTGGCCCGCACGCGCGAGAGATCGCCCTCGGGCAGGGACCCCAGGCGCTGGTACAGCAGGCTGGCCACTGCCAGGTTCAGGACGGAGTCCCCGAGAAACTCCAGCCGCTCATTGTGGTCGGCCGAAAAGCTGCGGTGCGTGACGGCGCGTTGCAGCAGGGAAGCATCGGAAAAAGGGTGCTGCAGGCGATCCTGCAGCGCTTGGAGACTCGGAGGCACTACTTGGTCTGTCCCTCAAGGCGGTAGACAAGATAGGCCGGACCCGCCAGTGCGATCTCGCGCGAATACTTGAAACTCACGATGTTCTTGTCGCCGCGCTTGGTGATTTCCAGGTCCTTGCCCTTGATGGAACTGATGTCGTCGATGGCGCCGGCACGGTCAAACGCACCCCGGATGCCTGCAACCGTCGTCTCTTCCCTGGCAGCCTTCGCGGCGGCCTTGTTGATCGCCTGGTACTCGATGAAGATGGGTACGGACTGGCCGCCGATGGCAAACGCGGCCACGCAGATCAGGCCGATGAAAATCACGCCGATGAACGACAGGCCACGCTGGCGCGAGCGGCTGGCGAAACGATGGTTATGCATGCTCTCCCCTCTCGGTGTTGATGGAAATGGGCTATCGGTCAATGAAAAGGCCCGATGCGCTTGAGATTACCGAAATTCATCCAGACAAAAAAGGCCTTGCCGACAATATTGGCGTCCGGCACAAAACCCCAGTAGCGGGAATCCAGCGAATTGTCGCGGTTGTCCCCCATCATGAAATAGTGGCCCTCGGGCACCTTGCAGACCACCCCTTCGACACTGTAGCGGCAGTTCTCGCGGTAGGCAAAATTGCTCGCACCCTGGATGAAAGCGGGGACCTCGGGATTGTTCAACAGCCGGTGGGGCTTGCCGTCCACCTGCTCCTCCAGCTGCTTGAAGTAGCGCATGGTGTCTTCCTCGAAGAAATCCGGGGCGTTGGTGGTGGGCACTGCCTGTCCATTGATCGTGAGGCGCTTGTTCAAATAGGCCACTTCGTCGCCCGGCACACCGATCACGCGCTTGATGTAGTCGAGGTTGGGCTGGGGCGGGTAGCGGAACACCATGACATCGCCGCGCACCGGCTTGTTGCCCTCGATGATCTTCGTGTTGATCACCGGCAGGCGCACGCCATAGGTGAATTTGTTGACCAGGATCAGGTCGCCCACCAGCAGCGTCGGAATCATCGAGCCCGAAGGAATCTTGAAGGGCTCGAACAGGAAGGAGCGCAGCAGGAACACCGCCGCAATCACCGGAAACAGCCCTGCCGTCCAATCCAGCCACCAGGGCTGCATCAGCAGGCGCCCCTGGGCCTCCTGCACGTCCACATCCACCTTCTGGATGCCCATGCGGTCCAGTTCGGCCCGCCGCTGCACGGCCGCGTCTTCGATGGCCTGGGCCGCGCGGCGGCGCCGGGGCAGAAAGTACAGGCGTTCCGCGAGCCAGTAAGCGCCCGTGACCACGGTGGCCAGGAACATCAGCAGCGCGAAATTGCCCTCGATGGCACCAAAGTACCAGGCACCGACATAGCCCAAGAACGCCGCCAGGACGGCAGCTGTCAAAATTTCCATGAACCGCATCAATCTTCCACCTGCAAAATGGCGAGGAAAGCCTCCTGCGGCACCTCGACCGAACCGATCTGCTTCATCCGCTTCTTGCCCGCCTTCTGCTTTTCCAGGAGCTTGCGCTTGCGCGTGATGTCGCCGCCATAGCACTTGGCCAGCACGTTCTTGCGCAGCGCCTTGATGGTCTCGCGCGCGATGATGTTGGCACCGATGGCGGCCTGGATGGCCACGTCGTACATCTGGCGGCTGATGATCTCGCGCATCTTGCCGACCACGGCCCGGCCGCGGTACTGCGACTGCGAGCGGTGCACGATGATGGACAGCGCGTCGACCTTCTCACCATTGAGCAGGATGTCCACCTTGACCACGTCGGACGCACGGTACTCCTTGAACTCGTAGTCCATGGAGGCGTAGCCGCGCGAGACGGACTTGAGCTTGTCGAAGAAGTCGAGCACGATCTCGCCGAGCGGCATCTCATAGGTCAGCATGACCTGGCGGCCATGGTAGGCCATGTTGATCTGCACGCCGCGCTTCTGGTTGGCCAGCGTCATCACCGGGCCCACGTAGTCCTGGGGCATGTACAGGTGCACCGTGACGATGGGCTCGCGGATTTCCTCCAGCCGGCCCTGGTCGGGCATCTTCGAAGGGTTCTCGACCATGAGGATCTCGCCGTCCGCCCGGACCACCTGGTAGACCACGCTCGGCGCGGTGGTGATCAGGTCCTGGTCGAACTCGCGCTCCAGCCGCTCCTGCACGATCTCCATGTGCAAAAGGCCCAGAAAGCCGCAGCGGAAGCCGAAGCCCAGCGCCTGGCTGACCTCGGGCTCATAGTGCAGCGAGGCATCGTTGAGCTTGAGCTTTTCCAGCGCGTCACGCAGCGAGTCGTACTCGCTGGCTTCCGTCGGATACAGGCCGGCGAACACCTGGGGCTGGATTTCCTTGAAGCCCGGCAGCGCTTCGTCGGCAGGGCCGGCATTGTTGGGCAGCTTCTTTTCGAGCGTGATGGTGTCGCCCACCTTGGCGGCCTGCAGCTCCTTGATGCCGGCGATGATGTAGCCCACCTGGCCTGCATCGAGCGAATTGCGCGGCTCGTTGGCGGGGGTGAAAACACCCAGGTTGTCCGCGTTGTACACAGCCCCCGTGGCCATCATCTTGATGCGCTCGCCCTTGAGAAGGCGGCCATCGACGACGCGCACCAGCATCACCACGCCGACGTAGCTGTCGAACCAGCTGTCGATGATCATCGCGCGCAGCGGACCATCGGCGTTGCCGCGCGGAGCGGGCACCTTGGCCACGATGGCTTCGAGGATCTCGTCGATGCCCATGCCGGTCTTGGCCGAGCAGGGAATGGCATCGGTCGCATCAATGCCGATCACGTCCTCGACCTCGGCCTTCGCGTTGTCCGGATCGGCGTTGGGCAGGTCCATCTTGTTGAGGACAGGCACCACTTCCACACCGAGGTCCAGCGCGGTGTAGCAGTTGGCAACGGTCTGCGCTTCCACACCCTGCGACGCGTCAACGACGAGCAGTGCGCCCTCGCACGCAGACAGCGAGCGGCTCACCTCGTAAGAGAAGTCCACATGGCCTGGCGTGTCGATCAGGTTGAGGTTGTAGACCTGCCCATCACGTGCCTTGTATTGCAGTGCTGCGGTCTGTGCCTTGATGGTTATCCCACGCTCTTTTTCGATGTCCATCGAGTCCAGAACCTGGGCCTCCATATCGCGGTCCGCAAGGCCACCGCATCGCTGGATCAGGCGGTCGGCCAGCGTCGACTTGCCATGGTCGATGTGCGCAATGATGGAGAAATTTCTGATGTGGTTCATCAACGGGAAGCGTCAAGTAATTGAATTAAAACGGCGCGCACAAGAAAAAAGGGCGCGTCGAGTGGCGACGCGCCCTGAACCAACAATCATTGGCAACTGCGATAGTTGGATCTTCATTGTAGGCAAAAAGCGTGTCGGGAGCAGCCCGGCACTGGCAGGAAAAGGGTCGTTGCCTGACTGCAACACGGATTTTATACACAGTTTATTCACAGATCCAGTCCACGCAGTCCTGAACAACTTGTGGGTGAGCTGTGGATCAGCTGTGCATGAAACCGGGGCATCCCGCATGGTGGAGCAGGAGCCGTTCAATATGCACATAACAATTGAACAGACCCCTGCATTCTATCGAAACTGGTTGATGCCCCACTTCAGAAGTTAGCGAGCGCCAACCTCTCAATTTTTTTTCAGCCCACGGTTCCTGCGCGGTTTTTCGGCAAAGCCCCAGTGCAGGCAGAGGGAATAGACGCTTGCCATCACCCCTTTGCCAACCTGGAGCATGCGAGCCCCGGCCCTCAGCGCAGAGGGCGGATCACCGCGTACTGGGCCCATTCGCCGCGGCGATAGAGCACGCTCAGGGGCTTGCTCTTGTCCGCCTTGGAGACCACCGCCTCGAAATCCTTGAGACCCGAAATCTCCGTGTTGGCAACCGAGAGGATCACGTCGCCTTCGCGCAGGCCTGCGCGCGCAGCGGCGTCGGTGGCCGTCGCCACGGCCACACCGCCCTTGAGCTTGAGTTCCTTTTTCTGCGCCTCGGTGAGTTCGAGCACGGACAGGCCGAGCTGCTGGCCAATCGAGGAAGCCTTGGGCTTTTCTTCCCTTTCGACCGCCTTGGCTGCCGGCTTGTCGGGCTCGATCTCGGCAATGGTGATGGACAAGTCGCGCGCGCTGCCACGGCGGAATACCGTGATGGAGCTCTTGGTGCCGGGCTTGGTGTTGCCCACCAGGCGCGGCAGATCGGCCACTTTCTCGATGGGTTTGCCATCGAAGCGCGTGATGATGTCGCCTGCCTCGACGCCCGCCTTGTCGGCGGGCGAACCCGATTCCACTCCCGTCACCATCGCACCTTGCGCCTTGCCCAGGCCAATGGTTTCGGCCACATCCTTGCTGACATTGCCGATCTGCACGCCAATGCGGCCGCGCGTCACGCGGCCCGAGGTGCGCAGCTGCTCGCTCACGCGGATGGCTTCGTCCATGGGAATCGCGAACGAGATGCCCATGAAGCCGCCCGAGCGCGAATAGATCTGGCTGTTGATGCCCACGACCTCGCCGCGCATGTTGATCAGCGGGCCGCCGGAGTTGCCGGGGTTGATGGCCACATCGGTCTGGATGAAGGGCAGGTAATCACCCGTGTCGCGCGCCTTGGCGCTCACGATGCCGGCGGTGACGCTGTTTTCCAGGCCGAAGGGCGAGCCGATGGCCATCACCCACTCGCCGACCTTGAGGCGGCTCACGTCGCCCACCTTCACGGCCGGCAGGCCGGTGGCCTCGATCTTGACCACCGCCACGTCGGTGCGCTTGTCCGCACCCACGACACGCGCCTTGAACTCGCGCTTGTCGGTCAGTGTGACGATGACCTCGTCGGCCCCATCGATCACGTGGGCGTTGGTCATCACGAAGCCATCGGTCGTGAGGATGAAGCCCGAACCCACGCCACGCGGCTGCGCCTCCTCGTCCTGCTGGGGGCGCTGTGGCCGCTGCTGGCGCGGCATGTTGGGAATCGGGACACCGAAGCGGCGGAAGAACTCCAGCATCTCCTCGTCCATGCCATTGGCCGAGCGATCCGATGCCTTTTCACGCGTGCGGATGTTCACGACCGATGGACCGACCTGGTCCACCAGATCGGTGAAATCGGGCAAGCCGCGCACCACCGCAGACTGCGCCATCGCCACCTGCGGCGGCAGAACAGCGACGCTGGCCACCGTTGCCACTATGCCCGACATGGCCAGGGCGCGCAGCGTACTCCAATCAAACTTGGACATCATCGACCTTTCATGAAATGTGGGGAACGTCAAAAATCTGTCACTGCATGTGAAAGGAGGATGGGCAATTGGTTCCCGAAACCCCCTTCATGCCGGCGCGCGAGGGCCTGGGTTCAGCGCGCTCGCTCCAGCGCCCCGACGAACAGGCGCAGCGTCTGCATCGGCACCTCGCCCACCGCGGTCACCCAGGCATCGGGCACCATGCGCTGGCCCAGCATCTGAGTGGCCCCGACACTGCCCAGCTGGCCCTGCGTGCCGTGGCGCTGCAGATCGAAGGGCTCCACGAACAGCGACACCGTGGCCAGGCCATCGGAGTACAGACACTGCAGTACCGCAGGCGCGCCGGCGGGCGCTGCCGCCGCCCTCTTGTGGCAACTCTGGGCCACGAAGCCCGCCACCGGCTGGCGCAGGCGCCACCCCTCCTCCTGCGCCGTGGTCTTGACCACAGCCGGCGCGATCACCTTGTAGCCCGAGACATCGTCCATCATGCGCGCAAGCTTGTCCATGGGGACAGAAGCATGGAGATCGAGCTCGGAGAACGCCGCCTGCTCGAGCACCCTGCCGTCCGTGGCGAGGGTCTGCATCTTGACCACCAGACCCGACTCCCTTTCGCTCCAGATGCGGTAGCCAAAGCGCAGGGGATCGAGCGGCTTGAACCAGACCACGTCGGCATCCAGCCCCGCCACGCGCTCCTGGCCCAGCATCTGGGCTTCATAGTGTTTTGCCAGGGACGCGCCCTGCACCGAAGGCAATTGCGGGAACAGGCCCCGGGCATCCCCGCGCTCGGTGCGCACGGTGCGCTCCTCCGGCAGGAAAGTGCGCACCTCGTCATTGCGCCGAAAGACCTTGCGCGGCTTGCCGCTCAGTCCGTCCACGCGCTCGAGCTGCTGCTTGCCATCGCAGGCATTCCAGATGCGCGAGCTGAACATGGCCCCCGAAGAGGACAGCACCACGAAGGTGCCGACGTAGGAACGGTTGCGTGGCGCCTGGTGCATGCGCTCGATCCACTGGCCGATGTCCCGGGCCGGGGTCACCACCGACATCGGCGGCAAGGCCGATCCTGGCGGCGGCTGCACGGAAGACTGGGCATGCACGCCCGCCACCAACCCCAGGCCGGCATACACCCACACGGCCGCGTTGGCGAACACCTTGCGCCACCGCAGTGTTCCAGCGGTACCCACGGCGGAGAAATCAGGCATCAATCCCATCCCGAGGCAGCACGCAGTTGTCAGCGGCCAGGCGTCGCAAACGTGGCGTTGCGCAGAAAACCTGCCGGCATCTGCAGCGCAGAGGTGCTGCCAAACTGCTTGTGGGCTGCCAGCAGCTCATCCAGGCGCGGATCGCGGATCATGACCTGCTGCCCTTCGCTGTCGGCCACGGCGACCAGGGGCGCAGAGGGCGGCGTGCCCTGGGAAACCTGGCCCGCCTGGATCACAGGGACCCCGACCGCTGCCATCTGCGCGCCAGCAGCACTGCCACCACCTTGCAGCACGCCGACGGACGACCATCCAATGGCTGCCACGGCCGCCAGGGACGCCACGCCAGCCACCATCTTCCAGCGGAACACCGAGGCATTGGCCGCGGGCGACTGCGCCTGCGCCACCACGGCCAATCCAGGCTCCGGTGCCAGAGCCACCGGACGCTGCACCGGTGCCTCCTGGGCGATCTGGTCGCGCAGGCGCGACAGCAGAAGATTGCTGCCACCTGCAGGCGCCATGTCGCTCGAACGCAGCACGTCGCCCACCAGGTGGTACAGCTGCCATGTGGCCATACCTTCGTCGTCGCCCGCGCACTGCATGGCGTCCGCAAATGCATCGCCATGCAATTGGCCATCGGCCAGGGCCGAGATTTTTTCGCGCTTCGTCGTCGTCACATCATTGTTCATGGTCTCACCTGCATATCCGTCACCAGACACTGCTTCGCCCTTGCCGTGCACCGCACCACCACCATCACCACCTTTTTCCCGTCTGGTTTTCCAGCATCGGGCGCACGCGGGCCGAAATCGCCTCCCGCGCACGGAAAATACGCGACCGCACCGTCCCGATGGGGCATCCCATGGCCGCTGCAATCTCTTCGTAACTGAGCCCTTCGATCTCGCGCAGCGTCACCGCCTGGCGCAAATCCTCGGGCAGCGCCTCCATGGCGGCATTCACCGCCTGGGCAATTTCATTGGCGGCGAGCACCGTTTCGGGGGTCTCGTCGCTGGTTAGTTCGTGTCCGACACGAGAAGTTTCATCTTCGTCATCCGCCCCGCGCAGCGCATTCTCCGTCACCACCGGATTGCGCTTCATGTCCATCAGCGCCTTCTTGGCCGTATTGACGGCAATCCGGTACAGCCAGGTATAGAACTGGGCATCCCCACGGAACTGGTGCAGCGCGCGGTAGGCGCGGATGAAGGTTTCCTGCGCGATGTCCTGGATGATGTCGGTGTCGCGCACCATGCGGCCGATCAGGCGCTCGATGCGGCGCTGGTACTTGATGACCAGCAGTTCGAACGCCCGCTGGTCGCCCGCTACCGTGCGCTCCACCAGTTGCAGATCGCTGTTGTCGGGTGTGGGAGGCGGCGTTTGGTCAGTCATCAGGTCTTGTGCGGGCTCACGCCTGTCGGCTGTGGATCGGCGCGAACTCGCTGGCACTCGCAGTGCCCGATCCGGCGCGCGAATATACCGCACGGCGCAGATCATCCCAGCGTTCCGGTTGCCGGCTGCGCTCCAGCCATAGCCAGATCCGCGGCCGCCCGGCATCGCCACTGGTACGCAGCCACAGGTGGTGCTGCAGATCCCCCTGCACTTCGGGCGTGCCGCGCAGCACCTGGGGATGCCGACCGGGGACCAAGGGGTCCAGCGCCAATTGCTGGCCATCCCAGCACAGTTCCCCGCAAAACTGGCCATGCCACCAATGCCATGCACCTGCCGCGGCGGCCAGCCAGCATACCGCGGCAGCAATGGCAACCGCCGGGCCCTGGCGGCTCCCCTGCAACAGCCAGGCCATCAGCACTACCAGCCCAGCTGCCACGACAGCGGCCAGCACGCCCCCCACAATGCCGCTGCGCCGCGCGGGAAAGCGCACGGCAGGGGCTCGTCGTGCTGCCGTATTCATGAAAGACGCCAAAAGGACTGCAGGAATGCCATCGTTTCGCAGTGTGCCGCAAACCCGAGCCCTGCGCATGCGACCAGGAAGTCCGCAGCGGCACAGCCGCGCGCGGACAGGGCGGCTCGCCGCTCAGACCCGCTTGAACACCAGCGAGCCGTTGGTTCCGCCAAAGCCGAAATTGTTCTTGAGTGCATAGTCCATCTTCAGATCACGGGCCGTGTTGGCACAGTAATCGAGATCGCACTCGGGATCCTGGTTGAACAGGTTGATGGTAGGTGGCACCTTCTGGTGGTGCAAGGCCAGCACCGTGAACACGCTCTCGATCCCGCCAGCGCCGCCCAGCAGGTGGCCCGTCATGGACTTGGTGGAACTTACCACCGTCTTGAAGGCGTGTTCGCCCAACGCATTCTTGATGGCATTGGTTTCGTTCAGGTCGCCCAGCGGCGTGGACGTGCCATGCGCGTTGAGGTAGTCCACCTGCTCGGGATTGATGCCCGCGTTGCGCATCGCGCCGATCATGGCGCGGCGCGGGCCATCCATGTTCGGGGCCGTCATGTGGCCCGCATCGGCACTCATGCCGAAGCCGCTGAGCTCGGCGTAGATCTTGGCGCCGCGCGCCTTGGCATGCTCGTACTCCTCGAGCACCATCACGCCGGCCCCCTCGCCCAGCACGAAGCCGTCGCGGTCCTTGTCCCAGGGGCGCGAGGCCGTCTTGGGATCGTCGTTGCGGGTGGACAGCGCACGCATGGCCGCGAAGCCCCCGATGCCCAGAGGGGATACGGTCGACTCCGTGCCGCCCGCGATCACGACATCGGCATCGCCGTACTCGATCATGCGGCCGCCTTCGCCAATGCAATGCAGGCCTGTCGTGCAGGCTGTCACGACCGCCAGGTTCGGCCCCTTGAAGCCAAAACGCATGGACACGTGGCCCGCCACCATGTTGATGATGGACGCAGGCACGAAGAACGGCGTGATGCGCCGTGGCCCACGGTTCGTCAGCTCGGCATGCGTATCCTCGATCATCGGCAGGCCGCCGATGCCGGAGCCGATCACGCAGGCGATGCGCGTGGCGAACTCTTCGTCCAGCGCCTCGCCGGTGGGCAGGCCCGCATCCTGCACGGCCTGTGCGGCAGCGGCAATGCCGTAGTGGATGAAGGTGTCCATCGAGCGCGCATCCTTGGCGCTGATGTACGACTCCAGGTCAAAGCCCTTGACTTCCCCTGCAATCTTGCAAGAGAAGTTCGACGCGTCGAACTTGGTGATGAGGTCGATACCGGATTGTCCGGCAAGGAGATTGGCCCAGGCATCTGCCACCGTGTTGCCCACGGGACTGATGCAACCCAGGCCGGTCACGACGACGCGACGACGGCTCATGCGTAAAACCTTCTGCTGATCGCTCAAGTCAGGCGCAAAGCGCCGCTCAGGCCTTCTGGTGAGTGTTGGCGTAATCGATGGCGTTTTGCACCGTGGTGATCTTTTCGGCGTCTTCGTCGGGGATCTCGATGCCGAACTCGTCTTCCAAGGCCATCACCAGCTCCACCGTGTCGAGCGAGTCGGCACCGAGGTCTGCCACGAAGGCCTTTTCATTGGTGACTTGAGACTCTTCCACACCGAGTTGTTCGGCAATGATTTTTTTGACGCGTGCTTCGATATCGCTCATGGTTTCCCTCTGGGGGTTGTGAATGAATCCGCGATTCTAGCTGCTTAAGGTAAAGCCCCTCAGCAGCCCGCCGTCCGGATGAACCGGCGTTATCTTTCAACAATTACATGTACATGCCGCCATTGACATGCAACTCCTGCCCGGTCACATAGCCCGCCTCGCGCGAGGCAAGGTATGCGACCGCATGTGCAATGTCCGAAGGCTTGCCCAGATGGCCCAGCGCAATCTGCGTTTGCAGGGCTTTTTGCTGCTCTTCGGGCAGGCCGGCCGTCATGTCGGTCTCGATGAAGCCGGGGGCCACGCAATTCACGGTGATGCTGCGGCTGCCCAGCTCGCGCGCCAGGGCTCGCGTCATGCCGGCCACGCCGGCCTTGGCAGCGGCGTAGTTGGCCTGTCCCGGATTGCCCGATGCACCGACCACGCTGGTGATGCTGATGATGCGCCCGAAGCGCTGCTTCATCATGGGACGGATGGCCGCACGGCTCACGCGGAACACGGCCTTGAGGTTGGTGTCCAGCACCGCATCCCAGTCATCGTCCTTCATCCGCATGGCCAGGGTGTCGCGCGTGATGCCGGCATTGTTCACCAGCACGTGCAGGCCGCCCTGCTGCTTGACGATGGCGTCGATGGTTGCCTCGATGGCCGCGCCATCGTTCACATTCAGGTTGACCCCCTTGGAGCCGGGGTAAGCCGCCAGGGCCGCAGAGATGCGGGCAGCACCTTCATCGGTGGTGGCCGTGCCGATGACCTGGTAGCCGCGCACGGCCAACTCCAGTGCAATCGCCGCGCCGATGCCGCGCGAGGCGCCGGTGACCAGGGCCACCTGGGCGGCTTGTTGAACAGACTCCGTCATGCCAGCAACTCCCGTGCTTCGGCCAGCGAGGCCGTGTCAAATACTGCGGCACCAACCAGCTCGGGGTCGATGCGCTTGGTCAGGCCGGCCAGCACCTTGCCAGGGCCGCACTCCACGATATGCGTCACGCCACGCGCCTTGAGCGCCTGCACGCACTCCACCCAGCGCACGGCCCCGAAGGCCTGGCGGTACAGGGCGTCGCGGATGGCATCGGCGTCTTCACGTACGGCCACATCCACGTTGTTCACCACCGGAATGGCAGGCGCGGCCAGCGCCACGCCGCCCAGCGCCTCACGCAGCTTCTCGGCTGCGGGCTTCATCAGGCTCGAATGGAAGGGCGCCGAGACCGGCAGAGGCAGTGCGCGCTTGGCGCCATTGGCCTTGAGCACTTCACAGGCCTTGTCGACGGCCGCCTTGGTGCCCGCGATCACGGTCTGGATGGGATCGTTGAAATTCACGGCCTCCACCACTTCGGCAGTGCCAGGCCCGAAAGAAGCCGCCGCCTCCGCACAGCCTGCAATGACCTTGGAAGCCTCCATGCCCAGGATGGCTGCCATGGCACCCGTGCCCACGGGCACGGCTTCCTGCATGGCGGCAGCGCGCAGGCGCACCAGGGGTGCAGCCTGCGCCAGCGTGAGCACGCCCGATGCGACCAGCGCCGAGTACTCACCCAGCGAATGGCCCGCCAGGGCCACCGGTGCGGCGCCGCCTTCGGCACTCCATACGCGCCAGGCGGCCACACCGGCCACCAGCATCACCGGCTGCGTGTTGGTGGTCAGGGCCAGCGCCTCCTTGGGGCCATCCTTGATCAACTGGCCAAGGTTCTCGCCCAGCGCATCGGACGCCTCGCGCAGGGTTTCTGCCACCACGGGGTGGTCGCCCCAGCCATCGAGCATGCCGACCGACTGCGAGCCCTGCCCGGGAAAAACAAATGCAAATGACTTCATGCCAGCACAAATAGAGAGAGGGAATGGAATCCTGCAGGCCGCCCAACGCGGCCAGCTAGAACTTCAGGAGCACGGCACCCCAGGTGAAGCCGCCGCCCACGCCTTCGAGCAGCAGCGTCTGGCCCTTCTGGACCTGGCCGCTGCGCACGGCATGGTCCAGGGCCAGTGGAATGGACGCAGCGGACGTGTTGCCATGCTGGTCCACCGTGACCACCACCTTGTCCATGGGCAGCTTGAGCTTGCGCGCCGTGCCCTGCATGATGCGGATGTTGGCCTGGTGTGGAATGAGCCAGTCCACATCGGCTTCAGCGAGGCCCGCCTTGGCCAGCACGGCATGGGCAGCCTTCTCCAGCACGCCCACGGCCAGCTTGAACACCGCCTGCCCATCCATCTTGAGCAGCGGGTCGCCCAGCACATTGCCACCCGAAACATTGCCCGGCACGCACAGGATGCCGACATGCTTGCCGTCGGCATGCAGGTCGCTCGACAGGATGCCCGGCGTCTCGGACGCTTCCAGCACCACGGCGCCAGCGCCGTCGCCGAACAGCACACAGGTCGTGCGGTCCTTGAAATCCAGGATGCGGCTGAACACCTCGGCACCGACCACCAGGGCCCGGCTGGCAGCGCCCGTCTGGATCATGGAATCGGCCACGGCCAGTGCATAGACGAAACCGCTGCACACGGCCTGCACGTCGAAGGCCGGGCAGCCGTTGGCACCCAGCTTGTTCTGGAGAATGCAGGCCGTCGAAGGAAACACCATGTCCGGCGTGGACGTGGCGACGATGATCAGGTCGATGTCCTGCGCCTGCAGGCCCGCCGCCTGCAGCGCATTGCGGGCGGCCTCCAGGCCGAGGTCGCTGGCCGCCACATCGGGGGCTGCAAAATGCCGCGCCCGGATCCCCGTACGCTCGACGATCCACTCGTCGGAAGTTTCGATGCCGTCACGGGCCAGCAGGTCCACGAAGTCGGCATTCGTGAGCCGGCGCGGTGGCAGATAGCTGCCAGTGCCGGTGATGCGGGAATAGCGTCTCATTATTAATGTGTAATCGCCGCAGCGGGCCTGGACTGGGCATCGGCAGGGGCCAGGAGAGGCGCTGCGTGCGCAATCCGGGTCCGGACACGGTCGAGCAGGTTGTTGCGGGCTGCATCATACGCCCGGTTCAAGGCCTGCTCGAAGGCCATGGCATCGGCCGAGCCATGGCTCTTGAACACCAGTCCGCGCAATCCGAGCAGGGCCGCACCGTTGTAGCGCCGGTAGTCCATGCGGGTCATGAGCGCCTTTAACACCGGATAAGCGATGATGGCTGCAGTTTTGGTGAAGATGTTTTTGGAAAACTCATTCTTGAGTCCCCCGATCACCATGGCCGCAACCCCCTCGCTGGCTTTGAGCGCCACGTTGCCGACAAACCCGTCACAGACCACGATGTCCACTGTGCCCTTGAAGATGTCATTGCCTTCCACGTTGCCATAGAAGTTAAGGTCACCCGCTTCGGCCGCAGATCGCAGCAGTTCACCCGCTTTTTTGATGATTTCGCTGCCCTTGATGATCTCTTCACCAATATTGAGCAGGCCGACGGTGGGCTCCCTGCCATCATCGCGCAGGGCGGACACCAGCGCCGAGCCCATGACCGCGAACTGCAGCAGGTGCTCCGCCGAGCAGTCCACATTGGCCCCCAGGTCGAGCACCGTGGTCGCGCGCCCCTGGTTGTTGGGCAGCTGGGTGGCAATCGCGGGGCGGTCGATGCCGTCCAGGGTCTTGAGCAGGTAGCGCGCAATGGCCATCAGGGCGCCGGTATTGCCGGCCGAGACGGCCGCCGCAGCCGTGCCCTCCTTGACCTGCTGAATGGCCACACGCATCGAAGAGTCTTTTTTTCGGCGCAGGGCCACCTCGACAGGGTCGTCCATGGTCACCACCTCGGTGGCAGGGACGATGGTGGCACGCTCGTGGGAGAACTCGCGCAGGCTATCCGCCAGGCCGACCAGCAGCAAGCGGGCATCCGGGTGATTGCCAAGGAACTGACGGCACGCCGCGAGCGTGACGCGGGGGCCGTGATCGCCCCCCATGCAGTCAACAGCCAGTGTGATCATGGGCGACTTGTCCAACCCACTGACAGGGCCGGAAGTTGGATACAACAGTCAAAACAAAGGCCCGCGCTACAGATTTAGTAGCAACGGGCCTTTGAGGGGTAGTGAAGCTTAGGCTTCAGACTTGTTCTTGAGCACCTGGCGGCCACGGTAGAAGCCGTTGGGACTGATGTGGTGGCGCAGGTGGGTTTCGCCGGTGGTGGGTTCCACAGCAATGCCTGGCACATTCAGGGCATTGTGCGAACGGTGCATACCGCGCTTGGAAGGGGACTTTTTGTTTTGCTGAACGGCCATGATGGCTCCTGGTCTTAAATAGGTTGGTAAATACGCGATGGGCCCATAGAAGACACGAGGGGATTCGCGCGAAGCCCTCGATTATAGCCCAAATGAATTCAGTGCCTCTTACTGTCTTTTTTGAGGCCGGCAAGGGCAGCGAAAGGATTGGGCTTTTCCGCGTTGGCTTCCTCGAAATCGTCGTCTGACGATGCCAGCGGAACGGCCGTGGGGCACTCGTCGTGCTTGGGCACCACGGGCAGCGCCATGAGCAATTCGTCTTCGATCAGCTCGTGCAGATCGAATTCGCGACTCATGGCCAGGAGGTCTTCCTCGCTCTCATCGTCCAGAGCGTCGGCCGTGGCCTCATCGGCAACGAAGCGGAACGAACGATCCACCTCCAGCGGCACATCCACCGGCGTGAGGCAGCGCTGGCACTCCATGGGGAACGTAGCGCGCACCTTGAGCACCAGCCACACCTGGCTGGCACCGCCGAGCGCCGTGCGCACTTCGCCCTGCGCCTGCCAGTCCACCAGCAGATCGGGATGCAGCCCCCGGGCCTCCTGGGCCAGGCGCTCATACTTCAAAAGGGAATCATGGCCGGCCAGGCGCGCGCCAGCCAAGGCGAAGGCCTTGACGTCGAGCCGGTCTACTGAGAATTCCTTGGTCATGGCGGCAGTGTAAGAGAATCAGCGAATGCATCAATCCCCCGCCCCGCAACGCCCTGTGGTATTGGGCTCCACCTCCCGCTACCGGCGCGAGCTGCTGTCCCGCCTGAACCTGCCGTTCGAGATCGCCTCGCCGGACGTGGACGAGACCCCCACCCCAGGTGAAGCCCCGCGCGATCTGGCCCTGCGCCTGGCCCTCGCCAAGGCCCACGCGGTGGCGAAACAGCACCCCGAGGCCGTGGTCATCGGTTCCGACCAGGTGGCCGACCTGGCCGGCCAGCCCCTGGGCAAGCCCGGCACCCATGAGCGCGCCGTGCAGCAACTGCGCCAGATGCGCGGACAGACGGTGATTTTCCAGACCGCCGTGGCCACCGTGTGCCAGGCCAGCGGCTTCGAGCAGGTGGACATCGCGCCCGTGGAAGTGCGCTTTCGCGACCTGTCGGACGATGAGATCGAGCGCTACCTGCGCGCCGAGCAGCCCTATGACTGCGCCGGCAGCGCCAAGAGCGAAGGCCTGGGCATTGCCCTGCTCGACGCCATCCACAGCGACGACCCCACCGCCCTGATCGGCCTGCCGCTGATCCGCACCTGCCGCATGCTGCGCGCTGCCGGGGTGGTCCTGCCATGAGCACCGGCACGCTGTACCTGGTCCCCGCGCCGCTCGACTTCGGCTGCGACACGGAAATACCGCTGGACCAGGCCCTGCCCAGCGGCACCCTGCAGCAGGCGGCACGGCTCACCCACTGGGTGTGCGAGAACGCCAAGAGCACCCGCGCCTACTTGAAGCGCATCGACGCCCTGCACCCGCTGGCCGTGCCGCTGCAGCAGCAGCAGATCACCGAGCTGCCGCGCGAAGTGCACAAAAAGGGCGACCATGGCGACAAGGGCTCGGCCCACTTTGACGCCAAACCCTTGCTGGCGCCTGCGCTGCTCGGCCATTGCCTGGGCCTGGTCAGCGAGGCCGGCATGCCGGCCGTGGCCGACCCGGGCTCGTCCGTGGTGCGCGCCGCGCACGACCTGGGCATTCCTGTCGTGCCCCTCGTGGGCCCGGTTTCGCTGCTGCTGGCCCTGGCCGCCAGCGGCTTGAACGGCCAAAGCTTTGCCTTTGCCGGCTATCTGCCCCAGGACGGGCAGGAGCGCACGCAGCGCATCCGCGAACTCGAATCGCTGGCCCTCAAGACCGGCCAGACGCAGCTGTTCATCGAAACGCCCTACCGCAACCCCGTGCTGTGGCAGGCGCTGGTGCAGACGCTGCAGCCCCACACCCGCCTGGCACTGGCCAGTGGCCTCACACTGCCCAGCGCAGAGATCCGCAGCCAGCTCGTGCGCCAGTGGCGCGCAGAGCCCCTGCTCCCCAGCAACCGTACGCCCATTGTGTTCGCCCTCGGCCGCTGACCATGCAACGCCTCTCCGCCCTTCTGCTCATTGCCCTGGGCACCTGCGCCACCGGTGCGAATGCCATCATCCGCTGCGAATTCAACGGCAAGCCCGTCAACCCCAACAATGGTGCCGAGACCGCCGGGCTGACCGGCCTGCTGCGCTGCCGCGACGAGAACACCGGCCAGCTGCAGCGCGAGCAGGAGCTCAAGGACGGCAAATACCTGGGCAAGGAGCGCTTCTTCGACCGCGAGGGAAAACTGCTGCGCGAGCGCAGCGTGAACGAACGTGGCAACAGCCAGGGCCGGGTGGCCGAGTTCTGGCCCAACGGACAACTCAAGCGCGAGGAGTTCGCCGAGAACGGCAGCACCGTCGGCGCGGTGCGCCGCTTCGACGCCAATGGCCGGCCCGAGCGCCTGTCCTTCCATGTGGCGGGACAGGAACAGTTCGTCATAGAGTACAACAGCGCCGGCCAGCCCACCCGGCTGCAATGCCCGCGTGCGAGCGTGCTGCCCGAGGACCGCAAGCCCTGCGGCTTCGAGGGCGCGGCCGACACCGCACTGTTCACCACCGCAGGCGCCAGGGCTGGCCAGGTGCGCTACGAGCAGGGCCGCCTGCTGCTGTCCACCGAATGGACCAGCGAAGGCCTGGTCGCGCAGCAGATGCTGTTCGAGGAAGGCCGGCGCGTGCACCGCAGCTTTTTCACCGAGGGCGGCAAGAGCGTGCTGCGCGAGGAGCGCATCTTCGCGCCCGACGAGCAGCGCTTTCTGCGCGATGCGCGCGGGCCGCTGCACAGCCTGCGCCGCTTTGGCAGCAACGGCCAGATGACCGAGCAGCACGCGTATGCCGATGGGCGCGAAGTACTGCTGGAACGCTGGTACCTCAACGGCGCCCCACGCGAGCGCACCACCATAACCGGCACCGGGGACGCCACCCGCATCCAGCGCGAACTGCGCGACGACGAAGGCAAGCTCACCCGGCGCGAACTCCTCACTTCAGAGCAGCAACCTACCGGGGTGCAGCAACACTTCCACGCCAACGGGCGCCTGGGCCGGGAAGACCGCTACACCGCACCCGATGCCCGCGGCCGCACCCGGCTGGAGGCACGCAAGCAGTGGGACGAATCGGGCAAGCTCACCGCCGACGACACCATCCTCGAAGACGGCTCGCGCCAGCGCAAGGCCGGCGGACTGGATTCATAGGCCCCCTGAGTCGCTTCGCGCCTTCCCCCCCCCCAGGGATGCCCCCAGCGCACGCAATCGAAGCGCCGCATGCGCAGCTTTGGCGGCCCTTGCGCGAGGGCACTGGCCTATGGAGCGCCAGTATCGCGAGCACACACAGGCAACCATCAAGGGTCGTTCAAAGACCCCGCCCCGCCTGCATCAACGCAGCTGAGGCCCCGCGGAGCCCAGCGCCTTGGCCGCGCCGATGCCCATGGCGGCGCCAAAGCGCTTGGCCAGGCGCTCGGCGACGTTGTCGCGGCGGGTGTAGTCGATGATTTCCTCGGCCTTGACCACTTCGCGCGCCACGAAGTCGAGGTTGCCCAGCTTGTCGGCCAGGCCCATCTCCACCGCCTGCTGGCCGGTCCAGAACAGGCCGCTGAAGGTCTCGGGGGTGGTCTTCAGGCGCTCGCCCCGCCCGGCCTTCACCACGGCGATGAACTGCTGGTGGATCTGGTTGAGCATGGCCTGCGCGTACTCGCGCTGCTTTTCGGTCTGCGGGCTGAAGGGGTCCAGGAAGCCCTTGTTCTCACCAGCCGTGAGCAGGCGGCGCTCCACGCCCAGCTTTTCCATGGTGCCGGTGAAGCCGAAGCCATCCATCAGCACGCCGATGCTGCCCACGATGCTGGCCTTGTCCACGAAGATCTCGTCCGCCGCCGCGGCAATGTAATACGCAGCCGAGGCACAGGTCTCCTCGACCACGGCATACACCGGCTTGTTGTGCTTGGCCTTCAGGCGCACGATCTCGTCGTTGATGATGCCGGCCTGCACCGGGCTGCCGCCGGGCGAGTTGATCAGCAGCACCACGGCCTGCGAGCCCTCGTCCTCGAAGGCGCTGCGCATGGCGGCGACCACGAACTCGGCGCTGGCCTCGGCGCCCGAGGCGATTTCGCCCTTGACGTCCACCACAGCCGTGTGGGGCGTGCTCTTGCTGGCGCCCGTGGAGGCCTGGCGCATGGCGCCGAAGACCAGGGCGCCGATCACCAGCAGCCAGGCAAAGCGGAAGAAGATCTTCCAGCGCCGTGCCGAGCGCTGCTCCTGGAGGGCGGCAAAGGCCAGCTTTTCGAGCGTGGCGCGCTCCCAGCCCGGCTCCTGCGCGGCCGAGGCACGGGTGCCCGACGCTGCGGGCGATTGCGCCCACAGGTCCTGGGAGGGAGGAAAATTCTTGTCGGGATCGGTCATTTCAGGCCCTTGGGGACAGCAAGCGCTCCATGCCAGGCACCCTGGCAACGGGCATGGACGCGAAAAATCGGCGCAAGCCGGGAAATTGCATCTGGTCTATCTAGAACGCGACGGCTTGCAGGTGGTACGCAGTATGCCAGCGCACCACACCATCGGACTCCGACAGGGTGATCTTCACCAACCCGCCCCGGCAGGGCCCGCCCGCGCACTGTCCCGTATCGGGCAGGTAGGCGGCACCGTGGGTGGCACACAGCAGCCAGTTGCCGGTGTCGTCAAAGAACCGGTCGGGCTGGTAGTCCATCTCCATCGCCACATGCGTGCAGCGGTTGAGGTAGGCGTGCGGCACGCCGCGGTAACGGATGGCAAAGGCCCGGCAGGTCTGGCCCGCGTAGACCACGTCGAACGGCACCGCCAGCCCGCCATCGACCAGCTCGGCACTGTTGCACAAGGGGGTGGGAAGGGACTCGGACGGGGTCGTCATGGCGGGCCTCAGCCGTTGGCCCGCAGCCAGTCGTGCAGCTCGCGCACGGAATGCACCACGGCCAGCGGCTGCAGCACATGGAAGGCATCGGGCTCATGGGCGCCATAGCTCACACCCACGCTGGCGCAGCCCGCATTGACCGCCATCTGCAGGTCGTGCGTGGTGTCGCCGATCATCAGCACACGCTCGGGCAGCACATCGAACTCGGCCATCAGCTCCTGCAGCATCAGCGGGTGGGGCTTGCCGGCGGTCTGGTCGGCGGTGCGCGAACCGTCGAACACGCCCTTGAGGTCCTTGGAGTGCAGCACCTCGTCCAGGCCGCGCCGGCTCTTGCCCGTGGCCACCGTGAGCAGGTGCCCGGCGTCGCGCAGGTCGGCCAGCATGGGCAGCACGCCTTCGAACAGGCTCAGGTCGTCCTGGTGCTGCAGGTAATGGAAGCGGTAGCGGTTGCCCAGCTCGGGGTACTTCTCGGGCGGCACGTCGGGCGCCGCATGGGCGAGCGCCTGCATCAGCGCCATGCCGATCACGTACGAGGCCGCCTGGTCCGTGGGCACGGTGCCGCCCACATCCTTCACGGCCGCCTGGATGCAGCGCACGATGATCTGCGTGGAGTCGAACAGGGTGCCATCCCAGTCAAAGGCAATCAGGTCGAAGCGGCGGGGACGGGACGTGGGGCGCATGGAGGAAAGGGCACTCAGGCAGAAGGGACGAAATCGGCCAGCTCGGGCGGCAGTTCCGCGTTGAGCGCCACGCGCTCGCCGCTGGCCGGGTGGTTGAACTGTAACCTCCAGGCGTGCAGGAACATGCGCCGCATGCCCTGCTTCTGCAAGCGTTTGTTCAGCTCGAAATCACCGTACTTGTCGTCGCCGACGATGGCATGGCCCTGGCTGGCCAGGTGCACCCGGATCTGGTGCGTGCGCCCGGTCTTGATGGTCACCTCCAGCAGCGTCATCGCTGGCAGGCCCTGCCCCTGGCGCGCCGGCACCTTCTGGCGCAGCTTGACCAGGGTGATGGAGCGCATGCCCTCGGGGTCGTCGGCCGTGGTCACGCGCACACGGCGCTCGCCATCGGCCTGCAGGTACTTGTGCAGCGGCAGATCAATGACCTTGTTGTTGGCAGGCCACACCCCGGTCACCAGCGCCAGGTAGGTCTTGCCGGTTTCGCGCTCACGGAACTGGTCCTGCAGGTGCGTGAGCGCCGAACGCTTCTTGGCCACCAGCAGGATTCCCGAGGTGTCCCGGTCCAGCCGGTGCACCAGTTCCAGGAATTTCGCCCCCGGGCGTGCCTGGCGCAGCTGTTCGATCACGCCGAAACTGACCCCGCTGCCGCCGTGCACGGCCACGCCCGCAGGCTTGTCGAGCGCGATCACGTGCTCGTCTTCCAGCAGGATGGGGAATTCGCGCGCCGGCGCCGGGCGCTCGGCCTTCTCGGCCACCTTGTCGGAGATACGCACGGGCGGCAGGCGCACCTGGTCGCCCGCCTCCACACGGGTGTCGGCACTGGCACGGCCCTTGTTGATGCGCACCTCGCCGCTGCGGATGATGCGGTAGACATGTGTCTTGGGCACGCCCTTCAGATGGCGTATCAAAAAGTTATCCAGGCGCTGGCCCGCAGAGTCCTCATCGACCTCCACCAACTTGGCAGAAGGGGGGGTGGAAACCGGGGCGGGGCTGGAGGGCGGTTTGCCCCCTATAATGTGTTTCACCTGCGCGTTGCTGTGTAAGTGGTTGATTTGCCTGGAGTTTAGTCCACACGACCACCATACGGGCGCAGGCCGGTCGATGCCAGCGGGTGTCGCCCACGCAGATTGCAGGCCAGATGCCTGCAATGGCCTGGGCGCCAGCCGGCGGGCTGACAGATTGAAACACTGATACGGAATCCCCCAAGCTGGCAGATGCGCCCCACCAGGGCACGATCTGCCAGCGGATCGAAGCGAGCATGTGGTTGTTGATGGCCTGGATTGTGACCTTGTGGCGGTGGCGCATGCCCCTGGCCATGCGCGCGCAATGGCAAGGGCCTGTGGCATCCACCCGGCAAGCGCAACCAGCCACCTTGTTCGTGGCAAAACTGCGCCTCTCCCACTCGCCCCCTTCCATGCGCCCCTGCCTTTTGCTGCCGCGCTGACGCGCGGCAGGCTTTCGGCATCCCCGGCAATTCCCTTCGTTTCGACGCGTCAGTCCAGGCATTCACGGCTCCTGTAGAGCTTGTTCAATGGTTGGAACTGCGGGTGGCAGCCCGCGATAGGCCTGTTGGCCGCGCCGCTGCCCACCGCGAAACACAAGAAGGAATCGCATCATGAAGCGGATGCTCATCAACGCCACGCAGCCCGAAGAACGGCGCCTGGCCATCGTCGACGGACAAAAGCTCCTCGACTACGAGATCGAGATCGAGGGGCGCGAGCAGCGCAAGGGCAATATCTACAAGGCCGTCGTCACGCGCGTCGAGCCTTCGCTGGAAGCCTGCTTCGTCGACTACGGCGAAGACCGCCACGGCTTCCTGCCGTTCAAGGAAATCTCCCGCAGCTACTTTGCCCCGGGCGTCTCGCCCAGCCAGGCGCGCATCAATGAAGTGATCCGCGAAGGCCAGGAACTGCTGGTCCAGGTCGAGAAGGAAGAGCGCGGCAACAAGGGCGCGGCCCTGACGACCTTCGTCTCGCTGGCCGGCCGCTATGTGGTGCTGATGCCCAACAACCCCCGTGGCGGTGGCGTCTCGCGCCGCATCGAGGGCGAAGACCGCGCCGAGCTCAAGGAGGCGATGGACCAGCTGGAATACCCGAACGGCATGTCCATCATCGCGCGCACCGCCGGTATCGGCCGCACCGCGCCCGAGTTGCAGTGGGACCTGAACTACCTGCTCAAGCTGTGGAACGCCATCGACGGCGCTGCCAAGGGTGGCAAGGGCGCCTTCCTGATCTACCAGGAATCGAGCCTGGTGATCCGCGCGATCCGCGACTACTTCAACAACGACATCGGTGACATCCTCATCGATACCGACGACATCTACGAACAGGCGCAGCAGTTCATGGCGCACGTCATGCCCGAGCATGCCGCCCGCGTGAAGCGCTACCGCGACGACGCCGCCCTGTTCAGCCGCTTCCAGATCGAGCACCAGATCGAATCGGCGTACGCCCGCACCGTGCAACTGCCCTCGGGCGGTGCCATCGTGATCGACCACACCGAAGCGCTGGTCAGCGTGGACGTGAACTCGGCCCGCGCCATCAAGGGCGGCGACATCGAGGAAACCGCCACCCGCACCAACCTGGAAGCCGCCGACGAAGTGGCGCGCCAGATGCGCCTGCGCGACCTGGGCGGCCTGATCGTGATCGACTTCATCGACATGGAGGAGAGCAAGAACCGCCGCGAGGTGGAAAACCGCCTGCGCGACGCGCTGCGCCAGGACCGCGCCCGCGTGCAGTTCGGCACCATCAGCAAGTTCGGCCTGATGGAAATGAGCCGCCAGCGCTTGAAGCCCGCCCTGTCCGAAGGTTCTTCCATCCCCTGCCCCCGTTGCGGCGGCTCGGGCCACATCCGCGACACCGAGTCCTCGGCGCTGCAGATCCTGCGCATCATCCAGGAAGAGTCGATGAAGGACAACACGGCCGCCGTGCACTGCCAGGTGCCGGTGGAAGTGGCCTCGTTCCTGCTCAACGAAAAGCGCACCGAGATCGCCAAGATCGAACTCAAGCAGCGCGTGGCCGTGCTGATGGTGCCCAACAAGACGCTGGAAACCCCCAACTACCGCCTGGAACGCCTCAAGCACGACGACCCGCGCCTGGACCACATCGAAGCCAGCTACAAGCTCGCAGAGGAAGTGGAAGACCCCACGGCCGTGACCCGCCGCTCGCAGGAGCCCACCAACAAGCAGACCCCGGTGATCAAGGGCGTGCTGCCCGATGCACCGGCCCCGCAGGTAGAACCCCGCCCCGAAGGCGCGGCCCGCCCTGCGCGCACCGGCCAGCAAGGCCAGCGCCCCGCAGCCACGCCGGCCGCAGCCCCCACGCCCGCACCGGCACCCGCTGCTGCCGCCCCGGCCGCGCCGCAGGAGCAAGGCTTCTTTGCCTGGCTCAAGGGCGTGCTCGGCTTCGGTGACAAGCCGGCAGCTCCGGCACCGGTGGCAAGCCCTGCCCCGGCACCGGCACCCGCCGCGGCAGAAACCACCGCCCGTGAACCGCGCCGTGACGGCCGCGGTGAAGGCCGTGGCGGGCGCCGCAGCAACCGCGACGCCCCTGGCCGCAGCGAAGGCCAGCGCGAAGGCAGTGGCCGTGACGGCGGCAACCGCGAAGGCGCCGCAGAAGGCCGTGGCCGCCGTGGCGAGCGCTCGGCCGAAGGCCGCGCACCGCGCGACGCCGAAGGCCAGGGCGGCCGCCCACCCCGCGAAGGTGGCGAGCGCCGCCCCGAGGGTGAAGGCCGTGAAGGACGCGGCGGTCGCAATGGCCGTGGCCGCAACGACGGCGAAGTCCGCAACCAGGCCAACGGCGCCGCGCTGAATGGCGAACAAGCCGCCGCAGTGGCCGGTGCCCAGGTGGAAGGCCCGATCGGCGGTGCCGACGCCAGCACCAGCCAGGCCCCGCGTGGTGAACGTGGCGAGCGCGGCCCCCGCCGCGAGCGCGGCGACGGCTCCGGCCGCCGCGAGCGGGGTGAACGCGGTGAGCGCGCGCCCCGCAACGCCGAGGGCGTTGAACAGGCCGCACCGGCAGGCGATTTCGCCGACACCTCGCCGCTGGCACTGCTGCCCGACCTGGACCTGACCGGCAACGAGTCGGCCAGCAACGCCGCAGGCAGCGAAGAGCAACGCCGTGAGCGCCGCTCGCGCGACCGCTACGGCCGTGACCGCCGCGAACGTGGCGAGCGCGGTCCGCGCGACAACGCCGAGGGTGCAGCCGCACCGGCAGCCGCCCCGCTGCTGGACTTCGATACCTCGGCGGTCCCTGCCCCCACGGCCGCCAGCGAAGGCGAAGCACCGCGCCGCAGCTACTTCAGCGCCCCTGCCGAAACCGCAGCAGCACCCGTGGCAGCAACCCCAGTCGCTGCTCCGGTGCAAGAGAGCGCTCCGGCGCCCGCGGTACCGGCACCCGTCGCAGCCGCTCCCGCACCCGTGGCAGCGCCTGTGGCAGCCCCTGCGCCGGCAGCCGCCGCGCCCGTGGCTGTGGCTGCACCAGCGCCTGCCACCGGCCTGCCTCGCGTGCAGGCATTCACCCTGCCGCTCGATGAGCTGCACCAGGTCGCCGAAGCCTCGGGCCTGCAGTGGGTGAACTCCGATGCCGCCAAGATCGCCGCCGTGCAGGCTGCGATCGCGGCAGAGCCCAAGCCCATCCACGTGCCGCGCGAACGCCCGCCCGTGGTCGTGATCGACGAAGGCCCGCTGGTGCTGGTGGAAACCCGCCGCGACCTCTCGGCCATGAAGCTGCCGTTCGAGCAGCCTCCAGCGGCTTGATGCGCTGAACCCACAAGAAGGCGGCCTCGGCCGCCTTCTTGCTTTGGGCCCGGCCCCTGCACGCGCGCAGGGCCGATACCGGTATCCTCATGCCCACGCCAACAGTGCCCACCATTCCTTGGTTCGGGCCTTACGAACCACCACGCCACCATGCTGTTCCTGCTGTCCCCCGCCAAGTCGCTGGACTACGAAACCCCGCTGCCACCCGACCTGCCGCACACGCTGCCGCAGTTCGTGCCGCAATCCAAGGATCTGATCAAGGTGCTGCGCGAAAAGTCGCCCCAAGACATCGCTTCGCTGATGTCCCTGAGCGACAAGCTCGCCGCCCTGAATGTGGCGCGCTACCAGGCCTGGAAACCGCGCTTCTCGGCCGCCAACGCGCGCCAGGCGCTGCTGGCCTTCAATGGCGACGTCTATGAGGGCCTGCAGGCACGCACGCTGGACGGCGACGACCTGCAATGGGCACAGGACCATGTGTGCATCCTGAGCGGCCTGTACGGCCTGCTGCGCCCGCTCGACCTCATGCAGCCCTATCGCCTGGAGATGGGCACGCGCCTGGCCACAGAGGCCGGCAGCAACCTGTACCAGTACTGGGGCGACCGCATCGCCAAACACCTGAACACCCGGCTGCGCGCCGACACCACGCCCGTGGTGGTGAACCTCGCCTCGCAGGAGTACTTCAAGGCCGTGGACACCCAGGTCCTCAAGGCCCGCGTGGTCGAATGCGTGTTCGAGGACTGGAAGGGCGGCGCCTACAAGATCATCAGCTTCCACGCCAAGCGCGCGCGCGGTCTGATGGCGCGCTACGCCGTCACCCAGCGCATCGCCACCCCGCACGGCCTCCAGGGCTTTGACCTGGAAGGCTACACTTTTGCTCCCGCTGCCTCCCAACCCGAGCGCCTGGTGTTCCGGCGCAAGACCAACGTGTGAGATCTGCCATGGCATCGTCTTCCGAACAGTCAGCTTCCACCGCGACCGCCGCTGCCGCGCGCCAGGCCATCACGCCCGAGCTGCGCCGCTGGATCATCGAACAGGCCGAAGCCGGCTTCGCCGCGCCCGTGGTGCTGCAGTCCATGCGCGACGCCGGCTGGAACGAGGATGTGGCCGCCGAAGCGCTGGAGATCACGCTGCAGGACCACCTCAACGCGCTGGCCGAGCAGCAGGGCCAGCCGCCCGCCGTGAAGGTGCCCGAACCCCTGCTGGACGAATCGCCGGCCCAGATCGACGCTGGCGACCGCGCGGTGAATATCCTGCTGGCCATCGCCAAGCCGCGCATCGTGGTGTTCGGCAACCTGCTGTCTGCCGAGGAATGCGACGCCCTGATCGCCGCGGCCGCGCCCCGCATGGCACGCTCGCTCACGGTCGCGACAAAGACCGGTGGCGAGGAGGTCAACGACGACCGCACCAGCGACGGCATGTTCTTTCAGCGCGGCGAGAACCCGGTGGTGCAGCGCATCGAGGAGCGCATCGCCCGGCTGCTGGACTGGCCCATCGAGAACGGCGAGGGCCTGCAGGTCCTGCACTACCGCCCCGGCGCCGAGTACAAGCCGCACTACGACTATTTCGACCCGGGCGAGCCGGGCACGCCCACCATCCTCAAGCGCGGCGGGCAGCGTGTGGGCACGCTGGTGATGTACCTCAACACGCCCGAAAAGGGCGGCGGCACCACCTTCCCCGACGTGCACGTCGAAGTGGCTCCCCAGCGCGGCAATGCCGTGTTCTTCAGCTACGAGCGCGCCCATCCCTCCACCAAGACATTGCACGGCGGCGCGCCGGTCATCGCCGGCGAGAAGTGGATCGCCACCAAGTGGCTGCGCGAGCGCGAATTCAAGTGAGGCCTGCCATGAACGACAACACCCCCGAACAATCCCAGCTGGGCAAGGCCTCGGCCTATGTCGACCAGTACGACGCCGCGCTGCTGTTCCCGATCCCGCGCGCCGGCAAGCGCGCCGAGATCGGCATCACCGCGGCCCCGCCCTTCTTCGGCGCCGACCTGTGGACCGCGTTCGAGCTGTCCTGGCTCAACCTGCGCGGCAAGCCGCAGGTGGCGCTGCTGCACATCACCATCCCCTGCGAGACGCCGAACATTGTCGAGAGCAAGTCCTTCAAGCTCTACCTCAACAGCTTCAACAACACGCGCTTTGCCGACCCCTCCGAGGTGCAAGCCCGCATCCGTGCCGATGTGAGCGAAGCTGTCTGGCGCGGCGCCGAACACCCGGCCACCGTGGGCGTGAAGCTGCTGCTGCCCGAGATGTTCGACCGGGAACCCGTGGACGAACTCGACGGCCTGAGCCTGGACCGGCTGGACGTGGAATGCACGCACTACCAGCCCGCGCCCGAGCTGCTGCATGCCGTGCACGACGAGCCCGCCGTCACCGAGGTGCTCACCAGCAACCTGCTCAAGAGCAACTGCCTGGTGACCGGCCAACCCGACTGGGGCAGCGTGCAGATCCGCTACACCGGCGCCCCCATCGACCAGGAAGGGCTGCTGCAGTACCTGGTGAGCTTTCGCAACCACAACGAGTTCCACGAGCAGTGCGTGGAGCGCATCTTCATGGACCTGTGGACGCGCTGCAAACCGCTCAAGCTCACGGTCTACGCGCGCTACACGCGCCGCGGCGGCCTGGACATCAATCCGCTGCGCACCAGCCACCCGCAGGCCTTGCCGGGCAACGTGCGCACCGCACGGCAATGAGCGCCTGAACCGGCGCGGCCGCTCAGGGGCGTTCACGCCCTGAGCCAATCGCATCGCAACCGATTCAAGCGGTGCGCACGGGCGCGCCAGGCCACATAAAGACTGGGCAACAGGGTCCCGGCAAAGCACAGGGGCGCGGCCCAGGCTTCGCCGAAGGCACAAGTGGGCACCCAGCCCACCCAGCCCATGAGCCAGAGCGTGAGCACCAGGTCCCACAAGTGGTACTCCAGCGGATGCTCCACCCGGTGGTCCACATGCCATTGCTTGATGCGTTGGAGCTCGTTGAGCGTCATGACCATCTCCCGCCAGAGGGATGTTCAATGTAAGTTTGACGTAAGAATTCGTCAAGCCCCGCCCTCCGACACCACAGCGTGCAGGCAAGAAGCGTGCCTTAGAACAATGGCCGGGTGTGCGGATCGCCCCCACGCACCCGGGGTGGCCGCGGCTCGGGCGGGCCGTCGGGCACATCGCCCTCCCGCTCCAGCGTGCCCACGCGCACGCCCAGCAGGCGCAGCTTGCGGTCCAGTGGCACGCGCTTGAGGCACAGTCCCGCCGTGCGGCGGATGGTGGCCGCATCCTGGGTGTAGCGGTCCAGCGTCTGGTCGCGCGTGGCGATTTTGAAGTCGTCGTAGCGCAGCTTGATACCGATGGTCTTGCCCACATAGCCCTTGCGCTGCAGGTCTGCCGCCACGCGTTCGCACAGGTCGGTGAAGATGCGGCCGAGCTCCGCCTTGTCGCGCACGGCATGCAGGTCGCGGTCGAAGGTGGTCTCGCGGCTCATGCTCACAGGCTCGCTCTCGGTGACCACAGGGCTGTCGTCGCGGCCCCAGGCCACGCGGTGCATCCAGGCCCCGCTCGACTTGCCGAAGCGTTCGATGAGCCACTGCGGGTCTTGCGCAGCGAGCTGGCCTATGGTTTCTATGCCCAGGGACGCCAGCTTTTCACCCGCCTTGGGGCCGATACCGTTGATCTTGCGCACGTTGAGCGGCCAGATCCGCTCCTGCAGATCTTCCTCGTAGACGATGGAGATGCCGTTGGGCTTGTTGAACTCGCTGGCCATCTTGGCCAGCAGCCGGTTGGGCGCCACGCCGATGGAGCAGGTCAGGCCTGTCACGTCGAAGATGCTTTTCTGGATGAGCCGGGCCAGAACCCGGCCCCCTTCGCGCTGGCCGCCGGGCACGTCGGTGAAGTCGATGTAGACCTCGTCCACACCGCGGTCCTGCATCACGGGGGCGATCTCGGTGATGGTGCTCTTGAACAGGCGCGAGAAGCGGCGTACCTCGTCGAAGTCCACGGGCAGCACGATGGCATGGGGGCACAGTTTGGCGGCCTTCATCATGCCCATGGCCGAGCCCACGCCGAACTGGCGGGCGGGGTATGTGGCCGTCGTGATGACCCCCCGGCCCACGTAATCCTTGAGCCGCGGGAAGTCCTCCACCGGGATGAAGTGCGGCGCGCGCAGGCCCTGGCCGTCGGGGCTCTGGTGCAAGAGCTCGTCCACCTTGCGCCGCCCGCCGCCGATCACCACCGGCAGGCCCTTGAGCTGCGGGTAGCGCAGCAGCTCGACGGATGCGAAGAAGGCATCCATGTCGAGGTGCGCGATGCGGCGCAGGCGCGGCGCGGAGGGCTCTTCAGGCAGTGGGGAGGTCACGGCCTCCATTGTGCGCAAAAGCAGCGCCACCCTGCTGTCAGCCGCCGGCCGACGCAGGGTTGAATGGGCCGCGTTACTTCTTGGCGAGTGCCGCGTTGCGCAGGCCCTGCAGCGTGCCCGTGGGCGTGATGGCCTCGGGATCGATCAGGCAGTGCAGAACGCTGGGCAGGCCGCTGGCGCGCGCACGGGCCAGCGCGGGCGCGAATTCCTCAGTGCTGGTCACGCGCTCACCATGGCCGCCGAAGGCCTGGGCGTAGGCCTTGAAGTCGGGGTTCTTGAGCGCGGTGGCGCTGATGCGGCCCGGGTATTCGCGCTCCTGGTGCATGCGGATGGTGCCGTACATGGCATTGTCCAGCAGCACCACGATGATGGGCAGGCCGTACTGCACGGCGGTGGCGAACTCCTGGCCGTGCATGAGGAAGTCACCGTCACCGGCAAAGATCACCACCTCGCGCTCGGGCCACAGGCGCTTGCCGCCCACGCCGGCCGGCAGGCCATAGCCCATGGAGCCGCTGGTGGGCGCCAGTTGGCTGGCATAGGTGGTGAAGGGCCAGAAGCGGTGGATCCAGGTGGCGAAGTTGCCCGCGCCGTTGCAGAAGATGGTGTCGGCGGGCAGCACCTCTTTCAGGTGCTGCATCACCTGGCCCATCTGCAGGTCACCGGGGATGCGGATGGGGGCGGTGTCGCTCCAGGCCAGGTACTCGGCATGGGCGGCCTCGGCATGGGCAGCCCAGGGCACGGCGGCAGTGGGGCGCACACTGGCCAGCGCAGCGGTGAAGGCCTGCGGCGTGGCATGGATGGCCTGTGCGGGCCGGTACAGCCGGCCCAGTTCGTCGGCATCGGCATGCACGTGCACCAGCGGCTGCACGGGGTTGGGAATGGCGAACAGCTCGTAGCCCTGCGAAGGCACTTCGGACAGGCGGCCGCCCAGCACCAGCACCAGGTCCGACGCGCGGATGCGCGCCAGCAGCTTGGGGTTCACCCCCAGGCCCAGGTCGCCGCCATAGCAGGCGTGCGTAGCCGGGAACAGCATCTGCCGGCGGAACGAGCAGTACACGGGCAGGGACCAGGCCTCGGCAAAGGCCGTGAACTCGCGCACGGCCTGCTCGGACCAGCGGCTGCCGCCCAGGATGGCCACGGGCTGCTTCGCTGCGCTCAAGCGCTCGGCCAGCTCGGACATCTGCGCGGTGCCAGGGTGGGTTTCGGTCACCTGGTAAGGCAGCGCATCGGCCACGGTGGCGGCCTCGGTCAGCATGTCCTCGGGCAGGGCCACCACCACGGGACCGGGCCGGCCCGAGGTGGCAACGTGGAAGGCGCGCGAGATGAGTTCGGGCACGCGCGCCGGGTCGTCGATCTCCACCACCCACTTGGCCATGGTGCCGAACACGGCGCCGTAGTCCAGCTCCTGGAAGGCCTCGCGCCCCAAAGCGCCGCGCGCCACCTGGCCCACGAAGAGGATCATGGGCGTGGAGTCCTGGTGGGCGATGTGCACGCCGGCCGAGGCATTGGTGGCCCCCGGGCCGCGCGTGACGAAGCAGATGCCCGGTCGGCCCGTGAGCTTGCCCTGGGCCTCGGCCATCATGGCCGCGCCGCCTTCCTGGCGGCAGACGGTGACGGCAATGCTCGCGTCGTGCAGCGCGTCCAGCACGGCCAGGTAGCTCTCGCCCGGCACGCAGAACAGCTGCTTGACGCCGTGGGTGATGAGCTGCTGCACCAGGATCTGGCCGCCCGTGCGGCTGGCGGCGGCGTTGCTGGAGGGGGATGGCGAAGTCATGTCAGAGGTCCGAAACGAGAGAAAAAAAGAAATTACAGGGAACTCAGCGCAGCGCCTCGCACGCACGACGAATGCGCGCGCAGGCTTCCTGCAGGTCGGCCATGGACGCAGCGTACGAGATACGGAAGAACGGCGCCAGCCCCAGCACGCTGCCGGGCACCACGGCGACGTGGAACTCGCGCAGCAGGTAGTCGCAGAAATCCGCATCGCTGCGCAGCGTGGCGCCGCCCGGCGTGGTGCGGCCGAGCACGCCTTCGCAACTGGCAAAGGTGTAGAACGCCCCTTCGGGCACGCGGCAGCGCAGCCCGGGCGAGGCGTTGAGCGCGGCCACCACCAGGTCGCGCCGGGCCTGGAACTCGCGGCAGCGCTCGGCCACGATGTCCTGCGGACCGTTCAGCGCGGCCACGGCCGCGGCCTGGCTGATGGACGAGGCGCACGAGGTGGCCTGGCTCTGCACCACGGCCATGGCCGCGATCAGCGCGCGCGGGCCCGCACCGTAGCCGATGCGCCAGCCCGTCATGGCATACGACTTGGACACGCCGTTCACCGTGAGCGTGCGCTCGCGCAGCGCGGGCAGCACGGCCACAGGGGTGGCGAACGCATGGCCGTCGTACAGGATGTGCTCGTAGATGTCGTCCGCCAGCACCCAGACCTGCGGGTGGCGCAGCACCACCTCCAGGATGGGCTTGAGCTGCTCGGCGCTGTAGGCCGTGCCGCTGGGGTTGGAGGGTGAATTGATGAACACCCAGCGCGTGCGCGGCGTGATCGCGGCGCCGAGCTGTTCGGCCGTGATGCGAAAGCCATTGGCTTCGCTGCACGGCACCACCACGGGCACGCCGCCCGCGATCAGCACCATGTCGGCGTACGAGGTCCAGTAGGGCGCGGGCAGGATGACCTCGTCGCCCGGGTTCAGGCTGGCCATCAGCGCGTTGTAGATGACCTGCTTGGCGCCGGCGCCCACGGTGATCTCGTGGGTGGCGAATTCCAGCCCGTTGTCGCGCTGGAACTTGCGCTGGATGGCGGCCTTGAGTTCGGGCGTGCCGTCCAGCACGGTGTAGTGGGTCTCACCCCGCGCCATGGCCTGCTGCGCGGCTTCCTGGATGTGGACCGGCGTGTCGAAGTCCGGCTCGCCCAGGCCCAGCACGATCACGGGCTGGCCCTGGCGCTTGAGCTCGTTGGCGGCCTGGGTGATGCGCACGATGTCCGAGACACCGATGGCGCTGATGCGATCGGCCGCGCGAAAGGTCGTGGCGGGGATGGCGGCGTTCATTGCTGGTAGGTCTCCAGGGGCTTGTCGTTGGGGGCGGCGAACAGCTGGCGCAGCGTGGTGCCCAGTGGCAGGTTCAGGCCCACGTTCTTGGGCGGGATGGGGGCGACGAACCACTTGGTGTAGATCTTCTCCATCTCGCCGCTCTGCATGAGCTTGGTGAGCACGCCGTCCACGGCGGCCTTGAAGGTCGGGTCGTCCTTGCGGAACAGCAGCGCGATCGGCTCGGCGCCCAGCGGCTCGCCCACGATGCGGAAGGACGAGGGGTCCTTGGCGTTGGCGATCATGCCGGCCAGCAGGTTGTCGTCGAGCACGAAGGCCTCGGCGCGGCCCGATTCGAGCAGCAGGAAGCTCTCGTGGTGGTCCTTGCCCAGCACGGTCTTGATGGGTGCGCCGCCCAGGGCGCGTTCCTGCTTGCGCAGCAGCTGCACGGCCGTGGTGCCGGTGGACGCGGCGATGGTGCGCCCCGCGAGCTGGCTGATCGACTTGAGGTCCGAATCCTTGCGCACCGCCATGCGCACTTCGCTCACATAGGTGGTCACCGCGAAGGCCACCTGCTGCTGGCGTGCGGTGTTGTTGGTGGTGGGGCCGCAGCCGATGTCGAGCGTGCCGTTCTGCACCAGCGGCAGCGTGTTCTGCGCCGTCACGGCCATGTACTCGAGCTTGGCGTCGGGCACGATCTCCTTGAGCACGCGCTCGCACAGCTCGACGTGGTAGCCCACGTACTTCTCGTTGGCGCCCAGTGCATAGGCCATGGGCGGCGAGGTTTCGCGCACGCCCAGCACCACCTTGCCGCTGGCCTTGATCTTGTCCAGCGTGTTGGTGGCCGGGGTTTGTGCATGCGCCGGTGCGAATGCAGCGCAGGCGAGTGCCAGGCCTGCGGCCAGCGCGGTGAAGGTGGTCTTGCGGAAAGATGCCATGCCGTCGTCTCCTTGTGGTTATGGTTGGGAAAGGGGTGAGAAAAAAGGGCGCTCTCAGAGGACTCTCAGATCACGTTCTTTTCGAGCAGCGGTTCATTGCGCGCGATGCGCTCGATGGACAGCGGCGACAGGTCCAGGCTGCGGTAGCCGCCCGTGAGCAACAGCTCGGCAACGCCCCGGCCCACGGCGGGGCATTGCTGCAGGCCGTGGCCCGAGAAGCCATTGGCGAACACCAGGTTGTCGCAGGCAGGCGAGAGGCCCACGATGGCGTTGTGGTCGAAGGTGTTCATCTCGTAGTAGCCGGCCCAGGCGCCCTGCATGCGCAGCGCCTCGAAGCCGGGGATGCGCTCGGCCAGGGTGGGCCAGACATGGTCTTCGAAGGCGTGGTACTCGGGGTCGAGCGGCGCGAAGTCCGCATCCTCGTCGGCCGGCGGTGCAAAGCCGCAGATGAAACCCTGGCCCTCGGGCCGCAGCCAGATGCCGCTGGTGTCGATGAGCAGGGGACAGCGCGGCAACGGCGCCGGGCTGGACAGATGGAACACGGTGCGGCGCTTGCCCACCACGGGCAGCGCGATACCGGCCCAGGCCGCGATGGCAGCGGACCAGGGACCACCGGCATTCACTGCATGGCTGCAGGGCAGCGTGGTGCCGCTTTTCAGCTGCACGGCGGTGACATGCTGCACGCCATCACTGGCAGACATGTCAAAGCCCACGGCCTCGTCGGCCAGATAGCGCACGCCCTGGCTCTGCGCCTTCTTGCGCAGCGCGGTGAGCAGCAAATAGCCATCGAACCAGCCCTCGCCCGACAGGCCGAGCGAACCCAGCACCACATCCTGCAGCGCCAGCCAGGGGAAGCGCGCGGCCAGCTCGGCCGGATCGAGCAGCGCCACATCAGCACCATGGCGCTTTTGCACGGCGTGGTTGTCGCGCAGCGTGGCCTCGCCGGCCGCAGTGGCCAGGTAGAGGTAACCGCCTTCGTACAGGCCGATGCCGGGCACATCGCCGTTGCACGCCAACAGCGTGCCCACATTGCGCAGAAAACCGATGCCGTAGGCCGATATCTGCACATTGATGTCGGTGGAGAACTGCTGGCGGATGGAGCTGGCCGACAGGGCCGAAGAGGCCCGCGCGTAGCCCGGGTCGCGCTCCACCACCACGACATCGCAGCCCGGCTGCTGGCGCGTCAGCTCGTAGGCGATGGCGCTGCCGATGACGCCGCCGCCGATGATCACGATGGACATGGAGGTGCTCCTGCCAGCAAACTGAGCCGTTTTAGACGTCGAACTTCACGCCCTGTGCGAGCGGCAGTGCGGTGGAATAGTTGATGGTGTTGGTGGCGCGGCGCATGTACGCCTTCCAGCTGTCGGAGCCGGCTTCGCGGCCACCGCCGGTTTCCTTCTCGCCGCCGAAGGCGCCGCCGATCTCGGCGCCGCTCGGGCCGATGTTGACGTTGGCGATGCCGCAGTCCGAGCCTGCGGCGGACATGAACTGCTCGGCCTCGCGCACGTTGAGCGTGAAGATCGAGGACGACAGGCCCGCGCCCACTGCGTTGTTCCAGGCGATGGCCTCGTCGAGCGTGCGGTAGCGCACGACATAGAGGATGGGCGCGAAGGTCTCGTGCAGGGCCGGACCTTCGTGCTTTTGCAGTTCGACCAGCGCGGGGCGCACGTAGTAGGCATCGCCGCCGCCCAGGCCCTGTACGCGCTCGCCGCCGTGCACCTTGGCATCGAGGGCGCGGGCTTCTTCCAGCGCCTTCTGCATGCCGTCGTAGGCGCCGCGATCAATCAGCGGGCCCACCAGGGTGCCGGCGCTGCGCGGGTCGCCCACCTGCACGTTGCCGTACACCTTGCGCAGTTGGGGCACCAGGGTGTCGTAGATGCTGTCGTGCACGAACAGGCGGCGCAGCGTGGTGCAGCGCTGGCCGGCCGTACCCATGGCCGCGAAGGCGATGCCGCGCAGGGCCAGGTCCAGGTCGGCCGTGGGGGCGACGATGGCGGCGTTGTTGCCGCCCAGCTCCAGGATGGCGCGGGCGAAGCGGGCCGCCAGGCGCGGGCCGACGGCACGGCCCATGGCCGTGGAGCCGGTGGCCGAGAGCACGGCCACGCGGGTATCGTCCACCAGCACTTCACCGATGCCGCGCTGGCCGATCAGCAGTTCCAGCAGGCCTTCGGGCGCATCGCCGAAACGGGCCAGGGCGCGCTGGGCGATGGCATGGGTGGCCAGGGCGGTGAGCGGCGTCTTCTCGGACGGCTTCCAGACCACCGAATCACCACAGACCAGGGCCAGGGCCGCGTTCCACGACCACACGGCCACGGGGAAGTTGAAGGCCGAGATCACGCCGCACACGCCCAGCGGGTGCCAGGTTTCCATCATGCGGTGGCCGGGACGCTCGGTGGCGATGGTCAGGCCGTAGAGCTGGCGCGACAGGCCGACCGCGAAGTCGCAGATGTCGATCATCTCCTGCACCTCGCCCAGGCCCTCAGACGGGATCTTGCCGGCCTCGATGGTCACGAGCAGGCCCAGGTCGTCCTTGGCTGCGCGCAGTTCTTCGCCCAGCAGGCGCACCAGTTCGCCGCGCCGGGGCGCCGGCACCTGGCGCCAGGCCTGGAAGGCGGCCTGCGCGCGGGCGATGGCCGCGGTGGCATCGGCAGCGGAAACCTCGTGCACGGCGCCGATGGCCTCGCCCGTGATGGGCGAGCGCACCGGCAGATCGCCACCGGTATAGGCGGTGCGCGGCACGCCCAGGCGCTGCAGCAGCGCATCGACGTCGGGCACGAGGGAGGAAGAAGAGGCGGCGGCAGCAGAGGGTGCGGACATGGCGGCATTCCAAAAATCAATGCGTGCAATATCGCCCAAGCGCAGCGCGGCGGATAGCAAAAAAATGGAACAACTTGATTCGCAAATAGAATCAACTCCAGCCATCGCCTGCCCTATTGCTGAGCAAGCAGGGCAATATTGAAGCGCACCAACGGTATAAACCCTGAGAATCATTCCCCGGGAGCATGAACAGCGATGTTTCGCAAGACCTTTCTGCCGCCCGTGGCCGACCTGCTGGCCTTCGAGGCTGCGGCGCGCCATACCAGCGTCTCGCGCGCGGCCGAGGAGTTGCACCTGACGCAGAGCGCCGTCTCACGCCAGATCCGCCAGCTGGAGGAACAGCTGGGCATGGCGCTGTTCCACCGCGTGCGCCAGCGCGTAGTGCTGACCGATGCCGGGCGCGTGTACGCGGCCGACGTGCGCGCCCTGCTGCAGCAGCTGTCGGCGGCCACGCAGAAGGCCATGGCCATCTCCAGCGCGGGCGGGCTGCTCAATCTGGCCGTGCTGCCCACGCTGGGCACGCGCTGGCTGATCCCGCGGCTGCCGAGCTTCATGGCGCTGTACCCCGATGCCACGGTGAATTTCTCGGCCCGCTCGGAGCCCTTCGACTTCGCGCAGGAGCCCATGGACGCAGCCATCCACTTCGGGGCACCGCACTGGGCGGGCGCAGTGTGCGAGTACCTGATGCACGAAGAGGTGCTGCCCGTGTGCAGCCCCCTCTACCGTACGCAGCAGGGCCTGCGCACGCCGGCCGACCTGGCGGGCGCCATGCTGCTGCAGCAGAACACCCGCCCCACGCAGTGGGCGGAGTGGTTCGAGCATGTGGGCGCGCCCACCCCGCAGGCGCTGCGCGGCCCGCGCTACGAGCAGTTCTCGATGATCGCGCAGGCGGCGGTGTCGGGCCTGGGCGCGGCCCTGCTGCCACGCTTTCTGATCGAAGGCGAACTGGCCTCGGGCGCGCTGGTGGCCCTGTCCAGCCAGGTGCTCACCAGCAGCGAGGCCTACTACCTGGTCTACCCCGAAGCCCGCGCCCAGACCCCGCTGGTCAAGGCCTTCCGGGACTGGCTGCTGGCGCAGTGCCAGGGGGCCACCAACTGAACCCGTAGTATGCCGGCGGTCTACAGCAAGGCCGCAGCCATCATGCCCAGCCCGACGATGCTCACGGCCCAGGTCGCCGTGCGCACATACGGAATGCCGATGTAGTACACGGGGATGTAGAGCATGCGCGCCCAGAAGAACACCTGGGCACCCAGCAGCACCTGGCTGCCGGTGCGGTTGCTGGCCGTGGCCGCCAGGCCCAGGATGGCAAAGAACACGAGGTTGTCGAAGCTGTTGCGCGCCGTGCGCTCGGCGCGGCCGGCAAAGGCCCCGGGGTCGTCCAGGTGGTCGCGGTTGCCGAAGGCCAGCAGCAGGCCCGAGGGTGTCCACGCGCGGGCGCGGATCAGGCTGGCCACGACCACCAGCACCCAGGTGATGATGGCAAAGTACACGACGAGGGTGAGGATGGGGTTCATGGCAGCGTGCTGCAAGTTGGGAAACACCGCATCCGTGGCACCTCGATGCGGCAGGAACCCGCAGCATACGCTGCCCGCCGGCGGGCTCAGTTCGGCGAAGGTGGCACGCCACCAGGCACCAGGCGCTGCTCGGGCTGCTGCCCCGCCAGGCTCTGCGCAGGCCGACGCAGCGTGGCATCGAACGGGTGGATGCGCGGGCCGATGGCCGCGGCCTCGCGCTTGAGCAGCTCCACCACCGTGGGCAGGCGGTCTTCGTTCAGGCGCGCCGAGATGGTGCCCACGCTGAGCGCCGCCACGGCACGGCCTTCGCGGTCGAGCACGGGCACGCCCACGCCGGCCATGCCCTCGAGCAGGCCGGTGTTGCGCGCGGCATAGCCGCTCTGGCGCACACGCTCGATCTCGGTGCGCAGGTAGACCTCGTCGTACACCCCGTACTCGCGCACGCGCGAGAGGTTGAAGCGGATCACCTCCTCGCGCTCGGCCTCGGGCAGGAAGGCCAGGATGGACAAGGCCCCCTGCCCCACGCCCAGCGCCACCCGCCCGCCGATATCGCCGGTGAAGGAGCGGATGGGGAACGGCCCCTCGCTGCGGTCCAGGCAGATCGCGTCGAAGCCGCTGCGCACCAAGAGGAAGATGCTGTCGCCCAGGCTCGCGCTCAGGCGCAGCAGCGCGGGCCGGCACAGGCTGCGCAGATCGCCCGGATTGCCGGCCTTGGCTGCCAGCGCGAAGAATTCGGTGGACAGGCGGTAGAGCTTGCTGCGCTCGTCCTGCTCGGCCATGCCCTCTGCGACCAGCGATTGCAGCAGACGGTGCGTGGTGCCCTGGGTCAGGCCCACGGCGCGCGCCAATTGGGTGACGCGCCCACCCTCGGCCTGCACCTCGGCGAGGGCCCGGATGACGGCAAACATGCGGGGCACACCGCCCGTGGCGGTGGAAGCTGCTTCCATGCACTGCTCCTGTGGAATAGATGGCATTTTGAAGGCCCATCATATTCCATTAAATGGAATAAATTCAATAAATATTCTGATTAATGGAATACCCGATGCGAACTGGCCTGATTACTGCAATACATTGAATCGAAAGCGCAAGACAGTCCACGGGATGCTCAACCCTGCACCGCCCCGGTGCAGACAGGGGAACAGGCACAGCAGGGACTGCCGCAGCGCGGCGATGAAACAGCGACCAGAAAGGCCCGTGCATGTCCTTCCTTCAACTCACTGACGTGACCAAGTTCTATGGCGGCACCTGCGCGGTGCAGGCCATGAACCTGGCGGTGGAAAAAGGCGAATTCGTGTCGCTGCTGGGCCCCTCGGGCTGCGGCAAGACCACCACCTTGCAGATGGTGGCGGGTTTCGAGGCGGTGAGCAGCGGCCGCATCGAACTCGACGGGCGCGACATCACGCACGCCAAGGCCAACACGCGGGGCCTGGGGATCGTGTTCCAGAGCTACGCGCTGTTCCCGCACATGACGGTGGCCGACAACGTGAGCTTCGGGCTGGAGATGCGCAAGATGCCCAAGACGGAGCGCAAGGAACGCGTGGCCCAGGCCCTGGCCCTGGTGCACCTGGAAAAGCACGCCACGCGCTACCCGCGCGAGCTCTCGGGCGGGCAGCGCCAGCGCGTGGCGCTGGCACGCGCGCTGGTGATCGAGCCGCCCGTGCTGCTGCTCGACGAGCCCCTGTCCAACCTCGACGCCAAGCTGCGCGAGGAGATGCAGTTCGAGTTGCGCCAGATCCAGCGCAAGGTGGGCACGACCACGGTGATGGTCACGCACGACCAGAGCGAGGCCATGTCCATCAGCGACCGCGTGGTGGTGATGGAGGCCGGCCGCGCCACGCAGATCGACCACCCGCACCGCGTCTACGAGCATCCGCGCACGCGCTTCATCTCCACCTTCGTGGGCAAGGCCAACCTGCTGCCCGGCAAGGTCACGGCCAGCGGCAACCGCACCCATGTGGCCGTGGGCTCGCTGGCGGTGCAGGTGGAGCAGCCCGGCTTTGAGCCCGGCGCCGCCGTGCTGCTCAGCGTACGGCCCGAAAAGCTGCAACTGGTGCCCGCCGTGCAGGGCCGGCTCGATGGCGAGGTGGGCGAGCGTTTCTTCCTGGGCAGCCAATGGCTGTACCGCGTGGCCACGCCCGTGGGCGACCTGATGGTGCTGGTGCCCAATGACGGCCGCAACGCGCTCAACGAGGGCGATCGCACCGGTGTGGACTGGCCTGACCACTGCATGCGCCTGCTGCCCGCCGACGAAACCGCCGTGGCCGAACCCCAGGCCGAGGTGGCCCCATGAGCGGTGCCACCCGCAAGGCTGTGCCCTGGTGGCTGTCGGCCCCGGCGCTGGTGCTGTTCACCTGCCTGCTGCTGGTGCCGCTGGCGCTCACGGCCGTGCTGTCGTTCAATGCCTTCGACCCGATGACGGGCGTGAAGGCCGGCGAGTTCACGCTGGAGCACTACACCCATGTGTTCATGGACTCGTACTACCACGCGATCTTCTGGCGCACGTTCTGGATCTCGGCCCTGGTCACGCTGATCTGTGTGCTCATCGGTGCGCCCGAGGCCTACATCCTGAGCCGCATGGGCAACCCCTGGCGCTCGGTGCTGCTGCTGGTGGTGCTGGCGCCGCTCCTGGTCTCGGTGGTGGTGCGGGCCTTCGGCTGGAGCATGCTGCTCGGGCCCGAGGGCCTGGTCAACGGCCTGTTCAAGCTGGTCGGCATCGGGCCGGTGAAGATGCTCTACACCGAGATCGCGGTCATCATCGCCCTGGTGCACGTGATGCTGCCCTTCATGGTGATCCCCGTCTGGACCTCGCTGCAAAAGCTCGACCCCGGGGTGCAGAACGCGGCCCTGTCGCTCAAGGCCTCGCCCTTCACCACACTGCGGCGCATCGTTCTGCCGCAGGTGCTGCCGGGCATCCTCTCGGGCAGCCTGATCGTGTTCGGCCTGGCGGCCAGCTCCTTCGCCATCCCCGGCCTGCTCGGTGGGCGGCGCCTGAAGATGGTGGCCACCGTGGTCTACGACGAGTACCTGCACGAGCTGAACTGGCCGCTGGGCGCGGCCGTGGCCCTGACCCTGCTGGTGGCCAACCTGGTCGTGATGCTCAGCTACAACCGCTTGGTCGAAGGCCGCTACAAAAAAGCGTTGGGATGACCATGACGATCCCGCAGGAAATCTGACCATGCACAAGAACGGCCCCACCGCCCTGGCGTTCAACGCCCTCGTCATCGCCTTCATGCTCGCGCCCCTGCTGGTCGTGTGCGTGGTGGCCTTCACGCCCGAAAACACGCTGACCCTGCCGACCACCGCGTTCTCGTTGCGCTGGTTCAAGGCGGTGTTCGAGCACCCCGACTTCGTGCAGTCGTTCTGGAACAGCCTGTGGCTGGCCCTGGCCTCGGCCACGCTGGCCACGGTGCTGGCCGTGCCGGCGGGCATCGCCATCACGCGCTACGAGTTTCCGGGGCGCGGCTTTCTCAACGGCCTGTTCCTGTCGCCGCTGATCATTCCGCACCTGGTGCTGGGCGTGGCCCTCTTGCGCCTGTTCGCGCTGGTCGGCGGCAGCGGCAGCTTCGGCTGGCTGGTGCTGGCCCATGCGCTCATCGTCACGCCCTACACGCTGCGCCTGGTGGTGGCGGCACTGGTGGGCTTCGACCGCAGCGCCGAGCATGCGGCCCTGTCGCTCGGCGCGAGCCAGGCCACGGTGTTCACCCGCATCACGCTGCCGATGATCCTGCCGGGCGTCACGGGCGGGTGGATGCTGGCCTTCATCAACAGCTTCGACGAGGTGACCATGTCGATCTTCGTCACCTCGCCGAGCACGGTGACCTTGCCGGTGCGCATGTACATGTACGCCACCGAGTCCATCGACCCGCTGATGGCTGCCGTGTCGGCCCTGATGGTGGGCGTGACCGCCCTGGCCATGGTGCTGCTGGACCGCGTGTACGGCCTGGACCGCGTGCTGGTGGGGCGCAAGTGATCACCATGACTTCCTCTGCATCTCCCTTGCTGCACCGCGTGGCCGAGACCGAGCGCCAGGCCGTGCCCTTCGTGCTCGATGGCCAGCCGGCCAGCGCCCTCGCAGGCGATACCGTGCTCACCGCCATCCTCACCCAGAAGGCGCAGCTGCGCCGCAACGAGTTCAGCCACGAGCCGCGTGCGGGTTTTTGCATGATGGGCGCCTGCCAGGACTGCTGGGTGCAGACCGACAGCGGCGAGCGCCTGCGTGCCTGCTCCACCTTCATCCAGCCGGGCATGGCACTGCGCACCCAGGAAGGCACGGCATGAGCGACCCCCACGCCCTGCAGGCGGTGATCGTGGGCGCCGGCCCGGCCGGCATCCGCGCGGCGCAGACGCTCGCGGCCCATGGCGTGCGCCCCGTGCTGCTCGACGAAGCGGCGCGCGGCGGCGGCCAGATCTACCGGCGCCCGCCCGGGCACTTCACGCGCCCGGCATCGGCCCTGTACGGCACCGAGGCCGCTCGTGCCACGGCCGTGCATGCTGCGCTCGACGGCATCGCGGAGCGCATCGACTATCGGCCCGACAGCCTGGTGTGGAACGCCCAGGGCGGCCTGCTCGACGTGCTGCACGGCCCCACGCAGACCACGCGCAGCGTGCCCCATGGCCCGCTCATCGTGGCCAGCGGCGCGGCCGACCGCGTGCTGCCGGTGCCGGGCTGGACCCTGCCCGGCGTGTACAGCCTGGGCGGTGCGCAGGTGGCGCTCAAGTTCCAGGGCTGCACCATCGGCAACCGCGTGGTGCTGATGGGCAACGGTCCCCTGCTCTACCTGGTGGCCTACCAATACGCGCGCGCCGGCACCACCGTGGCCGCCGTGCTCGACACCGCACGCCTGGCCGACCAGGTGGCCGCTGCGCCCGCCATGCTGACCCAACCCGCCGTGTTCGCCAAGGGTGTGTACTACGTGGCCTGGCTGCGCACGCATGGCGTGGCCATCCACACGGGCGTGCGCCCCGTGCGCGTGCTCGGCAGCGAACGGGTGGAGGGGGTTGTCTTCAGCGACGGCACCCGCGACCACACCCTCCACTGCAACGCCGTGGGCCTGGGCTATGCCCTGCGCTCCGAAACGCAACTGGCCGACCTGCTGGGCTGCCGCTTTGCCTGGGCGCCCCTGCACCGCGCCCACCTGCCCGAGCGCGATGCCGCGGGCCGCACCAGCGTGCCCGGCGTGTACCTGGCGGGTGACGGCGCCGGCATCATGGGCGCCGATGCGGCCGAGTGGGCCGGCGAGCGCGCCGCGCTGGCGCTGCTGGCCGACCAGGGCATGGCGGTGGATGCCGCCCGCGCCCAGGAACTCGAAGGCAAGCTGGCACGCCTGGTGCGCTTTCGCGAAGGGCTGGAACGCGCCTTTCCCTTCCCCACCGACTGGGCCGCCCAGGCCCCCGACGAGCTGGTGGTGTGCCGCTGCGAGCACATCACCGCGGGCCAGTTGCGCGCAACCGTGCGTGAGGCCGGTGCCGACGAGATGAACCGCTTGAAGGCGCTGACCCGCGTAGGCATGGGCCGCTGCCAGGGCCGCAGCTGCGGCGTGGCGGCCGCCGAAATCCTGGCGCATGCCACCGGCAAGCCGGTGGAACTGGTGGGCCGGCTGCGCGGCCAAGCGCCGATCAAGCCCATCCCCATCCACCTGCAGGCCGCCGGCCAGCAACCCGGAGCCGTCGCATGAGCGCCGCCACGCCCAACCTGACCCGCAGCCCGCGGGTCCTGGATACCGAGGTCGCCATCGTCGGTGGCGGCATCGTGGGCGCATCGGCCGCGCTGGCCCTGCGCCGCCGCGGCGTGGACGTGGTGCTGCTCGAACGCGACCTGTGCGGCTCGCGCTCCAGCGGCGTGAACTATGGCGGTGTGCGCCGCCAGGGCCGCCCCCTGAGCCAGCTGCCGCTGGCGCAGCGCGCCCATGAGATCTGGGGCCGCCTGCCCGCGCTGCTGGGCACCGATGGCGAATACCAGCGCACGGGCCATTTCAAGATCGCGCGCAGCGAGGCCGACCTGGCCTCGCTGGAGAAATACCAGGCGATGAGCCGCGACTTCGGGCTCGGCATCGAGCTGCTCTCCGGCGCCCGCCTGCGCGAGCGCTGTCCCTGGATCGGAGGCCGCGCCGTGGGCGGGTCGCTGTGCCCCGACGACGGGCAAGCCAACCCGCGCCTGGTGTCGCCTGCGTTCGCGCTGGCGGCGCAGCGGGCTGGCGCGCAGATCTTCGAGCGCACGCCGCTGACCGCGGTGGAGCACGACGGCAGGCAGTTCATCCTCTCCTCGGGCAACACGCTCACCGTGCATGCGCCCCTGCTCATCAATTGCGCCGGGGCCTGGGCCGGCCCGCTGGCAGCGCAATTCGGCGAGGCCGTGCCCCTGCGCTCGGGCCACCCGGCCATGGCCGTGACCGAGCCCCTGCCCCACTTCATGCAATGGAGCCTGGGCGTGGAGGGTGGCGGCATCTACTGCCGCCAGGTGGCACGCGGCAACGTGGTGCTGGGGGGCGGGTCTGGCGTGGCGCTGGACGGCGACCGCGCCCGCTCCGAGCGCAGCGCCATTGCGGCGCTGGCCGTGCAGGCCATCGAGCTGCTGCCGGCACTCAAGCACGCCCATTTCATCCGCACCTGGAGCGGCACCGAAGGCTACCTGCCCGACCGCCAGCCGGTGCTTGGTACCAGCCGCACCAGGCCCGGGCTGATCCACGGCTTCGGCTTTGCCGGCGCGGGCTTCCAGATCGGCCCCGCAGTGGGCGAGGTGCTGGCCGAGCTGGCGCGCGACGGGCGCAGCAGCACGCCCACCGATGCCTTTGCCATCGACCGATTCGCCCCTGCAGATGCGCCGGCGGCCGCAACTGCCCATTGATTCCCCTTGCATTGACCGCTACCGTTCAACCCCAGAAAGGAAAGACCCATGACCTCTTCTCGCCAGACCTCATTTCTGCGCCGCGCTCTGTCCACGGCTGCCGCAGCGGCGGCGCTGGCCGCCAGCGGCATGGCCGGTGCGCAGACGAAAACGATCTACATCGGCATGAACGGCGGCACGATGGAGAAGGCGTACACGCAGTACGTCTTCCCGGCGTTCGAGAAGCTGCATGGCGCCAAGGTGGTGGTGGTGCCGGGCACGTCCTCGGACATCCTGGCCAAGGCCCAGGCCAACAAGGACAAGCCGCAGATGCACGTGATGTTCCTTGACGACGGCATCATGGTGCGCGCCATGGGCATGGGCCTGTGCCAGAAGCAGCGGCCCAATCCGCATCTGGCCGAGATCTACCCGGCCGCCCGTTTCAAGGACGACCTGGCCAGCGGCGTGAGCCTGGGCATGACGGGCATCGCCTACAACACCAAGATGTTCACCGAAAAGGGCTGGGCACCGCCGACCTCGTGGATGGACTTCGCCGACCCCAAGTACAAGGGCAAGGTGGTGTTCCAGTCCATGCCCTCCTCGTCCTTCGGGCTGCACGGCTTCCTGATGTTCAACCGCATCCAGGGCGGCAACGACAAGAACGTGGAACCGGGCTTCAACAACTGGGCCAAGACCATCGGGCCGAACGTGCTCGAGTACATCCCCAGCTCAGCCAAGATCTCCGAGATGGTGCAGACCGGTGAGGCCGCGATGTTCCCGCTGACTCCGACCGCCGTGGCCGCGCTCAAGTCCAAGGGCATTCCCGTGGAATACGCCCAGCCCAAGGAAGGCTCGGTGGTGCTGATGGTGGGCCAGTGCGTGATCGCCAACAACAGCGAACCCGAGCTCGCGCAAAAGCTCGCCGAGTTCCTGCTGAGCCCGCTGGCCCAGGCCAATGTGCTGCAGTTCGGCGCGCAGATCCCCACCAACCCCAAGGCCCCTGCCGTGGGCGAAGGGGCGGCCCAGGTGGCCCAGATCAGCCAGTGGATGAAGAACGCCGTGACGCTGGACTGGGACGCCGTGAACGCCAACCGCCCCGCCTGGAACACGCGCTGGAACAAGACCATCGAGCGCTGATCGTCGGCAGCGGCAGGCACAACCGCTCGCGTGGCCAACCTGGTGGGGCCACGCGGGCGTGATGTGCGTGACATATGTCACCGGCCCCTGATGCATCTTGTGCACGCCATGCGCCAAACCGCCTGCAGGACTTCAGAATCCGCCCCATCGAGATTCCGAAGACATTCCGACAAGGCTTCCCCACCATGAAACGCTGGATCAAATGGACCGCAGGCAGCGCCCTGGTTCTGGGCGTGCTGGTTGCCGCCACGGCCGCCACCGGCCTGTACCTGGCCGAGCAAAAGCGCAACCGCTACATCGACATCAAGCCCCGCCCCGTGGCCTACACGACCGAGGCGCAGACCATCGAACGCGGGCGCTACCTGTTCAGCTCGCGCGGCTGCACCGACTGCCATGGCGCCAACGGCACGGGCCGAGAGTTCGTCAACGACGGCAAGGGCACGCGCCTGGCCGGCCCCAACATCACCGCAGCCGGCGTGGTGGCGCGCTACCAGCCCGAAGACTGGAACAGCGCCATCCGCCACGGCGTCAAGCCCAATGGCCGTCCCCTGCTGGTGATGCCCAGCGAGGACTACAACCGGCTGACCAACGACGACCTGAACGCCCTGGTCTCCTATATCCGCCAGTTGCCAGCGAAGGAAGGCACGCCTGCCACCATCGAGCTGCCGCGCCCAGCCTGGGTGCTCTATGGCCTGGGCATGATTCCCGACGCGGCTGCGCGCATTGACCACCAACTGGCGCCCTCGCGCCCCGTGCCAGCCGGCGTGACGGTGGCCAACGGCCAGTATGTGGCGAACATGTGCATCGGCTGCCATGGCGCCAACCTGGCAGGCGGCAAGATCCCCGGCGGCCCGCCGGACTGGCCGGCCGCTGCCGACATCCGCCCCGGCAAGGACAGCTCCATGGCGCGCTACCCCACGGCCGAGAGCTTCGTGGCCATGCTGCGCAACGGCAAGCGGCCCGATGGCACGGCCATCCAGGTCATGCCCTTCGAGTCGCTGGGGCAGTTGAGCGATGTGGATGCACGCGCCCTGTACAACTACCTGCAGGCCCTGCCAGCCGATGGCAGCATGCCCCCACCCCCCGCAGCCGAGGTGGCGTTGAACCGCTAAGCCCGCCGGCTGCCATGCCCACGCGCTCAATGCGCATGCTGCGGCACCGATTGCGCCTGGCTGTATGAACCCATGGGGCCGCCCGGTGCGGTGGAAGGCGGCGGTGCGCGGCGCACGCGCGGCACCACGCTCAGCTGCACCGTATCGAGCACCGGCGTGGCCAGCACCTGCACAGCCTTGCGCGGCAGGTCCACCAGCTGCTCGGCATGCCACACGCGCACCTGCGCCGCGCCCTCGGGCACGCTGGCAAAGCGGGCGATACCGTTGTCGTCGGTCTTGAGCGTCCAGGCCGAATCGGTCACGAACACATGGCCGCGCATGGAGCCGTGCAGGTGGCAGCCCAGCAGCACGACACCGGCAGTGTCGAGCTTCACGTCGGCGAAATTCGAGGGCTTGCCATCGGTCTTGCCGGCCAAGCGCAATTCAAAGCCACCAGCGCCGGGCGCCGCGCTGGCCGCAGGGCCGGCGGCATTGCCGCGCACATGGTGGTCCCAGCGGTCCTGGTTGGTGAAGCGCACCGTGGTGCCGGGCTGCACCACCGTCACGGCGGGCACGAAGCGCATCTTCTCCTGCTCGATCACGGGGCTGGGCGCCACCAGGTTGGGCGCCGCGCCGCTGCCTGCGGGCGGATAGACCACCACCACGGCGTCGGGCACGGGCTTGCCGTCCTTGTCCAGGACCTGGATCTGTACGTTGCCGGCGTGGGCCCCCATGGCAAGGGAGCTGGCAGCGATAGCAGCGGCGATGGCGATGTGCGTGTTTTGCATGGGCAAGGGTCCCTCTCTCTGTCAGTCAGTGAACTGTGATCACGTCACGGTGCATGGGGGCCAGCAAGGCCAGCAGGCGGTTCTGCTGGGCAAAGGGAATGCCTTGCGCATCCATGGCGCTTTGCAGCACCTCGACCAGCGCATGGAAGTGGCCCTTGTTGATCTGCATGTCGGCATGGGCCGATTTCATATCGGCCCCCTCGTATTTGCAAGGCCCGCCGCTGAGCTGGCAGAACTGGTCGGCCAGGCTCTCCTTGAGCGCCGCGGGCTTGACATCCTTGAAGTGGGCACCGATGCGCGGGTCCTTCACGGCACGGTTGACGAAGTCATCCACCAGGCGGTCGATGCCAGGCTTTTCGCCCAGCGCCTGGTACAAGCCGGCAGGGGATGCGGATTGGGCCAGGGCGGGCACCGCCAGCAGGCAGGCACAGGCGAGGCCCAAGGCCATCAGGGAATTTCTCATGATCGGTCTCCAAAGGTACCTGGTATCAGTTATTCATTGCCCTGCGTTCTGCCCGCCGCGCATGAAACTGGCGCGGCCCAACCCAGTGCCCCCGTGCGAGGGCCGCCCCGCCGCACCGGGGGCGTCCCCCTCCCGACTCGTGCAGCGAGTCGAGATAGGGGTGAAGGCGCGAAGCGACTCAGGGGGTGCTTCATTTCAGAACGCGGCTTGCGCAGAGAGGTAGTAGCCGGTCTGGCGCCGGCCCTGGGTCACGCCGGGCACGATGCGGCCCAGGTCCACGTAGGCCAACGTGAGCGACAGGTGCTTGCTGGGCGCCCAGGCGATGAACAGGTCTTTCCAGTCATCCTCGCGCAGCCCAGCCCCCAGGCCCGCCGCTGCACCCAGCGCCTGCAAATTGTTGGGCTTGAAGCGGTACTCGGCGCCCACCGCCAAGTCGCGGCGCAGCAGGTAGGCCACGGAAAATTCAGGCTGCAGGCTGCGGCTGTTCTTGCCCGGCGCCGCCGAGCCAAAGCCCAGCAGCCCGTTCTGGTTGGCGTTGGTGGAGCGCAGCGTGGCATTGACCAGCAGGCTCTGCGCCAAAAAGAGCTTGGTGGCGCTCACATAGACGTCAGTGCCGTTGTTCTTGACGCCCAGGAAGTTGTAGACCGACTGGATGGAACCGGGGTGGGCGCGCTTGTGCTCGATGCCCACGGCGATCTGCGGCATGAAGCTGTCGGCATCGAGCACCGCGTCACCGGCCACCCGGAACTTGAGGCCCACCACATCCGTCTTGATGTGCTGGCCCGGGGTGACGCCAAAGGCCGCGATGCCGTTGAGCGCCAGGGCCGGCGAGGCATTGAAATCCTGCCGCGCCAACGACAGCTCGGCCCGGTCGAACAGGCCCACGGCCACGCCGTAGCCGGTCAGGCTGTAGTCCTGCGTGCCGACCCGCGTGGCGTAGCCGCTGAAGCCGACCTCGCCCTCGGTGGCGTTGCTGCCGATCACGGCCCAGGGCGTGAGCCCCCCGCCAGCCGAGCCGGCAATGGTGCTCACACCGCCGGTGAGCAGCAGCTTGCCGGTGTCCGCCTGCGCCAGCCCGGTCGCCATGGCCAGGACCGCAAACACGGTGAAGGGACGCCTGTGGTTCATCGGGGGCTCCAGTACGAAAGCGATGTAAGAGGATGTTGCACCCTACTTACGCAATCTGGTGCGCCTCGGATTCAAAAACCACAGATATTTTTGTTCGATCCCCTGTCGAGGGGCAGCCGCCGACAGCTCACAAGACAGCACACAAGCCACAGGCCTGCGAAACTGGCGCAGCCAAAGCCAGTGCCCCGCGCAAGGGCCGCCCCGCCGCGCTGGGGGCGTCCCCCTCCCGCATTGCGCAGCAATGCGAGATAGGGGGAAGGCGCGCAGCGACTCAGGGGGTGCTTCGATCTACAACATGCGCTGGATCAGTTCGCCCTTGAACAGCACGGGCCCGGTGGGGCCGCCTGCGCTGGGCACGCCGCCCCGGGGCTCCAGGCTGATGGCCAGCGCCGGCACCTGGCGCACGTCGGCCTCGCCGGCTGTCAGGTTGAGCAGGCGCTCCTGACCGAGCACGCCGAGCGAGCGCGGGCCGCCCGCGGGCGGCAGGGCCCACAGCTGCAGCGATTTGTCGGCCCCCTCCTGGAAGCCGCCCACACGCTGCAGCTCCAGCCGGTTGTTCTTCGGATCGAAGGTCACCAGCATGGAGGCTGCGGCCTTGTCGTCGGCCAGCACGGCCACGTACTGGATCTGCGGCGCGGCCTGCAGTTGCTGGCGCAACTCGGCGATCTGGGCACCGCTGCTGGCACGCAGCCCGCCATTGACCTGCACCCCGACCACCACGGCCACCAGGGTGGCCAGGGCACCGGCGGCCGCCGCACCGCGCCACAGCAGCAGGCTGCGCAGCCAGCCACCGGAGCCAGCGGATACCAGCGGCAAGGCCGGCTCGCCTGCCTGGCGCGCCGCCTGCATGGCCTGGGCCTGGCGTTCGGCCTGCACCAGATTATGGATGCGCGTCCACACGGCGGCATCGGGCTGTGCGAGTTCCTGCAGTTCGGCCAGGCCCGACCAGTGGGTCTGCCATACCAGGGCGGCCGCTCGCACGGCGGCCTGCTCGCGGGCCAGGGTCTCGAAGCGGCGGCGCGCGCCGCCGCGCAGGGTGCCGAGCGCGTAGCTGGCCGCCAGGCGGTCCAGCAGTTCGGGGTGTTGGGCGATGTCCATGGTGGTGCCCCCTTAAACGTAGCGGGCCATGCACTGGCGCAACTGCTCCAGGCCCCGCCGGATCCAGCTCTTCACGGTGCCCAGCGGCAGCCGCAATTGCTCGGCCAGCTCGCTGTGGCTCTGGTCGCGCAGGTAGGCCAGGCTCACCACCTCGCGCTGTTTGTTCTCCAGCTTGCCCAGGCACTGGTGCAGCGCAAAGGCCTGTTCGCTGGCCTGGGTGATGTCCATGGGGTTGGGCGAATCGCCCTCCATGGTCTGGGCCATCTCGTCGTCGAACTCGTTCGTGACGTCGCTGCGGTCCGAGGCGCGCTTGCGCAGCGCGTCCAGGGCCCGGCTGCGCACGATCAGCCCCATCCAGGCCATGGGCGGGCTCAGCGATGCGCGGTAATTGCCCGCCCCGCGCCAGATGCTCAGGAAGGCTTCCTGCAGCACGTCCTCGGCCACGTCGCGGTGGCGCACGATGCGCAGGGCCAGGCCGAACAGCTTGGACGAGGTGCTCTCGTACAAGGCTTTCAGCGCGGAATCGTCCTGCGCGGCAATGCGGTCGAGGAGTTGCATCAGTTCACTGTCGGGGGTGAGGGTGCTCATGCGCCCATTGTCTGGGATTGGCCAGAAGTCACGGTGGAGGATGGAGTCGGTCTGCTGTGAATACGCCACAAACCCGCATCTGGATGCACGGGCCTGCCTTCTGCGGCCCTCGCATCCACTGGGCAGTCCGCTGCGTATAGAAAGGGCCATGCAGGCACGCCCCTTTCCCCTTCGAACCACAGGCCCATGAACCACGACACTCCGCCACGCCCCCAGCCGGGAGCCCCCATGGGGCAGGAACGCCATGATGCCGCCTGACGCGAACGGATGGAAATGGAGGGCCGTGGCAGCCGCCGCGCTGTGCCTGGCCAGCGCCAGTGCATCCGCCCAATCGGTGGAACGCGGGCGCGCCGTGTACCAGGAGCACTGCGCAGGCTGCCACAGCGTGGACACGCACGGCGAAGGCCCGGCCCACCGGGGCGTCGTCGGCCGCCGTGCGGGAGCCCTCAAAGACTACGCGTATTCACCCGCCCTGCAGAACAGCAAGCTGCTGTGGACGCGGGCCACGCTCAAGGCCTGGCTGACCGACCCCGAGGCGCTGATCCCAGGCCAGGCCATGGACTACCGCCTCGACGACGCAAGGGAGCGCGAGGACGTAGTGGCCTACCTGGCCACCCTGCGGCGTCTGATCGCAGCGCCTTGACCTTCCCAGGCTGCAGCTACCACTGGGCGCAGATGCCCACCAACCCCGCCAGCACCAGGGCCAGGCCGATGCCCTCGGTGCGCGACAGGCTTTCGCGGAACATGCGCCGCGAGACCAGGTAGCTGAACAGCACCTCGACCAGCCCCAGCGTGCGCACGTCGGACGCCGGGCGCATGGCATAGGCCGTGAACCAGGCGATGGAGGCCAGCGCGCCCATGGAGCCCGCCACCACCGACAGCCGCCAGGCGCGCGCAATAGCGCCGGCCACGCCGGGCTGGCGCGCCAGCAGCCAGCCGCCCAGCACCAGGGTCTGCAGCAGTTGCGCCCAGAACACCCCCCAGGCGCCGGCCACCCAGGGCGCGACGCCCTCGCCCAGCGCCAGCGAGGCACCGCGAAAGCCCACGCTGGCCAGCGCAAAGCACGCCCCCGAGGCAAGGCCGTAGACCACCAGCTTGCCGCTGCCGCCCTCCCCCGTGCGCAGTGCGCGCCAGCCGCCGGCCGGCAGCGAGAGCAGCACCACGCCCATGGTGGCCACGGCCATGGCGCCAAAGGCCAGCGGGCCCGGCAGTTCCTGCAGCAGCACGGCCGAGAACAGCGCGACCTGCAGCACCTCGGTCTTGGAATAGGCCACTGCGAGCACGAAATTGCGCTCCTTCATCGCCAGCAGCAGGAAGGCCGTGGCCCCGACCTGCGTGAGCGCACCCAGGGCCAGCCAGGCGGCATAGGGCAGCGAGAAATGCGGAACGGCGTAGCCCGTGCCGACCAAGGTCAGGCCCGCCACCCAGGCCGAGGCCAGAGGCAGCCCATAGAGAAAACGCACCAGCGTGGCCGCCAGCGTGCCCAGCTCGGCCGTGACGGAGCGCTGGGCGGCGTTGCGCGCCGTCTGCGCGAGCGCGGCCCAGAGGGTGAGGGGAATCCAGGCCCAGGCCATCCATGAAAGAGTCATCGATGGGTTATAGCCCCCTGGCCTGGTGTCTCGCCCACTCCAACGGGCACGGCGGCCATCCAGGCAGGAGAAGGCCCGGACTGCCTGCCCCGCACCTATGCGGGGTAGGTGCCCGGCAGCAGGATCGAGCGGTCCACGTTGTTGATGTTGGTATGGCCGCAGAAGGCCATGGTGATATCGAGTTCCTTCTGGATGATCTGCAGCGCACGGGTCACGCCGGCCTCGCCGAAGGCACCCAGGCCGTAGAGAAAGCTGCGCCCGATCAGCGTGCCCTGCGCGCCCAGAGCACGGGCCTTGAGCACGTCCTGCCCGCTGCGGATGCCGCCGTCCATCCAGACCTCGATGTCCTTGCCCACGGCCTGGGCGATGGCCGGCAGCGCGGCGATGGACGAGGGCGCGCCGTCGAGCTGGCGGCCGCCGTGGTTGCTCACGATGAGCGCATCGGCCCCGCTGTCCACCGCCAGGCGCGCATCCTCGGCGTCCATGATGCCCTTGAGGACGAGCTTGCCGCCCCAGCGCTTCTTGATCCATTCCACATCGCCCCAGTTGAGCTGGGGGTCGAACTGCTCGGCCGTCCAGGACGACAGCGACGACAGGTCGCCCACGCCCTTGGCATGGCCGACGATGTTGCCGAAGGTGCGGCGCCTGGTGCCCAGCATGCCCAGGCACCAGTGCGGCTTGGTCGCCAGGTTGATGAGGTTGCGGACCGTGGGCTTGGGCGGGGTGGACAGGCCGTTCTTGATGTCCTTGTGGCGCTGGCCCAGGATCTGCAGGTCCAGCGTGAGCTGCAGGGCCGAGCAGTTGGCCGCCTTGGCGCGGTCGATCAGGCGCTCGATGAAGTCGCGGTCGCGCATCACATAGACCTGGAACCAGAAAGGGTGGCGGCCGGTGTTCTCGGCAATGTCCTCGATGGAGCAGATGCTCATGGTGGACAGCGTGAACGGGATGCCGAAGGCCTTGGCCGCGCGCGCGCCCAGGATCTCGCCATCGGCATGCTGCATGCCTGTGAGGCCGGTGGGCGCAATGGCCACGGGCATGGCCACGTCCTGGCCGAGCATGGTGGTGCGGGTGCTGCGGCCTTCCATGTTGACGGCCACGCGCTGGCGCAGCTTGATGGACTGGAACTCGGCCGTGTTGGCGCGGTAGGTGCCCTCGGTGTATGAGCCTGAATCGGCATAGTCGTAGAACATGCGCGGCACGCGGCGCTGGGCGACCACGCGCAGGTCTTCGATGCAGGTGATTTTGGACAGGTCAGGCACGGGGTCCCCTTGTTATGGATGGCGCACATCGTAGCCGTGCCCCGCCAAGGGCGGGATGAAGGCTTTTGCGCGTGCGTTGAAATTTTTGCACGGCGGCGTCAGCGGCGCGCCAGTGCAACCCCGGCGATGGCCACCACGAAGCCCACGAGCTGGATGGGCGAGAGCGTCTCACCGAAGATGAGCCAGGCCTGGAGCGCCGACAGCGGCGGCACGGCCAGCAACAGCGCTGTGGTGCGCGTGGCCTCGCCCTGGCGCATGAGCCAGATCAGCAGCGTGGCCCCGCCGATGGACAGCACCAGCACCGAGAACGCCAGGTAGCCCCAGAGTGCGGCCGAGTTGTCCCAGTTCGGCTGGCCGACCGTGAAGGCCATGGCCAGCAGCACGGCCACCGCGCCGATGTTCTGCACCGCACTGGCGCTGCGCAGGTCGTCGCCGGCCGCCAGCGGCGATTTCTGCACCATGGAGCCGATGGTCAACGAGAAGATGCTGCCCGCCGCGACCAGCACCACGGGCAGCGACAGGGCGCTTGCATCGGCTGCCTGCAGGCGCGGCAGCAGCACCATGCCCACGCCGCCAAAGCCCAGCGCCAGGCCCGCCCAGGTACTGGGCGACAGCCGCCTGCCCAGCACCGCCACGGCCAGCAGTGCGGTGAACAGCGGCTGCAGCGCGCCGATGAGCGACATGATGCCCGCCGCCAGGCCCTTGGACATGGCCCACCAGCTCGGGCCCAGATACAGTCCGCTCATGAGCGCACCGGCCAAAAGATGCATGGCGATGCGCTGCGTGCCCCGCGGCCAGGCGGCCCGCACCCAGAACGCCGCCGCAATGAAGGCAGCGGCCACGCAGGCAAAGCGCAAGGCCAGGAACCAGAACGGGTCGGCATGGCTGGCTACGCCGCGCCCTGCCAGAAATCCCGTGGACCAGATCAGGACGAACAACACCGGGGCGAGCGCATGCATGGAAGGCGAGGAGAAAAGCGGACAGAACCGCCGAGCATAGACGCATGCCGCCGGCCGCGCTGAGCAGCGCCCTACTCGGACACCGGCGGACCGATCGGCTGCGGAGCGGCATCCGGGCCCGCGTAGAGCATGAACTGCAGCCGCCCTGCGCGCTTGGCGGCGTACATGGCGGCATCGGCATGCTGCGTGAGTTCTTCGAAGCTGGCGCCATGCTCGGGGAACATGGCGATGCCACCGCTCAGGCCGATGCACAGCGCCTCCCCCCCGAGCTCGTAGGGGCTGGCCGCGGCGGCCAGGATCTTGCGCGCCACGCTGCAGGCGCCCTCCGCACCGTCCAGGCCCGGCAGCAGCACCACGAACTCGTCGCCGCCCTGGCGGCAGACGGTGTCCGACCCGCGCACGGCGGCCTTCAGGCGCTGCGCGAACTGCACCAGCAGCCGGTCGCCCAGGTCGTGCCCGAGCCGGTCGTTGACGGCCTTGAAGCCGTCCAGGTCCAGGTACATCACGGCCAGGCAGCGGCCATCGCGCCGTGCATGGGCGACCGCCAACTGGGCACGGTCCTGCAGCAGCAGGCGGTTGGGCAGGTCGGTCAGCGCGTCGTACTGGGCCAGGTGGGCCATGCGCGCCTGCATGGCCACGGCTTCGGTCACGTCGCGCAGCACGGCCACGGCGCCGGTCACCGTGCCGTGCCGGTCGGTGATGGTGCGGGCCGTCTCCTCGACATCGAAACGCTGCCCCGAGGTGCGGTGCTGTACCACGCCCCGCACGGGCGCATCGGGCGCATCGCCCTGCATGGCGCGGTGCAGGGTACTGGGCAAAGGCCTGTCCGTGTCCGGCGCCTGCAGGCGCAGGACCGCATCCACCTGACTGCCTGCAGCGTCGAAGGCCTGCCAGCCCGTCAGGCGCTCGGCCACCGGGTTGAGGTAGGTGATGCGGCCCTGCGCATCGGTGCAGATCACGGCATCGCCGATGGCCTGCAGGGTCAGCCGGATGCGCTCTTTCTCCTCGAACAGCTGGTCCTCCATGCGTTTGCGGTCGGTGATGTCGATGGTCTGCGAGAACACGCCGCGCACGGCATCGCCATCGACGTCGGGCACGTACGAAATGAGGGCATGGCGCAGCACACCGGCCTTGTCGGCCACGGTGCACTCGAAGAGCTGGCGCTCGCCACGCAGCGCGCTGCGCACGAAGGGCTCGCACATGGCGTACTGGGCCGGGCCCAGCAGGTCGCGGCAATGCCGGCCGCGCATCTGGTCGGGCGGCCTGCCGAACCAGGTGTCGTAGGCGCTGTTGGCAAAGCGGTTGTTCAGGTCCGCATCCCAGTAGCTCACCAGCGAGGGCAGGTTGTCGAGGATGGTCTGCCGCTCGCGCTCGGCCGCGCGCAGTTCGGCGCTCACGGCCTGGCGGCGCTGCAGTTCGCGCACGAACAGCGTGGCCAGGCCCACGCACCCCGCCATCAGCAGCGCCGCGAACACCCCGAGCGCCCAGGCGCTGCGCTGCCACTTGGCCAGCACCGTGTTGCCGGACTGCGCCACGTTCACGACCAGGGGGTAGCTGCCCACATGCTTCCAGGCCTGGAGCTGGCGCGCGCCACTGCTGCCCACGGGGTCGTCGGTATCGGTGCCCACGGGGGCGGCCTGCAGCCGGGCCAGGGCCGCCGTGCCGGCAATGCTGGCATAGGTGTCGTCCTCGGCGCGCGGAAAGCGCGAAATGGGCAGCCCATCCATGCGGTACAGGTCCACGCTGCTGCCGGCCCCCAGGTCGAGCGAGCCGAAGAGCCCGTCGAAGTAGCTCAGGCGGATGGCCCCCACCACCACGCCGGCAAAGGACCCGTCAGGGTGGTGGTAGGCCCGGGTGAGGGGGAGGATGGCCAGCCCGCTCATGCGCGAAGGCACGGGGCGGCCGACGTGCAGGCCCTGCCCCGGGTTCTTCGAGAGCGCCAGGAAATAGTCGCGGTCGGCAAAGTTGGCCGCGTGCGGGGTCAGCGTGGAAGAGTGCAGCACCAGCTTGCCCTGGGCATCGGCCACCAGCACCGCGCCCGAACCCGGCACCTGCAGCGAGCTGTCGAACAGCACGCCGCTGCGGATCTCGGGCGGCAGGGCCATCACCTCAGGGCGCTCAAGCCCCGCCACCACGCCCTTGAGCGATTCATCGAGCGAGCGGATCGAGTCGCCGATGCTGCGCTCCAGCGTGCTCGCAAGGTTGGCATTGGTGCGGCTGGCATAGTCCCAGCTGTCTTCCCGCATGGTCCAGATCGTGCGGGCAAATAGCAGGCCGATGCCCAGGGACACCAGCAGGGCCAGCCAGATCAGCCTGTGGGAGAAAAACTGGCGGGAAAAGTGCATGGACAAGCGTGCGTTGCGGGGCAGGCGTCATGCAGACCCGGTCATTTGCAACACAGTGTAACGTTGCCCGTAATCCAGGCATAGCGCGAAAAGGCAGGGTTTTTGCGCCATTTATCGGTGCGCTGGCGGGCTGGCACCGGCCGCCCGCACACCCGCGCCGCGCACTTCGAACTGCAGCGTGTCATGCACCTTGCCGCGCGCGTCCACCAGTTCCAGCTGGTGGCGCCCGGGCCAGGGTGGCCAGGCCGAGCGGGTACCACGCCCCTGCTCGCGCCCGTCGATGCGCCAACGCAGGTCGCGGCCGCCGCTGGCCACGAACTGCAGGCGCTGGCGCTCGGGCGGAATGTCGGGATCAAGCGCGATGATGGTGCCCGGCACCGGCGCCAGGATGCGCGCCGAGGTCGGTTCGTCGGCCGCATCCGCTGCGGCGGGCGCGGCGCGCAAGGGCCTGGCACCGCGCTTTGCCACCTGGGGTTCGTCGGCCGGCCCTGGGTCGATGGCAAAGCGCGCCTGCTGGGTGCCGGGGACGAACCATTCCTCGCGCGCCGCCTCCAGCGGCAGCGGTGCCGCTCCCTCCTGCGCCGCCTGCAGGGCGCCGAACTGCACCGCCTGGCGTACCAGGCCTTTGGGCGCGGCCGGCGCGCGGCTGGGCTCGCGCGCATGCAGAAAGCCCATCACCGCGGCCCAGATGGGCGCGGCGCCGCTGGTGCCGCTCACGTCGTGCATGGCGGCGCCGCTGGCGTTGCCCACCCACACGCCCACCGTGTAGCGCGCGGACCAGCCCACGGCCCAGTTGTCGCGCATGTCCTTGCTGGTGCCGGTCTTCACGGCCGACCAGAAGCGCGTGGCGAGCACGCTGTCGGTGCCGAAGGTGCGCGAGCGCGCATTGCCGTCGGACAGGATGTCGCCCACGATGAAGGCCGCGCCCGCATCGATGGCGCGCACCGTTGCGGCACCCGGCTGGCCCGGCCACACGCGCACCGGCCCGCGGCTGCCGCCGTTGGCCAGGGTGCGGAAGGCATTGGTCAGGTGCAAGAGCGGCACCTCGGGGCTGCCCAGGGCCAGGCTGTAGCCGAAGTAGTCACCGCTTTCGCGCAGCGGCAGTCCCAGGGCACCGAGCTGGCGGTGGAAGGCATCGGGCGTGACCATGACCAGGGTGCGCACGGCCGGCACGTTGAGCGAGGCGGCCAGCGCCGTGCGCGCAGAGACCCAGCCCTTGAACTGGCGGTCGTAGTTCTGCGGGATGTAGAGGCCGCTGGCCGTGGCGATGTGGGCCGGTGAATCATCCACCAGCGAGGCCGCAGTCAGCCGGCGCTCGGCAATCGCCTGTGCATACAGGAAGGGCTTGAGCGTGGAGCCCGGCTGGCGCAGCGCGAGCACGCCATCGACCTCGCCGGCCTGGCTGAGCTGGCCCGACGAGCCGACCCAGGCGAGCACGGCGCCCGTGGCGTTGTCGAGCACCAGCACAGCACCGTCCTCGACGTTGCGGCCCTGCAGCTCGCGCAGGTGCTGGGCCAGGGTCTGCACCGCAAAGCGCTGCAGCGGGGCACGCAAGCTGCTGTCCACGCGTTCGGCCACCGCCTTGCCCGCAGCCGCCTGCTGGCGCAGCAGGTAGCGTGCGAAATGCGGCGCGATGCCCTCGCTGGCGTCAAAGGCCCGGCGCTGCAGGGCCGCGGTGGTGAACAGGTCCAGCGCATCGCAGTCCACCTGGGCTGCGGCCTGGCCGGGGCGCCGCTGCATCTCGCGCAGCACGCCGCAGGCGCGCTGCGCCACCAGGCCGGGCCGGGCATTGGGGGCACGCACCAGCGCAGCGGCCACGGCGGCCTCGCGGTCGTCCAGGCCGTGCGCGGCCTTGCCGAACAGGGTGCGGCTCAGCGCCTCGATGCCTACCAGCTCGCTGCGGAAGGGCACCAGGTTGAGATACGCCTCCAGCACCTGGTCCTTGCGCCAGCGGCGGTCCAGCACCTGGGCGGCCACGGTCTGGCCGAGCTTTTGCACCACGCTGCGCCCGCCCGGGCCCTGGCGCCAGTCGCCGTCGAGCAGGCCGGCCAACTGCATGGTGATGGTGCTGGCGCCGCGCGTGCGCTGGTTCCACAGGTTGCCCCAGGCGGCCGCCGAGGCGGCGCGCCAGTCCACCCCGCTGTGCTCGTAGAAGCGCTTGTCCTCGCTGAGCACCAGGGCCGTGCGCAGCGCGGGCGAGATATCCGCCAACGGCACCCACTGGCCGCGGCGCACCGTGGAATCGGTGCGCAGGCGCTGCACGATCTCGCCTTCCTGCGATAGGACCAGGGTGTCCGAGGGTTTGAAGTCCTGGCGCACCTCGGTGAAGCTGGGGATGGCATGGGCGGGCAGCACCGCTGCGGCCGCCAAGGCCAACGCCAGACGGCGCCACCAAAGGGCTCGATCAGCCACCGGGATGCTCCCGCTCGAAGCGTTTCTCGGCCTCGGTCAGGTGGTGCAGCAGCACATGCGAAATCAGGTTCACGCCGATACCGCCGAACACGGCCGGCAGCACGTAGAGCGCAATCGACACCTCGGAGGCGAACACCGCATCATCGGCCGCCGACAGCGTCTGCCGGGCCAGCGCCGCCATGCTCTGCAGCAGGTAGACATCGACCCCGGCAATCAGCACCAGCGCAATGCCGAAGCCCAGCACCGCCAGGCGCGAGATGGCGCGGGTGCGCAGCAGCGCCGCGTAGATGCCGGCGGGCAGCACCAGCGAAAAGACGACCAGCAGCCAGAACCGCAGTTCGACGAAGACGCTGGCGTTCATGGCCGCTGCCCCCGGGGATGTCACTTGGCGGCCTCGACCTTCACGCGGGCGTTGGGGAACTCGCCGAACATCTCGGGCGCGTACATGGCTTCCACGCGGCTTGGGGGCAGCGCGAAGTCGCCCACGTTGTTCAGGCGCACGGTGTACTCCATCTTCACCGTGCCCTTGGGCAGGTACTGGTAGTAGCTGCGGAAGGACTCGAAGCTGCGCTCCTCGAACGCCGGCCAGCCGCTGCCGCTGCGCTTTTCGCCCTGGGTGGCGATCTCGGAATCCCGGCCCAGGCCGCTGCCCAGGATGGTGGCGCCGCCGGGCACGGGGTCGGTGATGGCGACCCAGGTCATGTCGGCGCTGGCGTTGACCTCCAGCGTCACGCGCAGCACATCGCCGCGCGTGTACTGGCCGGCGGGCAGCGACTTGTTGGCCTGCTCCACCGGGGTGACGGTCTTCTTGATGGCGTAGCCGGCCGCGAACGGCGCCTTGAGCTGGATGGCCGCCACCGACTGCAGCGTGAGCCAGGGCTTGCCCGTGCCCTGGTGGGCGACGGACAGGCTCTCCTTGCCGCCCGCTGCCGCCCAGGGCAGGAACATGCCGTTGTTGCGCAGGTTGCCGGGCGCCGCCGGCGCGCCGAACCAGGTGGTCTGGTGCGCGGCGCCGCTGGCATCCGCGGTCTTGATGCGCTCGACCTTGCTCCAGTCCACGCTGGCGCTGTTGGCCCCCATGGTGGCCTTGGTGCTGCCCGCGACGGGCGTGGCCTCGAACTTGGCCGAGAACTTCTCCAGCGCCAGGCCGCCCCAGAGGTTGGCCGTGGTGGTGTGCCAGGCGCCGCCCTGCTGGCGGCTGATGAAGCCGTTGGCCAAGCGGCCCATGTCGTCCTTCCAGGCCGGGTCGTCCATCACGGCCAGGATCAGGCGCGCGGTGTTCACGTCGCCGTTCTGCATCAGCCACCACCAGTAGTCGTCCTGCTCGGTGCTGAAGAGGGCCTTGGTGCCCTGGAAGGACAGGCGGCTGCGCAGGATCTGCATGGCCTCGGCCAGGCGCTTGTCGCGTTCGGGCACATCGGCCACGCGGCGCAGCACATTGACCCAGTCGATCACCGAGTGCGTGGGCCACTGGTTGGGCGCAATGGTGATGCTGCTGACCATGCGGCCCTGGGCCTTGCCATAGCGCGACAGGGCCTCGATGGCGGCGAGCTTGCGCATGTCCAGGTCCTTGCGCGGGCTCCAGAACTCGCGCTGGATGCGGCCTTCGACGAAGGCGATCAGGCCGCGCTCCATGGGCGCGCGGGCCTCGTCGGGCAGCGCGAAGGCCGGGTCGATGCTGGAGGCCTCGTGCGTGGCCGCCAGCAGGTAGGCCGTGAGGGTGTCGCTGCCGCGGTTGGCATCTCCGTCGCGCGGTGGGAAGTAGTTGGCCAGGCCATCGCTGTCCAGGTAGGTGGGCAGTTGGGCCACCACGGTCTGCCAGAGCTTGCCATCGCGCATGCCCACCGACTTGCTGGTCTTTTGCTCCAGGCAGGCAAACGGGTAGTTGGCCCACCAGTCGCGCACGCCGGGCAGGCCTTCGGCCAGCTTGGGCTGCAGCGACATCTTCAGGCCGCCGCGGCCGGGCAGCGCATCGGCCGGTGGGTTCACGTCCAGGTTGAAGCTGCCGTCCACCTGCACCAGTGTGGCCTGCTGTACCGTGAGCGGTATGGCCGGGATGATGCGCTGGCGTGCCTTGAGCGCATCGCGCGCGCCGCTCACCGTGTCCTTGGCATCGATCTCCCAGAGGATGGCTTCGGAGCGGGTCTGCGCCAGCTGGGCCGGCGCCGTCACGCTCCAGGCCACCTCGCGCGACTCGCCCGCGGGGATGTCGATGGTCTGGGGCTTCAGGTCCAGCAGCGTGGCGCGGGGCGACACCTCGACCTTCATGGCTGCCTTGGTGGTGTTGCGCAGCGTGAGGTGGGCGCGGAACTGGTCGTCCTCGCGCACCAGCGGCGGCAGGCCGCTGATGATCTGCAGGTCCTGCGTGGCGCGGATGCTGGTGCTGCCAGTGCCGAACAGGCCCACTGAGGCATCGGCCACAGCCACGATCTTGAAGGTGGTGAGCGCATCGTTCAGGGGCACCGTCACCTTGGCCTGGCCGTTGGCGTCGAGCTTGAGCGCGGGCTCCCACAGAAGCAGGGTCTCCAGCAACTCGCGCGTCTGCGCGCGACCGCCGCCGCCGCCCGCGGGCACGGCCTTCTTGCCGTAGTGGCGCCGGCCGATGATCTCCATCTGCGCGGTCGAGGTCTGCACGCCCCAGCTGCGCCGCTGCAGCATGGCTTCGAGCAGGTTCCAGCTGGTGTTGGGCATCAGCTCCAGCAGCGCCTGGTCCACGGCCGCCAGGGCCACCTCGGCATTGGCCGCGGGCTTGCCATTGGGCAGGGTGGCGGTGATGGTGACCTGGGCCTTGCCGCGCACGGCATAGCTCTCCTTGTCGGCCACGACCTTGACGTCGAGCTGGTGCGCCTTGGTGCCCACGCGGATCTCGGCCAGGCCGAGGCGGAAGGCGGGCTTGGAGAGGTCGACCATGGCCGTGGGGGCCTGGTATTCCTTGCCCTCGTACCAGAACGAGTTCCACCACTCGCGCGGCGATTTGAAGCCCCAGGTGAAGAAGCTGTACCAGGGCACGTCACGCAGGCGCCCGCGCAGGGCCAGCACGCTCACGTAGACATTGGGGCCCCAGCTGTCCTCGATCTTGAGCTCGATGGTCGGGTCCTGGCCGTTGAGCTGCACCACGCGCGTGTCGATGATGCCCTCGCGCTCCACCGCCACCAGGGCGGTGGCGAAGCGGAACGGCATGCGCACCTGGAACTTGGCGGTCTCGCCGGGCTGGTAGTTCTTCTTCTCGGGCAGCAGGTCGATGCGGTCGTGGTCCTCGCCGCCGAACCAGAGCTCGCCCTGGCGCGTGACCCAGACCGAGGACGCAGCCTCGCTGGTGTTGCCGTCGCGGTCGCTGGCAATGGCCACCAGCTCCACCTCGCCGGCTTCGTCGAGCTTGGACTCGCACAGCAGCAGGCCCCGGCTGTCGCTCTTGCCGCTGCACACGGTGCCCAGGTCCTTGGTCTCGGTCTGGTTGTCGTAGCTGTAGAAGCCGCCCACCATGCGCTTGCGCGTGGTGGTGGTGATGCGCGCCACGGCCTTGACCTGCAGGGGCACGTCGGCCGCAACGGAGCCGTTGTGCTGCAGCGCCAGCGCCTGGAAGCGGATCTTCTGCTTGGCCGAGACCCAGCCTTCGGTCTTGATGCCGGCCACCACGCCCGCGGGCCACACGGTCTGCGTGCTGCGCAGGGTCTGCACCTCGCCGTTGGGATCGGCGTAGGTGGCCTCCATCACCAGGTCCTGGGGCTGGCGCGCCTGGGGCACGTTCTCGATGGTGAGCTTGCCGGCGCCATTGCGGTCCAGGGTCACGGCCAGCTTGTCGGCGATGACGCGGCTGTCCTGGCTGGCGGCGGCCTCCTCGTCGTCGCTGTTGCCGCTGTTGCCCTGGCCGCGCTTGCGCGGCGGGTTGAAGCTGAAGGCGTCGAAATCGTTGTACTGCAGCGATTTGCCGCGCACCATGGCCGACACGCGCACCGGCAGGTTGGCCGCGCCGCCGCCGGCCACGTAGTTGATCTGCACGTCGGTGGGCACGGAGCGCACGCGCACCAGGGCCTTCTTGTCGCTGGGCGCGATGCGGCCTTCGAGCACCGGCAGGCGGAACTCTTCCACACGGAACTGGCCCGAGCTGAAGCTGCGCTCACTGCCGCCGGCATTGCGCAGTTCGACCGAGTACATGCCCAGCTTGGCCGCAGGCGGCACGGCAAAGCTGCTCTCTGCGCTGAAGCCGCCCGTGGCCGTGCTGCGCCAGGCCAGGGGCTGGGTGTACTGCTGGCCGCTGCCGACGTGGGTGATCACCAGCGCGGCGGGCCGGCTCTCGGGGATGTCGAAGCCCTTGCGCGTCTCGGTGCGCAGCAGGTGCTTCATCGACACGGTCTCGCCCGCACGGAACAGGGTGCGGTCGAAGATGGTGTGGGCGCGCTCGTCGGGGTTGGGTTCGCTGCTGGTGGGCACATTGAAGCGCCAGGGTTCGATGCCGCGCTGCCAGTCGCTCCAGGTGAAGGCCATGTCCTCCACGCCGTCAGCGCCCTTGCTGCGGGCGCTGACGAAGTAGGCACGCTCGCCTTCTTCACCGCACTGCTCGGGATCCGATGACAGGCCTTCCAAGCTGGCCACGCCCTGGGCATTGGTGGTGCCGGTGGCCAGTTCACGGCCCGTGCAGTCGGAAACGCGCACCGTGGCGCCGGCCACGGGCTGGCCCTTGTCCAGGCTGGTCACCCAGGCCAGTGCGTTTTCGCGGCCGAGCTTGAAGTGCACGCCCAGGTTGGTCACCAGGGCGGAAGTGCGCACGTACATGGTTCGGGCATCGCCATGGCGCTCGTCGAGCAGCGAGGCGCCGAGCAGTTTCGAGGCGATTTCCACCACATGGAATCCCGGCGCCAGCGGAATGCCCACCACCTCGAAGGGGCGCGGGTCGTTGTTCGTCGGCTTGGGCAACTCCAGCGTCTTCACACCGCTTTGACCGCCGAGCAGGGAGACCATGCGCGACTGCACATAGTCCCGGTCGTCGTCGATCACCTTGGGCAGCGGGCCCTTGGTGTCGCGGCGCGCCTCCTCGCGGGCCACGTTGTAGTTGTCGTAGCGCTTGACCTTGCGGAACCAGGCAATGATGTCCGAATCGCTGGTGGGCCGCAGGGTGCTCACCTTGCCGGCGGGGGCCGCGGGCGTACCCGTACCTGCCTGCAGGCCTTGCACCTTGAGGGCCGCCTCCACATTGCGCAGGGTGACGGGCAGCAATGCCGGGCCCTCGGGGCCTTCGGCAAAGCGCTCGACGATGCCGAAGGGCGCGGCCGCGAACTTGGCCAGCGGCGGCCTGCCGCCCGTGGCCACCTTGAGCGGGAAGCTGTCGGCATTGCGCAGGGCGCGGCCCGAGGCATCCTTGAAGTCCTTGGGCAACTCGATGGTGAACTGGGTGTTCTCGGCCAGCGGGGCGGGGAACTGCAGGCTGGTGACCACGGAGTCGGGGTTCTTGTCCTCGTCGGCTCCGCCTTCAAGCTGCGGCTTGACCGTTTCCTTGCCCGACTTGAGGCGGATGCCGGCCGCCAGCTTGCGCGCCAGGGGGGCGTTGAAGGACAGGCTCATCGGGCGGATCGGCAGGCAGGCGGCCTGGGCGTTCTCGCGCTCGCAATTGAACTCGGCCGAGAAGGGCTCGCGCACCTTGTAGGCAAAGCGTTTTTCGACCGCATTGGCCACGCCGCTCGGGGTGGCCACGCCCTTGCCGAAGACGAACTGCATGCGCGAGCCGGAGGTCAGGCGCCGGTTGCAGGCCAGGGTGGCGAACTGCAGGGGCTGCTGGGCGGCCCGCTTGTCCAGGCCCTGGGATTTGAGGATCTCGTCGCGCTGGCTGCCTTCGATGAGACGCACCGGCACTTTCTCACCCACGCCATCGAGCGCGCACCAGGTGTTGGCCTTGATGCTGTCCAGCGTGGCCGGCCCGTTGAGCTGCAGCACGAAAGCCTGCTCTTCGTCGATCTCCTGGTAGGTGCCGGGGCGCATGTTCTGCACGAAGGGTCCGCCGGTGTTGAACTGGAAGCTGGTGGTGCCGGTGAGCGCCGTGCCCGCAGCCGACTTGAAGCCGGCCTTGGCGGCGGTGGTACAGCGCACGCCGGGGGGCAGGTCGTTCTCGAAGTCGAACACCCACTCCTTTTCGCCCGTCCAGCGTCCATTGCCCTTGGTCGCGGCGGCATCGCTGCAGCTCAGGGTCAGCGGCGCCGGTGCCTTGGGGTCGCCGAAGTTGACAGCGGCCGCATCGAACTTGACCACGACCTGGCGCACACGCGCCACCTCGCCCTGGGGGGACAGGCTCGTTATCTGCAGGGCATGGGCCGTGCCCATGGCCCCCAGGGTCGCCAGCGACAGGCCGGCGGCAAACATCCAGTTCTTGGCTTTCACGCGATCCCCTCCAAAGGAACTGGCAAGCGTAACAAAACGGCATGGCATGGAGACCTGCGTTGCAAGCACTTACGTGTCCGTGGCGTGCATCAGTTCACGCCCCTGGCCATTTTGCGCGGCCGACAGCAAAACGGCTCATGGTCCTACCCGCTTGCGGGCAGCACCGCAGAAAGATGGGAGGAGAACCCACCCGCACCACCCATCTCGGAGAATCCATGGCCAAATCCCCCGCCAGCCGCAGCCCTGCGGCCAAGACACGTCCATTCCCCACTGCCACCGAGCAGCGCGGAAATGGTGACGAATTGCAACAACAGGCAGGCGGCGCGCACCCGGTCATGACCACCCAGCTGGGCATACCGATCGCCGACAACCAGAATTCGCTGCGCAGCACGCCGCGCGGCCCCACGCTGCTCGAAGACTTTATCCTGCGCGAGAAGATCACGCACTTCGACCATGAGCGCATTCCCGAGCGCATCGTCCATGCCCGTGGCACGGCGGCGCACGGCTATTTCGAGCTGACCGAATCGCTGGAGAAATACACCACCGCCCGCGTGCTCACCGAAGTGGGCGTGCAGACGCCCGTGTTCACCCGCTTTTCCACCGTGGCCGGCGGTGCCGGCTCGGTGGACACGCCGCGCGACGTGCGCGGCTTCGCCGTGAAGCTCTACACGCAGGAGGGCAACTGGGACATCGTGGGCAACAACATCCCGGTGTTTTTCATCCAGGACGCGATGAAGTTCCCCGACCTCGTGCATGCCGTGAAGATGGAGCCTGACCGCGGCTACCCGCAGGCCGGCAGCGCGCACGACACCTTCTGGGACTTTGTCTCGCTGATGCCCGAAACCCTGCACATGGTGATGTGGGCCATGAGCGACCGCACCATTCCGCGCAGCCTGCGCACGATGGAAGGCTTTGGCGTGCACTCGTTCCGGCTCATCAACGCCGAGGGCCAAAGCACCTTCGTGAAGTTCCACTGGCGGCCCAGGCTGGGTATCCAGTCCACGGTGTGGGACGAGGCGGTGAAGCTGCAGGCGGCGGACAACGATTTCCACCGGCGCGACCTTTTCGAGGCCATCGAGGCCGGCAACTACCCTGAATGGGACTTCGCCGTGCAGCTGTTCACCGAGGAAGAAGCGGCCACCTTCCCCTTCGACCACCTGGATCCGACCAAGCTCGTTCCCGAGGAGCTGGTGCCGCTCAAGACCATCGGCCGCATGGTGCTCAACCGCTGGCCCGACAACTTCTTTGCCGAGACCGAGCAGGTGGCCTACTGCCCGGCCAACGTGCCGCCGGGCGTGGATTTCTCGAACGACCCGCTGCTGCAGGGTCGGCTGTTCTCGTACCTGGACACGCAGCTGTCGCGCCTGGGCGGGCCCAATTTCGCGCAGATCCCGGTGAATGCGCCCAAGTGCCCATTCCACAACATGCAGCGCGACGGCCACATGCAGATGAATGTGCCCAAGGGCCGTGTGAACTACGAGCCCAGCAGCCTGCAGGGCGATACGCCGCGCGCATCGCTGGCGCAGGGCTTCCGGCATTTTGCCGAACCGGCTGACGAAGGCGCCAAGGGCCGCATCCGGGCCGAGAGCTTTGCCGACCACTACAGCCAGGCGCGCATGTTCTTTCGCAGCCAGAGCGAGCTGGAGCAATCGCACATCGCCTCGGCCATCGTGTTCGAACTCTCCAAGGTGGCCACGGTGCATGTGCGCGAGGCCGTGGTGGGCCATCTGCAGCATGTGGATGCTGCCCTGGCCCAGCGTGTGGCCGATGGCCTGGGCATGGAAGCCATGCCGCCCAAGCCACCGGCGGCCGTCAAGCCCCAGGACCTGCCGCTGTCGCCTGCACTGCGCATCATCGACCGCATGAAGCCCACGCTGGAGGGCCGCTGCGTGGGCCTGCTGGTGGACGACGGCTCCAACGCCAAATCGGTGGCCGCGCTGCGCAAGGCCATCGAGAAAGCCGGCGCCACGGTGAAGATCGTCGCGCCCAAGGTGGGCGGCGCTGTGATGGACGATGGCAGCCGCCTGCCGGCCGATGGCCAGCTGGCCGGCACGCCGTCCACGGTGTTCGATGCCGTGGCTTCCATCCTGTCGCCAGAGATGGGGCAGAAGCTGGCGCGCGAGGCCGCAGCCGTGGACTGGTTCCGCGATGCCTTCGGTCACCTCAAGGCGATTGCCGCATGCCAAGGCACGCGCGCGATCCTGCAGGCGGGCGGCGTGGAGCCCGACGCAGGCGTGGTAGATCCCAAGGACAGCAAGGCCTTCATCGCGGCCGCGCAGACGCGCCAGTGGGACCGCGAGCCGAAAGTGCGTACCCTCGCCTGAGGCACCACTGCCATGCCCCCCGCCAGCGCCCGCAGTTGGGAGATCGATGCCGTCAGGGGGCTGATGCTGCTGCTGATGACGGTGACGCACCTGCCCACGCGGCTCACGTCACCCCTGGGCCAGCCTTTCGGCTACGTCTCCGCGGCGGAAGGCTTCGTGCTGCTGTCGGCCTACATGGCGGGCATGGTCTATGGCCGGGTGGCCTGGCGCAAGAGCGTGGCGGAGATGCACCATGCCTTCTGGCGCCGGGCGCTGAAGATCTACTCCTGCCACGCGGCGCTGCTGCTGTTCCTGTTCACGGTGATCGCCTTCATCGGCATCCGCATCGAGCAGCCGGCGGTGGTGGATCTGCTGAACTTCTACGTCAAGCAGCCGTTCACAGCCCTGGTGGGCGGCTTGCTGCTGCTCTATGAGCCGCCGTTGCTGGACATCCTGCCGCTGTACGTGCTCTTCATGCTGGCCAGCCCCTGGGTGATGGTCATCGCCTTCGTCTGGGGCTGGCGCCCGGTGATGGCTGTGAGCGGGCTGGTGTGGCTGCTGGCGCAGTTCGGGCTCTCACGCTGGGTGTACGACGGGGTGAGCGCCCTGGTGCCGCTGCCCGTGCCCTTCAACGAGACCGGGGCCTTCGTGATGTGGAGCTGGCAGTTCCTGTGGATGCTGGGGCTGTGGATGGGCGCCACGCGCAACGATCCGAACGCGCCAGCCTTTGCCTTCCCGCGCTGGTCGGTACTGGCGGCGCTGGCCCTGGCCCTCTTCTTGATGGGCTGGCGGCATCTGGTCGGCCAGATTCCCTTCCACCCCGAGGGACCTTACGCCGTATTCAACCCCTGGTTCGACAAATGGGCGCTGGGGCCCATGCGCATGATCAATGTGTTCGTGCTGGTGCTGCTCACCATCCACTACGGCCCCCGCCTGGCAGCCCGCATGCCGCGCCAGCGCTGGCTGGAGACATTGGGCTCGGCCTCGCTGCCGGTGTTCTGCGCGCACCTGGTGCTGGTGCTGGTGGTGCTGGTGGGACTGGGGGCAAAGTACGACCGCCCTTGGGGCACCGACCTGGCACTGCTGGCAGCCTCGTTCGCGGTGCTCCATGCGGTGGCGCGCGCGACCCTGTGGCTGGAACGGCACCAGAAGGAGGACACCACGCCACCGGCCATGTTGGCGCCCGGCCAGAGGCGCCCGCCGATGTATCCACCCGCGCCCGCGCCTGCCCGCACAGCGGTGCAGCCGGCCCCGCACGATCAGACCAAGGCCAACCCCATACCGGGCTGAGCCGGGCGCATCAACGCCCGGTGCTGACCTGGACGGCGGCAGCCGCGGGAATGGCCACCGGCGCTGCGGTGGGTGTGTCCACGCCCTTCTTCGCTGGCTTGTCTGCGCCGGCCTGCAGGGTGGCCTGGCCGCGCCCCACGTAATCGGCGATCACAGAGCGCCACAGCCGGTAGCCGGCATCGCTCATGTGCAGCCGGTCGGGGCCGAACAGTTCGGCCCGGGGGGCGCCATCCATCCCCAGCATGGGCGTGAAGATGTCGATGTAGTCGCTGTTGGGCAAGGTGCGCACATACTCCGCCAGCAGGGCATTGGCCTCGCGCGCCCTGGGCATCAGCTCGGCGCGCAGGGGACTGGGCTTGATGGAGATGTAGGCAATGCGGGTGTCGGGCAGCTCGGCGCGCACGGCGGCGACAAAGCCTTCGAAGCTTTCGAGCACCTGCTGCGGAGACCGGCCTTCGGCCAGGTCGTTGTCACCCGCGTAGACAAACACCTGACGCGGCCGGTACTGCAGCACCAGTTGCTTGACGAAGTACTGGCAGTCGGCCATGGTGGAACCGCCGAAGCCGCGGTTGATGAGCACCGGCACGTCGCGGAAATCCTGGGGCAACTGGGCCCACAGGCGGATGGTGGAGCTGCCCACGAAGAGCACGCCGCCCTCGGCCGGTGCCTGGGCCTTGTCGGATGCGGCAAAGGCATCCATGCTGGCCTGCCAGCGCGCGTAGTGCGAAGCGGACGACTGTGTAGTCTTGTGTCCGGGCGCCAACCCGGCACCAACGGCGGGCGCCGGGTGCACCGCAGCCGAACCCGACACCAGCAGCCCGGACAGCGCCAGGCGCCGGGCCAGCTTGGAAAGGCGTGGAAACTTCTTCATCGTGACCAATCCAGGAAGTGGCACATCATCATTAAGTGGCGCCATTTTCAGGAATTTCACGGTCCAGGCCACCTGTTTTTACACATTCCTCCCGGCTGGCTGCAGCACCATCCAGCTGTTGCACCTGCACCATCCGCTCGGATGGATTCAGCGCTGGGCGGGACCGTTGAGCGTCTGGGTGCTGTAGGTATGCAAATCGGCCGACGCTGCCAGCGTGGCCATGCCCTTGCCGCCGCGCTTGCTGGCGTAGAGGGCTTGGTCGGTCCGGTCGATGAGCGCGGGCAGGGGTTCGGCCGCATCGCCCTGGAACACGGCGACACCCACACTGGCGCCAATGGCCACATGTTCCCCGTTGTCCAGCCCGATCGGCGCCCCCATGTCGGCGATCACGCGCTGGGCCACCTCCATCGCGGCCTCGGGCGACGACACCGCGTTGAGCACCAGCGCGAATTCGTCGCCCCCCAGGCGGGCCGCCGTGTCATTGGCCCGCGCCAGGCCCGCCAGCCGCTGGCCCACGCGCACCAGCACCTGGTCGCCGCAGCCATGGCCCTTGGTGTCGTTGATGGACTTGAAACCGTCCAGGTCGATCAGCAGCAGCGCCCCGGCACGGCGGTCGCGGTAGGCGGCAAGCACGGCCTGCGACAGCCGGTCCTCGAACAGGCGGCGGTTGGGCAGGCCGGTCAGGCGGTCGTGGCTGGCCAGCGCCAGCACCTGCTGGTGCGCGCGGACCAGCCAGGCGGTGAGCAGGCCCAGGAGCAGTGCGAACACATAGGACAGCGCCACGATCAGCGTGGGTGCGCCGCCTGCGGCCCCCCAGCCGCCCACCGGCACGGCGCCCAGGATCCAGCTGCCGCCCCCGGGCAAGGGCACGTCGAGCGTGACCGGCTTTTCATCGAACAGACCGGCCCGGCCCACGAACACCGCGCCCTGGGCACCCATGGCATCGAGGCCGCGCGCGGCCACCTGGAAGCCCATCTGGTCGGCATGGAGTCCCACGTCGGTGAACAGCGTGTCGGCATTCACGGCCAGCGAGACGATGCCCCAGTAGCGCGGCTCGGCCACGCCGGTGGTGCCCGGTGCCACCGGCAGGAACACCGGCGTGCGGCTCACGATGCCCAGCCCGCCCTGTACCAGCGGGATGGGGCCGGCCACCACCGTGCGCCGGGTCTGGATGGCGCGCTCCACCGCGCTGCGTTGCTGCGGGTTGTCCAGGTAGCGCAAGCCCAGGGCCTTCTCGTTGCCCAGGCGCGGGTAGACGTCGCTGATGACATTGTCCGGCGCCAGCGCCAGGTTGCGGATGTTGCGCTGGCTCTCCAGCAGCCGCCCCACCACCGTGGCGAAGATCTCGGGTGACATATGGCCCTGCGCCGCCACGAAGGCAGCAACCGTCTCGGGCACCGACAGCGTGCTCTGCAGCTGGCGGTCCAGCCGGTCACGGATTTCGAGCAGATGGCTTTGCGCGCGGGCCACGACCTCGGTGCGCGCCTTGGTGTGCGAGATGCCGATCACCAGCCAGGCCAGCAGCATGGCCAGCGCGCCGCTGACCAGCCCCACCAGCAAGGGCAGGAAGCGGGACTGCAGCCAGTGCGCTGGCAGGCGGGCGGTGGGCATAGGGGAGGTAGGAGCCGGCCTGCGCAGACGGGACTACTGGGCCACGAAGCCGGTATCCTTGATGATCCTGGTCCAGGCGGCGGTGTAGGCCTTTTCGCGCGCGGCGAACTGTGTGGGCGACATGTGCCCCACGGTCAGGCCCATGGCGGTGAGGTGGTCGCGCACCTCGGGCATGGCGATCACCTTGGCCACGGCGTTCGAGAAGTCCGTGACGAACTTCTGCGGCGTGCCCGTGGGCGCATAGATGCCGTAGTACGGCAGGTCCTCGAAGCCCTTGAGGCCCAGTTCGTCGAAGGTCGGCACATCGGGCATGGCGGCCTGGCGGTTCTTGCCCAGCACGGCCACCACGCGCACCTTGCCGGCCTTGTGGTTCTCGATGAAGTCGGGGATGGAGGCCACGCCGGCGCCGATCTGGTTGCCCAGCATGTCGGCCATCATGGGCGCGCTGCCGCGGTAGGGGGCCGACACCAGGTCGATGCCGAACTTGCCGCCGACCAGTTTCACGAGAAATTCAGGGGTGGATGCCGGCGCGGGAATGCCCACCGCACCTTTGCCACCACCGGCGGTCTTGACCCAGGTGACGTATTCATTGAACGACTTGGCGGGCGTGCCGCCCGAGACCGCGAAGGCATTCACGAAGGTTGCGATGCCGACCACGGGGATGAAGTCACGCGCAGGGTCGAAGCCGGCGTTCTTCACGACCTGGGGCAGGATGGAGATGGTGTGGTCGTGGGTCAGAAACAACACCGTGCCATCCGCCGGGCCGGCCTTGAGCGTCTGGGCCGCGATCTGGCCGCCCGCCCCAGGCTTGTTCTCCACTACCACCGACGTGCCCAGCTCGTCCTTGAGCTTGTCGGCCAGGGTGCGCGCGATGGCGTCGGTGCCGCCCCCAGCGGGAAAGCCCACCAGCAGCCGGATCGGCTTGGGCTGGGCGGATGCCAGGCCCGCGGCCGCAAGGCCCAGGAGCAGCGCACCGGTGCGCAGGGTATTCACGAAAAGGCGGCGGCGGGACGGTGTCATGCGAGGGCTCCAACAGGTAATCAGATGCAACAGGCGAGGATCGTAGCCGCACGCCGCTGCGCTGTCATGCGCCGCCGGTGGGCGGCACCATCGCTATGCAAGAAGCACGCCCAGCCGGGGCTCAGCCCAGGCGCGCGCGGTGGCGTGCCAGCTGGGCTCGCACCTGGGCCGGCGCGGTACCGCCCAGGGTGTTGCGCGCATTGAGCGAGCCGCGCAGGCTCAGCGCGTCGAACACGTCCTTCTCGATCTGCGGGTGGAAGCCCTGCAGCACGGCCAGCGGCAATTCCGACAGGTCCACCTGGTGCGATACGGCGGCCTTCACAGCGTGGGCCACGGTTTCGTGCGCATCGCGGAAGGGCAGGCCCTTCTTGACCAGGTAGTCGGCCAGGTCGGTGGCGGTGGCATAGCCCTTGAGCGCGGCTTGCTCCATGGCGGGGGCGTTGACGGTGATGCCGCCCTCCTTCTTGCCCGTGGCGGGGTTCAGCTGGCCACCGACCATCTCGGCGAAGATGCGCAGCGTGTCCTTGAGCGTGTCCACGGTGTCGAACAGCGGTTCTTTGTCTTCCTGGTTGTCCTTGTTGTAGGCCAGGGGTTGGCCCTTCATGAGGGTGATCAGGCCCATCAGGTGGCCGACCACACGGCCGGTCTTGCCGCGCGCGAGCTCCGGCACATCGGGGTTCTTCTTCTGCGGCATGATGGAGCTGCCGGTGGTGAAGCGGTCGGCGATGCGGATGAAACCGAAGTTCTGGCTCATCCAGATGATGAGCTCTTCGCTCAGGCGGCTCACGTGCACCATGCACAGGCTGGCTGCCGCGGTGAACTCGATGGCGAAGTCGCGGTCGCTCACGGCGTCCAGGCTGTTCTGGCAGACGCCTTCCATGCCCAGGGTACGCGCCACGCGCTCGCGGTCCAGCGGGTAGGTGGTGCCGGCCAGGGCGGCGGAGCCCAGGGGCAGCACGTTGACGCGGCGGCGCACGTCGGCCATGCGCTCGGCGTCGCGGGCGAACATTTCCACGTAGGCCAGCATGTGGTGGCCAAAGCTCACGGGCTGGGCCACCTGCAGGTGGGTGAAGCCCGGAAGGATGACTTCCACGTTCTGCTCGGCCACGTCCACCAGCGACACCTGCAGCTCCTTGAGCAGGTCGGCGATCAGGTCGATCTCGCCGCGCAGCCACAGGCGCACGTCGGTGGCCACCTGGTCGTTGCGGCTGCGGCCGGTGTGCAGGCGCTTGCCGGCATCGCCCACCAGTTGGGTCAGGCGCGCCTCGATGTTCAGGTGCACGTCCTCGAGGTCGAGCTTCCATTCAAAGCCGCCGGACTCGATCTCCGAGGCGATCTGCGCCATCCCGCGCTGGATGTCGGCGTGGTCGTTGGCGCTGATGATGCCCTGCGCGGCCAGCATCTCGGCATGCGCCAGGCTGCCGGCGATGTCGGCCTGCCACAGGCGCTTGTCGAAGAACACGCTGGAGGTGTAGCGCTTGACCAGGTCGCTCATGGGCTCCGAAAAAAGCGCCGACCAGGCCTGGGCCTTGGTGTCGAGCTGGTTGTGGGAGGGCGCGGACGGCACGCTGTTGGCTTGGCTGTTGGACATGGGAGGGCAATAATCCGGTAGTTCTGACACCCGGAACATCCGGATGCCGCAATGCAAAACACGCAAATTTTATCGACCCAGCCTCCCGAGGCCGAATCGGGCACGCCCAGAGGCCCTTCGCGCAGCGGTCCACCCGCTGCCGGAAGGGCGCTGGTGTTCGACGCCTGCCAGGTCGGCGTGGTGCTGCGGGCCGTGCTGTTCGTCGAGGTGGTGGTGGGCGTGGGCACCCTGTTCGGCGCCCGCGATCCCGCCGAGTGGCTGGCCAGCGTGGCCCTGGTGACGGGCGGCGCCCTGCCGGCCACCCTGGCCTGGCTGATCACCGCCTGCAGCCTGAAGACCGTGCTGCAGGGCCTGGGCACCGGCCAGCAGTACGCGGCCGGCGTGACGCTCGGTGCGCTGGCGGGGCTGTACGCCTGCGCCATGCTCACGCTGGCCGGCGTGGCCGAACGCTCGCCCTGGGTGGCCAGCGCCGCCACCGGCGCCCTGCTCTCGGCCCTGCTGGTCGCAGCCCTGGTGCTGCGCGCGCGGGGCCGCACGCCGGCGGCCACCACGGCACGCCTGACCGAGTTGCAGTCGCGCATCCGCCCGCACTTTCTGTTCAACACCCTCAACAGCGCCATCGCGCTGGTGCGCAAGGAGCCCGCCAAGGCCGAGTCACTGCTCGAAGACCTGAGCGACCTGTTCCGCGTGGCGCTCGTCGAGCAGGGAGAGTCGACCACGCTGGGCGAGGAAATCACCCTCGCGCGCCGCTACCTGGGCATCGAGGAGGTGCGCTTCGGCAAGCGCCTGCAGGTGCAGTGGAGCCTGGACCCGCGCACCGACAGCGCCCGACTGCCGCCCCTGCTGCTGCAGCCGCTGGTGGAAAACGCGGTCAAGCATGGCGTGGAGCCCAGCCCGCGGGGCGGCAAGCTCAAGGTGATGACCGAGCTGCGCGGCAACCGCGTGGTGGTGCGCATCACCAACACCCTGCCCGCTACCGACATCCGCTACCACGACGTGCCGCGCGGCCACGGCATCGCCCTGGCCAACGTGCGCGCGCGCCTGGCCCTGCTGCACGACGTGCAGGGCGAATTCACGGCCGGCGTGCTCGACGGCCTGTACCAGGTGCGCATCACCCTGCCCGTGCAGGACCGGCCGGCCCGCGTGGCCAGCCGCCCCCGCAGCCCTGGACGGCCGGCCGCGTCGCCATCCCCCTCCTCCGCCCCAACCCGCAATGCCGCGCCATGAACATCCTGATCGTTGACGACGAAGCCCTGGCCCGCAGCCGCCTGCGCACCCTGTTGGGCGACTGCGCCGACACCCTGCACACCACGGTGTCCGAGGCCGGCAATGCCGGCGAGGCCATGGCCCTGCTCGGCCCCACCGGCGGCAGCGCCTTCGACGTGGTGCTGCTCGACATCCACATGCCCGGCCAGGATGGCCTGGGCCTGGCGCATGCGCTGCAGGCCCTGGCGCGCCCGCCGGCCGTGGTTTTCGTGACGGCCCATGCCGACCATGCGGTGAATGCCTTCGAGCTCGATGCCGTGGACTACCTCACCAAGCCGGTGCGGCGCGAACGCCTGCAGCAGGCCCTGGCCAAGGTGCAGCGCACCACCCGTCCCACCCACACCCCGGCAGCCCCTTCGGCCGCCGATGGCGAGGCCCTGGTGATCCAGGACCGGGGCCGCACCGAGCGCCTGCCGCTGGCCGAGGTGCTGTATTTCAAGGCCGAGCAGAAGTACGTGACGGTGCGCACCGCCACGCGCAGCTACATCATGGACGGCGCCCTGAGCGAGCTGGAGGCGCGCTACCCCACGCGCTTTTTGCGCATCCACCGCAATGCCCTGGTGGCCCGGCGCGCCGTGCGCGCGCTGGAGAAGCACTACGACCCGGAGGAAGGCGACGGCTGGGCCGTGCGCCTTCAGGGCATGACGGAGCTGCTCACTGTCTCGCGCCGGCAGGTGGCCGCCGTGCGCGAGGAGCTGGCGCGCTAGGGCCTGTTCACACCAATTTCGGGCAACGCGATCCCCGAAATTGGTGTTAACAGGCCCTAATGCCCATGGGCCGCACCGCTGACCAAGGTGACGATCACCATGCCGGCGATCAGCCAGGCGACCTGGGCCACGGTCTCGCGCGCGGAGAGGCGCTTTTGCAGTTGGGGAATCAGGTCGGCCAGGGCGACGTAGACAAAACTGCTCGATGCCACGGCCAGGAAGTACGGCAGCAGGTCCTGCAGCTGCCCCACGAGGAAATAGCCCACGATGCCGCCCAGCGCCGTGACGGCCCCCGCCAGCGACACCTTGACCAGGGCCATGCGCCGGTTGGGGCTGGTCTGGCGCAGCACCACCAGATCGCCCATGTGGTGCGGCACTTCGTGCGCCAGCACCGACACGGCAGCGATCATGCCCAGCCGGATATCGGCCATGAAGGCCGACGCGATCAGGATGCCATCACCGAAACAGTGCACGCTGTCGCCCGTGAGCACGGCCCAGCCGCCGGCGCGGGGAGCGCCATGGTGATGGTGGTGGTGACCATGCCCATGATCGTGGCCTGCATGGTCGTGGTCGTGCTCCGTGGCGGGCGCCGCGTGGCTGTGCTCATGCCCATGGTGCCAGAGCTCGGCCTTGTCGAGCAGAAAGAAGAACACCACGCCGATCAGCAGCGTGGCAAACAGGTCGTGCGCGCCGGCCTGGCTCTCGAAGGCCTCGGGCAAAAGGTGCATGAAGGCGGTGGCCAGCAAAGCGCCGGCCGCCAGGCTCAGGAGGTGCTGGGGGCCCACGCTGTCGGAACGCCCGCCAAGGCCCAGGCGCATCAGCAGCGCGGCCAGCCACACGCTGCCGATCCCGGCAGCCAGGGTGGCGAGGATGATTGCTATCAGAGTCATAGCTGTATGTGACCGTCCATTGAGCGATAGGTATGGGTTCTTATGTCAATCGGGGGGCACCACGGGCTCGGTCCGGCGCAAGGCCATCCCTTTCGGGGGCCGGCCTGCATCGGCGTGAAAAAAGCCGCCCCTGAAGGCAGGGGCGGCTGATTGTAGGAGAGCGCTCGGTCAGACGACGCCGTTCGCCTTGAACCAGGCCAGCGCACGCTTCCAGCCATCATCGGCCGCTTCCTTGCGATAGCTGGGGCGGTAGTCGGCATGGAACGCGTGCGGCGCATCGGGGTACACCACGAATTCCGAAGCCTTGGCGGCGGCGGTGCCACCGGCCAGGGCAGTTTTCATCTTATCAACCGTGTCAAGGGGGATGCCGGTGTCTTTTTCACCGTACAGGCCCAGCACCGGCGCCTTGAGGATGGGGGCGATCTCCACCGGGTGCTTGGGCGTGAGGTCGCTGGCCTGGCCCACGAGGCGGCCGTACCAGGCCACGCCGGCCTTGACCGGGCCGTGCGCCGCATACAGCCAGGTGATGCGGCCACCCCAGCAAAAGCCGGTGATGCCGATGCGCGCGGCGTCACCGCCATTGGCGGTGGCCCAGGCCACGGCGGCGTCGAGGTCGGCCATCACCTGGGCGTCGGGCACCTTGGAGACGATTTCGGCGGTGATCTTGGCGGCCTCGGTGTACTTGGAAGGATCGCCCTGGCGCGCATAGAGCTGCGGGGCGATGGCCAGGTAGCCGGCCTTGGCGAAGCGGCGGCAGGTGTCGGCGATGTATTCGTGCACACCGAAGATCTCCTGGATCACCAGCACCACGGGCAGGTTGGTCTTGCCTTCCGGCGCTGCGCGGTAGGCCGGCACCTTGAAGCCGCCCACGGTGAAGCTGACCTCGCCGGCGGTCAGGCCGTCGGCCGGAGTGGCGATGGCCGTCTGCGCCATCAGCGGCGTGGCCGCGGCGGCATAGCCCAGGCCCAGGGCCGTCTGCAGGGCCAGGCGGCGCGTGGCGCCGGCTTCGGTGGTGCGGCCGGGCACCAGGGCCTCGGTATCCAGTCGGTGGTCGTCGCTCAGCATCGTTGATCTCCAGGAGAAAAGGGAACAAGGCGAGCGCGCAGTCTAGGGGGTTTAGAGGAACACTGCCAGAGCGCTCCCAAAGGCAGCAGCGGGCAATGGGCATGCCCGGGCAGCCGCCTGGGCTCAACCGCCGGGCAAGGCGTCCACGTAGGCCTGCCGCGCCAGTGCCGCTGCCAGCACGGCCGACGGGTTGACCAGCACCATGCCCGGCAGTGCAGGCCCTTCGGACAGCGCCAGGGGGATCTCCGTGCAGCCCATGACGAGGGTGGCGATGCCGTGGCGCTGCTGCAGAGCGAGTGCGACCGACTCGAAGCGATCCCGCGCGAGCGCATAGTCGCCGGCCTTCACGCCGTCGTAAATGCCTTGCATCAGCCGCTCGCGCTCGGCATCGGTGGGCAGGTGGCACGCGATGCCTGCACGCCCGAGATCGCCCTGGTACAGGCCCGCGTCATAGGCACCGCGCGTGGCCAGCAGGCCCACGCTGCGCACCTGGTGTGCCGCAAGGCCAGCCACCACCTCCTGCACGCCATGCAGCACCACCAGTTGGGGAAAGCGCTGCTGCAACAGCCCATGCCAGGCATGGGCCGTGTTGCAGGCGATGGCAACCGCACGGGCCCCCAGCGCTGCCAGGCGGCCGGTGGCCTGCAGCATGGGTTCGGCCGGCTGGTGCGCACCCGGGCGGGTATCGCCCAGTGCGGCCGTGCGGTCGGGAATGGGCACCTGCGCCAGCCAGTGCTCAGGATAGGCCTGGTCGTGCACGGGGATGCCCAGCTGCGCCATGCGCTCGCCGCAGGCCTGCACGAACAGGCGCGCGAAGTCCGCGCCCGCCGCGGGCCCCATGCCGCCCAGGATGCCCACCGTCTGCGTGGCGGGGCGATGGCGTGCCGACAACATGCTCGGTGGCTCCCTTCAGACGGCCGGCTTGTCGCTCTGGGCCGACAGGTTGTCGCGCAGCTCCTTGCCCATGGGCAGCTTGAGGTTCTGGCCGCGCGGTGCAATCGGCGACATGAACCACTTGGTGTAGAGCTTCTCGAACTCGCCGGACTTCATCATGCCGCCGATGACACCGTTGACCAGGGCCTGGAACTGCGGGTCGTCCTTGCGCAGCATGCAGGCGTAGGGCTCGACCTGCAGCGCATCGCCCACCACGTCCCATTCGGCCGGGTTGCGCGCATTGGCCATCAGGCCGTAGAGCAGGATGTCGTCCATGGCAAAGGCATCGGCCCGGCCGGTGTCCACCAGCAGCAGCGAATCCTCGTGGTCCTTGCCCATCAGGATCTCCATGTCGAGCTTGTTGTCGCGGTCGTACTTGCGCACCACCTGGGCGTTGGTGGTGCCCGAGGTGGTGGAGATCTTGCGCTTGGCCAGGTCGCTGAAGTTCTTGATGCCCGAGGTCTTCTTGGTCAAGAGGCGCGTGCCGGTATAGAAGTAGTTGGTGGCGAACTGCACATCCTTTCCGCGCACGCTGTTGTTGGTGGTGGAGCCGCATTCCAGGTCCACCGTACCGTTCTGCACCAGGGGGATGCGGTTGAGCGAGGTGACGGGCTGCAGCTCGACCTTGATCGCGGGGTTGTTCAACCGCTTCTTGACCGCATCGGCCACCGCATTGGAAATGTCCACCGCAAAGCCCACAGGCTGGCCGGGGCCCGCCAGGTAGCTGAAGGGCACGGACGATTCGCGGTAGGCCAGCGTGATCTTGCCGGTGTCGGCGATCTTCTTGAGCGTGTCGGCACTGGCGATGGAACAGGCCAGGAGGCCGGTGGCCAGCAGGGCGGCACGGGTGGTGGCGGACAGTCGCATGGAAATCCCTTCGTGAGGAGGTGAATGAGAAAGAAAAAGGCAAGGCGTGAACGCACTGTAGAAATTTGCCGCCGCTTTGAACAATTCATTTCACCGGGGAGGCCATGCCGGAAAGTTATGCCTGGGGCATATCCGCCCCATAACCTGCCGTCATGGCCCCCGTGCTCATCGGCATTGTTCAAAACCGGCGCGGGCTTCTACAGTGGCCGCCAGAGCAATCAACCAAAGCAAAGAGCATGCAGGTTTGTGTATTGGGTGCAGGCATCGTGGGACTGGCCACCGCGTATGCGCTGCACCAGCGTGGCATGGAGGTCACGGTGATCGACCGGAGCGCGCCCGGCGAAGGGGCCAGCGGCGGCAACGGCGGGCAACTGAGCTACAGCTATGTGCAGCCCCTGGCCGACGCGGGCATCTGGCGGCAGCTGCCCAGCCTGCTGTTCGCGGCCGACTCCCCTCTGTCACTGCGCCCGCAGTGGGACCTGCACCAGTGGCGCTGGGGCCTGCAGTTCCTGGCGGCCTGCAACCGGAATACCTCGGCGCGCAGCACGGCCGAGCTGCTGGGCCTGGCGGCAATGAGCCGCAGGCATTTCGACGCCATGCTGCAGGCCGAGCGGCTGGCCTGCGATTTCTCGGCCACTGGCAAGCTGGTGCTGTACAGCAGCGCCGATGCCTTTGCCTCCGCCCAGCGGCAGATGGAACTGCAGCGCGCCTTGGGCTGCGCGCAGGAGGCCGTGGATGCCGACCGCTGCATGGCGCTGGAGCCGGCCCTTGCCCACTACCAGGGCCGGATTGCCGGGGCCATCCACACCGAGAGCGAATGCGCGGCCGACTGCCTGCAGGTATGCCAAGGCCTGCAAGCCCTGCTCGCCGCCCGCGGTGTGCGCTTTCTGCTGGGCACCGAGATCCAGGGCTTTGCCACCAGACAGGGCCGCATCCACGCGGTGCGCACCAGCCAGGGGAACGTGGAGGCCGAGCATTTCGTGCTGGCCCTGGGCAGCGCCAGCCACGGCCTGGCCCGCCAGTTGGGCCTGTACCTGCCGGTCTATCCGCTCAAGGGCTACAGCATCACGCTCGATACCATTGATGCACCCGGTGCGGCGCCGCGTGTGAGCGTGACCGACGCGGCGCGCAAGGTGGTGTTTGCGCGCATCGGCCAGCGCCTGCGCGTGGCCGGCATGGCAGAGCTGGTGGGAAACGACACGCGCATCCCCCCCGAGCGCATCCAGAGCCTGTGCGATGCCACACGCACCCTGTTCCCGCGCTGCAGCGACTTCGCGGCCACCCGGCCCTGGACCGGCATGCGCCCGGCCACCCCCACCGGGCTGCCGGTGGTGGGCCACCGCGCGGGTGCGCCGGACAATCTGGTGCTCAACACCGGGCACGGTGCGCTGGGCTTCACCCTGGCTTTCGGCACGGCGGCACAGGTCGCCCAACTGCTGGCGCGCTGACACCCCTTCAGGGTGCAGGGCCGGGCAGGCCTGCGGTGCCCATGGTCTCGGCCACGGCCTGGCGCATGCAGGCGGCCATGGCGCTGGCCAGCAGCGAAGCGGGTCGGTTGACGGTGCGCAGCGACTGGATGGGCACGGGGATGTGCGGCGCCAGCGCCAGCACGTCCACCTGGCTGCGGTCGGCCGAGGCGGCCGTGCAGGCATCCACCAGCGCTACGGCATGGCCATGGCGCGCCAGAGCCAGCGCAGCATGGTAGGTCTGCACCGTGATGGCCGTGCGCAGGCCCACACCGGCCTCGCGGCAGGCGTGGCTGACCACCGTGCCGATGGGGTCGCGCGCGTCCAGGCGCACCACCGGCGTGTCCGCCAGGTCCGTCAGGTGCACGCTGCCCGCCTGCACCAGCGCCGAGTTCAGCATGCCTTTGGGTGCCACGCAGACCATGTAGCCATCGGCGATGTGCTCCTGGCTCAGCGAGGGGTGGGCGATGGAGCTGAAGACGAAGCCCACGTCCGCCTCCTGCAGCACCAGGGCCGAGACGATCTGCGGCGAGTGCAGCGCCTCGATGGTGATGCCCACGTCCGGGTGCAGTGCGCGAAAGCTGCGCAGCGCACGTGGCAGCACCTCGTAGCTCAGTGCCAGCACGCTCAGGATGTGCAGCTCGCCCTCGCGCCGATCGCCCTTGAGGCTGGCAGCCAGGCGCTGCACATCGTCGAGCTGGGTGAACAGGCGCTCGATGTGCGGGTACAGGGTCTGCGCCTCGGTGGTCGGCACCAGCCGCCCCTTGAGGCGGTGGAACAGCGCGAAGCCGAGCTGCAGCTCGGCGTGCGCGAGGATACGGCTCACCGCTGGCTGGGTGACATTGATGAGCCGCGCGGCAGCGCTGACGCTGCCGGTGAGCATCACCGCGTTAAAAACTTCGATATGGCGCAGGCGCATGCTGATCTACCTTGCAACGAACGCGCCAGCGCCACGGCCCTTCAATGTGCCTTGTCCCAGTTGGGGCCGACACCCACCTCGGCCAGCAGCGGCACCTTGAGCGCCGCCACTTCTGCCATCAGGCGCGGAACATGGCTGCGCAGCCAGTCCACCTCGCCCTCGGGCAGCTCGAACACCAGTTCGTCGTGCACCTGCATGATCATCTTGATCTGGGGCTTGTGCGCGTCGAGTTCCTTCTGCACCGCCACCATGGCCAGCTTGATCAGGTCGGCCGCCGTGCCCTGCATGGGGGCGTTGATGGCGGCGCGCTCGGCACCGCTGCGGCGCGGGCCGTTGGGCGAGTTGATCTCGGGCAGGTACAGGCGGCGGCCGAACACGGTTTCCACATAGCCCATGGACTTGGCGGCGGCCTTGGTCTCGTCCATGTACTGCTTGACGCCAGGGTAGCGCTGGAAGTACTTGTCGATGTAGGCGGCCGCGGCCTTGGTCTCGATGCCCAGGTTCTTGGCCAGCCCAAAGCTGCTCATGCCGTAGATCAGGCCGAAGTTGATGACCTTGGCATAGCGGCGCTGCTCGCTGGTGACCTGGTCCACCGCCACGCCGAAGACCTCGGCCGCGGTGGCGCGGTGCACGTCCAGCCCTGCATGGAAGGCATGCAGCAACGAATGGTCACCGCTGATGTGGGCCATGATGCGCAGTTCGATCTGCGAGTAGTCGGCGCTGGCGATCACGCTGCCTGCGGGTGCGACGAAGGCCTCGCGCACACGCCGGCCTTCGGGTGTGCGGATGGGGATGTTCTGCAGGTTGGGGTCGTTGCTCGACAGGCGCCCGGTGACGGCCACCGCCTGCGCATAGTGGGTGTGCACCCGGCCCGTGCGCGGCAACGCCAGCTGGGCCAGCTTGTCGGTGTAGGTGCCCTTGAGCTTGACCAGACCGCGGTGCTCCAGCAGCTTGGCCGGCAGCGGGTAGTCTTCGGCCAGCTTTTCGAGCACCTCTTCGTCGGTGCTGCGCGCGCCGGTGGCGGTCTTCTTGACCACGGGCATGCCCAGCTTGTCGAAGAAGATCTCGCCAAGCTGCTTGGGGCTGCTCAGGTTGAAGGGCTGGCCCGCGATCTCGTAGGCCTCGGTTTCGAGCTGCAGGATGCGCTGGCCCAGTTCATGGCTCTGGTTGGCCAGGGTGGGTGCGTCGATCAGCACGCCATTGCGCTCGATGCGGTACAGCGCTTCACTGCTGGCCATCTCCAGGTCGTAGATGAAGCGCAGCTTCTCGTTGGCTTCGAGCAGCGGCCACAGGGCCTTGTGCACGTCCAGGGTCTGGTCGGAGTCTTCGCACGAGTATTCGGCGGCCTTGGCCACGTCCACCTGGGCAAATGGGATCTGGTGCGCGCCCTTGCCGCACAGGTCTTCGTAGCTGATGCCACTGCGTCCCAGGTGCCGGTCGGCCAGGCTGGCCAGGCCATGGGGCTTGTGCACTTCGAGCACGTAGCTCTGCAACATGGTGTCGTGCGCATAGCCCTGCACTTCGATGCCATGGTTGGCGAACACGTGGCGGTCGTACTTGATGTGCTGGCCCAGCTTGGCGTGGCGTGGGTCTTCGAGCCAGGGCTTGAGGCGCGCCAGCACCTCGTCCAGCGGCAGCTGTGCGGGGGCATCAGGCCCCTCGTGGCGCAGCGGCACATAGGCGGCCGCGCCCGGCTCCACGCTGAAGCTGATGCCCACGATCTCGGCGCGCATCTCGTCGAGCGAGGTGGTTTCGGTATCGAGCGCCGTCAGCGGTGCCACATGCAACGTGGCCAGCCAGCGGTCGAACTGGTCCCAGGTCAGGATGGTCTCGTAGCGCGCGTTGCGCGCCGGCTTGTCGGCGGCCGCCGGTGTGCCTTCTGCGTCGGCCGATGGCTCGGCGAACAGGTCGGCCGTATCCGTGTCGCCGGCCTTCTTGCGCGGCGCCGGGGCAGCATCGGCGGCGACGGGCTCGGCCGCAGCGCCCAGCGAGCGTGCCAGGCCCTTGAAACCGTATTTTTCATAGAACTCGCGCAGACCGTCGACCTGCTGCTCGCCGATCGCGATGGCATCGAGCGCGGGCAGCCCCACGATGTGTTCGACCAGATCGCAATCGGTGCGGATGGTCACCAGCTTGCGCCCGGTGGGCAGCCAGTCCAAAGTGTTGCGCAGGTTCTCGCCAGCCACGCCCTTGATCTCGCCGGCGCGTGCCACCAGTTCGGCCAGGGAGCCGTACTCCATGAGCCACTTGGCGGCTGTCTTGGGCCCCACCTTGGGCACACCGGGCACGTTGTCCACGGCATCGCCCACCAGGGTCTGGTAGTCCACCATCAGGTGCGGGGGCACGCCGAACTCGGCGGTCACGCCGGCCACGTCGCGGCGCTTGCCGTTCATGGTGTCGATGATGGTGATGTGCTCGTCCACCAGCTGCGACAGGTCCTTGTCGCCGCTGGAGACCACCACGTCGATGCCCTGGGTGGCGGCGGTCACCGCCAGGGTGCCGATCACGTCGTCGGCTTCCACCCCGGGAATGGCCAGCACCGTCCAGCCCAGCATGCGCACCACATCGTGGATGGGCTCGATCTGCGCACGCAGGTCGTCGGGCATGGGCGCGCGCTGCGCCTTGTACTCGGGGTAGATCTCGTCGCGGAAGGTCGGGCCGCTGGCGTCGAAGATGCAGGCGGCATAGTCGGCGTGCACTTCCTTGCGCAGGGCCTGCATCATGTTGATCATGCCGCGGATGGCGCCCGTGGCCGCGCTCGTGGGGTCGCCCGGCACGGCCCGCAGGTCGGGCATGGCATGGTAGGCGCGGTACAGGTAGCTGGAGCCGTCCACCAGCACCAGGGTCTTTTTATTGCTCATGGGGGCCATTGTGCACGGCCAAAGCCCCAAACCACCCCTGCACCACCGGTGCCCGGGGCGCTCTACAATCGGGCCATGCGCGCTGTTCACCTCTCCCTGCTGCTGGCCCTGGCCTGCGGCCCCGTACTGGCCCAGACTCCGGGCCAGAATGCCCCTGCGGGCGCCCCCCGGCAAGGCGAGGCGCTCACCACGCCCGAATCCCTGTCCGGGCGCACCAACCAGCGCACCGAACGCATCCAGATCGAGGACGCAGGCAGCCGCGTCGATGAACTGCGCGTGGGCGGCCAGACGCAGAGCATCAACGTGCAGCCCAAGACCGGCAACATGCCCGCCTACGAAGTGCAGTCGCCCGATGGCGCACGCGGCCGCACCGGCGCCTTGAACGGTGCCGAGACCAACACCGGCCCCCGGGTCTGGAACGTGCTGAAGTTCTGACGCCCGCTGGTTGGCACCCGCGCGCGGTGCGCGCAGCCCCCCTGTTTCGCCCCTTTTCCCGCACTTTCCCTGCTCTGCGATGGCCGTTTTCACTGAAGTCTCCAACGAAGAGGCGAGCGCACTGCTGCGCCGCCTGAACCTCGGCGAGTTGGTCGCACTGCGCGGCATCGAAGGCGGGATCGAGAACACCAACTACTTCCTGACCAGCGACCAGGGCGAGTTCGTGCTGACGCTGTTCGAGCGCCTCACGGCCGCGCAACTGCCCTTCTACCTGCACCTGATGAAGCACCTGGCGCACGGCGGCGTGCCCGTACCCGACCCGCGCGGCGACAAGAACGGCGACATCCTGCACACGGTGTGCGGCAAGCCGGCCGCCGTGGTGAGCAAGCTGCGCGGCAAAAGCCAGCTCGCCCCCGGCCCGGTGCACTGCGCCGCGGTGGGCAGCATGCTGGCGCGCATGCACCTGGCCGGGCGCAACTACGACCGCCACCAGCCCAACCTGCGCGGCCTGCCCTGGTGGAACGAGACCGTGCCCGTGGTGCTGCCGCACATCGACGCCAGCCAGGCGGCGCTGCTGCGCTCGGAGCTGGCCTACCAGAACCACGTGGCCGCCTCCTCGGCCTATGCCGCTTTGCCCACCGGCCCGGTGCATGCCGACCTGTTCCGCGACAACGTGATGTTCGACCGGGAAGAGCTCACCGGCTTCTTCGACTTCTATTTCGCCGGCGTGGATACCTGGCTGTTCGACTTGGCCGTGTGCCTGAACGACTGGTGCATCGACCTGCCCACCGGAGCGCACGACCCCGAGCGCGCCCGGCGCATGCTGGACGCCTACCAGGCCGTGCGCCCGCTCACGGCGGCCGAGCGCGAACTGCTGCCGGCCATGCTGCGCGCCGGGGCGCTGCGTTTCTGGATCTCGCGACTGTGGGACTTCTACCTGCCGCGCGAGGCTTCCATGCTCAAACCGCACGACCCGACGCACTTCGAGCGCGTGCTGCGCTCTCGCGTGGCCCAGCCGGTGCACGCGGGCTGAACGCTCCCCAATCGACCCATGGACCGGCATTCCGCGAGGAATGTCACGCTGCGAGGGCTTTCGCAAGCCCCCATGCGACCCCGGCCATGGTGGGCTGGGGTAAATTCGGCATTGTCTCCCCCACCCCATTGCCAGGCCCGAGCACACGGGCCGTTGTCCTGAGCAGCCCTTTGTCCCCATGAAACTCAACATCGTCCCCGCCCGCACCGGCATGACCTGGGTACAGCTCGGCATCCGGTCGTTCTGGCGCCAACCCATGGCGCTGGCGGCGTTGTTCTTCATGACCATGGCCGCCATGTCGCTGGCCAGCCTGGTGCCCCTGGTGGGCACGGTCATCGCACTGGCCCTGCTGCCTTCGGCCACGCTGGCCATGATGGTGGCGGCGGCCGAGACCACGATGGGGCGCTTTCCCACGCCCTCCGTGCTGCTGGTGGCGTTTCGCACCGGCCAGCAGCGCCTGCGCGACATGCTGGTGCTGGGTGCCCTGTACGCCGTGGGCTTTCTCTCCATCATGGGGCTGTCGGCGCTGATCGATGGCGGCCTGTTCGCCAGTGTCTATCTGGGCGGCACCCCGCTCAAGCGCGAAGTGGCCGAAAACGGCGCGTTCCAGGCCGCCATGTGGCTGTCGATGCTGCTTTACCTGCCGCTGTCGCTGACCTTCTGGCATGCGCCGGGGCTGGTGCACTGGCATGGCATCCCTCCCGTGAAGGCCCTGTTCTTCAGCCTGGTGGCCTGCGTGCGCAACTTCGGCGCCTTCTTCGTGTTCGGCCTGGGTTGGATGGGGGTGTTCCTCCTGGCCGGCGTGCTGGTGGCCCTGGCCTCGGGCCTGATTGCCCTGGCCGGCCTGGGCGCGGCCGCCAGCGGCGTCATGGTCGGCACGGCCATGATGCTGGCGGCCATGTTCTTCACCTCCATCGTCTTCACGTTCCGCGACTGCTTCGAACCGCCTGCCAAACCTTCATCGGAAGAATCCCATGACGAACAGCCAGCACCAGCTCCAGGGCCGCACTGAGGACGAAGTCGTCTGGTACCAGAGGCGCAGCCTGCTGCAGGCTGCGGCGGCCTGGACGGCGGCCGGCGGCATCAGCGCGGTGCACGCCCAGCAGAACCGCAACGTGGTGGAGATGCGTGGTGACGTGCGCCGCAACGGCCAGGCCCTGGCTGCAGGTGAAAGCATCGGCGCCGGCGACCGGATCGAAACCGGCCCGGATTCCAGCGTGGTGTTCACCGTCGGCAACGACGCCTTCATGGTGCGCCAGAACACGCGCATGGCGCTCGAGGGCGACACCCCCACGGCGGTGAAGGTGCTGCGCCTGCTGACCGGTGCCGTCGCCAGCGTCTGGGGACGCGGCAGCGAGCGCCAGGTGGTCATGCCCACGGCCACGGCCGGCATCCGCGGCACGGGGGTGTATGCCGAAGTGTTTCCAGAGCAGGATTTCCGCAGCTACTTCTGCAACTGCTACGGCACGGTGGACATCGCGGCGGGGGGCGGCGAGTCCGTCGTGAGCCGCGCCTCCTACCACCAGGCCTTCTGGGCCGAGGTCGCACCGCGCAACGGCCGCATGCTGACGCCGGCCGGCGCCATCAACCACACCGACGAGGAGCTCGAGTTCCTGGCCCGGCTCGTGGACCAGCGCACGGCCTGGCAGATCGCCGGGCGCAAGGGCAGCAAGGATGGCGGCGGGCAGATCGGCGGCTACGGCTACCCCGAAGCGCCCGGTGCGGGCACGGCCTCGCAACCCCGGGGCGCGGCATCGCCCGGTGCAGCGCCTGCACCGCGCCCGCGCGCGCCAGCCCCCTCGCCCTACGGCTCCGACTACTGAAGCCAGCCGCGCGCGCACGCCCATGAAAAAAGGCTGCCACGCCGGAGCGTGGCAGCCTTCGGGCAGGCCCTGGCCCGGGCGAGCGCCGGGCCTGGCTGGCCTGCCTTACACCCCGATCTGGCCGCCGTCGGCCTTCTGGATCACCACGGTGGAGGAGCGGGGACGCACGGTACCCGAAGGCAGCGCCGTGGCGTCGCTGGTGCCATAGGCGGGCCAGTTCACCGGGTGCTGGATGTTCAGGAAGATGGTCTTGTAGTCCGGCGTGTAGGCAAAGCCGGTGATTTCGGCTTCGTTCGGGCCCACGAAGAAGCGGCGCAGGTCGCCCTGGTTCTGGGCATTGATGACCGGGCCCGTGCCCTTGCTGTCGGTGGTCATGGCGCCGGGGATCACGGCCAGCATCTGGTCGTTGGTCGCACGGGCCACCGCGTTGTTGCGGCCGCCGTCGATGCCGTTGTCGGTCTGGATCCACATGATGCCGCGGTCGTCGAAAGCCAGGCCATCGGGGCTGGCCAGCTGGTTCAGCGCCGTCAGGCCCGAGCGGTTGGTGTCGGCAGCAGCACCAGCGTCCGAACCGAACACGTAGATCTCCCACTTGAAGGTGTTCGCGTTGGGCGTGTCGTGCCAGCGCACGATGTGGCCGTTGGCGTTGTTCAGGCGCGGATTGGCGGCGTTCACGCCCGTGGTGGCATTGCGGCTGGTGTTGTTGGTCAGCGTCACGTACACATCGCCGTTGGACGGGTGCACGGCCGTCCACTCGGGGCGGTCCATGGGCGTGGCGCCCATGAAGTCGGCCGCGGCGCGGGTGTTGATCAGGATCTCTTCGATGGTCTTGTACTTGTCGCCCAGGCGCGTGCCGTCCTTGCCCACGGCGGCCAACGTCAGCGGCAGCCAGGTGCCCGTGCCGTCTTCGTTGAAGCGCGCAACATACAGCGTGCCCTTGTCCAGGTACTTGTTGCCCACGGCCAGGCGGTCGGTACGGCGTGCGTCGGCAGGGTCCCAGTTGGCGTCCGACACGAAGCGGTAGATGTACTCGAAACGCGAATCGTCGCCGCTGTAGAACGCCAGCGGCTTGCCGGCTTCTGGCTTGCCGTAGGCCGCGCCTTCGTGCGCGAAGCGGCCCATGGCCGTGCGCTTGGTGGCCACACTGTCGGGGTTGTAGGGGTCGATCTCGACCAGGTAGCCGAATCCGTTGACTTCATTGCGCCAGTCGTTGAGGGCGCTGGTGCCGCCGGGGGTCACGTTGAAGCGGGAGAACTCGCCTGCCACTTCGGTGGCGTCGCCGGCAGCGGTTTCCCACTTGTAGCGGCCGGCGGAGGTGGGCACGCCCACGCGCACCTGGTGCGCTGGCTGGGTCGACGCCTGGGTGTTGACGAAGCAGGCGGCCCAGTTCTCTTCGGCGGTGATGTAGGTGCCCCAGGGCGTGGTGCCGTTGCCGCAGTTGTTGTTGGTGCCGCGCACCACGGTGCCCGTGGGCGAGTACGGCGTCTTGACCCAGTCGGTGCCACCGACCGGGCCGTTGATGGCCATGGGCGTGGCCGAGGTGAAGCGGCGGTTGTAGCGCGAATTCTTGACGATGGCCCAGGCCGTGCCGGTCTTGCGGATATGCATCACAGCCACGCCGTGGGCGTTGATTTCCTTGCGCACTTCCTCGGCGGGGCGCTTGTTGTTCACCGTGGTCGGGCCGGCGGGGTGCAGGGCCTTCTCGTCGATGTACTCGTGGTTGACCACGAGCAGGCCTTCGGTGGAGCTGCCGTCAAGCGGGAAGTAGTGCATGCCGTCGTGGTGCATGCCGGTGGAGTTGAGCAGGTCGCGCGAAGTGTTCTTGCCGTCGCGGTCCCATTCGGCAGCGCTGTCGTTCAGCGGCGTGCCCCAGGCGCCCAGCACCTGGGCCACGTAGCCTGGAGGCACCACGCAGGCGTCGGTCATGGAGTTGGCCAGGGAAGTGAAGCCCAGCTTCAGCGGCTCATCGTCGCTGCCGCCGCAGGCGGACAGGCTGGTGCCGGTCAGCAGCGCCAGCGCCGCGCTCAGGCCACCACGTGTGACAGTGCGGCGTGACAGTTGGACATCCAGGATGGCACTGAACGGGGTGTTGCCAGCGTCGTTGCGAACGACCTTGTCAGAAATAGATTTGCTCATGAGAGCCGCACTCCTCGGTGTGTTGGTAAGTCATGGGGAGTGCGCAGTCTAGGAATCGCATATGACCGATCCGTGACGCAAGAGCATTCGGCTCGCAGGGCGATTCGGTGACGCGCGCCGCAGGCCCGCCACGGCCCCGTCAAATGCCTGTCACACAGTGTTCTTACTATCGCGCACCAAGAGAGCAGCCAGGCGGCCGGGCACTGCCCGCAGAGCGGATCGGCCACCGGGCATCTCTCTCTAAAAACCCATATAACAAACCACGGAAACTGCACTCCATGACCTCTGTGTCTATTCCTTCGCGCCGCCAGGCCCTTCAATTCCTGGCCGGCATTCCCCTGCTTCCCCTGGGTACCAGCGGTGTGGCCGCATCGCTGCTGGCCGCTTGCGGCGGCGGCGATGACGCCAGCTACGTGTCCACCGCATTCACCTCGATGGCCGCGCCCACGCTGGCCAACCCGGCCGCGATGGCGACGAACACCGTGGGCTCGACCATGCAGGTCACGCTGAGCGACAACTCGGTGCAGAGCTATGCGCTGGCCTACCAGCCCTTCTTCCTGACCGGCGACTCGGTTGCCAACGTCAAGGGCGGCAACATCGTTGCTGGCGGCTACTTCGACATCAACAACCAGCCCATCATCGACCCCACGGTGCCTGGCAAGGAACGCCAGTACTACTCCGACTCGCCGGACGGCACCTCGCTGCTGACCGTGCCCAACGCCAAGGTCGACGGCGTCAAGGGCAACCACGTGTTCGCCGTGGTGCAGTTCGAATACACCACCTGGGCCCAGGACGGCAAGACCGACATGTACGGCAAGCTGCCTTCGCCCATCGCCGTGCTCACGCTGGACCAGGACCCCAACACCGGCAAGCTCAGCCTGGTGAAGTACCACAACGTGGACACCTCCAAGGTGCACGGCCTGTGGATCACCTGCGGCGCCAGCCTGTCTCCCTGGGGCACCCACCTGTCGAGCGAAGAGTACGAACCCGACGCGTTCACCATCGCCAGCAACACCCAGTTCCAGGCCTACGCCAAGAACCTGTACGGCGACGCGAGCCGCGCCAACCCCTACCACTACGGCCACATGCCCGAAGTGACGGTGAACCCCGACGGCACCGCCAGCATCAAGAAGCATTTCTGCATGGGCCGCATCTCGCACGAGCTGGTGCAGGTCATGCCCGACCAGCGCACCGCGCTGATGGGTGACGACGCCACCAACAGCGCCTACTTCGTGTTCGTGGCCGACCGCGAGAAGGACCTGTCCTCGGGCACGCTGTACGCCGCCAAGGTCGGTGCCGGCTTCACCGTGGATGCCAAAGCCACCGCCGGCGCACCGCTGACCTGGATCAAGCTCGGCTCGGCCACCAGCGCCGAGATCGAGAACCTGGCCAACACGCTCAAGCCCACGGACATCATGACCGTGGCCACCACCAACCCGAACGACGCCAGCTACACCCGCATCGTGTCCAACGGCAAGGAAGAGTGGATCAAGCTCAAGCCGGGCATGGAAAAGGCCGCCGCCTTCCTGGAAACCCACCGCTACGCCGCCTTCGTGGGCGCGAGCATGGGCTTCACCAAGATGGAAGGCACCACCGTCAACGCCAAGGACAAGATCGCCTACTCGGCCCTGCAGAACGTGCAGACCTCGATGGTGGCCGGCAATGCCCTGAACGTGGCGGGCAACGGCGTGTCCGTGCCCAAGGCCATCAACGCCGGCGCCGTGATGGCGCTGAACCTGCGCGGCGGCCAGAAGGACACGGCCGGCGGCACCATCAACAGCGAGTGGATGCCCGTGGACACCAAGGCCCTGCTGGTGGGCGAGGACATCGCGGCCGACGCCCTGGGCAACACGGCCAACCCGAACAACATCGGCAACCCCGACAACCTCAAGTTCTCGGAAAAGATGCGCACGCTGTTCATCGGCGAAGACAGCAGCCAGCACGTGAACAACTTCCTGTGGGCCTACAACGTGGACACCAAGCAGCTGTCGCGCCTGATGTCCATCCCCGCAGGCGGCGAATCCACCGGCCTGCATGCCGTGGACGAGATCAACGGCTGGACCTACATCATGAGCAACTTCCAGCACGCCGGTGACTGGGGTGCCATCCACAACGTGGTCAAGCCCACGCTGGATCCGTTGATCATCGCCAATTACAAGAACAAGACCGCCTCCGCGGTGGGTTACCTCACGGCCACCCCCAAGCAGCCACGCCTGGGCTGATCGCAAAGATCGGTTGGTCTCAAGTCATGGGATGCCGCGCCTGGCGCGGCTGGACGGGGCCCTGCAGCAATGCAGGGCCCCGTGCCTTTTCAGGGGTTGGGCAGCGCACCAGGCGCATGGCAATGCCCTTTTTGCACCAATGCAAATAAATCCCATTCTTATAATCAATGCGTTCAAGGGCGCCCGCACCGCGGTGCACCGTTTGTTGACCTCCGGGCATTCGCCCCCTCGACACCCACCGGACCCACCGCCTGGCGCACGCCAGGCCGGGGCGCTCCGGGCAGGTCTGCCTTGTCACCCGTTTTCGTTTTGAGGAGAAACGCATGAAAACCACGCTGTTGCACACCACCACCCTGGCTGCGGCCCTGATCGCTGCCAGTCCCCTGGGCTTGATGGGTGTGGCGCAGGCGCAAGGCACGGCCGCCCAAGCCCAGCAGGCCATCACGCCGGCCGCGGTCGCTGCGCAATACGCCACGCTGGTGCATGCCAACTACGAAGACACGCTGGCCAGCGCCAAGGCCATGCAGGCCGCGATCAAGGCGTTCACGGCCCAGCCGTCGGCCGAAACCCTGGCCGAGGCGCGCAAGACCTGGCTGGCCGCGCGCGAGTTCTACGGCCAGACCGAGGCCTTCCGCTTCTACGGCGGCCCCATCGACGACGACAAGGGCCCCGAAGGCCAGCTCAACGCCTGGCCCATGGACGAGTCCTACGTGGACAGCGTGGAAGGCAAGCCCAAGGCCGGCTTGATCAACAACCGCAAGATCGTCATCACCAAGAAGGCGCTGGCAGCGCAGAACGAGCGCGGCGGCGAGGAGAACATCGCCACCGGCTGGCATGCCATCGAGTTCCTGCTGTGGGGCCAGGACCTGTCCGAAACCGGCCCGGGCAACCGCAGTTTCGAAGACTTCGTGGACGGCAAGAAGCCGAACGCCGACCGCCGCCGCCAGTACCTCACGGTGGTGACCGAACTGCTGATCGACGACCTGTCCTTCCTCGTGAAGTCCTGGGCCCCCGAAGGCAAGTCCAACTACCGAGCGAAGTTCACCAAGGGCAACATGGAATCGGTGCGCAAGATGCTGGTGGGCCTGGGCTCGCTCTCGCGCGGCGAACTGGCCGGCGAGCGCCTGGAAGTGGCCCTGAACAGCCAGGACCAGGAGGACGAGCACTCGTGCTTTTCGGACAACACGCACCGCGACGCCGTGACCAATGCCAAGGGCATCCAGAACGTCTGGCTGGGCGAGTACAAGCGCGCCGACGGCAGCGTGGTCAAGGGCGCATCGCTGCGCGACCTGGTGGCCGCCAAGAACCCGGCGCTGGCCGAGAAGACCACCCAGCAGATCGCCGCCTCGGTGGCGGCTGCCGAAGGCATCCAGGCGCCGTTCGACCGTGAGATCATCGGCGGCAAGGATGCGCCGGGCCGCCAGCGCATCCAGAAGACCATCGACAGCCTGACCCAGCAAAGCAAGGACCTCGTGGAAGCCGCCAACGCCATCGGCATCACCAAGCTCACGTTGGTCCAGCCGTGAGGCCCCCTGCGCTTCCCTGGCGTTCCATGTCCCTTTTGCAAGCCCCTCACCGCCGGCGCGCCCTGCGCCTGGCGGTTGCCAGCATCGGCCTTGCGGCCCTGGGCGGCCTCATGGCCGACACCCCTGCCGACCCGCTCGGCGAGAAGGCCGGCGGCAACACCACGGTGTTCGCCACGGGCCGCAATGCCTTTTCCTTCCCCGCCGCCAACCTGGACGATGCGGAGCGCACGCGCTTCGTGATCGGCAATTCGTTCTTCCGCCGCAATTGGGTGGAGGCGCCGGCCTCGACCAAGGCGCGCGACGGCCTGGGGCCGCACTTCATCGCGCGCTCGTGCGGCGGCTGCCATGTGCAGGACGGCCGGGGCGAGCCGCCAGCCATCTTCAACCGCCTGGGCGAGACCAAGGACCCGACCGTGGCCCTGCTGATCCGGCTGTCCATCCCCGGCACGGACGCGCATGGCGGGCCCAAGCACGACCCGGTCTACGGCGACCAGTTCAACAACGCAGGCGTCCAGGGCGTCAAGCCCGAGGGCCGCGTGACCCTGCGCTACAAGACCATCAAGGGCAAGTTCGCCGACGGCACACCCTACGAACTGCTCGACCCGAGCTACGGCTTTGCCGACCTCGGCTATGGCCCGATGCACCCCGAGATCATGGTGAGCCCGCGCATCGCGCCGCAGATCATCGGCGTGGGCCTGCTCGAAGCCATTGCCGAAGCCGACATCCTGGCCAACGCGGCCGACCAGGCCGCGGCGGGCGGCCCGATCAAGGGCGTGCCTAACCGCGTGTGGGATGCGCCCTCGGGCCAGATGGCGCTCGGCCGCTTCGGCTGGAAGGGCAATGTCGCCACCATCGCACACCAGACCGGCGGCGCCTTCCAGGGCGACATGGGCATCACCTCCAAGCATTTTTCCAACGAGACCTGCACCCCCACGCAGAAGGACTGCCTGGCCGCGCCGAGCGGCAAGAGCGCCGCCGCGCAGGGCCAGCCGGGCGTGGAGATCGACGACAAGACCTTTGACGACGTGGTGTTCTACCAGGCCACGCTGGCGCCGCCCGCGCGGCGCAACATCAAGGACGCGCAGGTCGTGCGCGGCCAGGCGCTGTTTGCCCAGGCCCAGTGCGCCACCTGCCACCGGCCGAGCTATGTGACCAAGGAAGGCCCGTTCCCGCACCTGACGAGCAAGGCCCTGTCGGGCCAGCGCATCTGGCCCTACACCGACATGCTGCTGCACGACATGGGCGAGCGCCTGGCCGACAACCGGCCCGACTTCGCGGCCAACGGCCGGCAGTGGAAGACGCCGCCGCTGTGGGGCACGGGCCTGATCAAGGACGTGAACGGCCACACCCGGCTGCTGCACGACGGCCGCGCGCGCGGCGTGCTCGAAGCCATCCTCTGGCACGGCGGTGAGGCCGAAGCCGCCAAGGACCAGGTCCTGAAGATGAACAAGGCCGAGCGCGATGCGCTGGTCAAGTTCGTGGAGTCGCTATGAAACACCATCTCCTTCGCGCAGCAGCGACCGCCCTGGCCCTGGGCGCCATGGTGCTGCCAGCCCAGGCCCAGACCGGCTGGAAGCTCAACGCCGTGCCCTTCTACGACACCACGCACGCGCTGCAAAGCCTGTATGGCCACTGGGGCAAGCCGCGCGCGCAGGAGCTGGCCACGGCCGCGCAGGCGCTGGCACCGGCCGTGCGCGCGCTGTGCGAGGCACCGGCTGGGCAATCGCAAGCCGCTTTGGCCAACGCCCGCAGCGCCTGGCAGCGCAGCATGATGGCCTGGGAGACGCTGGGTGCGGTGGCCGTGGGCCCCGTGATCGCACGGCGCACGCAGCGGCAGATGGATTTCTCGCCCACCCGCCCCGCTTTGATCGAACGCGCCATCAAGACCCAGCCGCAAGGCGCCAAGGCCTTCGAGCGCATCGGCACCCCTGCCAAGGGCCTGCCGGCGCTGGAATGGCTGCTGTGGGCGCAGCCCGTGGCCCCCGGCACACCGGCCTGCGGCTATGCCGTGGAAGTGGCGCTCGATATCGAGCGCGAGGCCGTGGCCCTGGCCAGTGCCTTCGACACCGCCGCCGGCACCGACTGGGCGGCCGAGGAAGAGCAGGAACGCTCCACCGCCGCCATGGGCGAGTTCATCAACCAGTGGGTGGGTGGCATCGAACGCCTGCGCTGGGCGCACATGGAGAAGCCTTTGCGCGCGGCGCAAGGCCGCGCGCCCGAGTACCCGCGCGCCGCCAGCGGCCAGGCCATCGCGGCCTGGAAGGCCGAGTGGAACGCCCTGCGCACCCTGGCCGTGCTGCCCGAAACCGCGGCCACGCCCGCGCCCGGCGAAGCCCTGGTACCGCTGGAGACCTACTTGCGCGGCCGCGGCCTGAACCCGCTGGCCGACCAGTTGCTGGCCACCACGCAGCGCGTGGACAAGGCCCTGCAGGCCATCGACCAGTCGGGCGCCACGGGCAAGGCCGGTGGCGAGCGGGTGCTGCAGGCCTCCAAGGAGCTGGCCGCGCTCAAGCGCCTGGCCGAAGCGGAGATTGCCCCGGCGCTGCAGGTCAGCATCGGCTTCTCGGATGCCGACGGAGATTGACGTGCGTGCACCGCTGAGCCGCCGCCGAGCCCTGGTGTTGATGGGCAGCCTGGCCGCCGTGCCCCTGGCCGCGCACGCTGCGCCCCAGGGCGCTGAAATGCAGCTGCTGGGCGCCTGGCAAGAGGCCGATGGCAGCTACCGCATCGGCGTGCTGGCGGCCCAGGCCGGCGGCCCCTCGCCCCTGCGCACGCGCCATGTGCTGGAAGTGCCCACGCGCGCCCACGGCCTGGCCCAGTTGCCCGATGGCAGCGTGGTGGCCACCGCGCGCCGCCCCGGCGACTGGCTGGTGCGCTGGCACCCGGGCCAGCCCGCCGACAAGGCGCAATGGCACTGGGTGGATGCGACACGCTCCTTCAACGGCCATGTGATCGCCAGCGCGGACGGCCGCACCCTCTACACCACCGAGACCGATGTGGACACCGGCGCCAGCCTGGTGGCACGGCGCGACGCGCGCAGCCTGGAGACCGTTGACGAGTGGGCCACGCACGGCATCGATGCGCACGAACTGATCTGGGCGCCTGCCGCTCATGGCGAAAAGCCGTCGCTCATCGTGGCCAACGGCGGCGTGCCCACGGCGCCCGAGACGGGCCGCACCAAGCGCGACCTGCACACCATGGATTCGAGCATCGTGCGGCTGCACGGTGACAGCGGCGAGCTGCAAGGCCAGTGGCGCCTGCCCGATGCGCGCCTGAGCCTGCGCCACCTGGCCTGGAATGCCGAGCGCACGGTGCTGGGCATTGCCCTGCAGGCCGAGCACGCAGAGGCAGCCGACAAGGCGGCCGCCCCCATCCTCGCGCTTTTCGACGGCCAGGCGCTGCGCCTGTGCCCGGCTGGCCAGTCGATGGCAGGCTATGGCGGCAGCATTGCCAGCACCGCCGAGGGCTGGGCCGTGAGCTGCCCGCGCAGCCAGGGCGTGGCCACCTTCACGCCCGATGGGCAGTGGCGCGGCCTGGTGGGGCTGGAGGAAGTCTGCGCGCTGGCCGTGGGCAGCGGCCGGCTGTGGGCGGCAGGGGTCTCTCATTCACTGGAGGATGCACGCGCGGCCAAGCCGCTCACCCACGCCCATGCCAAAGAGCTCACTGGCGCACGCATGGACAATCACTGGGTGAAATTCGGCTAACCGCGGCTGCGGGCCACATCCCGCAGGCTGCCGTGCAGCGCGAGCTTGCGCACGATGGTGGAGAAGGCACGCGTGGGCACCGACTCGCGCGCCACCGGCGACCACAGCATGCCCGGCGTGCGCACGGGGGTGGGGCTTTCGAGCCGCACCACCACCAGGCCTGAGCCGGGCGCCACCACATTGGCCGCGACGATGGAGGCCAGCTGCGTTTGGCCCACCAGCTCCATCATGGGTGCCAGGGTGTTGATCTCGGCCACCACCTGCGGCTCGGCGCCGCAGGAGCGAAAGCACTCGTCCAGCATCTGCCGCGTGGCAAAGCTCGCGGGCAACAGCGCCATGGGCATGCGGTGCAGCTCCACCATGCGCACCCGCTTGCGCCGCGCCAGCGGGTGGCCGCGCGCGACCACCAGCACCATCTCCTCGTTGTACAGCGGCTCGAACTGCAGCGGCCCCGGCACGGCCGGCCGGTAGGCGATGCCCAGGTCCAATGTGCCTTGCTGGAGGCGCGCGGCGATCTGGTCGGCCGGGAGTTCCTCCACCACCACCTTCACGCGCGGGTGGCGCTCGTGGAAGGCCGCGATGCAGCCCGGGATGAAGCCCAGGTTGAAGGTGTGCGTGGAGCCGATGTGCAGCTCACCCGCGGCCTCCGAGCTGTTCTGGCGCAGGGCGCCCAGGCCCAGGTCGATCTCGTGCAGGGCCTTGGTGCAGTAATGCAGGAACTCGTCGCCCGCCTCGGTCAGCGCCACGCGCTTGCCCGCGCGGTCGAACAGCGTGGCGCCGATCTCCTCTTCGAGCTGCTTGATCTGGTGCGACAGGGTGGACTGGGTCACGTGCAGCCGCTCGGCCGCGCGCGTGAAGTTGAGCGAGCCCGCCAGGGCGATGAAGTAGCGCAGGTGCCTCAGTTCCATGGTGGCTTGATGGCAGTGTTTGTTGATCGATGCCATCGATGGTATCCATGAAAAACAATCATTTCCAGGAATTCTGCGCGCCCCCTACAGTCGCCTCCAACAACGACAGGAGACAACGAGGTGCACAAAGTCCTCAGCGGTATCAAGGTGCTGGAACAAGGCACATTCATCACGGGCCCGGCGGCAGGCATGTTCCTGGCCGACCTGGGCGCCGAGGTCATCAAGATCGAGCAGCCCGGCGCGGGCGACCCGTTCCGCGCCTTCCGCGGCGGGCTCTACAGCCCGCACTTCCAGACCTACAACCGCAACAAGCGCAGCATCACGCTCAACCCCAAGCTGCCCGAGGATGCGGCGGTGTTCGACGAACTGGTCAAGGATGCGGACGTCTACATCCAGAACTTTCGCCCCGGCGCGGCCGACCGGCTGGGCGCAGGCGAGGCGCGGCTGCGCGGCCTGAACCCGCGCCTGGTGTACTGCGCGATCAGCGGCTTCGGCCAGACCGGCCCGGCTGCGGGGCGCCCCGCCTACGACACCGTGGCCCAGGCCGCGAGCGCCTTCCTCAAGCTGCTGGTGAACCCCGCCAACCCGCGCGTGGTGGGCCCGGCGCTGGCCGATGCGATGACCGGCTTCTACGCCGCCTACGGCGTGCTCGGCGCCATCGTGGAGCGCGGCCGCACGGGCGTGGGTCGCAAGGTCGAGGTGTCCATGCTCGAAGCCATGTGCCATTTCAACCTCGATGCGTTCACGCACTACTTCTCGGAGGACGAGGTCATGGGGCCCTACAGCCGGCCCAGCGTCTCGCAGTCGTACGTGCTCGAATGCGCCGACGGGCTGTGGATCGCGCTGCACATGTCCTCGCCCGAAAAGTTCTGGCAGGGCCTGGCCAATGCCATCGAGCGCCCGCGCCTGTTCGACGACCCGCGCTTTGCGACGCGCGAGGCGCGCATCGTGCACCAGGAAGACCTGATCGAGCTGCTCGGCGGCCTGTTCCGCGAGCAGCCGCGCGCCACCTGGTGCGAGCGCCTCGAAGCCGAGGACGTGCCCCACGCCCCCATGTACGACACCCGCGAGGCCATGGAAGACCCGCAGGCCCGCCACCTGCAGCTGGAGGTGAGCACGGACCATCCCGAGGGCGGCATCTGGCGCACCATCCGCTCGCCGGTGAGCTTCGACGGCGAACGCGCACTGGAAGTCACGGCCCCGCCCACGCTGGGGGCGGACAACGAAGCCATCCTCGGGCCCATACGCCAGCGGCTGGGGCAACCCGCCTGACCAGCACTTCAAAAAGAAAACCATCCGGAGACAAGAACAATGACCCCATCGAACGAGAACCAACTGACCCAGGCCGTGCTGCAGCGCCTGGAAGGCGCCAGCGACCCACGCTTTGCAGAGATCATGCGCTCGCTGGTCACGCACCTGCACGCCTTCATCCGCGAGGTGGACCTGAAGCCCGAGGAATGGATGCAGGGCATCGAGTTCCTCACCGCCGTGGGCAAGGCCTGCACAGGCCAGCGGCAGGAGTTCATCCTGCTGTCGGACACACTGGGTGCATCCATGATGGTGGTGATGCTCGACCAGCTGCGCGCCACCGCCCATGCCCAGGGCAGCCAGCGCATGACCGAAGCCACCGAGGCCACGGTGCAGGGCCCCTACTACTGGGAGGGCGCGCCCGAGCTGCCGCTGGGCGCCAACCTGTCGGAAGGCGTGAAGGGCGAGCCCACCTTCTACAGCGGCCGCGTGACCGACACGCATGGCCAGCCGCTGGCCGGCGCGCTGCTCGACATCTGGTCGGGCGATGGTGAGGGCGTGTACGACATGCAGGTCGAGGGCTCGGGCATGGCGGCGCGCGCCCGCGTGCGCACCGACGACCAGGGCCGCTACTGGTTCTGGTCCATCCGCCCGAGCTTCTACCCCGTGCCGGTGGACGGCCCCGTGGGCCGCATGCTCGACGGCATGGGCCGCCACCCCAATCGGCCGGGCCATATCCACATGATGGTCTCGGCCCCGGGGCATGCGCGCGTGACGACCCACCTCTTCGTGGCGAACAGCCCCTACATCGAGTCGGACGCGGTGTTCGGCGTACGGCCCAGCCTGATCGTGGACTTCGAGCAGCACCCCGCGGGCCAGGCGCCCGACGGCACGGCCCAGGCTGCGCCCTGGTGGTCGGCGCACTACGACTTCCGCCTGGAGCCCCAGCCCGCCTGACAACACACCACAAAAAACAAGAGACAACACAATGAAGATCGGAAAATCCACCGTCCCGCGCACCGCCATCTGCACCTCGGACGAGCACACCATCGTCGTGCGCGGCCAGGACCTGTGCCAGGACCTGATCGGCCATATGTCGTTCGCCGACTATTTCTTTTTGCTGCTCACAGGGCGCAAGCCCGACGCGGCCTGCAGCGCGGTGCTCAACGCCACGCTGGTGGCGATTGCCGAGCACGGCCTGGTGCCCAGCGTGCAGGCCAGCCGCATGACCTTTGCGGCGGCGCCCGACGCATTGCAGGGCGCGGTGGCGGCCGGCATCCTGGGCTGCGGCTCGGTGATCCTGGGCGCCTCGGAAACGGCGGGTCGCCTGTTCGCCGACGTGGCGGCACGGGTCGATGCCGGTGCCACGCTCGATGAGGCTGCCACGGCGGTCATCACCGAACTCAAGGCCGCGCGCCGCGCCATCCCCGGCTACGGTCACCCCCTGCACAAGGAGGTGGACCCGCGCGTGGGCCGGCTCATCGCCGTGGCCACCGAGGCCGGGGCCGACCTGCGCTACGTGCAGATCGCCCAGGCGCTGGAGAAGGTGATCCCGGGCATCGTAGGCAAGGAGCTGCGCCTGAACGTCTCGGCCGCCATCCCGGCGGTGCTGATGGGCGTGGGCTTTCCCGTGGCCTCGCTGCGCGGCGTGCCCATCCTGGCGCGCACGGCGGGGCTGATCGCCCACCTGGCCGAAGAGGCCGAGACGCCGAGCGGCTTCGCCCTCTCCTACCAGGCCACACGCGAACTGCAGTACGACGGCCAGGTGCCCGAAGGCTTCGGGGGTGCGGCATGACGAAGCGCCGCCAGATCCTCGCCGCCACCGTCCTGGCCCTGCTGGCGGGCAGTGCCGCAGCCCAAAGCGCTGGCCGCCCCATCAAGATGGTGGTGCCCTTTGCTGCCGGCACCTCGACCGACATCGTGGGCCGGGTACTGGCCGAAGCCCTGGGCCGCCAGCTCGGGCAGACGGTGGTCGTGGAGAACAGGCCCGGCGCGGGCGGCACCATCGGCAGTGAAATGGTGGCCCGTGCAGGCGCCGACGCGAACACCCTGCTCATGGGCACCGTGGGCACGCACGCCATCAACCCCACGCTGTACAAAAAGCTGCCCTACCAGCCGGTGCGCGACTTCGTGCCCCTGGGCTTTGCGGGCGCCACGCCCACCCTGCTGGTGGTGCCGGCCAGCGCGCCCTGGAAAAGTGTGGCCGACCTGCGCCAGGCCAGCGGCAAGGCGGTGAGCTTCGCTTCGGCGGGCAACGGCACCTCGGGCCATCTGGCGGGCGAGACGCTGAACATCCGCCTGGCCAAGGACTTCGTGCACGTGCCCTACCGCGACGGGGCGCAGGCGCTCACCGAGCTGATGGGCGGCAACGTGCAGTTCATGTTCTACCACCCGGCCGCCGTGCTGCCGCACATCCGCGCGGGCAAGCTGCGCGCGCTGGGCGCATCGAGCGCCAAGCGCAGCGCTGCGGCCCCGGATGTGCCGACACTGGCAGAGCAGGGCGTGGCGGACTTCGACCTGGTGGCCTGGTTCATGCTGTATGCGCCCGCCTCCATGCCGGCCGCGCAGCGCGACCAACTGCGCGATGCGACGCAGGCCGTACTTGCCCAGGCCGAGGTGCGCGACAAGCTCGCGGCACAGGGCATTGAGTCCGCAGCCATGAACGCGGCGGAAATGGCCACCTTCGGCACGGCCGAAATCGCCAAATGGGGCGAGGCCGTGAAACGCTCCGGCGCCCAGGTGGATTAAGCCCCGCAGCAAGCCATGAACACTGACCCCACAGCCCGCCCGGATCGGCGGCGGCTCTGGCGCAGCCATGCCCGGTCCGAAAGGAGTGACGCCATCGATTGACCTAGGGACGGAGCTATCCACACGACGCAGTGCGCGCCATGGCGGCGAGGCACCGCCGATATTCCAAGCAAGCAACCACACAAGCGGGCACGAATGACCCGCAACAGGAGACAAGCAATGCGCAGAACGATGATGATCAAGACGCTGCTGGGCCTGGCCAGCGGCATGCTGCTGGCCACCAGTGCCGGCACCGCCCTGGCCCAGGGGGCAGAGTGGCCGAACAAGCCCATCAAGATCCTGGTGGGCTTTGCGCCCGGCACGCCGCCGGACATCTTTGCCCGCATGTACGGCGACTACGTGGGCAAGAAGCTGGGCGTGCCGGTGGTGATCGACAACCGGCCCGGCTCTGCAGGCAACCTGGCCTCGGACACGGTGGCCAAGGCGCCGGCCGATGGCTACACCTTCGTGTACAACCTGTCCACGGCCTTCACCATCAACCCCTACATCTACAGCAAGCTGCCCTTCGACCCCGACAAGGACCTGGTGCCCGTGGCCACCACCATGCGCCAGGGCTTGGTGCTGATCGCCACCAACAAGTTCCCGGCCAAGACCGTCAAGGACATGGTGGCGGCGGCCAAGGCCAAGCCGGGTACCTACTCGCATGCATCCTACGGCGCGGGCAGCCCTTCGCAGCTGATCGTGGAATCGCTCAAGGACGAAGTGGGCATCGACATGCTGCACGTTCCCTACCGCGCCAGCCCGATTGCCGACCTGGTGGGCGGCCAGGTGGACACGCTGATGGAGCCCATCGCCACCGGCTACCAGCTCATCAGCAGCGGCAAGGTGCAGGCGCTCGCCTATTCGGGCCCCACACGCCACCCGGCGCTGCCCGATGTGCCCACGCTGTCCGAGGTGATGCCCGGCTTCTCCATGATGTCCTGGCACGGCATCTGGGCACCCGCGGCCACGCCCCAGCCCATCCTCACCCGTTTCAACGCGCTGATGGTGGAGGCCAGCAAGGACCCGGACCTGTCACGCCGCATCAAGGAGCTGCACAGCGAGCCCCTGGGCGTGACGCGCACCGAGATGGCCGCCATGGTGCGCCGCGATGCGGAGATCTACAGCCGCGTGGTCAAGGCGCGCAACATCAAGGTCGATTGATCGCTCACTGCTGGGATGGCACAGCAGCAGCGGCGGGCGGCGCCTCCTGGGCCTTGGGCTTGGGCACCTTGTCGCAGCCGGCCAGGGCCACGAGCGCCAGCACACAGGCGGCGGCCACGGCCGCGCGGGACAGGGGAGACGGATGGAACAGCATGGGCGGGGACCTCCCTGGCCGTCGGGACGGAGGGCATGCGCCGGACGGCACGGCGCAGCCCTTTAGGGCCTCCATTCTTGCGCCCCAGGGCCGGCGCTGTCTGTAAGAAAGGGCGCCAAGAAAGCGCTCCCGTCAATCGACGATGGTGAGCTTGGCCACCGACAGCGCCAGCCACTTGGTGCCGTGGCGCGGGAAGCTGATCTGCGCGCGCGCATCGTCGCCCGTGCCTTCGAGTGCCAGCACCTTGCCCTCGCCGAACTTGGTGTGGAACACCGCGAGCCCCACCCGCAGGCCATGCGATGGCGGCGCCTTCTGCACCGGCACCGGCGGGCTGGCGAAGTGCTCGCTACGCACGGCGCCATAGCCGCTGCGGTCGCGCTGGGCAAACGGGTTGCCGCCGCCCGCGTTGGGCGCATAGCTGCCAAAGCCCTGCTGCTTGGGCGTGATCCACTTGAGCGCGGCCTCGGGCAGCTCGTCGAAGAAGCGGCTCTTGATGTTGTAGCGTGTCTGGCCGTGCAGCAGGCGCGTCTGCGAATGGCTCAGGTACAGGCGCTTGCGCGCGCGGGTGATGGCCACGTACATCAGGCGGCGCTCTTCCTCCAGGCCCTCGCGCTCGTTGGCCGAGTTCTCGTGCGGGAACAGGCCCTCCTCCATGCCGCCGATGAAGACGCCGTCGAACTCCAGTCCCTTGCTGGCATGCACGGTCATCAGCTGCACGGCGTCCTGCCCGGCCTGGGCCTGGTTGTCGCCGGCCTCCAGCGCCGCGTGGGTCAGAAAGGCGGCCAGCGGCGACAGCGTCTCGCCCGTGTCGGCATCGACGATGCCGGCCACGGCGGGCAGGGCTTCGTCGGTCACCGGGACATTCGGGTCCAGGCCCTGGCTGGCGGGGCTTTGCGTGAGGCGGTCGTTGCGCAGCTCGTCCACGGGCAGGGCCACGGCGTCGCGGCCAAAGCCCTCCTGCGTGACGAAGCTCTCGGCCGCGTTGACCAGTTCCTCCAGGTTCTCGATGCGGTCGGCGCCTTCCTTCTCGGTGCGGAAATGCTCCACCAGGCCCGAGGTCTGCAGCATGGCCTCGATGATCTTGCGCAGGTTCATGCCCTCGGTCTGCTCGCGCAGCACGTCGACCATGGCGACGAAGGCCGAGAGGTTGGCCCCCGCCTTGCCGGGCACGGCGCTCACGCCGTCGTGCAGCGAGCAGCCCGCGGCGCGTGCGGCGTCCTGCAGCACCTCGATGCTGCGCGCACCGATGCCGCGCGGCGGGAAGTTGACCACGCGCAGAAAGCTCGTGTCGTCGTGCGGGTTCTCCAAGAGGCGCAGGTAGGCCAGCGCGTGCTTGATTTCCGCGCGCTCGAAAAAGCGCAGGCCGCCGTACACGCGGTAGGGCACGCTGGCGTTGAACAGGGCCGACTCGATCACCCGGCTCTGCGCATTGCTGCGGTAGAGCACGGCGATCTCCTTGCGCTCGAAGCCATCGCTCCTGACCAGTTGCATGATCTCGTCCACCATCCACTGGGCCTCGGCCAGGTCGGTGGTGGCCTCGTACACACGCACCGGCTCGCCTGGCCCCTGCGTGGTGCGCAGGTTCTTGCCCAGGCGGCGGCTGTTGTGGCTGATGAGGGCGTTGGCCGAGTCGAGGATGTTGCTGTAGCTGCGGTAGTTCTGCTCCAGCTTGATCTGCTGGCGCACGTCGAATTCGCGCACGAAGTCGGCCATGTTGCCCACGCGCGCGCCGCGGAAGGCGTAGATGCTCTGGTCGTCGTCGCCCACGGCGATCACGCTGCCGCGCGCCTCGAAGCGCCCGCCCACGTCGTTGCCCGCCAGCTGCTTGAGCCAGGCGTACTGCAGCTTGTTGGTGTCCTGGAACTCGTCCACCAGGATGTGCGCAAAGCGGCGCTGGTAGTGCTCGCGGATGGCGTCGTGGTCGCGCAGCAGCTCGTAGCTGCGCAGCATCAGCTCGCCGAAGTCGACCACGCCCTCGCGCTGGCACTGCTCTTCATACAGCTGGTAGATCTCGACCTTCTTGCGGCCATCGCTGTCATGGGCCTGCACGTCGCCCGGGCGCATGCCCTCTTCCTTGCATCCGGCGATGAAGTACACCAGTTGCTTGGGCGGAAAACGTTCCTCGTCCACGTTGTGCTGCTTGCACAGGCGCTTGACGGCCGAGAGCTGGTCCTGTGTGTCCAGGATCTGGAACGACTGCGGCAGGCCGGCGGGCTTGTGGTGCGCGCGCAGCAGCCGGTTGCACAGGCCGTGGAAAGTGCCGATCCACATGCCGCGCACGTTCACGGGCAGCATGGCCGACAGGCGGGCCACCATTTCCTTGGCGGCCTTGTTGGTGAAGGTGACGGCCAGGATGCCACCGGGCGTGGCATAGCCGTTCTGCAGCAGCCAGGCGATGCGCGTGGTGAGCACCCGTGTCTTGCCCGAACCGGCACCGGCCAGGATCAGCGCATGCCCTGCCGGCAGGGTGACGGCGGCAAGCTGCTCGGGGTTCAGATTCGCCAGCAAGGGCGATGCGGCGGAAGGGGCTGCGGGCGCAGGGGGCACCAGGGGCTCGGGCGCACCCGGAAACAGGTCTTGTGGGAACATGGGGGCATTGTAGAAAGCGCAAGCACCTGCCATGAAAAACATTGCCCTTGCCGCAGCCATGCTGCTGGCCCTGCACGCCCCCCACCTCGCAGCCCAGTCGAGCTGCAGCAGCGATGGCGTGGCCCGCCCCACTGCCCTGTTCGAGCGCTTCGTGAGTGCCGACTGCGAAAGCTGCTGGGCCGACAAGGCCACGCCCGCCCCCAAGGCGCCCGGCACCGTGGTGCTGGACTGGATCGTGCCCGGCAGCCAGGGCGAGGATGCCCCGCTCTCGGCCGCCGCCACGCGCGATGCCCTGGCACGGCTGGCCGCGCTGGGCCGCACCGCCCCGACGGCGACCGACGTGAACACCGCCCCCGTACAGGGCGTGCAGGGCAGCCGGCTGCGCGTGTCGCACGGGCCGGCCTTCAACGACTACGTGGGCGCGTCCATCGCCTTCTCGCCGGTGCCTGCGCGCGGGGCGGCTCCTGCCGCCGGGCCCGATGCGGGCGGTTTCTACCTGCTGCTGGTGGAGTCCATCCCTGTGGGCACCGATGGCTCGCCCGTGGCCCGCAACCTGGTGCGCAACGTCTACCAGCGCTCCCTCGACAACCCGCACACCCTGTCCAAGGGCGAGCGCTCGGGCTGGCGCGACTCGCGCCCGATCTACATCCCCGAAGGCACCAAGACCGACCGCCTGCACCTGGTCGGCTGGGTGCAGGACAAGGATGGCCGCATCATCGACGCGGCGCAATCGCGCTGCGTGCCATAGGCCAGGCCCTATTGGAGGGATAACAGTAGGGATATACCGCCGCTGGCTGGGGCGGGTAGAATCAATCACCGGGCCCAAGTTTCTTGAAGCCCGGTTTTTTTGTGCCTGCGCATTGCAGGGTTCGCGGCGGCCAGCACGGTCGCAGCCATGAAGCCGGTCTCCAGGCCAAGCGCCCACCGCAGCAAAAATCCTTTTGCTGCGTCCTTTGATGGAGCTTGGAAATCTCATGGAAATCTTCGACTACGACAATGTTCTCTTGCTGCCGCGCAAGTGCCGGGTGGAAAGCCGCTCGGAATGCGATGCCGGCGTGGAGCTGGGCGGGCGCACCTTCCGCCTGCCGGTCGTGCCCGCCAACATGAAGACGGTGGTGGACGAGAGCATCTGCACCTGGATGGCGCAGAACGGCTACTTCTACGTCATGCACCGCTTCGACCTGGACAACGTGCAGTTCGTGCGCGACATGCACGCCAAGGGCTGCTATGCCTCGATCTCGCTGGGCGTGAAGCAGCCCGACTACGACACCGTGGACCAACTGGCCGCCGCGGGCATCACGCCCGAGTACGTGACCATCGACATCGCGCACGGCCATGCCGACAGCGTGAAGAACATGATCGGCTACCTCAAGTCCAAGCTGCCCACGGCCTTCGTGATCGCCGGCAACGTGGCCACGCCCGAGGCGGTGATCGACCTGGAAAACTGGGGTGCCGACGCCACCAAGGTGGGCGTGGGCCCGGGCAAGGTCTGCATCACCAAGCTCAAGACCGGCTTCGGCACCGGTGGCTGGCAGCTCTCGGCGCTCAAGTGGTGCGCGCGCGTGGCCACCAAGCCCATCATTGCCGATGGCGGCATCCGCAGCCATGGCGACATCGCCAAGAGCATCCGCTTCGGCGCCAGCATGGTCATGATCGGCTCGCTCTTCGCCGGGCACGAGGAATCGCCCGGCAACACCGTGGAGGTGGACGGCGCGCTGTTCAAGGAGTACTACGGCTCGGCCAGCGACTTCAACAAGGGCGAGTACAAGCACGTGGAAGGCAAGCGCATCCTCGAACCCATCAAGGGCAAGCTGGCGGGCACCCTGGTCGAGATGGAACAGGACGTGCAAAGCTCCATCAGCTACGCCGGCGGCAAGAAGCTGATGGACATCCGCAAGGTGAACTACGTGATCCTGGGCGGCGACAACGCGGGCGAGCACCTGCTGATGTAAGCCCGCAGGGGCCCGAAGGAGCGTCAGGCCCTCAGCAGGATGAGGGCCATGTGGTGCACATCGTGCCCGGGTTTGGCCAGCGCATCGACGATGCTGAAGTGGTTCAGCCCCTCTTGCACCTGGCAGCGCGGCACGGCGTGCGAGCCCCAGGCGTCCTGCACCAGGCGCGCCTGGCGGATGAATTCCGGGCTTTCATCGGCGCCCACCGCGCAGTACAGCATGCCCTGGCCGGGCGCCTGCAGTCGCGCCGGGCTGTACTGCAGCACCTGCTGCTCGGTGAGCTTGAGCGTTTCCTGCAGGAAGGGCGTGTGCATCAGCGGATCGAGGTCGTGCAGGCCCGAGATGGACAAGGCGTTGCGCACCGCGCCGTCGGGCAAGTTGCCGATCAGGGGCCAGACGCTGGTGAGCAGCATGGCCGCCAGTTGCCCGCCGGCCGAGTGGCCCGCCACCGTGATGCGGTGCGGATCGCCACCATAGCGCCCAATGTTCTGCCAGATCCAGGCGATGGCCTTTTCCATCTGCCGCATGATCTGGGGGATGCCGACCGGCGCCTCGGGCGTGCCGGGGCACAGCGCATAGTTGACCACCACCACGCAGACACCCTCGCGGTTGAACGCCGGCGCGATGAAGGAGTGGTCGGACTTGTCGAGCGCGCGCCAGTAGCCGCCATGGATGAAGACCAGCACCGGAGCCCCCTTGCCCGACCCGGGCGGCAACTGGGTGGTGGGAAACACGTCCAGGGTCTCGCGCGGGCCCTTGCCGTAGGCCAGGTCGGGTACGCAGGGATGCTCGGCCCGCACCTGGGCCGACTCCTTGGCCCAGCGCGCGAAATAGTTCACATGCTCGGGCACCAGGGCCCGGTTGTTGTACATCAGCTCGAGCCAGGCGGGGTCGTGCGGCGTTTGGGTGTCCAGGGCCATGGGTATGTCTCCTCTCGCGCCACATCATCCCGGCAAGTGGCATCGACTGCAAGCCCGATGACAGGCTGGCGCAGCGAAAAGCGCCGATGATGGAGGCCGAGACATCCGCACCAGGAGACAGACCCATGAACAACAACACCCCTCCCCTGCGCACCGCCGTCCTGGGCATCGGCATGATGGGCGCCCCCATGGCGCGCCGGCTGCGCACCGCCGGCCACGAAGTCCATGCCTGGAACCGCACGCGCGAGGCGGCCGAACCACTCACCGCCAGCGGCATCACCGTCCATTCCGACGTGCGCGACGCCGTGGCCGGTGCGGACGTGGTGATCAGCCTGCTGGCCAACGGCCCCGTGGTGGGCCATGTGTTGTTCGAACTGGGCGCGGCGCAGGCCCTGCGCCGGGACGCGCTGTTCATCGACATGGCCTCCATCCAGCCGCGCGAGGCGCGCGACCATGCGGCACGCCTGGGCGAGATGGGCATCGCCCACCTGGACGCCCCGGTCTCCGGCGGTACCGTGGGCGCCGAGAGCGGCACCCTGGCCATCATGGCCGGGGGCCGGCCGGAGGACTTCGCGCGCGCCCAGCCCATCTTCGACGCCTTCGGGCGCGCCACGCATGTGGGCCCGCATGGCGCCGGCCAACTCGCCAAGCTGGCCAACCAGATGATCGTGGGCATCACCATCGGCGCCGTGGCCGAGGCGCTGCTGTTTGCCGCCAAGGGTGGCGCCGACATGGCCAAGGTGCGCGAGGCCATCAGCGGCGGCTTTGCCGACAGCCGCATCCTGCAGTTGCACGGCCAGCGCATGGTGGAGCGCAACTTCGCGCCCCAGGGCCGCATGACCGTGCAGCTCAAGGACATGCGCAACGCCCTGGCGACCGCAGGGGAGATCGGCTTCGACGCACCCGTCACCGCCCTGTTCGAGGCGTTGTATGCCGAGGGCGTGGAGCATGGCCTGGGCGAGCTGGACCACAGCGCGCTGTTCATCGAGCTGGCCAGTCGCAACGCGATGCAGTGAGTGAACGGATGAAAAAAGAAGAAATTTTTGACCGGATTTGCCAACACCCCAAAAACTAGTGCATAATTCGAGGCTCTGCAGCGATGCAGACAGATCACTAAAAGATTTGGGTTCTTAGCTCAGTTGGTAGAGCAGCGGACTCTTAATCCGTAGGTCGAGTGTTCGAGTCACTCAGGACCCACCAAATCTACGCCGCAAGGCACGAGGCGCCGATGCTATCCGAACAGGAGCATCGGCTTTCTTGTTTTTGCCCCCTGCAGTGCGCGCCATCCACAGATGCCCAATCAGCCCCAACCTGGTGCAGGCGTTGCGCCGGGGCGCGCGGCATCCCGCATAATCGACGGCAGGGCCCACCACGCCAGGCCTCATTTCCGCCCACCTGCGGCGCACCCCACGACCCCCCGGCCCTCCCCTCTTCGCATGAACCCACAAGCCCATCTGCTCTGGAAAGCGCCCCGCTGGGCATTGGCGGTGCTGCTGGCGGTGCTGGGGATGCTGGGGCCGTTCTCCATCGACACCTACATCCCCGCGTTCTCGGGCATTGCCGCGGCACTGGGCGCAACGCCGGTGCAGATGCAGCAGACGCTGTCGGCCTACCTGTTCGGTTTTGCCTTCATGAGCCTGTTCCACGGCGCCCTGGCCGACAGCTTCGGGCGCCGGCCGGTGATCCTCTGGGGCATCGCGGTGTTCACGCTGGCCTCAGCCGGCTGCGCACTGTCGCAGACCATCGGGCAGCTGGTGTTCTTCCGTGCACTGCAGGGGCTGTCCACCGGTGCCGGCATCGTGGTCTCGCGCGCCGTGATCCGCGACATGTTCCCGCCCGCCCAGGCGCAGAAGGTGATGAGCCAGGTCACCATCTACTTCGGCGTGGCCCCGGCGATCGCGCCCATCATCGGCGGCTGGCTGTTCGTGCACACCGGCTGGCACAGCATCTTCTGGTTCCTGACCCTGGTGGGCGTGGCGCTGTGGACGGCCAACTACCGGCTGCTGCCCGAGACGCTGCACATCGAGCACCGCCAGCCCTTCAACATGCGCCACCTGCTGCAGGGCTATGTGCAGCTGGGTTCGAGCGCACGCTTCGTGCTGCTGGCACTGGCCAGCGGCGTGCCCTTCAATGGCATGTTCCTGTACGTGCTGTCGGCACCTGCCTTCCTCGGCGACCACCTGGGCCTGGCCCCCACGCAGTTCTTCTGGTTCTTCATCCTGACCATCTCGGGCATCATGGGCGGTGCCTGGCTCAGCGGCCGCCTGGCCGGGCGCATTCCGCCCAAACGGCAGATCCGCCACGGCTTTCTCATCATGTTCACGGTGGCCGTGCTCAATCTGGCGGCCAACCTGCTGTTCCCGCCCCATGCCTGGTGGGCGCTGCTGCCGATCGCCGTTTTCTCGTTCGGCTGGGCACTGATGGTGCCGGTGGTGACGCTGCTGGTGCTGGATCTGCACCCCGAACGCCGGGGCATGGCCTCGTCCATGCAGGCCTTCGTGGGCTCCACGGCAAACGGGCTGGTGGCTGGCGTGATCGCCCCGCTGGTGATGCACTCCACCCTCTGGCTGGCGCTGTCTTCACTGCTGATGCTGTGCATCGGCCTGGTGTCGTGGATCTACCTGCACCATCGTTGGCCCGACATCGGCAGAACACCCGCCAATCTCTGAGCGACGCCGCCGCGGCCAGCGGCGCCGGCATCAGGAGCCTGATTGCCGGCGGTCGTGGTCCCTTTGCTGGTAGTAGCGGTTCTTTTCCGCATACATCGCCTGGTCGGCGCGGTTGATGGTGGCCTCCACCGCATCGCCAGACTGGCAACTGGCGATGCCCATGGCCAGGCTCAGGTGCTGGCCGGGGTAGAACTGGTTGTTCAGCTCCAGCATGGAGATGATGCGCTCCTGCAGCGCCAGGGCCCCGCGCTCGTCGGTGCCCGGCAACAGCACGGTGAACTCGTCGCCGCCGATGCGCGCGGCGCAGGCTGGCGCATCCACCGCCTTGGCCAGCACCTCGCCGACCCGGCGCAGCATGGAGTCGCCGGCTGCGTGGCCCTGCTCGTCGTTGACCACCTTGAGGCCGTTCAGGTCGATGGCGATCACCGACAGCGGCCAGGGGCCCTTGCGCGTGAGGCGGTTGAGCTCTTCGGCATAGAAGGCACGGTTGCGCAGCTGGGTCAGCACGTCGTGCTTGCCCAGGTATTCGAGGTAGGCCTCGGCCTTCTTGCGCGCGGTGATGTCCACCAGCGACAGCAGCACCAGGCCCCAGTCGTGCCGGTGGCTGTCGAGCACCGAGAACTGCATGTGGATGTTCACCGCATCGCCCGAGAGCGAGTAGTTGGTCACCTCGCGCTGCTGAAAGGTCTTGCCCTCCCACAGGTCCTGCAGCTGCTCGCCGAAGGATTCGTGCATCTCGCCGCGGAACACCCGGCCGATGTTGTTGAGCAGCATGTCCTTGCTGGAGGCGCCGAACATGCGCAGGGTCTGCTGGTTCACGTCGATGACGCGGATCTCCTGCATGCAGCGGCCCACGAAATCGGGGTGCACCTTGAGGAAGGTCTTGAAGTCGCCGATGCCCTGGGCACGCACGCCATCGAGCAGGTTCTTGACGGCGCTGAAGTCCTCGACCCATAGCGACACGGGCGAATGCTCGAACAGGTCGCGCGCGTACTGCTCGCCGCGCTGGATGCGGCGCGCATCGTTGAACTGCGCGGTGTTGTCTTCCAGCGAGACCAGCACGCGACTCCAGTCGTGCTCGTGGCCCGGCAGGATGCGCGCGCGCACCTGCACGTCCAGGCGCCGGCCATCGAGCGCATAGTTCACCGTCTGGTTGGAGAACTCCAGTTGCCCATCCCACAACTGCGCCAGCTCGTGCGATGCCGTGTCGTGCCGGTCGTCGCGAAAGACCTTGTCGAGGTTGGCGACCAGGTGCTCCAGGCTGTCGGCGGAGAACAGCTCCAGCGTGCGGCGGTTGACCTGCAGCACGCGCAGCGAGGCACTGCACTGGCGCAGGCGGGCCCGGTCCTGGGCCAGGTGGGCACGGATATCGGTCACCCCTTCCGCGCGCCAGCCGTCGAACAGTTGCTTGAGCTCGCTGAAGTCCTCAAGCCACAACGACACGGGGGTCAGCTCGAACATGTGCTCGTAATCGGCCCCCGAGGATAGAGATGACACCACGACAAATTCCTCCGTGGGCAATTATTGACGACACGGCCCCGGAAATCAGGCCCGCCGCGACATCCCGGCGCAAAAAAGGGCTGGCACCTTGCGGTGCCAGCCCTTTGGTGAAGCCCGCCGGGGGCGGGTTTCATTCAGCAGGAGGATCTGCAATCAGCGTGCGGGACGGGCGGGACGCTTGCGTGCATCGTGGGCCACAAAGGGCTTGCCGCCGCCAGCGCCGGCTGGCTTGGAGAACGCGGGCTTGCGCGGAGCGAAGTCGCCACGCGGTGCGCCGGCGTCGGCACGGGGGGCGAAGCGGCCCTGGCCGGCATCGCCGAAGCCTGGCTTGCGGCCATAGCCTTCGGCATCGCGGCGCGGAGCGCCACCACCGAAACCACGGTCTTCACGGGGAGCGCCATAGCCGCCACCGCCGTTGCCACCCTGGTAGCCACCGTCACGGCCGCCGCCGGGGAAGCCGCCGCGGTTGTTGTTGTCACTGCCACGGCCGGCGAAACCGCCACCAAAGCCGCCACCGAAACCACCGCGGTCATTGCCACGCGCAGGGCCATTGAAGCGGCCGCGCGATGGGTTTTCACGGTTGTCGTACGAGCGGCCTGGGCCGCCACGGCCACCGCCGAAGTCGCCACCACGTGGCGCCTGGGGCGCACGCTGGGTGGGCTCCATGCCGGCAACGACTTCCGACTTGAACTGCTGGCGGCTGTAGGCTTCGATGTCGTAGATCTTGCGGCGGTCACGGAACTCGGCGAACGTCACGGCCAGGCCGTCGCGGCCGGCACGGCCAGTGCGGCCGATGCGGTGGGTGTAGTCCTCGGCCTTCATGGGCAGGCCGAAGTTGAACACGTGGGTGATCGTGGGCACATCGATGCCGCGTGCAGCCACGTCGGTCGCCACCAGGATCTGCACCTGGCCAGCGCGCAGCGCCATCAGGCGGCGGTTGCGCAGGCCCTGGCTCAGGGCGCCATGCAGTGCCACGGCCGAGAAGCCTTCCTGCTGCAGGTCATTGGCCAGGCCGTCGCACTCCACCTGGGTGCTGGCGAAAACGATGGCCTGGTTGATCGTGGTGTCACGCAGCCAGTGGTCCAGCAGCTTGCGCTTGTGCTGGGCGTTGTCGGCCCAGTACAGCACCTGCTTGATGTTGGCGTGCTTCTCTTGCGGAGAGTCGATGGTCACCTTCTGCACCGACGAACCGCCATCGTGCATCACGCGCATGGCCAGTTGCTGGATGCGGGGCGCGAAGGTGGCGCTGAACATCATGGTCTGCTTGCGCTGGGCGGTCAGTTGGTTCAGTTCGGCCAGGTCGTCCGAGAAGCCCAGGTCGAGCATGCGGTCGGCTTCGTCGACAACCAGGAACTGCACCTTGTCGAGCTTGATCTGCATCGAGCGCTGCAGGTCCAGCAGGCGGCCGGGGGTGGCAACCACCAGGTCTGCGTTCTGCAGCTTGGCGATCTGCAGTTGGTAAGGCATGCCGCCCACCACGTTGGCCACGCGCAGGCCACGGCAGTGCTTGACCAGGTCGATGGCGTCGTGCGCCACCTGCTGGGCCAGTTCACGCGTGGGGCACAGGATCAGGGCGCCGGGCGTGGCGGCCTTGAAGTTGCGCGAGCTGGTGGGGTCCTTGCGCTTGGCGCGCTTGGGGGCGGGCTCGCCACGCTCGGCGGCCTCGGCCACGGCGCGCTCGAAAGCAGCGCGCTCTTCGGCTTCGGCTGCGGCCTGCTGGTTGATCAGCGTGTGCAGCACGGGCAGCAGGAAGGCTGCGGTCTTGCCCGAGCCGGTCTGGCTGGAGACCATCAGGTCAATGAAATGCTTGGCATCGGCGCCAGCACCCATGGCCAGGGGAATGGCCTTGAGCTGAACGCTGGTGGGCTGGGTGTAACCCAGGTCGGCCACGGCCTGGACGAGTTCGGGTGTCAGGCCCAGTTCCACGAAGCCATTGGGCTCGGCAGTCACGGCGGCGTCGGCTTCAGCGGCAACGGCCACTGCAGCGTCCAGGGCGGAGGACTGCACGGAAATGTCGGCAGCAAAGGAAGTATCGGCAGGCGCGAATTCGCCCTGCACCAAAGAGGTGTCGGTCATGATTTTTTCTCTCACGAAGACGGTCGCGGGCGCTGCCCGTGATTGGCTTCGTCAAATGGTTAAAAAACATCAACCATCAAACGAAACCTGCGCTGGCGTCAGAGGCCAAGGCGGGTGGGCGTTATTCGCCAGTCCTGCACTGTCGAAGGACAGTCGGCTGGCAAGCCCGGTGTGTGAGGGGAGATGCACAATCTGCGAGGGCATTCCCGCGCAGCCAGCGATTATTGCACGGATCAGGGTTTCCCCGCAATACCCTTCAACTTTCAAACTGGTGGTGCCCACTGCCACCTGCCGCCTGGCGGCGTCACCGGGCGCGGCGGGGCGGCTTCAGGTGGCTTACTTCGCCCCCACCGACAGCAGGTGCTCACGGTAGTGGGCCAATTCGTCGATGGACTCGTGCACATCGGCCAGGGCGGTGTGCTTTTGCGCCTTCTTGAAGCTGGTGTAGGCCTCGGGCTTCCAGCGCTTGGCCAGCTCCTTCAAGGTGCTGACGTCCACGTTGCGGTAGTGGAAGAACTTTTCCAGCTTGGGCATGTAGCGCACCAGAAAGCGCCGGTCCTGCCCGATGCTGTTGCCGCACATGGGCGCCGTGCCCTTGGGCACGTACTGGCTGAGGAAGGCGATGATCTGCGCTTCAGCCTCCTCCTCCGTGGTGGTGGATGCCTTGACCTTGTCGATCAGCCCGCTGCGGCCATGGGTGCCCTTGTTCCAGGCGTCCATGCCATTGAGCAATGCATCCGACTGATGGATGGCGAACACCGGTCCTTCCACCCGAAGGTCCAGGTTCGGGCTGGTCACGACCACGGCAATCTCCAGCAAACGGTCGGTATCGGGCTCCAGGCCGGTCATTTCGCAATCGAGCCAAACCAGGTTCTGGTCCGATTTGGCGAGCTTTACGGGGGTGGGGTTGTTGGCTTCTGACATGGCCGGCATTGTCTCCTATGACCTAAACTCGCCGCACATGCCCACCTCCGAAGACTTTTCCCCCTCGATGCTGCTCACCCTGGGCTTTGCGGCCGCCCTGCTCATCGGCCTGGCGCTTAGGCTGTGGCTGGCCAGCCGGCAGATCCGCCACGTGGCGCGCCACCGCGCCAGCGTGCCGGCGGCCTTTGCCCAGCGCATTCCCCTGGCCGCACACCAGAAGGCGGCCGACTACACCATCACCAAGGCCCGCCTGGGCATGCTGGAGATGGCGCTCGGCGCCGCGGTGCTGATGGGCTGGACCCTGCTCGGCGGCCTGGATGCGCTGAACCAGGCGCTGCTGTCCCTGCTGGGTGGCGGCGGCATGTGGCAGCAACTGGCGCTGCTGGCAGCCTTTGCGGCCATCAGCGGGCTCATCGACCTGCCGCTGTCGCTGTACCAGACCTTCGCGGTGGAAGAGCGCTTCGGCTTCAACAAGATGACCTGGCGCCTGTGGCTGGCCGACGCGTTCAAGGGCCTGCTGGTGGGCGGCGCCATCGGGCTGCCCATCGTGGCGCTGATCCTGTGGCTCATGGGCGCGGCCGGCCCCCTGTGGTGGCTGTGGGCCTGGTGCTTCTGGATGGGCTTCAACCTGCTCCTGATGGTGGTCTACCCGACCTTCATCGCACCGCTGTTCAACAAGTTCCAGCCGCTGGAGGACGAGTCGCTCAAGCAGCGCGTGACGGCGCTCATGCAGCGCTGCGGCTTCTCGGCCAAGGGGCTGTTCGTGATGGACGGTAGCCGCCGCAGCGCGCATGCGAATGCTTATTTCACGGGCTTTGGCGCGGCCAAGCGGGTGGTGTTCTTCGACACGCTGCTGCGCCAGCTGGCGCCCGGCGAAGTGGAGGCCGTGCTGGCCCACGAACTGGGCCACTTCAAGCACCGCCACATCGTGCAGCGCATCGTGGCCATGTTCGCCATGAGCCTGGTGGGCTTCGCGCTGCTGGGCTGGCTGTCCAACCAGGTGTGGTTCTACACCGGCCTGGGCGTGCGGCCCAACCTCTCGCTCGACGCGGGCGTGGCAGCCGCGCCCAACGATGCGCTGGCCCTGCTGCTGTTCATGCTGGCCGTGCCGGTGTTCACCTTCTTCATTTCGCCGCTGTTCGCGCGCCAGTCGCGCCGCCACGAATTCCAGGCCGATGCCTACGCCGTGGCCCAGGCCAGCGGTGCCGACCTGTCCTCGGCCCTGCTCAAGCTGTACGAGGACAACGCCTCCACGCTGACACCGGACCCGGTCTACGTGAAGTTCTACTACTCGCACCCGCCTGCCACCGAGCGCCTGGCGCGCATGCACACCCCGGCACCCGCCCCATGACTTCGCCCTCTTCTTCCTCCATGCTCCCCAAAAAAGACTGGTCGGCCATCACGCGCCGCGCACTGACTGCCACCGAGGTGGTCACCCAATTGGCCAAGGTCGAGGGCTGGAGCCTGGCTGGCGATGGCGCCGACGTGGCCATCGAGAAGACTTACCACTTCGCCAACTACTACGAGACCATCTCGTTCGTGAACGCCGTGGCCTTCGTGGCGAATGCGCAAGACCACCACCCCGATCTGTCGGTGCACTACAACCGCTGCGTGGTGCGGCTGAACACCCACGACGTCAAGGGCATCTCGAGCACCGACTTCGAGTGCGCCGCCCGCTTCGACGCACTGGTCGCCCTGTGAGGCAACAACACCATGGCTGAGCGCAGCGCCCTCATGCAAGGCACGGTGGTCGCCAGCCACGGGCGCCACTGCATGGTCGAGACCCCCGATGGCGAGCGCCGCATCTGCCATCCCCGGGGCAAGAAGAGCCAGGCCGTGGTGGGCGACCACGTGCTCTGGCAGGCCCCCCCGCCCGGCCAGGGCGAGGAAGGCACCATCGAGAAGGTCCAGGAGCGGCGCAACCTGTTCTACCGCCAGGACGAGATCCGCACCAAGTCCTTCGCGGCCAACCTGGACCAGGTGCTGATCCTGATCGCGGCAGAGCCCGTGTTTTCCGAGAGCCAGCTCTCGCGCGCCCTGATCGCCGCCGAGGCGGCGCAGATCACCCCCATCATCGCGCTCAACAAGAGCGACCTGGTGGAGCCCTTCGCCCGCGCCTGGGAGCGCCTGCTGCCCTACCGCCACATGGGCGGGGGCCAGCACTATGGCGTGCTGCCGCTGTCGCTGCGCCTGTCGAGCGAGGTGGACCGGGCCCTGCTCATGCAGCACCTCCAGGGCAAGACCACGCTGGTGCTGGGCCCCTCGGGCTCGGGCAAGAGCACGCTGATCAACCTGCTGGTGCCGGGCGCCATGGTGCTCACAGGCGAGATCTCCCAGGCCCTGAATTCGGGCAAGCACACCACGACCAGCACGCACTGGTACTGGATGGACAAGGAGCGCACCACGGCGCTGATCGACTCGCCGGGTTTCCAGGAATTCGGCCTGCACCACATTGCGCCGATGCAGCTGGCGGCCTGCATGCCGGACATCGCAGCGCATGCCACGGACTGCAAGTTCTACAACTGCACGCACCTGCATGAGCCGGGGTGCGGGGTGATCGATGCGGTCAAGCGCGGGCCTGCAAACGATGGGATCAGTGAGAGCCGGTACCGGATCTATGGGGATCTGTTTGCTGAGTTGAGCCATACGCGGTATTGAAGTTTCGGCTTCTTTGGCGATGGTTGCTTCTGTTGGAAGTTGAGGTCGGAGGCCGGGTCTCGGCCCGGCGGCCGAGGTACCTTTCTTTGCGTCGCCAAAGAAACGTACCCCAAAGAAAGGCGA
>NZ_JBWKYR010000011.1:0-201529 GCF_059423865.1 Acidovorax sp. GW458-11-26-14-TSB4
GCAAAATCGTGCCAAAGCGAGCGGCAATTAGTGCCAAAGCCTGCGTAAATCGGTGCCAAAGAGGTCGGCGCGCAATTGGTGTTGCCTTCGTGCGACAGAGCCCACAAGGAGGGGATGCCATTTCTAAAATGGGAATCGTTATCAATCTCATTTTACAAATCATGGCAATCGAATACCGACAGACGGCCCTCAGCGTGGGCATTGCGCTGGCATTTGGCCTGGCATCGCAGGGGGCGATGGCCCAAGCTGCGGCCCCCACCCTGGGTGAGGTGCGCGTGGACGCCAGTGCCGAAAAGGAATCGGCCACGGCCCCGGTGGTGGGCTACCGCGCACGCAACGCTGCCACGGCCACCAAGACGGATACCCCGCTCTCGGAAACACCGCAGTCCGTCACCGTGGTCACCCGCGACCAGTTGGTGGACCAAGGCGCCTCCAACCTGCAGGATGCACTGGTGTATGCGGCTGGTGTGCGCAGCGACGCCTATGGCCTGGACAGCCGCTCCGACGGCATGCGCGTGCGCGGCAGCTACCCGGACGTCTACCTCGACGGCCTGCGTCAGAACTACAACTGGTACACCAGCGTCACGCGTTCGGACACCTACACCCTGGAGCGCATCGAGGTGCTGCGTGGCCCGTCGGGCATGCTGTTCGGTGCCGGCACGGTGGCCGGCGTGATCAACATGGGCAGCAAGCGCCCCCTGCAGGAGGCGCAGCGCGAGGTGGGCGTGCAGCTGGGCAGCTGGAACCGGCGCCAGGTCCAGGCCGACCTGACCGGCCCGCTGACGCAGGACGGAGAATGGTCCTACCGCCTGGTGGCCCTGGCCCGCACGGCCGACACCCAGGTGGACCACGTGCCCGATGACCGCCGCCTGATCGCGCCCTCGCTGGCCTGGCGGCCCAATGCCGCCACCTCGCTGGTGCTGCAGGCGCACTGGCAGCAGGACCGCAGCGGCAGCACCTCGCAGTTCTTCCCCTGGTCGGGCACCCTGCTGCCCAACCCCAATGGCAAGCTGCCGTTGTCGCGCTTCATCGGCGAACCGGGCGACCACTACGACAGCGACCGCGAGTCCATCGGCTGGCTGTTCGAGCACCGCTTCAACGACAGCTGGACGGTGCGCCAGAACCTGCGCCTGGCGCGCAACGAAAACCGCGGTGTGTACCACTGGGGCGATTTCTACACGACCATCGGGGGTTTCGGATCCGACCCCGTGAACCAGCGCGTGCTGGGCCGCTTCTACGATGACTCCCTCACCCGCACGCGCATGGCCGCGGTGGACACGCACCTGCAGGGCAACCTGAGCACAGGCGCACTGCGCCACCAGGTGCTGCTGGGCGTGGACTGGAACCGCCAGACCGAAGACAAGGCCACCGCCAGCGCCTTCAGCACCATCGACGCCTACGCGCCGGTGTACGGCAAGCTGGTGACGGCGCCCCTGGAGGCCAGCCCGCGCAATGTGCAGCGCCAGAGCGGCATCTACCTGCAGGACCAGATGAAATGGGGCAACTGGATCGCCGTGGCCGGGCTGCGCCATGACCGCGCGGTGAACAGCCTGGACGGTTCGGCCGACGACCGCACCAGCGACACCACCAAGCGCCTGGGCGCGATGTACCAGTTGCCGGGCGGCTGGACGCCCTATGTGAGCTACGCCGAGTCGTTCAGCCCCGTGAGCGGTACCAACAAGCAGGGCCAGCGGTTCAAGCCGCTCGAAGGCGAGCAGATCGAGCTGGGCGTGAAGTACGTGCCCGAAGGCAGCGGCACCCAGTTCACGGCCGCGGTCTACGACCTCAAGGAAAAGAACCAGAAAGTCGCCGATCCGGTGAATGCCGGCAACACGCTGCAGATCGGGCAGACGCGCAACAAGGGGCTGGAGCTGGAGGTCAAGAGCCGCGTGGCCACGGTGTTCGATGTGATCGCCCACTACAACTACACCGATGTGGACGCCCAGCTGGAAGGCCTGCCCCGCCACCAGGCTGCGGCCTGGGGGGTGTACCGCTTCGCCATCGGCGATGTGCGCGGCTTCTCGGTCGGGGCGGGGTACCGCTGGCTGTCTTCGTTCCGTGATGGCTCCGGTCCCAGCATCCCTTCGGCCGGGGTCGTGGACGCGCTGCTGGCCTACGACAGCCCGCAGTGGCGCTATGCGCTCAACATCAGCAACCTGGGCGACAAGCAGTATGTGAGCACCTGCCTCGCGCGCGGTGACTGCTGGTGGGCCACCCGGCGCAACGTGGTGCTGAGCGCTACCTACAAATTCTGACGCGCCAACGAGAAAGCCCCGCAGGCCTTGCAGCCTGCGGGGCTTTTTTTTCATGGCGATCACAGGAGCCGCCGTGCGGCCTGCTCCTGTGCGCTGCCGGCAATTACATGCCCATGCCGCCCATGCCACCCATGCCGCCCATGTCGGGCATGCCGCCGCCGGCAGGAGCGTCGTCCTTCGGGGCTTCGGCAACCATGGCTTCGGTCGTCAGCAGCAGCGATGCCACGGAGGCAGCGTTCTGCAGGGCCGTGCGGGTGACCTTCGTGGGGTCCAGAATGCCCAGCTCGAGCATGTCGCCGTACGTGTCGTTCGAGGCGTTGAAGCCGAAGTTGCCCTTGCCGGCCAACACAGCGTTCACCACCACCGAGGCTTCGCCGCCGGCGTTGTTCACGATTTCGCGCAGGGGAGCTTCGATGGCCTTCAGCACCAGCTTGATACCGGCTTCCTGGTCGGCGTTGTCGCCCTTGACCGAGTCACCGACAGCTTGCTTGGCACGCAGCAGGGCCACGCCACCACCGGCAACCACGCCTTCTTCCACGGCAGCGCGGGTAGCGTGCAGGGCGTCTTCCACGCGGGCCTTCTTTTCCTTCATTTCGACTTCGGTGGCAGCGCCGACCTTGATCACGGCCACACCGCCGGCCAGCTTGGCCACGCGCTCTTGCAGCTTTTCGCGGTCGTAGTCGGACGTGGCTTCCTCGATCTGCACGCGCACTTGCTTGACGCGGGCTTCGATGTCAGCGGCAGCGCCGGAGCCGTCGATGATGATGGTGTTTTCCTTGCCCACTTCGATGCGCTTGGCCTGGCCCAGGTCGGCCAGGGTCACCTTCTCGAGGGTCAGGCCCACTTCTTCGGCGATGACCTTGCCGCCCGTCAGGATGGCGATGTCTTCCAGCATGGCCTTGCGGCGGTCGCCGAAGCCTGGGGCCTTCACAGCCACCACCTTCAGGATGCCGCGGATGGTGTTGACCACCAGCGTCGCCAGGGCTTCGCCTTCGACTTCTTCGGCAATGATCAGCAGGGGACGGCCGGCCTTGGCAACTTGCTCCAGCGTGGGCAGCAGGTCACGGATGTTGCTGATCTTCTTGTCGAACAGCAGCACGAAGGGGTTGTCCAGAATCGCGGATTGCTTTTCGGGGTTGTTGATGAAGTAGGGCGACAGGTAGCCGCGGTCAAACTGCATGCCTTCCACGACGTCCAGTTCGGAGTCGAGGGACTTGCCGTCTTCCACGGTGATCACGCCTTCCTTGCCGACCTTGTCCATGGCGTCAGCGATCAGCTTGCCGATGGTTTCGTCGGAGTTGGCGGAGATCGAACCGACCTGGGCGATTTCCTTGGAGGTGGTGGTGGGCTTGGAAGCCTTCTTCAGCTCGATCACCAGGGCCGTCACGGCCTTGTCGATACCGCGCTTGAGGTCCATCGGGTTGATGCCGGCGGCCACGTACTTGAAGCCTTCGCGCACGATGGCCTGGGCCAGCACGGTCGCGGTGGTGGTGCCGTCACCAGCGTTGTCGCTGGTCTTGGAGGCCACTTCCTTCACGAGCTGGGCGCCCATGTTCTGCAGCTTGTCCTTGAGTTCGATTTCCTTGGCCACGGACACACCGTCCTTGGTCACGGTAGGGGCGCCGAACGAGCGCTCCAGCACCACATTGCGGCCCTTGGGGCCCAGGGTCACCTTGACCGCATTGGCCAGGATGTTCACGCCTTCAACCATGCGTGCGCGGGCTTCGCCGCCGAAAACTACGTCTTTTGCTGCCATTTGGAGCTCCTGAAAATTAACTGAATCAATAACGACTGTCTTGGGGGAGAGGGGAAAGCGTAGCGAGCAGGTGCCAGGCTAGGCGCACGGAGCACAGCAACCGGAACGTACTTCCTGTACGTGAGGATTGCGAGCACCGCGCAACGACGCATGGCGCCTGCGCAGTAGCTTTACTTCTCCACCACGGCGAACAGGTCGTCTTCCTTCATGACCAGCAGCTCGTCACCCTTGATCTTGACGGTCTGGCCCGAATACTTGCCGAACAGAACGCGGTCACCGACCTTCACGTTCAGGGCGATCAGCTCGCCCTTGTCGTTCTTCTTGCCGGGGCCGACGGCCAGCACTTCACCTTGATCGGGCTTTTCAGCGGCGTTGTCGGGGATCACGATGCCGGAGGCGGTCGTGGTTTCGCTTTCGATACGCTTGACGATCACGCGATCGTGCAGGGGGCGAAGGTTCATTGCATTGCTCCTGGTTCAAAAATTACCGACAGTACGCAGCGCCTGGAAAGGCCAGGCGCCACCAAACTACATCCGGCAAGGAGTGTTAGCACTCCATTGCGGTGAGTGCTAATGATACGGGCATTTGTTGCCGTTTCAAGACATGGGGATGATTGGAAGGTGTCAAACACGCATCCATTTGTGGGATTGCGCCCCAGGACTGTCCTTCGTCCTTGGCATTCTTGGGTCTATCCACTTCTGGGGTTATATGTAACTAATGGTTTTTTTTGGTGCGTCCGGTCGCTTCTTTCTCGCACTGTGCAAGCCAGCGGCGCACCGCGCTGTCCAACGGTTCCGGATCCTTGCAGACCCGATCAACGCCCAGCTTCTGCCCTCGGATCACCTGTCTATGGCCCATGGCAATCCTGCCTCACCCCCTCGGGGTGGGGTGCAGGCGGTCAAACCTGGATACCTTGCGCTGTCTTGACGTTCATCACCGCCCTGCCGTGCACCGCGCGCAGGCGGTCCCTCGGTGCGCGGTCCGCAGCGGCCTGCCGATGTCTGCGGCACGGGCCTTGCGCCGGCTGCGGCGAGGCGCCGAACGTCCAGTCCGTCCTGTCTTTTTTATTCTTGTTGAGGGAACCGATGAAACAACCGATGATGAAGCGCAAGTCTTTGCGCACGATGGCAGCCCTGGGCGCGGCCGCACTGTGCGGTGCCTTTGCCATGGCCTCCGCGCACGCGGTGCAGCCAGCCATCTCGCTGGGCTATGACCATGCGCTGGTGCTGCGCGCCGACGGCACCGTCTGGTCCTGGGGCTACGGCAGCGGGGGCCAACTGGGCCTGGGCAACACCACCACGCGCACCTCGCCCACGCAGATCCCCACCTTGCAGAACGTGGTGCAGGTCGTGGCGCGGGGCAGCTTTTCCCTCGCGCTGAAGGCCGACGGCACGGTCTGGGCCTGGGGCGACAACTCGGGCGGGCGCACCGGCGGAAGCGGCACCATCGTGCCCGTGCAGATCAACGGCCTGTCCAACATCGTGAGCATCAACGCCGGCACCAACACCGCTGCGGCGTTCGCCACCGATGCCTCCGGCCAGGTGTACGCCTGGGGCAGCAACAGCGCTGCGCAACTGGGCACCGGGCAGACCAGCCCGGGCGGTAACCCCGTGCCGCGCCTGGTGCCCGGTGCCGAGGGCGCCGTTGCAGTGAGCGCGTCCGACGCGGCCGTGCTCTCGCTGCGCCAGGATGGCAAGGTGGTCGCCTGGGGCTCCAATGCCAACAAGGCCCTGGCTCCGGTGGCTGGCACCGCCACCGCGCCGGTGGTGATCGATGCCCTGAGCGGCGTGCAGGCCGTTGCATCCACCTCCATCAACATTGCAGGCCAGTACTACGCCCTCAAGAGCGACGGCACCGTTGTCGCCTGGGGCCAGGCCTCGACCAACGCCCCCTTCTGCGGCCAGAAAGGCCAACCCATTGCGTCGGGTTACGCGCTGATCGACATCTCCCTCATCCAGGGCCTGACGCGCATCCAGCAGATCGAGCCCGGCGAAGGCCACACCCTGTTCGTGGATGCCGACGGAGCTGTGCACGCCTGCGGCGTCAACGCCGCGGGGCAACTGGGCGACGGCACCCTGGTGAATCCTTCCAGCGAGGTGCCCAAGATCGCCCGCGTGGCGGGCCTGCCGCCCGTGGTGGCTGCGGCCGCCGGCTCGGCGGTTTCCGCAGCGATCGGCACGGACGGCAGCGTCTGGGTCTGGGGCAAGACCACCAACCTGGTCCCGGGTGGGGATGCCAAGGCCACCGCTCCTGTGCGCGTCATGGGCGCCAATGGCGCCGCTTTCAATGCAGGCCGGGTGGGAGACGCCGCTGGCACCTTCAGCGGAACCCAGACTGGACCGCTGTCCAACGTGACACTGGACGCGGCGGCCGCCATATCGCCCCTGCACCGGGGCAAGACGGGCCGCGTGTACGTGGCTGCGTTTGCAGGCTCCGCCGTGGTGTTCCTGGGACCCAACGGCTGGGTACCGTACACGGGAGGGGCCTTCCCGGCCTACCTGAGCGGCGCACTGCCGCGGTCGGTACCGGTGCGCATGGCCTCGGGTCTGAACCTCAGCGGCCTGGAGGGCGTGAACCTCGTGGTGGGCTACGGCGTTGGCGACGACACGGCGGCGGTTGCGGAGATGGTGCGCGCCGGGCGCTTCCAGGTCGTGCACACGCTGCACTGATCCACGGCTGCCGCTTTCTTCAGCACGGCGTTGCCAGCCGCGCCAGCGCTGGGTCCGGCCCCACTCTCCAGGACTTTTCCACAGCCTCATCCACACAGGCTGTGGACTGAGGCAAGGGCTGGCACCTTCTCAGAAGCTGTAGCGAGCCGAGGCGTAGAGGTTGCGCTCCTGCCCCGGCGTGAGGTAGCTGGCCAGGTGCAGATGGCTGGATACGAAGTAGGTCTTGTCGAACACGTTGCGCAGGGCCAGTTGCAGTTCCAGCTGGCGCCCGCCGTCGAGCGGCATGCGCCAGGTGTGCGACAGGTCCAGGCGCGCATAGCCCGGCAGCACCGTGGTGTTGTAGATGTCGGCATAGCGCGCGCCCTGGGCGTACAGGCCTGCGCCGGTGGCGTGCTCGGCGTTCCAGCGGTACTGGCCCCACAGGCTCAGGGCGTGGCGTGCCACGTTGGGGATGGTCTTGCCTGGGTACTCGGTGTTGTTGGTGAACTTGGCTTGCGTGTAGGCGTAGGCGACCTGCACCCGCACAGCGCGCGTGAGGTCGCCGCCGAGGCTCGCCTCCAGGCCCTGGGAGCGGCCGCGGCCGGCCACGGTCTTGTCGAACATGCTGGGTGTGGAGAGATCGCCCGAGAGCAGGTTGGTCTGCTCCAGCCGGTACACGGCCAGGTCGGATTGCAGGCGGCCGCCGTTCCACAGCGACTTCCAGCCCGCCTCGTATTGCCGGCTCTTGCGCGAGGGCAGCGACTGGCCCGATGCAGACGAGGCCTGGTTGGGCGCGATGCCGGTGCCGTAGCTGGCGTAGACCGAATCCGCGCCCGACAGCTTGCGCAGCACGGCCAGTTTGGGCGAGGTGTTGCTCTCTTGTACGCCGCGCGTGCCTGCAGGCCCGTAGAGGAAATCCTGCCGCGTGTGGCGCAGCCCGGCCACGATGCTCCAGTCGCCCCATTCGATGCGGTCTTGCAGCGACAGGGCCGTGCTGGCCAGGTCCTGCGTGGTGGTGGCGAAGGCAAAGCTGGCCGGCCGGGTGGTCAGTCCGTAGACGGGGTTGAAAACGTTGATGTTGGGGTTGTTGGCACTGGCCACGCCGGCCGAAGGCTGGTCCAGCGTCTCGGTCTAGCGGTCCAGCCCTGCGAACAGGTGGTGGCGCGTGGCGCCCCAGGTGTGCTCGTGGGTCAGGCTGGTGGCCAGGGCGTTGATGCGGCGCTGCGTGTCCGGCTCGTAGGCCAGCCGGCGCGCGAAGGTGCCCAGGGGCGCACCTGCCACGGCAGCGCCCACCGACTGGCGCACGGAGGTGCTGCTGCCGCGCAGGTGCGTGTAGTCCAATGCCAGGCGGGTGTCCGGCGCGATCGCCACATCGCCATGCAGGTCGACCAGGGTGTTGCGCGTGGTGGAGTTCGCCCAGGGCTCGCCGAGCTGCCGGTCCATCGGCACGGCCGCGGGGCGGCCGTTCACGCCGGGCAGGCCGTAGTCGGGCTGGTAGGCCTGGTCCGTGGCCTCCACGCCCAGGCGCAGGTGGTAGCGCTCGCCATCGCTCTTGGAAATACCGAGTTTGGCTCCGTCCAGCCGGTCCGGCACATGGCGCCATTCGCTGGCGGTGGAGCGGGTCACGACGAGCCGCGCAGCGAGCTCCTGTTCGGCCGAGAGCACGCGGTTGATGTCCACAGTGGCATCGAGCGCGCTGTGCGCGCCGCCGCCCAGGCTGGCCGAGCCGAAGTTGGCCAGCTCCGGCTGTCGCGTCACGATGTTGACGCTGCCGCCCGGCTCGCTGCGCAGACCCAGGGCCGCGCCGGGCCCGCGCAGCACGTCCACGCTCTCGGTGAAGGCGGGCACGAAGGCGTAGTTGGACAGGCGCACGCCATCGCGCAGCACGCGGCTCGATCCGGTGCCGCTGTCGGCCACGGCACCGCGCAGCACGAAGAACTGGCTGTGGCTGCCGTTGAAGCCCGAGTCGGCCTGAGCGCCGGGCACGTTGCGCAGCGCCTCCTGCAGCGTGGTGACCGACTGGGCACGCATCAGCTCGGCCGGCAAGGTGGAGACGGAGGCGGGCACTTCCAGCAGCGGTGCTGCGGTGCCCGTGGCCAGGCTGGCGGCACGCTGCTGCGCATCACGCGTGGGGGACGCGGTGACGGTGATGGGTGGCAAGGAAGCATCTTGCGCCGTGGCTTGCGATGCCGCCAGCAGGGCGACCATTGCATGCACGGCGTGCGCCGTGGCGCGAAGGGTGGAGGACATGGCCATGGCGTTCAGTGCTTGTGTTCGCCGTGGGCCACCGGTGCCGCCGTCGCGTTGAGCGGGCGCACGGGCGCCTGCACCTGCACCGATTCGCGCTTGCCGTCCTTGCCCTCGAAGACCAGGGTGATCGGCACGGTGTCGCCGGCCTTCACCTGCTGCGTGAGGTTCATCAGCATCACGTGGTAGCCGCCAGGCTTGAGCTCCACGGGCTTGCCCGCGGGCAGGTCCACACCGGGCACCTGGCGCATGCGCATCACGTTGTCCTGCATGGCCATCTCGTGCACCTCCACGGCCGGGGTGAGGGGTGAGCTGGCCGAGACCAGGCGCGTGTCCCGCGCGGCTTGGAGCTGCATGAAGGCGCCGGTGGCCTGCTGCTGGGGCACGGTGGCGCGCACCCAGGCGTCCTTGATGGTGACCTGGGCCTGGGATGCCGATGCCAGTGCGGCGAGAACGAGGGCGAGGGCGGCGGAGCGGGGAATGGAATGCATGGAGATGTCCTGGATGCGATGGTTGTGGGTTCAGGCGGATTGCTGCAGCAGCTGGCGCAGATCGTCGGCGCAGTCCTTGGCGCTCTGCTCGTGGCGCAGCACGAGGCGCGGCTTGCCTTCGGGATCGAAAACATAGCTGAAGGCCGAGTGGTCCATGGTGTAGGAGGCACCGGTGGGCACCTTCTTGTAGTAGACCTTGAATTCCTTGGCCGTGGCCTCGGTCTGCGCGGCGTCGCCGTGCAGGCCGATGAAGCTGGCGTCGAAGGCCTGGGTGTAGGACGCCAGCACGGCAGGCGTGTCGCGCTCGGGATCGATGGTGATGAACAGCACCTGCAGGCGCTGGCCATCTGCGCCCAGCAGTTGGCGTATCTCCGTGGCGCGGGTCAGGGCCGTGGGGCACACGTCGGGGCACTGGGTGAAGCCGAAGAACAGCATCACCGCCTTGCCGCGGAAGTCTGCCAGCGTGCGCACCTGGCCTTGGGCATCCCGCAAGGTGAAGCCGCGTGCGTACTCGGCGCCGGTGATGTCCATGCCCTTGTAGGCCACGGGAGCCTTCTTGCACGCGGCGAGCGTAGCCGCCAGCAGCGGCGACAGGGCCAGGGCCAGCAGGCCGCGGCGCCGAGGTGAAGGGCGCGCCGCTGTAGCGGCCGGGCGCGGTGGGGACGATGGAATGCGCATGGTGAAGATCTGTTGGGGAAGCGGGCGGCGACCTGCCGTGGGGCAGGCGCGGCGCACATCAGCGCTGTGCGCCGGCGGCTCAAGGCGTGCGCACGCATGCCCGCAGCGGGCACGCGAAAGCACAGGGTCAGGCGAGGGTGGCCGGGGGCCCGCGGGCGGGCAGGGGGGCGCCGACGATGGCCGCCAGGGCGGCTGCCACAGTGGGCGTGAGCGCATGGGCCAGGGCCTCGTGGCGCTGTGCAGGCAGTTGCGCGGCAGGAGGCGGTGCGCTGGCGCCCAGGCACATGGCGCAGTCCAGGGTGTGGTGTCCCAGGTCGGTGGCGGCGCCGTCCTCGCCCACCATCAGTTTCACGGTGGACCCCGTGGTGCAGACCAGTTGCAGGGCCTGGGGGTGGACTATGGGCGATGCGATGGCCGCGCCCACGGTCAGCACGAACCACGCCAGAACCAGGCGGGCCAGCAGGGACGAGGTGCGCAGCGCGTGCATGGCGGCATTATCGCCGCAGCCCTGTGCGTCCGGTGAGGGGTGGGGCAATATGTCCCACCCCCACGGTCATGGCTGTGCAGCGCGGCCGCGTCCTGCGGCCAGCACCATCAGCACGGCGGCCAGCACCAAGGCGCCGCTCAGCAGGTACAGGCTGAGCGTGAAGCCGCCCGTCGCCGTCTTGATGGCGCCCACCGTCACAGGCGCCACCACGCCGGCCATGCCGCCCAGGGTGGTGATGAGCGCGATGCCCATGGCTGCGGCATTCTTGCTGAGCAGGCTGCCCGGCACGGCCCAGAGGATGGCGAAGGCGCTGGAGATGCCGACCGAGGCCAGCGACAGGCAGGCCACGGCCGCCACGGGGCTGTGCATGAACAGCGTGGTGAGCGAGAGCCCGGCGGCGCCGATGCAGGCCGTCACAGCGAAGTGCCAGCGCCGCTCCTGCCTGCGATCGGAATGTCCGGCGATGAGCAGCGTGGCCACGATGCCGGTGGCGGCGGGCACCACCGAATACAGCCCGATCTGCATCACCGACAGGCCCATGGACTGCAGCATGGTCGGCTGCCAGAACGACATGGCGTAGATGCCCAGGATCACCAGGAAGGAGATGAATCCCAGCAGCCACACCTGGCCGTTGCGCAGCGCGCTGCCGAAGCTGCTGCGCGCGCCGGTGCCGCTGGCCGCCTGGTCGCGCGCCAGGTCATCCTGCACCTGGCGCTTTTGCGTCGGGGTGAGCCAGCGGGCGGCCTCGGGGCCGTCGTCGAGCAGCCGGTAAGCCAGCACGGCCAGCAGCACGCAGGGCATACCCTCCACCAGGAAAAGCCACTGCCAGCCGTGCAGCGACCCCACGCCATCGAGCCAGGTCATGGTCGCGCCCGCCAGCGGGCCGGCCACGATGGGCGCCGCCCCATAGGCCATGAAGAACAGGGCCGTGACCTTGGCCCGGCGCTGCGACGGAAACCACAGCGTGAGGTAGAACAGCACACCCGGCGCAAAGCCCGCCTCGAACACCCCCACCAGAAAGCGCAGCACATAGAACTGCGCCGGCGTGGTCACCCACAGCGTGGCCGCCGAGGCCAGGCCCCACAGCCCCATGATGCGCAGCAGCGTGAGCTAAGAACCTGTTCAAGGTCTTTTTGAAGCCGCGCAAGTCCCTTTTCGGGATGGGATGCTAGGCGCGGTGCGCAGTTGATAGCCCCGCTATCAACAAGCGCCGCAACGCCGCAGACCGCCCGAAAAGGCACTTGCCCTTCGGGTTGGAGTGAAATCGGGCGATTGGACGCCCCGGCTGCTTGCATGGGCACGAGCCCATGCGGCGCATCCGAAGCATCCACTCATCCCGATTGCACTCCAACGCGGCTGCAAAAAGACCTTGAACAGGTTCTACGGCCCACGCGCGCCAGCAGCATGTTGCTCGGTATCTCGAACAGCGCATAGCCGATGAAGAAGATGCCCGCGCCCAGGCCGAACACGGCATCGCTGAATCCCAGATCCGTTTTCATCTGCAGCTGGGCGTAGCCGATGTTGGTGCGGTCCAGGTAGTTGAAGACGTAGCAGGCAAAGAGGATGGGGATCAGCCGCCAGGCGATCTGCCGGTAGGTGGTGTCGTCGGCGGCGGTGGGGGCTGTGGCAGTGCCCGCCGGGGTGGGAAAGAGGGCGGTGGGGGAGTTCATGGCGTTTGTCTCGTGTCGTTGGTGTTGGAAAGCCGCGCAAGGAACCGCCCGGGGATCACCCGGGCTGCTGCAGCACGCCTGAGGTGGTGGTGCCCCAGAGGTGGCTGGTGGGCGCCCCCGGGAACAGCCAGTGCGGCGAGCATTCGCTGGACGGCACCACGTTGCTGAAGCCATGCGTGGCCGAGGTGCCCGCGATGGTCTTCTCCAGCACCATCGACAGGTACTGGTCCACGCTGCCCTCCTGGGTGTTGCCGTTCAGGATGACTTCGGAGCCGGTGGCCCGGGCATAGCGGCGGATGCCGTTGTGGCGCGAGGCCTCGGGCGCCCAGCTGTCGGCGCTCACGCCGTTCTCGCTGCTCACACGGATGCCATCCTGGGTGCGGTAGACCAGCGAGTGGTTGCCCTCGGTATGGCCCGGCGTGTGAACCAGCGCGATGCCGCGCCCGAGCAGCACGCTGCCGTCGAAGGGCACGATGCGTTCGGGCGCCACGCCCTGCAACCCCTCAGGGCAGTACCAGTCGGCCTGCGTGGGCAAGAGACCCGCCACGCTGGCCAGCTCCTGGCGGTGCACCAGCAGGCGGGCATTGGGCAGCAGGCCGCGCTCGCTGCCCGTGCCCAGCCAGCGGCGCAGGTTCTGGGTGTGCAGGTGGTCGTAGGTGATGAAGTCGATCTGCTCCGGCGCCACGCCCACCGAGGCCAGGGCCTGCAGCACGGTGCCGTGCACGGGCGCGATCACGCCGTGCAGGAATTTGGGCGTCTGCTCGCTCAGGCGCTTGAAGTACGGCGTCTCGCTGCCGGTTTCGAAGTCGGCGGGGGTGAACAGCAGGTGTTTGAGGCGCCCTTCGAAGTCCTCGAACTGCACCAGCAGCGTGCGCGCCAGCAGGTGCACCATGTGCGGCTTGAGCAACTGCTGCGAGTACACGCCGTTGAAGGCATACCAGGCCGGGTAGGGGATGCGCAGCAGGTCGAAGCTGCGCGCGTAGCGCACGGCCGGTTCGGCCAGGAAGCGCTCGCGGAACTGTTCGCCTGCGCGGCGCAGCGCGCGCAGCCGGTCATGCGGCGTGGGGGCGCTGCGTGCGCCGTCGAAGTCGGGGACCGGCTGCAGCAGGCGGTCCGGCGTGAGGGGTTCGGTCATCATGTTGATGGGGTCTCCTCAGTACAAAGAGCGGCCGCCCGAGATGTCGAAAACGGCGCCGGTGCTGAACGAACAGTCGGCAGACGCCAGCCAGGCCGCCATGGCCGCCACCTCGGCCGGCTCCACGAAGCGCGCCATGGGCACGCGCGACAGCAGGGCCTGGTGCAGTTGCGCACGGTGTTCCTCGGGAACACCGTCGAACACCCCGGTTTCCGCGGCAGAGGGTGTGATGCAGTTCACCAGCACGCCTGCGCCGGCCAGCTCCTTGCCCAGCGATTTGGTCAGCGCGACCAGCCCGGCCTTGGAGGCGGAGTACGCGGCATTCAGGCCATTGCCCTCCTTGCCCGCGACCGAGGCGATGTTGACCACGCGCCGCCCGAGCGCGGGGGCGCGTTGCCCGGCCAGGTCGGCCAGCATCTGCGGTACCAGCGCCCGGCAGCACAGGAAGGCGCCCGTGAGGTTGATGTCGAGCACCTCGCGCCACTGGACGGCGCTGTGCTCCCAGGTGGGCACCAGCGGGCCCAGCACGCCCGCGTTGTTCACCAGCACGGTGGCCGGACCCAGCGCGGCGGCGCTGGCCTGCGTGGCGGCGTTCACGGCGCCCTCGTCGCGCACGTCGGTGACGGCGGTGAACACGCGCCCAGGTGCGTCCAGCGCCTCTGTGGCAGCCCCCAGGGCGCGGGCGCCGATGTCCCACAGCGAGACGGTCGCGCCTTCGTCCAGATAGCGGCGGGCAATCGCCAAGCCGATGCCCTGGGCCCCTCCGGTCACCACCGCGTGGTGGCCCTGCAGGCGCCCGGTCATGCCGTGGCCTGCTCCGGTACCGGGGCTTTGCCCGCGGTGGCAGCCTGCCCGCCCAGCAGCGAGCCGATGATGCCCGGCAGCGCCGCAGGCGGCACGCCCACCAGCAGCTGGCGCAGCATGGTCAGCGTGTCGAAGTACACGCGCTCGCAGACCAGGTGCTCGGCCTCGTCGAAGAGGAAAAGCGCGATCATGCGGCAGCGAAAGCTGTTGCCTGTGGGCGGCAGCGCGCCCAGCGGCCCCTTGTGCGTGCCCAGCAGCCAGAACTCCACGATGACCGAATCGCCCGCATGGCGCAGCTGGATGATCTCGTGCCGCTGGTCGGGAAAGGCCTGGCGCGTGGCCGTGTAGTAGCGGCGCACGTCCTCGTTGCCGTCGTGCACCTCGCCGGTGGGGATCAGTTCGTAGTGCGGGTGGGGAAAGGTGCTCAGCACGGCATCGAAGTCTTGCCGCGTCTCGTCGGCAAAGTGGTCGAGCACGGTCTTCTCGCGGCGGGCGTTGCGCTCTGCGACGGGGGTGGCAGTGTTCGTCATGGGGATCCTTGGCGTGGGTTGTGGTGCAGGGATGCAGCGGTGCGCTGCAGCAGGCCCACTATCCGCAGAGCGCCGCGGCAAGACTGTCCGGTCTTGGCAATTGCGGCTTGGTACAAACCCGCGGGTGTCCGCCAGGCGTCGCCCGGGTGACCCATGCGCCCGCACAATGGCGGCGCCAGCCACCTCCTTCCCAGCGAGCGCACGCCATGCCATCCCTGCCTGAACCGGCAAGCACCGCCGGACTGCCGGCCCACCTCGGCCCCCGGGCCGACGAGCAGCTACGCTTGCCCGAGGAGGTGCAGCACGCACTGCTGCAGGTGGCCCACCGCCGGCAGTTGCAGCGCGGCGATTCGCTGTTCCTCAAGGGCTCGGCGCCCGACGCGCTCTTCGGCATGGTGCAGGGCGCGCTGCGCGTGAGCGTGGCCGCGCCGGACGGGCGCGAGGCCGTGATCGCCGTGCTCGAGCCCGGCCACTGGTTTGGCGAGGTCTCGCTGTTCGTGGGCCAGGAGCGGGTCTACGACACCTGCGCGGTGGAGCCGTCCGAGGTGGCCGTGGTGCAGGCGGCGGACTTCCACCACCTCATCGCCACGCAGCCGGCGCTGCACATGGCCTTCACGCGCCTGGTGTGCCTGCGCCTGCGCCAGGCCCTGGCCTGGATCGACGACGCCATCCTGCAGCCGCTGCCCGTGCGGCTGGCCCACCGGCTCATGACGCTCGATTCGCGCCCAGCCGGCGACGGCGCCAGCACCGTCCTGGCCGTCTCGCAGGAGGACCTGGCCTTCATGCTCGGCGTCTCGCGCCAGAGCATCAACCGCCAGCTCAAGCAGTGGGAGGAGGAAGGGGTGCTGCGCGTGGGCTACCGCGTGGTCGAGTTGCTTGACCGCGACCGGTTGGCGCGATGTGCGCAGCCCGGGTGATCAATCCGTCTTGGTCTCGCGGTCGTCCTGCGCCGTTGCCTCGGGCTCCAGCGCCTTGATCACCATGCGGCAGATCAGCTCCTCGGCCTTGGCATAGTCGCGCTCGGTCAGCGCGGGCTTGCCCAGCAGCAGTGCGAACTGGGCCTCCTGCTCGGCGTAGGCCTGGGTGACGGACCAGATGATGAACATCAGGTGCGTGAAGTTCACGCGCGCGATGCGCCCCTCGCGCGCCCAGCGCTCGAAGGTGCGCACCTCGGCCTTGAGCAGCGGGCCTACCCGCGCGGCGATGGCTTTGCCATACCGTGGTGCACCGGCAATCACCTCTTTGGTGAATACCTTCGCACCATTGGGGCGCTCGCGCGAGTAGCGCAGCTTGGCGCGGATGTAGCGGCGCAGCGCCTGCTGCGGGTCGTCGCCGTGGGACAGGTCGTCCATGCCGGCCAGCCACTGGGTGAGGATGTCGTCCAGCACGCGCTGGTACAGCGCTTCCTTGTTCGGGAAGTAGTACAACAGGTTGTGCCGGCTGATGCCGATGGCGGCCGCGATGTTCTCCAGGGAGGCGCCTTCGAAGCCGAACTGCGCGAAATGGTTCTCGGCCTCGGTCAGGATGCCCTGTTCCTTGAGCAGGCGCGACGCTGTGGGCGCCTTGGCGGCGGTTTCCGGGGCGGGCAGGCCGGTGGCGTCCGGGCGCCGCCGAGGTGGGGCGGAAGGGGGCTGTCGGGCATCGGTCATTGCACCATTGTGTGTCAATGTGGCTGGCAGAAAGCTGGCATGCGGTTTGCTGTAGGGATTTTACTAATTGGTAAATTTTTACTGGTTGGTAAATTGAATGGCAAACGCGGGGCACCGGCGCCGAGCAAGGCCCGGGCACCCGCACCCCTAGCGAGGCCCACGATGAAACCTCCGGAATTTGCGGCGGCATGCCCTGGTGCATTCCGCGCGCGCCCTGCATTGGCAGGCGCCGCGCACACCCCGTGCGCAGGATCCTGGCGCTGGCGGAGCACCCGCCCGGCGCCCGCACGGCACGGCCATGCCCCGGCCGCACACCCCACCCCGACCCTTCCGGAGGAAACCTGATGGACACACCCGCAAGCCATGCCTGCGGCATTCATGCCGCACGCCTGAACCTGGCCGACTATGCCGTGCGCTTCGGCGACGCCCACCCTCCGCTGACCCGGCCGCAGGCGCTGATCGAGGCCGAGCGCTGCTACTACTGCCACGATGCGCCCTGCGCCACGGCCTGCCCCACGGGCATCGACATCCCCTCCTTCATCCACCGCATCGCGCAGGACAACAACCGTGGCGCGGCCCGCGCCATCCTGGAAGCCAACCCCCTGGGCGGCATGTGCGCCCGCGTCTGCCCCACCGAGGTGCTGTGCGAGCAGGCCTGCGTGCGCAACACCAACGAGGACAAGCCGGTCGAGATCGGCTCGCTGCAGCGCTACGCGACCGACGCCTTCTTCGCCAAGCCCGGCGCTCCGCTGTTCCAGCGCGCGGCGCCCACGGGCAAGCGCATCGCCGTGGTCGGTGCCGGCCCTGCGGGCCTGGCCTGCGCCCACGGTCTGGCCGTGCGCGGGCACGACGTGGTGCTGTTCGACGCCCGCCCCAAGCTCGGCGGCCTCAACGAATACGGCCTGGCCAGTTACAAGACCACCGGCAACTTCGCCCAGAAGGAGATCGAGTGGCTGCTGTCCGTGGGCGGCATCGAGGTGCGCACGCACCAGCTGCTGGGCCGCGACATCACGCTCGACAGCCTGCTGGCCAGCCACGACGCGGTGTTCCTGGGCCTGGGCCTCGCGGGCGTCAATGCGCTGGGCATTGCCGAACCCACGGCCACGGGCCTGCGCAATGCGGTGGACTTCATTGCAGAGCTGCGCCAGACGGCTGACCTCTCCACCCTGCCCGTGGGGCGCAGCGTGGTGGTGATCGGCGGTGGCATGACGGCGGTGGACGCCGCCGTGCAGGCGCGCAAGCTCGGTGCCGAAGAGGTGACCATTGCCTACCGCCGCGGGGCGGACGGCATGTCCGCCTCCCATGTGGAGCAGGAATGGGCGCAGACCAATGGCGTCACCATCCGCCACTTCGCCGCGCCCAAGGAGGTGCTCAGCGCCGATGGCGCCGTCACCGGCGTGCGCTTTGCCGCCACGGCGATGGAGGGCGGCCGGCTGGTGGAGACGGGCGAGACCTTTGTGATCCCGGCCGACATGGTGCTCAAGGCCATCGGCCAGACCTATGTGCCCGAGCCCGTGGGCCAGGCCATCCAACTCACGGGTGGCCGCATCGCCACCGACGACGAGGGCCGCACCAGTCTGGCGCGTGTATGGGCCGGCGGCGACTGCCGCGCTGGCGGGCGCGACCTGACCGTGGAGGCCGTGGAGCACGGCAAGGTGGCCGCCGTCTCCATCCACACCACGCTGATCGGCGCTTGAGCCTTTCCTCCCCCATCGCTATCCATCGGAGCACCCCACCATGGCCGATATCCGCAGCAACTTCCTGGGCATCACCAGCCCCAATCCTTTCTGGCTGGCCTCGGCGCCGCCCACCGACAAGGAGATCAATGTCACCCGCGCCTTCGAGGCCGGCTGGGGCGGCGTGGTCTGGAAGACCCTGGGCGAGGACCCCTCGGTCGTCAACGTCAACGGCCCGCGCTACTCCACGCTGATGTCGCAGGACCGGCACGTGATCGGGCTGAACAACATCGAGCTCATCACCGATCGGCCGCTGCACACCAACCTGGAGGAGATCAAGCGCGTCAAGCGCAACTGGCCCGACCGCGCCATGGTCGTCTCGCTCATGGTGCCCTGCGAGGAGCAGAGCTGGAAGAACATCCTGCCCATGGTGGAAGACACCGGGGCCGATGGCATCGAGCTCAACTTCGGCTGCCCGCACGGCATGAGCGAGCGCGGCATGGGCGCCGCCGTGGGCCAGGTGCCCGAGTACATCCAGATGGTCACGGCCTGGTGCAAGCACTACAGCCGCCTGCCGGTCATCGTGAAGCTCACGCCCAACATCACCGATGTGCGCCACCCGGCACGCGCTGCCAAAGCCGGCGGGGCCGACGCGGTCTCGCTGATCAACACCATCAACTCCATCATGGGCGTGGACCTGGACCGCATGGTCATGAGCCCCAGCACCGACGGCTGGGGCTCGCACGGCGGCTATTGCGGCCCGGCCGTCAAGCCCATCGCCCTGAACATGGTGGCCGAGATCGCGCGCGACGCGCAGACCGCCGGCCTGCCCATCAGCGGCATCGGCGGCATCACCACCTGGCGCGACGCGGCCGAGTACATCGCGCTGGGCTGCGGCACGGTGCAGGTGTGCACGGCGGCCATGGTTTACGGCTTCAAGATCGTGCAGGACATGTGCGACGGCTTGTCCAATTTCATGGACGAGCATGGCTACGCGACCATCGCCGACTTCCAGGGGCAGGCCGTTCCCACTGTCAAGGACTGGAAGAACCTCAATCTCAACCACATCGACAAGGCCGTCATCAACCAGGACGCCTGCATCCAGTGCGGCCGCTGCCATGTGGTCTGCGAGGACACCTCGCACCAGGCCATCACTTTCAGCAAGGAGGGCGGCGTGCGCAGGTTCGAGGTCAACGACGCCGAGTGCGTGGGCTGCAACCTGTGCGTCTCCATCTGCCCCGTGCCTGAATGCATCACGCTGCGCAGCCTGGAACCGGGCGAGGTCGATGCGCGCACCGGCAAGGTGGTTACGGGCGAGTATGCGAACTGGACCACGCACCCGAACAATCCCCAGCGCGTGGCGGCTTGAAAAGAGGGACGGGGCGGTGTGCGCAATCGCAACGCGGTGTTGCATTGCATCTGGCGCGGCATGCTGCCCGCCGATAGCATCGCTCGCTTCTCCCGGAGCGTGGTGACCCCGTTCCCGTCCGCCATCTGCCCGGACCCGGAGTGCCGGAACTGGCAATGGCTTGTGTGCAACCCCCCCGAAGTAAATCTTTCACAGAGGAGTACAGGCATATGAACCACAGTACCGGCAGCGCCGCCCATATGGCGGGGCATCCGCCCGGCGCAGCGTCCAATCCGCTCGCCAACGAGGATCTGCTCCCCACCACGGCGGCCCAGCGCCACTGGACGTGGAAAGACTATGCCGCTCTCTGGGTGGGCATGGTGGTCTGCGTTCCCACCTACACCATGGCCAGTTCCATGCTGGACCAGGGCTTCACCTGGCAGATGGCGGTGTGGCTGGTGTTCCTGGCCAACTGCATCGTGCTCATCCCCATGGTGCTCATCGGCCGCGTGGGGCCGCGCTACGGCGTGCCCTTCCCGGTGCTGGCGCGGGCCTCCTTCGGCGTCAAGGGTGCCAACCTGCCGGCTGTGCTGCGCGGCCTGGTGGCCTGCGGCTGGTTTTCGATCAACTGCTATTTCGGCGCGTTGGCGCTGCACGGCTTTCTCAACATCCTGGGCATGGGCCTGGCGGGGCCGGCCGATGGGCAGACCATCAGCACCTCGCAGTTCATGTGCTTCCTGGCCTTCTGGGCGGTGCACATCTGGTTCATCTGGAAGGGGCCCGAATCCATCCGCCTGCTCGAAGTGATCGCCGCGCCGCTGATGATCGGCGCCTCGGTGCTGCTCGTCGTGGTGCTGATGATGAAGGTGCCTTCCGGCCAGCTCTTCAACCTGCCGGCCAAGGTGGTGGAGGGCGGGCCCAAGACCTGGGCGGCCCTGACGGGCCTGGTGGGCTTCTGGGCGACGCTGGCGCTCAACATCCCCGACTTCACGCGCTTTGCGCGTTCGCAGAAGGACCAGGTCATCGGACAGGCCATCGGCCTGCCCATTCCCATGGCCCTGTTCTCCATGGTGGGCGTGATCGGCTTCTCCGCCTCTGCCATCCTCTACGGCAAGGCGCAGCTGTTCCCCGACGGCCTGCTCACCCAGATGGGCAGCGTGGCGGCCGGCATCGGCCTGCTGGTGATCCTGCTGGCCAACCTTACGACCAATGTGGCTGCCAATCTGGTGTCTCCTTCGTACGATTTCAGCCAGATCGCGCCGTCGAAGATCAGTTTTCGCATGGGGGGGCTGATCGCAGCGCTCATCGGTCTCTTGTTCATGCCCTGGAAGCTGCTGGCCACTTCGGGCGGCTACCTGTTCACCTGGCTGGGCGGCTACGGCACGCTGCTGGGGGCCATCGCCGGCATCCTGCTGGTCGATTACTACCTGGTGCGCAAGACCGACCTGAAGGTAGACGACCTGTACCGCCGTGGCGGCGAGTACGAGTACAGCAATGGCTGGAACGTGCATGCGCTGGTAGCCTTCTTTCTGGGCGTGCTGCCCTGCCTGCCTGGCTACCTGGCGGTGTCGGGCGTTGTGGACAAGGGCTCGGTGCCCGGCCTGCTGCAGTCGCTGTTCGACTTTGGCTGGTTTTTCAGCCTGGCCGTCGCCGGTGCCTATTACTACCTGACCGCGAAGAAGCAATGACGTGATGACCGGCCCCGCCCGCGTGGCGGGGCTTCCTGCAACCCTGAAGGAGAGTCCCCATGAGCCAAACCCTTGTCATCCGCGGTGGCACCGTGGTCAACGCCGACCGCGAACAGCGCGCCGATGTGCTGTGCGTGGATGGCCGCATCGTGGCCGTCGGGGAGGACGCGGCTGCGCAGGCCCCGGCAGGCGCGCAGACGCTGGACGCCAGCGGCCAGTACGTGCTGCCCGGCGGGATCGACCCGCACACCCACATGCAGCTGCCGTTCATGGGCACCGTCACCATGGACGACTTCTTCACCGGCACCGCCGCAGCCCTGGCGGGCGGCACCACCAGCATCATCGATTTCGTGATCCCCGACCCGCAGGAGCCCATCATGGATGCCTACCGCAAGTGGCGCGGCTGGGCCGAAAAATCCGCGGCCGATTACAGCTTCCACGTCGCCATCACCTGGTGGAGCGAGCAGGTGCGCGCCGACATGGGCACCCTGGTGCAGGAGGAGGGCGTGAACAGCTTCAAGCACTTCATGGCCTACAAGAACGCCATCATGTGCGACGACGAGACCCTGGTGAACAGCTTCAAGCGCGCGCTGGAGCTGGGGGCCATGCCCACGGTGCACGCCGAGAACGGCGAGCTGGTGTACCTGCTGCAGCAGGAGGTCGCCAAGATGGGCATCACCGGGCCCGAGGGCCACCCCCTGTCGCGCCCGCCCATGGTCGAGGCCGAGGCCGCCAACCGTGCCATCGCGATTGCTGACGTGCTGGGCGTGCCCATCTATGTGGTGCATGTGAGCTGCATGGAGTCGGCCGACGCCATTGCCCGCGCCCGCGCGCGCGGCCAGCGCGTGTACGGCGAGGTCCTGGCGGGGCACCTGCTGGTGGATGAGAGCGTGTACCGCGACCCCGACTTCGCCACGGCCGCCGCCTACGTGATGAGCCCGCCATTCCGCCCCAAGGGCCACCAGGAGGCCCTGTGGCGCGGCCTGCAGTCGGGCCAGCTGCACACCACCGCTACCGACCACTGCACCTTCTGCGCCGCGCAGAAGGCCATGGGGAAGGAAAGCTTTGCCAAGATCCCCAACGGCACGGGCGGCGTGGAGGAGCGCATGGCGGCCATCTGGGACGGCGGCGTCAACACCGGGCGCCTCACGCCCAGCGAGTTCGTGGCCATCACCTCGGCCAATGCCGCCAAGCTGTTCAACATCTACCCGCGCAAGGGCTTCATCGGCGAGGGCGCCGATGCCGACCTGGTGCTGTGGGACCCCGAGGGCACCAAGACCTTCTCGGCCAAGACCCAGCACAGCAAGGGCGACTTCAACATCTTCGAGGGTCGCACCGTGCGCGGCATCCCCAGCCACACGGTAAGCCAGGGCCGGGTGGTCTTTGCCAACGGAGACCTGCGCGCCGAGCAGGGCAAGGGCCGTTACCTCAAGCGCCCGGCCTTCGGTCCCCAGTTCCAGGCTGTGCAAAAGCGCGCCCAGGACCTGGCCCCCACCGCAGTCGCCCGCTAACCGATGGAGAGCACCATGGATACCAAAGTCAAGACCGACATCGACAGCCTGCGCATCAACGGCGAGCGCCTGTGGGATTCGCTCATGGAACTGGCGCAGATCGGCGCCACGCCCAAAGGCGGTGTGTGCCGCCTGACGCTGACCGACCTGGACAAGCAGGGCCGCGACCTGGTGACCCGCTGGGCACGCGAAGCGGGCATGAGCGTGACCATCGACCAGATCGGCAACGGCTTCATGCGCCGCCCCGGGCGCAACAACAGCCTGCCGCCCATCATGACCGGCAGCCATATCGACACCCAGCCCACGGGCGGCAAGTTCGACGGCAACTATGGCGTGCTGGCCGGCATCGAGGTGGTGCGCACCCTGAACGACCATGGCATCGAGACCGAGGCACCGATCGAGGTCGCCTTCTGGACCAATGAAGAGGGCTCGCGCTTCGTGCCGGTGATGATGGGCTCGGGCGTGTTCGCCAAAGCCTTCACGCTGGAGCATGCCTATGCCGCCACCGACACCGAGGGCAAGACCGTCAAGGGCGAGCTCGAACGCATCGGCTACATCGGTGACCAGGTGCCGGGCGACCACCCCATCGGCGCCTACTTCGAGACCCACATCGAGCAGGGCCCGGTGCTGGAGGACCACGACAAGACCATCGGCGTGGTGACCGGCGTGCTCGGCATCCGCTGGTACGACTGCACCGTCACCGGCATGGAGGCCCATGCCGGCCCTACGCCCATGGCCTTGCGCAAGGATGCGCTGCAGGTCGCCACTCACCTCATGCAGGAGGTGGTGGCCTGCGCCCACCGCCACCCGCCGCACGGGCGCGGCACGGTGGGCATGGTGCACGTGCACCCCAACAGCCGCAATGTCATCCCGGGCCAGGTCAAGTTCAGCATCGACCTGCGCAACGCCACCGATGCACTGTGCGAAAGCATGGACCAGGACATCCGCGCCGTGGCCGCCAAGCTCAGCGCCGACACGGGCCTGGCGATCAAGATCGAGCAGGTCTCGGCCTACCCGGCCCAGGTGTTCCATGCCGACTGCGTGGATGCCGTGGCGCGCGCTGCGGCCAAGCTGGGCTATTCCAACATGCCGGCCGTTTCCGGCGCGGGGCATGACGCGGTGTACATGGCGCGCCTGGCGCCCGCCGGCATGGTGTTCATCCCCTGCAAGGACGGCATCAGCCACAACGAGATCGAGGACGCCAAGCCCGAGCACATCACCGCGGGCTGCAATGTGCTGCTGCATGCGATGCTTGAGCGGGCGGGTACCTGATCCCACCCAATGCCCGCCGGCGTTGTGGCTGCGCGACACGCCAGGCGGGCTTTACATTTGCCACTTTTACTGAGGCTGGGGAAGCCGTCCTGGCGTCGCCGCTTTTGTGCATGCGGCCTTGCAGGCTGCTGCGCCTATCGTTCAAATATGACAAAGCCGTGACAGACCGGGGTTTTGATTAAAAATTGGGCAATGCGGGTGTATCTTCTGGTTACGTCTTGTTCCGTATCCTGAAAGAGAGCGCCCGTCCATGAAATTGCGAACCCGGATTCTTTGGCTGTGCGCGGCCACCCTGCTGGGCCTGGTCGTGCTGTCCGCCGTGGCCCTGACCACGTTGTACCAGTCGATGATGAAAGAGCGCACCGCACAGTTGTCCAACCTGGTGGTGCTGGCCCACGCTGCAGCGCAGAAGTCCTACGAGCAGGAAAAAGCCGGGGCGCTGTCGCGCGAGGACGCGCAGAAGCAGGCCCGCAGCAACATCGGCAGCTTTGTCGAGAAGGACAAGTATTTCTTCGTGCGCGGCTTCACCAACGACGTGAACTATGTGCACCCCAATCCCAAGCGCATCGGCATCGTCGATGAAAAGGGTGGCAAGGAAGCCGGCGTGCGCTACCGTGCCGCGCTGCAAGGCAAGACCATCGGCACCGTGATCGCCAAGGGCACGCGCCCGGGCGCCAAGGACGAGGTCGAAAAGCTCTACGCCATCATCAAGTTCGAGCCCTGGGACTGGACTATCGGCTTTGGCGACTACATCGACGACATTGACCAGGCCTTCTGGCGCAACACCGCCATCCTGCTGTCCATCGGCGCCGTGCTGATGCTCATCGTCGCGCTCATGGCCTGGCAGATGCTGCGCACGCTGGTGCACCAGCTCGGCGGCGAGCCCCAGTACGCAGCCGAGGTGGTCACCCAGATCGCCGAGGGCAACCTGGCCGTGGAGGTGGTCACCCTGCCGGGCGACGAGACGAGCATCCTGCATGCCATCCGCGCCATGCGCGACAACCTGGCCCACCTGGTCCGCCAGGTGCGCGACAGCACCGATTCGATCAACACCGCCTCGGCCGAGATCGCAGCCGGCAACGGCGACCTGTCGGGCCGCACCGAGTCGCAGGCCAGCGCGCTGCAGGAGACGGCAGCTTCCATGGAGCAACTGACCTCCACCGTGCAGCAGAACGCGGCCAACGCGCGCCGCGCCGACGAACTGGCACGCGCCGCCTCCGACATGGCGGTTCGCGGCGGCGACGTGGTGCAGCAGGTGGTCGGCACCATGGGCTCCATCGACCAGTCCTCGCGCAAGATCGTGGACATCATCAGCGTCATCGATGGCATCGCCTTCCAGACCAACATCCTGGCGCTCAACGCCGCGGTGGAAGCGGCGCGTGCCGGAGAGCAGGGTCGCGGCTTTGCCGTGGTGGCCAGCGAAGTGCGCAGCCTGGCGCAGCGCAGTGCCGCCGCCGCCAAGGAGATCAAGGGTCTGATCGACGATTCCGTGGCCAAGGTGGGCATGGGCACCCAGCTCGTGGAGCAGGCGGGGTCGACCATGCGCGATGTGGTCGAGGGCGTGAAGAACGTGACCACCATGGTCGCCGAGATCAGCGCCGCCAGCGGCGAGCAGAGCGCCGGCATCGCCCAGGTCAACCAGGCCATTTCGCAGATGGACCAGGGCACGCAGCAGAACGCCGCGCTGGTCGAGGAGGCCCTGGCGGCGGCCCAGTCGCTGAGCCAGCAGGCGGTGGCGTTGGCGCAGACCGTGGGGCAGTTCCGCGTGGCTTGATCCCGCTCGGGCCTTTACAGCGGCAGGGCTCGCCCTGCCTTTGTCGTTTCCAGGTGCTATGCGGGCTGGGCGGAGCCGGTGAGCCCCAGGAAGTGGTCCAGCATGTGGAAGTGGTCCTCGAAGAATGCCTCTTCCATGCTGGCCAATTCGCTGATCGGCGTCCATTGCACCTGCTGCGCATCGTCATCGGCCTGTACCTTGGGAAACGGGGCGCTGCCCAGGTCGAAGTAGTGCGCATGCGTGAGCGTGCGACCGCGCTGGCTGCGGTCCGGGTGGTCGAACACGGCCACGGCCTGCAGCGCGGCGCGCATGGTGGCCTCGGGCAGGTTGCAGTGGGTTTCTTCCACCAGCTCGCGCAGGCAGGACTGCCACACTGTCTCGCGCTGCTCGATGAAGCCGCCGGGCACGGCCAACTGGCCTTTGCCGGGGGCGTGGGCGCGGCGGATCAGCAGCACATGGTCCTGGCAGCGCAGCACGGCGTCCACCGTCACGAACACCGGCGGGTAGGGCGCTGCGGACCAGGCTTCGCGGTAGCGGCGCAGCATGCGCCATTCTTCCTGCAGCGCCGGGAAATGCGGCGTCTGGGCAAAGGCTTCGAGAAAAGCCAGGGTGCTGGCAGGCATCTCGCCCTGCAGATCCGCCAGGCCCGCACGCGCCGTGTCGGGCGTGGCGCCAAAGTAGGCGTCGCGGATGGCGGTGGCGTCGATGTTGCCCTGGCGCTCCATGTGGATCAGCTCCCATCCCGGGAAGGCGCTCAGGTAGCTGCTGGTCGCGTCCTTGAAATGGCCCACCAGGCCGATGCGGCCGGCCTCGGGTGCGATGCGGGCCACGCCCTCGAGCACGGCCTGTACCCATATGGCTTCGTTGTAGTAGTCGCGCACGGGCAGCACCTGGAGGCGGGCGCGGTCGGCCTCGGGCAGGGCCGCCCGCAGCATCTGTTCGCGCTCGGCGGCGGTGAAGGGGTTCTTGGGTGAGCGGGCCTGCCAGGCCGAGCCCATGACCACGATGACGTGGCGTGCGCTGTCCAGAGCACGTTGCAAAAGTGCCATGTGGCCCTGGTGGACCGGCTCGAAGCGGCCGATGTAAATGGCGGTGTCGTACATGGGGCTCTATTGGATCAGACGTAGCGGGCCGCTATCGGCATCTGCCGACCGCTGCCGAACGCACGGGCGCGCACGCGCACGATGGGTGGTGCCTGGCGGCGCTTGTATTCGTTGCGGGCGACCATCATACGCACCCGTTGAACCAGGGCGCGGCCATCGGCCTGCTGCTCCAGCTGCTGCAGGAAGGCGCGTGCGGCATCGTACTCTGAGGGGGCCAGGCGGTCGCCCTCGATCAGCAGCTTGAGCACTTCGTCCAGCACAGGATAGGGAGGCAGGCTGTCCACATCGCGCTGGCCGGGGGCCAGCTCGGCCGAGGGCTCCTTGCCGATGATGGCCTCGGGGATCAGTTCGCGCCCGGCGTGGTCGTTGATGTGGCGCGAAAGGGCGAACACCTCCGTCTTGTACAGGTCGCCGATCAGCCCCAGGCCGCCGTTGGTATCGCCGTACAGCGTGCAGTAGCCCACCGAGATTTCCGACTTGTTGCCCGTGGTGAGCAGCAGGTGCCCGAATGCGTTGGAATACTCCATGAGGATGGTGCCGCGGATGCGCGCCTGCAGGTTCTCGAGCGGCAGGCCCTGCAGCGCCTGGCCGAAGCTTGCCTCGAACTGCTGCGCATAGCCCGCCACCAGCTCGGCGATGGGATGGGTGTGCAGCCGCACGCCCAGTTTGCGGCACAGGGCCACCGAGTCGTCGACCGATCCGCTCGACGAAAAGCGCGAGGGCATGGTCACACCCACCACATTCTCGGGGCCCAGCGCCTGGGCGGCCAGCGCCAGGGTCAGGGCGCTGTCGATGCCGCCCGAACTGCCCACCACCACCTGCCTGAAGCCGCAGCGCCGGGCGTAGTCCGACAGGCCCAGCACGATCTGCTGGCGGTAGAACTCCATCGTGGGCAGGCCCTGCGCGGGCACGGGTTCGGGCTTGTCACCTTCGGCCGTGAGGAAGCGGCCGTTGTCGAACTGCAGGGTGCGCACGTCTTCCACGAAGCGCCGGGCCTCGAAGACGAGGCCGGCCTCGGGCTCCACCGCGAACGAGGCGCCGTCGAACACGATCTGGTCGTGCCCGCCGATCTGGTTCACGTACAGGATGGGCAGGCCGTTGCGGCGCGAGGCGTCGCCGAAGATCTGGTGGCGCTGCTCGCGCTTGGCGATGTGGCTGGGGCTGGCGTTGATGCTCACCACCAGATCGGGTGCGGCATCGCGCATGCGGTCGAAAGGGTTGGTAGCGTAGTCGGCGCCGCTGTCGTTCCAGCCGTCCTCGCAGATCAGCAGGCCCACCTGGGCATTGCCGATGCGCAGCACCTTAGCAACGTCGGGGCCTGGCTCGAAGTGGCGGCGTTCGTCGAAGATGTTGTAGGTGGGCAGGAGCTGCTTGGCGTAGCGCAGGCGCACCTCGCCGGCTTGCAGCACCAGCAGGCTGTTGTGCAGGCGTTTGCCGGGCCCTTGTGCGGGCGTGGGCGCACCCACCACCCAGTGCAGGCCTGGCAGCTCGGCCGATGCCTGCTGCAGCGCGGCCAGCCCGGCGGCCACGCGCTGCTGGAAGGCGCTTTCGTCGAGCATGTCGCCCGGGTAGTAGCCGCACAGCGCGAGTTCGGTGAAGACCACCAGATCGGCCTGCTCGCTGGCGGCCTGGCGCGCGGCAGCGACCATGCGCGTGACGTTGCCTTCAATGTCGCCGACGGTGAAGTTGAGTTGTGCAAGGGTGATGCGGAGCATGGAAATCCTCGGGATTGCTTACGCCTTCACGTTGAAGACCTGGCGGAGATAAGCAAGGAAGGTCTCATCGTCGCACAGCGTCTTGCCGGGCGTATCCGAGAGCTTGGCCACGGGCTGGCCGTTGGCGCGTGTGAGCTTCATCACGATGTTCAGTGGCGTCTGCCCCATGTCGTTGGTGAGATTGGTGCCGATGCCGAAGCCCAGTTGCGTGCGGTCGCCGAAGTGCTGGTACAGCGCCAGCGCGCGCGGCAGGTCCAGCCCGTCGGAGAACACCAGGCGCTTGGTGTGCGCGTCGATGCGCAGGCGCGCATAGTGGGCCAGGGCCTTCTCGCCCCAGGCCACCGGGTCGCCCGAGTCGTGGCGCAGGCCGTCGAACAGCTTGGCGAAGTACAGGTCGAAGTCGGCCAGGAAGGCGTCCATGCCCACGGTGTCGGTCAGCGCAATACCGAGGTCGCCCCGGTATTCCTTTACCCATTCTTCCAGCGCCGTGTTCTGGAAGTCGCGCAGCCGCACGCCCAGGGCCTGGTAGGTCTGCAGGTATTCGTGCGCCATGGTACCGATGGGCACCAGGCCCAGGTCGCGCGCCAGCAGCACGTTGGAAGTGCCCTTGAACCACTGCGGAGTTTCCTGGGCGAAGGCCTGCACCACCTCGCGCTGCCAGGCACCGCTGTAGCGGCGGCGCAGGCCGAAGTCGAACAGCTCGAAGGGGTGGCGGTGCGTGGCCTGCCGTGCCAGGTCCTTGAGCGTCTGTACCTTCATGGCGAGGCGCCTGCGCCCTTCGGCAAGCGCCGTAGCGGGGTCGAAGCGACGGAAGTACAACTCGTTGACGATGGCCAGCACGAAGATCTCGAAGCCCATCACATGCACCTGTGGGCCGCGCGCCACGATGTGCAGCTGACCGTCTTCGGCCGATGCCTCGATGAAGCCGCGCTGGAACTGGAAGATGCGCAGGAAGTCGATGAAATCGCTCTTGATGTAGCGCAGGGCGCCCACGTAGGCCAGTTCATCGGGCTTGAAGCGCAGCGTGCACAGGTGGTCGAGCTCTGCATTCACCTCTTCGAGCAACTCGGTGAGCGGGTAAGCGCTCTGGTTGCGGCAGACGAAACGGTATTCGCTCTGCGTCTGCGGGTGGCCGTGCAGCAGGGCCTGCCACATGGTGAACTTGTAGAGGTCGGTATCGAGCAGGCTGTGAATGACGTGGTCGGACATGGAAGCTCCTTAGAACGTGTTTACGATCTTTTCGCGGCTTCGAAAAGATCGTAAACACGTTCTAAAAATCGTCGGTGCTGCGGGCCAGTTGCACGCCTTGGGCGCGCATGGCATCGAGAAACGCGGTGTGCTGGGCCTCGAAGCCGCCCACGGGGCTCATGCAGTCGGTCAGCAAGGTGATGCGCGCAGGCGTCCAGCCCGGTTGCAATCGGGGCAGGTGCTGCACGATGTGCTCGGTGGTCGCGCGCACGCAGTGGCTGCTGGCCTCGCCGGCGATGAACAGCCGGTCGGCCGTGCCCAGGGCCGCCAGGAGGCGGGTGTTGAGGGCCGTGTCGGGGTCGTCCGCATCGGGCACCTCGGCCTCGATGGCGCTGTAGTGCTCGGTGAAGGGGTTGGTGCCCTTGAAGACATTGCGTACCGCGCGCTGGCGCTGCTGCTGCCATGCACCGCAGGCGTCCAGCACCTCGGCGTGCACGCCCTGGCCCCAGCTGCCGACCTCGCAGTGCACCGGCCACACCATCAGGGTATAGCGGCCTTGCTGCTCCAGCGTGTCGAGGTACTTCAAGGTTTTTGGCAGCAGGGCGCCGTTGCGGGGCGCGAAGGCGCCGGCGCGCACCTGCGCCGCAGTGATGGGGCTGAAGGCCGACACGGCCTGCCCGTCGGCCTGCTGCCAGTAGCCAGGGTGGGCGATGTCGAACTGCTGGTGCGAATCGAGGGTGATGGTGATGCCGTCCAGCACCGCGCCGTGGGCGCGGATGAAGGCTGCTGTTCGCTGCATGTCGGCATGGGCGCCCGCGACCGGCAGCGAGGGCGCCGTGCGCAGGCCCGTGGCCGGATTGGTGGGTTGCCACGCGATAGGCAGGTCGCAGAAGTCGTTTTGCGGGTCGATCACCAGAAGCTGGGTGCTTAGTGCCATGGCTCTTCTCCTTGTCGATTGCTGCAGTGTAAATCAGTTAATTTAATTATGCAACTAAGATGGTTGGCGCCAGGTGGAGGACTGGCGGGCAGGGCATGCATCGCCGGTGGGCCAGCGCCGCCGCTGCACCTGCCGGGCTTAATTCATTGGACCGCTTGGGAGAAATCTGGCACAAACGAAAACTTTGTGCCTTGCTGCAACGGACCTTGGGGGGCTGGAGTAGGCAGCACACGACCACGATGGGGTGCGCCGCTGGCTGCCAAGGTTTGCTTGCCATCCGTCACACATGCTGACTACATTCGGCTACGGGGGATATCCATGTCATTGCGGCTCAAATTCAATCTGGTGCTGGCCTGCGTGCTGCTGGTGGCGGCGGCAGGCACGGGCCTGTACGTGCACCGCTTCCTGCAGAAAGCGGCGATCGAGGAGGTGCAGCACAACTCGCAGCTCATGATGCATGCGGCCATGGCCATCCGCGACTACACCACCGAGCTGGTCAAGCCGCACCTGGACGTGACGCTGGCGGAGCAGTTCCTGCCGCAGACGGTGCCGGCCTATGCGGCCACCGAAACGCTGCGCCGGCTGCAGAGCCGCTTTCCGGGCTATGAATACAAGGAGGCGGTTCTCAACCCCACCAACCTGCGCGACCGGGCCAACGAGTGGGAGGAGCGCATCGTCAAGGACTTCCGCGAGGGCCGGGCCGACCTCAAGAAGGAAGTCACGGGCGAAGTGGGGGAGGGCATGCACCGCACGCTGTACGTGGCACGCCCCATCACCATCAAGCAGACGCAGTGCCTGGCTTGCCACAGCACGCCCACTGCTGCGCCGCCCACCATGCTCAAGATCTACGGCGACAAGAACGGCTTTGGCTGGAAGATGGATGAGACCATTGGCATCCAGGTGGTGCGGGTGCCCATGTTCTACCCGCTGGAGAAGGCGCGCACAACCTTCAACACCGTGATGACGGCCTTGGCCGGCAGTTTTCTGCTGCTGTTCGCGGTGCTGAACCTGTCGCTGTCCTCGTTGGTGATTGAGCCCATGGCGCGCCTGAACCGCAAGCTCGAAGACCTGGCCACCAAGGACTTCCTGACCGACCTGGTCAACCGCCGCAAGTTCTTCGAGCGGCTGGAAACCGAGATGGCCGACACGCGCATCAAGAAGAGCAGCCTGTCGGTCGTGATGTTCGACATCGACTTCTTCAAGCGCATCAACGACACTTTCGGGCACGATTCGGGCGACGTGGTGCTCAAGGCCACCGCCCTGCGGGTGCGCGAGTTGCTGCGTTCTTCCGACTGCGCGGCGCGTTTTGGTGGCGAGGAATTCATCCTGCTGCTCAAGGAAACGCCGGTGGACGCCGCCATGGCCATGGCAGAAGCGGTGCGCGCGCGCATCGCCAGCGTGCCGTTTGATGCGGTGGGCCATGTGAGCGCCAGCTTCGGCGTGGCCACCTGGAACCAGGTGGAAGATGCGCACGCGCTGATCAAGCGCGCCGACACGGCGCTGTACGTGGCCAAGTCGAGCGGCCGCAACTGTGTGGTGCAGGCCAAGGACGCGGTCTGAACCTGCCGCCTGCAACGCCACGGAACGGTCAGGCCGTGGCAGCCTTGGCCTCGTCGTAGTCGGTCAGGTAGTCGCGGGCCAAAGAAGTCTTCTGCTTGTCCGTCAGCAGCTTGCCGGCCATCTGGAAGAAGCGATGTTCTTCTTCCTTGAGGTGGTGCTCCACCTTTTCGGCCAGTTTTTTCGCCAGGGGCAGCCAGGCAGGGGTGGCAGGGTCAGCCTTTTCCAGTGATTCCACCAGCTCATCGATCTGGTGGTGCTCCGAAATCGCGTGGCGCGACAGGTCCATGCCGGCGTCTAGCTGCATCAGCGGTGCATAGAAGTTGCGGTCTTCGGCCAGTTCATGGGCTGCCAGCTCGGTCTTGAGCTGCGTGAACAATTCATGCCGCTCGGGCGTATCGCCACTGGTCTCGGTCAGGCGGCGGTACAAATCGCGCTGGAGCTCGTGGCTTTCGCGCAGGGCTTCGAAGATGTTCGGGTCGCTCATGGTGCAAGTCCCCGGGCTCTTATTTCAGTGCCTTGCGTGCGGCGCCCACGCCGATGGCGGCCAGCACCACGAACAGGATGGCCAGCACCAGGAACAGCACGAACAGGACCTTGGCAATGCCGGCAGCGCCTGCCGCCACGCCGGTGAAGCCCAGGGCGCCGGCGACCAGCGAGATCAGGGCAAAGATGATGGCGTACTTGAGCATGGTGGTTCCTTGCAGTGGATGCAGCGGTGGCTGCGGAAGGGTGTGACTGAACGATACCGGGGTGCCCAGGGTGGATTCGTCGGCTGGGAGGGAGTGAGGATGTAGGAGGGCGCCGATGCTGCTGCCTGGCAGTGGGTTTGCCTGCATGGGAATGAAAAAAGCCGCAGCGCGGAGCGCTGCGGCTTTTGATGAATGGGTTGCGCTGGTCGCGCGGAGGGCTTACCGCCCTGCTGCTGCACGCAGTGCCGCCGCTTTGGCGCGACCCTTTGGGCCTTCACATCGCTGCGCGATATGAGCCTGCGCCGAAGAACTGCCAAACCGCGCTGGCCGCGCGGCAGGCCTTACAGCCCGGCTGCGGCACGCAGTGCCGCAGCCTTGTCAGTTCTTTCCCAGGTGAACTCGGGCTCTTCGCGGCCGAAGTGGCCGTAGGCGGCGGTCTTTTCGTAGATCGGGCGCAGCAGGTCCAGCATCTGGATGATGCCCTTGGGGCGCAGGTCGAAGTGTTCCTGCACCAGTGCGGCGATATTGTCGTCGGGGATCACGCCCGTGCCTTCGGTGTAGACGGTCACGTTCATGGGGCGGGCCACGCCGATGGCGTAGGCCACCTGGATCTGGCACTGGCGTGCCAGGCCGGCGGCGACGATGTTCTTGGCCACGTAGCGGGCGGCATAGGCGGCCGAGCGGTCCACCTTCGTTGGATCCTTGCCGCTGAAGGCACCACCGCCGTGGGGGCAGGCACCACCGTAGGTGTCGACGATGATCTTGCGACCGGTCAGGCCGCAATCGCCTTGCGGGCCGCCGATGACGAAACGGCCGGTGGGGTTGATCAGGTACTTGGTGTCCTTGAGCCACTCGCTGGGCAGCACGGGCTTGATGATCTCTTCGATCACGGCCTCAACGAAGCTCTTCTTCATCGTCTTGGCGGTTTCGCTCTGGTCGGGGTGGTGCTGGGTGGAGAGCACCACGGTGTCGATGCTGTGGGGCTTGCCGTCCACGTAGCGCATGGTGACCTGGCTCTTGGCATCGGGGCGCAGGAAAGGCAGGCGGCCGTCCTTGCGCAGCTGGGCCTGGCGTTCCACGAGGCGGTGGGCGTAGTAGATCGGCGCGGGCATCAGCTCAGGCGTCTCGTCGCAGGCGTAGCCGAACATCAGGCCCTGGTCGCCGGCACCGGTGTTCAGGTGGTCGTCGCTGGCCTGGTCCACGCCCTGGGCGATGTCGTTCGACTGCTTGTCGTAGGCCACCAGCACGGCGCAGCCCTTGTAGTCGATGCCGTAGTCGGTGTTGTCGTAGCCGATGCGCTTGATGGTGTCGCGCGCCACCTGGATGTAGTCCACATGGGCGTTGGTCGTGATTTCGCCCGCCAGCACCACCAGGCCGGTGTTGGTCAGCGTTTCGGCGGCGACGCGGCTGCGCGGGTCCTGCTTGAAGATGGCATCGAGGATCGCGTCCGAGATCTGGTCGGCCACCTTGTCGGGGTGGCCTTCCGAGACGGATTCCGATGTGAAGAGAAAGTCGTTCGCCATTTGAATAAACTCCTGTGTTCCGGCATTTGGGGCGTTGCCCTCACCCCGAAGGAGCTTTGGCGAACGCTTTAGCAGAAATATTTAACGTCGCCCTGCAAGTTGCTCATTTAACTCAGCGACCCCGTCATTTTAATGCCATCTTTGTTCCGTCTGTTTTCCGTGTTTCCACTGTGGCTGCTCCATGGCCTGGGCGCAGCCATGGGCTGGGTGGCATTTCTGGCCTCTCCGATCTACCGCGGCCGCTTTCGCGCCAATGCCGCGCTGGCCGGTTACCGTTTTGGTGAGGTGAGCGCCGCCATCGGCCATGCGGGCCGCATGGTGGCCGAGCTGCCGCGCCTGTGGCTGGGGGCACCGCTGCCGTTTCGCATCGAGGGCGGTGCCTGCGTGGAGGCGGCCTACGCCCAGGGCCGTGGCATCCTGTACCTGACGCCGCACCTGGGCTGTTTCGAGTTCTCGGCCCAGGCAGCCGCGCAGCGCTGGAGTGCCGAGCATGGCCCGATCACCGTGCTTTACCGTCCTGCGCGTCAGCCCTGGCTGGCCAAGGTGATGGAGACGGCGCGCAACCGGCCCGGCATGCTGGCCGTGCCGACCAATCTTTCGGGCGTTCGCCAGATGATCAAGGCGCTGCGCCGGGGCGAGGCCGTGGGCCTGCTGCCCGACCAGGTACCGCCCCACGGGCAAGGCCAGTGGAGCCCTTTCTTCGGCAAGGATGCCTACACCATGACGCTGGCCGTGCGCCTGGCCCACCAGACGGGGGCGGCCGTGGTCCTGGTGCGCTGCGAACGCCTTTCCTGGGGCCGTGGCTACGTGGTGCATTTCGAACCCCTTCCCGCCGCGCCGCTGGCGCAAGACCCCGACACCGCATTGCTGCAGATCAACCAGGCCATGGAACATTTGATACGACAGTCGCCCGACCAGTACCTGTGGGGCTACGGCCGCTACAAGGAACCCCGTGGGGAGGCTGTAGCCCCTGCTGTCGGAGAGGGCGCATGACGGGCCGTCTCGGGGTGTGGTTCATGCGCGTGCTGGCCTTGCTGCCCCTGCGCGTGCTGCGGGGCATGGGCTGGCTGATCGGCCAGGCGCTGTACCTGCTGGCGGCGCCGCGGCGCAGGGTGACGCTGCGCAACCTGGAGTTGTGCTTCCCGGAGTTCACCGAGGCCCAGCGTCGCCGGTGGGCGCGCGAAAGTTTTGTCGGCTTTTGCCAGACCTGGCTGGACCGCAGCTGGCTGTGGTTCGCGCCGCGCGAGACGGTGCTCCAGCGCGTGAAGCTGCTGGGTGCGCTGGACGAATTGCTGGGCGATACCCCCACCATCATTTTTGCCCCGCATTTCTATGGCATGGACGCGGGGGGATCGGCCCTCACCCTGCACACCGACCGGGCCTTCACCTCCATCTTCACGCCGCAGCCCGACCCGGCGGTGGACATGTGGATCCGCAACGGGCGCCAGCGCTTTGGCAACGTGCGCATGCTCAACCGGGGCGATGGCGTCAAGCCTATCCTGAGCGGTCTGCGCAAGGGCGGCCTCTTGTACCTGCTGCCCGACATGGATTTCGGGCGCAACGATTCGCTGTTCGTGCCGTTCTACGGGGTCACCGCGGCCACCGTGCCCTCGCTCTCGCGCTTTGCCCGGCTGGGCCGAGCCAAGGTGATCTCCATGGTCACGCGCATCACGCCCACAGGCTATGTGGCCGAGATCTCGCCAGCCTGGCCCAACTACCCTACCGAGGATGCCGAGGCCGATACGGCCTTGATGAACCGCAACCTGCAGTCGTACATCGACGTGTCGCCGGGGCAGTACTACTGGGTGCACAAGCGCTTCAAGACACGTCCCGAGGGCGACCCTTCCATGTACTGAGCGCTGAGTCAGCCCGCGCCCAGAAAGCGCGCCAGCGCGCTTTTCACGCGCTCGGGCTGCTCGTGCACCACCCAGTGGGAGGCACCTTCCACGCGGTCGATCTGCAACCGGGGAATCCAGTCTCCCAGGCCATCGAGCAGGCCGGGCAGCAGGGCGGGGTCCTGCATGGCCCAGACCACCAGGGTGGGCAGCGCAATGGTCAGCATGCTGTCGGGCAAGCTGATGCTGGCGATGGTGTTGTCTTCGCCGCGCGGCGGGCGCAAAGGGCTGGCTCGGTAGTAATTGCAGGCGCCCGTCAGGCCCTGCTGCCACAGGGCGCGGTACTGGGCGCGCATCTCTTCGGTCAGCCAGGCGGGCGCGCGGCCCTCGGGATCGTCGAAGAAGGCGAACAGGCGCGCAAAGTCGTTCTCGGCCAGCAAGGCCTCGGCGTCGGGCCTGCACAGGAAATGCATGTACTGGCTGTTGGCCTGTTGCGCCGGGTTGTGCTGCAGCTCTCGCAGAAAGGTGCCGGGGTGCGGCGAATTGACAATGGCCAGCCGCTTCATGAGCTGCGGCTGCTGGTTGGCCAGGTTCCAGGCCACGGCGCCGCCCCAGTCGTGGGCCACCAGGCATTCCAGCGGCTGGCCGGGGCTCACGGCCGCGACCAGGGCGACCAGGTCCTGCACCAGGTATTTGGCCCGGTAGGCCTCTACCTCGGCGGGGCTGCTGGACTGGCCGAACCCGCGCAGGTAAGGTGCCAGGCAGTGGTAGCCACCATGCTCAGGCCGGGCGAAATGGGCCAGCAGGGTGTCCCAGATGAAGGCACCTTCGGGAAAGCCGTGCAGGAACAGCAGGACCGGCCGGCCGGCGGTGCCGCTTTCGCGGCACTGCAGGGTGGTGCCATGGGGCAGGGTGATGGTGCGGGTCTGGATCATGGTGCTGTTGCTATCATTGGTGTAGCAGCCAGCGCGCATGGGCCCGACGCTGCTGCTCAGTCTTCCTCGGGTTCCTGGGCGTCGGCGCTGGCAGCGTCGGGCACAGGGTTCGCATCGCCGGCGGCCGGCTCGGCACCCGGCACCGGGTGGGCCCATTGCCACAGCAACTGGGCCACCTCGTCCACGCCCTGTTTCTTCAGGGCCGAGAACATCTTCACCTCGCCACCGCCAGCATGCAGTCGCGTAATCGACAGCACCTTGGCCTGCTCGGCCCGCGTGAGCTTGTCGGCCTTGGTGAGCACGATGAGGAATTTGAGCCCTTCTTCAACGCGGGGGCGCACCACTTCAAGCAGGGCTTCGTCGAGTTCGGTGAGGCCCAGGCGCGGGTCGCACAGCAGCACGATGCCCGTGAGGCCGGGGCGGCTGACCAGGTAATTGACCATGACCTGCTGCCAGCGCACCTTGTCCGAGCGCGAGACGGCGGCATAGCCATAGCCGGGCAAGTCGGCCAGCACGGCGTCCATCACGCCCTGTTTTCCCAGAGAGAACAGGTTGATGTGCTGGGTGCGGCCGGGTTTCTTGGAGGCGAATGCGAGCTGTTTTTGCTGGGTCAGCGTGTTGATGCAGGTGGATTTTCCGGCATTGGAACGGCCCACGAAGGCAATCTCCGGCACCGTGATGGGGGGCAGGTGGTGCAGTTGCGCCGCCGTGGTGAGGAATCTGGCCGTGTGCATCCAACCCATGGCGATCTTGGCGTCGGGTGCGGGCGGAAGAGAGCCAGCAACTGGCGCGATAGGGGTGGTCGTCATGAGTACTTGAGATGCGAGTGGGGCCTCATTGTAGAATCGCGGAGATTTGCGCACATAAACACACAGACCCTCGATATGAAGTTGCTCGCCTCTATGCTGATGGCTGCCGTGCTGGCAGCACCTGCTTTTCCGGCCTTTTCCGCGGGCGAGACACCCGCTGCGCCGCCCAAGGCGGCAGCCAAGCCTGACCTGGTCAAGGGCGAGGCGAGCTTCACCGCGGTGTGCGCTGCCTGCCACGGCGCAGACGGCAACTCGGCCATCGCGGCCAACCCCAAGCTGTCGCAGCAGCACCCCGAGTACCTGGTCAAGCAGCTGCAGGAGTTCAAGTCGGGCAAGCGCAACGACCCGGTGATGAAGGGCTTTGCCATGGCCCTGTCGGACGAGGACATGAAGAACATCGCGTACTGGGTGACTTCCAAGGCGGCCAAGCCCGGCTTCGCCAAGGACAAGGCCCTGGTCTCGCTGGGCGAGCGCATCTACCGCGGCGGCATTGCCGATCGCAATATCGCGGCCTGCGCTGGCTGCCACAGCCCCAACGGTGCCGGCATTCCAGCCCAGTACCCGCGCCTGTCCGGCCAGCACGCCGACTACACGGCCACGCAGCTCGTCGCTTTCCGCGATGGCAAGCGCGCCAACAGCCTGCAGATGACCCAGGTGGCTGCCAAGCTGAACGACCGCGAAATCAAGGCCGTGGCGGACTACATCGCCGGCCTGCGCTGATTGACTGATCCCCATCAAGTGCGGCCCGCATAGCACGGGCTGTACGGAACCAACCGCCAAGAACAAACCCAAAAAGGGCGGGTCCATCGAACCGATGGTCCCGTCCTTTTTTATTTGCGGGCCTAGCGTCCCCTCCCCCATGTCTGACAACACCCAGGGCGTTAGCGTCCAGTACGGCTCCAAGGCCCTGCGCGCAGGGATCGAGTTGCTGTCCTCGATGCGGTTCGCGATCTCGCTGCTGACGGTGATCTGCATCGCTTCGGTGATCGGCACCGTGCTCAAGCAGCACGAGCCTGCGGCGAACTACGTCAACCAGTTCGGTCCCTTCTGGGCCACCCTGTTTGGCGCCATCCAGCTCAATGCGGTGTACAGCGCCTGGTGGTTCCTGCTGATCCTGGCGTTCCTGGTGCTGAGCACCTCGCTGTGCATTGCACGCAACACGCCCAAGATCCTTGTGGACCTGCGCGTCTACAAGGAAAATATCCGCGAGCAGAGCCTCAAGGCCTTTCACCACAAGGCCGAGGCCGAGCTGCCCGAAGGCGCCGAGGCCGAGGCGAAACGCATCGGTACCCTGCTGGCCGGCGGTGGCTGGAAGGTGCGCCTACAGCAGCGCGACACCCCGGCGGGTGCCGGCACGGGCTGGATGGTGGCGGCCAAGGCGGGCGCGGCCAACAAGATCGGCTACATCGCGGCGCACAGCGCCATCGTGCTGGTGTGCGTGGGCGGGTTGCTCGATGGCGACCTGATCGTGCGTGCGCAGATGCTGCTGGGCGGCAAGACGCCGTATGCCGGTGGCGGCCTGATTGCCGACGTGAAGTCCGAGCACCGCCTGTCCGAGCGCAACCCCACCTTCCGCGGCAACCTGCTGGTGGCCGAGGGCACGCAGTCGAGCATCGCACTGCTCAACCAGTCCGACGGCGTGCTGCTGCAGGAGCTGCCGTTTGCCATCGAACTCAAGAAGTTCATCGTGGAGCACTATTCCACGGGCATGCCCAAGCTGTTTGCCAGTGAGATCATCATCCACGACAAGGCCACGGGTGAGAAGACGCCGGCCCGGGTGGAGGTGAACCACCCGGCCAGCTACAAGGGCGTGGAGATCTACCAGTCGAGTTTCGACGACGGCGGCTCGCACCTCAAGCTGCGCGCCGTGCCCATGGCGCTGGGAGCCAAGGCCTTCGATGTAGAGGGCGTGGTCGGGGATTCGACCCAGCTGACCAACAAGGGCGGCATGCCGGGCAGCGATGTGATGACCCTGGAATTCACGGCGCTGCGCACCATCAACGTCGAGAATTTCGGCGGTGCCGGGCCTGGCGCCAGCGGGGTGGATGTGCGCAAGGTGGATTTGCGCGAGGCGGTGGAGTCGCGCCTGGGCGCGGCCAACAAGACCGTGACCAAGAAGGAACTGCGCAACGTGGGCCCGAGCGTGAGCTACAAGCTGCGCGATGCAGCAGGCCAGGCGCGCGAGTTCCACAACTACATGCTGCCCGTGGACACGGGTGATGGCGTGCCGGTGTACCTGCTCGGTGTGCGCGAAATGCCGGCGGACCCGTTCCGCTACCTGCGCATACCGATCGACGACCAGGGCAGCATGGAAGGCTTCCTGCGCCTGCGCAACGCCCTGGCCGACCCGGCGGCGCGCGAGCAGGCGGTGCGCAGTTATGTAGCGCAAGCCATCGACCCGTCGCGCCCCGACGTGGGCGAGCAGTTGGCACAGTCGGCGATGCGCGCGCTGACCTTGTTTGCCGGCAATGGCATGGTCGATGGCAAGCCCACGGGCGGGCTGCAGGCGATCTCCGACTTCATGGAGGCCAACGTGCCCGAGGCCGAGCGCGGCCGGGCCGGCGAGGTGCTGATCCGCATCCTGAACGGCAGCCTGTTCGAGCTGGCGCAGCTGTCGCGCAAGAAAGCCGGCCTGGAGCCTTTGGCTCCGGACGACAAGACGCGCGGTTTCATGACCCAGGCCGTGCTGTCGCTGAGCGACGCACAGATCTACCCGGCACCCGTTGCCTTCGAACTCAAGGACTTCACCCAGGTGCAGGCCAGCGTGTTCCAGGTGGCGCGCGCCCCGGGCCGGAACATCGTCTACCTGGGCTGTGCCTTGCTCATTCTGGGCGTTTTTGCGATGCTCTACATCCGCGAGCGCCGCATCTGGGTCTGGGTAGCACCGCAGGATGGCAGGACACATGCCACCATGGCCTTGTCGAGCAACCGCAAGACCATGGACGGAGACAACGAGTTCGTAGCACTCGCAGAAAAACTGATCGGGGCCAAGCCCCTGCAAGGCAACCCATGAACACGGCCACCCGCAACACCACGATCACCCTGAACGAGGGGTATTTTTCGCGCCGCAACTGGCTGGACTGGGCATTTGCCGCCATCGTGGCGGCCGGCGGCCTGTTTGCGCTGCAGCGCTATGGCAGCTTCATGGATGGCTACGAGAAGGGCATTCTGCTGGGCACGATTCCCAGTGCCATCTGGCTGGGCTGGTTCTGGCGCCCGTTGCGCACCCTGATGCTGGTGGTGTCCGCGGTGGCGCTGATGGCGATCGGGCTGTACCAGGTCGATGGTGCCGGCAGCCTGGCGCGGGCCGACACGGTGTTCGGCCTCAAGTATTTTCTGTCCAGCCAATCGGCCATCCTGTGGATGAGCGTGCTGTTCTTCATGAGCACGGCGTTCTACTGGATCGGCATGTTCGCGCGCGGCGAGGGGCATGCGATGAACCTCATCGGCTCGCGCCTGGCCTGGGTCGCGGTGGGCATGGCGCTGATCGGCACCCTGGTGCGCTGGTACGAGAGCTACCTGATCGGACCGGACATCGGCCACATCCCGGTGAGCAACCTGTATGAGGTGTTCGTGCTGTTCTGCTGGATGACGGCAGCCTTCTACCTGTACTACGAGGCGCAGTACAAGACGCGCGCGCTGGGTGGCTTCGTGATGCTGGTGGTGAGCGCGGCGGTGGGCTTTCTGCTCTGGTACACGGTGGTACGCGAGGCGCACGAGATCCAGCCCCTGGTACCCGCGCTCAAGAGCTGGTGGATGAAGCTGCATGTGCCGGCCAACTTCATCGGCTACGGCACCTTTGCGCTGTCGGCCATGGTGGCCTTCGCCTACCTGATCAAGCAGCAGGCCACCGAGACGCGCTGGTACAAGCTGGCGCCGCTGTGGCTGTTGGGCGTGGTGCTGTGCTTCGAGCCCATCGTGTTCCGCCAGGGTGCCACCGAGAACGGCGGCGGTTACTGGATGGTGTACTTCGGCATTTCGGCGCTGATCGTGGCGGGCATCCTGTTCGGACGCAAGCGCATCGCAGAGCGCCTGCCTTCGTTCGAGATCCTGGACGATGTGATGTACAAGGCCATTGCCGTGGGCTTCGCGTTCTTCACCATTGCCACCGTGCTGGGCGCCCTGTGGGCGGCCGAGGCCTGGGGCGGCTACTGGAGCTGGGATCCCAAGGAGACCTGGGCGCTGATCGTCTGGCTCAACTACGCGGCCTGGCTGCACATGCGCCTCATGAAGGGCTTGCGCGGCACCGTGTCGGCCTGGTGGGCGCTGGTGGGCTTGGCGGTCACGACCTTCGCCTTCCTCGGGGTCAACATGTTCCTGAGCGGACTGCACAGCTACGGCACGCTGTAGGACAGGAGTGCGAGGGCAGGGGCATGGGGCGCCGGTACTGCAAAGATTGCATCCGCGGTGTAACCTGATCCGTATCTGGAACGAACTACGGGTAGTACCGCTCTACCCGTGGACGCATCCCCTACTGCCTGACCGGAGCCCTTATGCCTTTCCATTCCCGCCATTCGGGTTTCAACCACCCGCTTTCTTCCGAGATCACGCCGCGCGCCGCCTATGAAGGACGCCGCGACATGCTGCGCCTGATGGCCGGGGGTGCCGCAGGCGCCGCCCTGGCCGCCTGGGCCGGGCGCGAGGCCCTGGCGCAGGCGGCCGCTGGCGTGACGCCTCGGCCGGGCAAGCTGGCAGCGCTGCCGGGTGCCAAGTCGACCGTGGCGGGTGCGGTGTCGTTGGAAAAGCTGACCGACTACAAGGACGCCAGCACCTACAACAACTTCTACGAGTTCGGCACCGACAAGGCCGATCCGGCGCGCAATGCCCACACGCTCAAGACATTGCCCTGGACGGTGGAGGTCGAGGGCATGGTGAAGAAGCCGGGCAAGTACGGCATCGAGGACTTGGTCAAGCTCAGCGCCCAGGAAGAGCGCATCTACCGCCTGCGCTGCGTGGAGGGCTGGTCCATGGTGATCCCCTGGGTGGGCTATTCGCTGGCCGAACTCATCAAGCGGGTGGAGCCGCAGGGCAGCGCCAAGTACGTGGAGTTCGTGACCCTGGCCGACAAGGCCACCATGCCCTTCGTGGGTTCGCGCGTGCTGGACTGGCCCTATGTGGAAGGCCTGCGCATGGACGAGGCCATGCACCCGCTGACCCTGCTGGCCTTTGGCATGTACGGCGAGGTGCTGCCCAACCAGAACGGAGCGCCCGTGCGCCTGGTGGTGCCATGGAAGTACGGCTTCAAGAGCGCCAAGAGCATCGTCAAGATCCGCTTCACCGACAAGGAGCCGGGCACGGCCTGGAACAAGGCGGCGCAGCAGGAGTACGGCTTTTATTCCAACGTGAACCCCAATGTGGACCATCCGCGCTGGAGCCAGGCGACCGAGCGGCGCATCGGCGAGGATGGTCTGTTCGCCAAGAAGCGCAAGACGTTGATGTTCAACGGCTATGAGGCGCAGGTGGGCCAGCTGTACGCGGGCATGGACCTCAAGAAGTTCTACTGACCTCACAGCCGGGCCTGCCGCCGTGCGCAAACTGCTGCTCCACTCCTTGGCCAAGCCGGTGGTCTTTGTGCTGTGCCTGCTGCCGCTGGCATGGCTTGTCTATGCTGCGCTGTCCAACCAGTTGGGTGCCAACCCTGCCGAGGCGCTGATCCGATCCACCGGTGACTGGACGCTGCGCGCTCTGTGCCTGGTGCTCGCAGTGACGCCGCTGCGGGTCGTGACGGCCACGCCGCAGCTGGCGCGCTTTCGGCGCATGCTGGGCTTGTTCGTGTTCTTCTACGCCCTGCTGCACCTGCTGGGCTATGGCTGGTTCGACATGGGTTTCGAAGTGGCCGACATCGCAGTGGACATCGCCAAGCGGCCATTCATCCTGGTGGGCTTTGCGGCCTTCGTGCTGCTGCTGCTCATGGCGGCCACCTCCTTCAACCGTGCGATCCGCGCGCTGGGCGCCAAACGCTGGCAGACGCTGCACCGCACGGTGTATGCCGTGGCGGGCCTGGCGCTGCTGCACTTTTTCTGGATGCGCGCGGGCAAGAACGATTTTGGCGAGGTGGCGGTGTATGCGGCTATCCTGTCCCTGCTGCTGGGCTGGCGGGTGTGGCAGGCCGCGCGCAGGCGGGCGGTGAAGGCGGGCTCCGCCGCCGCCGCGTCGCGCTGAACCCGTGCTTCGTCGTCAGCCCACGGTGCGCAGGGCGGGGCGCATCTGGCGCGTCACAGGGTCGATATGGGCCGTGGGGACCTGGTAGGCGCGGTCGTCAAAGAGGTCGATGCCGCACATCAGGTTCTCGATCCAGTCGAAGAAGTCGTGGATGGCCCGCTTGCCGAGGATGGGTGCGCCGTGCTGCGGAACGAGCATGGAGATATCGAGCTGCCGTGCCATGCGCACCCACAAGCGCAGGATCTTGTTGGACACCATGTAGCGCCGGTGGAAGCCTTCCATGCGGGGAATGTGTGCAGCCAAGTCCGTGACGGGGATTCTGGCCTCGCTGCCTGACATCATCGAAACCGCCAGGTCGCCGGTGAACAGGATGCGGCTCACCGGGTCGTAGAAGTGGAAGTTGCCCTCCGAGTGCAGGAAGTGCGCGGGCAGCAGCACCAGCTCGTTGCGTCCCAGCGGCAGGTGGCCGCCACTGTCGGGCACGCCGATCACGCGGTTCTCGGTCTTGCCGACCTTGGTGAAGTGGGGCGCGAAACGCTCCCAGACGCGCGAGATCACCAGCGATGCCTTGGTGCTGGTCATCCAGCGGTCCAGCGAGGCAATGATGTCCGGATCGGCATGCGAGGCGATCAGGTAGGACAGCTTGTGCGGCGCGAAGTGCTTGGTCATGCCGATGAACAGCTCATTGAACGCGAGGTTGCCACCCGGGTCGATGATGGCGCCGGTGTCGTCGTCCACGATCAGGAACTGGTTGGCCTGCACTGCCTGCCCATCCTCCTCGATCAGGTCGGTGAACATCAAGCAGGCGTGGTTCTTGTCTCGGTACAGTTCGATGGCCATGGCAATGCTGCGGTGCTAAAGCCGCGACTGTAGGCCGGCGTTGCCGGGCACTGCTTGATGGAGATCAAGCGGTGGGCAATCAGGGGCTCCTCCGGGAGGGAGCCGAAAGGTCAGCGTGCCGTGGAGGCAGGCGCCTGGGGGGGCGACGTGGCTGTAGAAGGTGCCGCTCCCGGCGTGAGCGTTTCGGGCAAGGTGGCGCGCTGGGCGGCCGCGGGGCCGGAGGGCAGGTACAGCGGGCCGCGTTGGCCGCATCCTGCAAGGGCTGCCGCACTGGCAGCAAGGACAACGGTCCTGACTAGAATTTGGAATGCTTTCAACATGCGCAAATTGTAATGACTGACCTTGAATTCCAGGACCATGCCGAGAAACTGCTGGCGGCTGTCGAGCGCAGTTGCGATGAACTCAACGACACGACGGACGCGGACATCGACAACCAGCGCTCGGGCGGGATGATCACGCTGAGCTTTGCCAACCGCAGTCAAATCGTCATCAACCTTCAAAAGCCGCTGCACGAGGTGTGGATGGCTGCCAAGTCGGGCGGCTACCACTACAAGTTCGATGGCTCGACCTGGCGGGATACCAAGGGAGGCGGTGAGTTCTTCGCGCGCCTGACCGAGGATGCGCGGACGCAGTCGGGGATGCCGCTGGTCTTCTCGGCCTGACAGGCCATCGGGCAAAAGACAAGGGCCGCGCAAGGCGGCCCTCGATTCCTGCGCTCTGACCGTCAATTCCTGAACAGGTCGAGAATGCGGTTGCGCTCTTCTGTCGGCGGCGGCGCATGCGGAGCCACATCAGGGCCACCGGTGCTGCGCTGCTGTTCCTCCAGCCCGACGCTGGCGATGCCCGCATTGCGTGCATATTCCTCGTAGAACCATTCGCCGCCGACATTGACCACTCCGGGCGGTACGACGGGCTCGCTCACGGGGACTCCCTTGAGCGCACGCTCCATGAAGCTGATCCAGACCGGCAGGCTCAGGCCGCCGCCGGTTTCCCGGCTGCCCAGGTTGCGCGGCGTGTCATAGCCGATCCAGGTGACAGCAGCGATGGTCGGCTGGTAGCCGGCAAACCAGGCGTCCACCGAGTCGTTGGTGGTGCCGGTCTTGCCGGCCAGGTCCGGCCGCTTCAGGGTGCCTTGTGCGCGCGCGGCCGTGCCAGAGCGGGTGACTTCCTGGAGCAGGCTGTTCATCACGAAGGCATTGCGCGCGTCGATGGCGCGTGGCAGATCCGTGACGGCGGGTGGCGTGACTTCGGAGATGACCCGGCCCTTGTGGTCGGTGACCTTGGCGATGAGCCAGGGGTTGACGCGGTAGCCGCCGTTGGCGAACACGGAATAGGCCGAGGCCATCTGCAGCGGCGTGACCGATCCCGCGCCCAGCGCCATGGTCAGGTAGGCGGGGTGCTTCTCGGCATCGAAGCCGAAACGTGAGACCCATTCCTGCGCGGTCTTGGGGCCGACGGCCTGCAGGATCCGGATGGAGATCATGTTCTTGGACTTCGCCAAACCCGTGCGCAGGGTCATGGGGCCGTCGTACTTGCCGTCGTAGTTCTTGGGTTCCCAGGGTTGGCCACCGGTCGTGCCGGCGTCGAAGAACAGCGGGGCATCGTTGACCACGGTGGCGGGCGTGAAGCCTTTCTCCAGGGCCGCCGAATAGATGAACGGCTTGAAGCTGGAGCCCGGCTGGCGCCAGGCCTGCGCCGCATGGTTGAACTTGTTCTTGTCGAAGTCGAAGCCACCCACCAGAGCGCGGATCGAGCCGGTGCGGGGATCGAGTGCAACGAAGGCGCCTTCGACTTCGGGCAACTGGGTGATCTCCCAGGCGCCCTTGGGCGTCTTGACCACGCGGATCACGGCGCCGCGGCGGATCTTGATGTTGGGCGGTGCCTTGTCGCTCAGCCCGGACTGGGCAGGCTTGAGGCCATCGCCCGTGATCTCGAGGTTGTCGCCATTGGCGCGGGCGGCAACGATCTTGCGGGGGCCGGCTTCGAGCACCACGGCGGCCATCACGTCGCCGTTGTCGGGGTGGTTGGCCAGGGCGTCGTCCACCGCTTCTTCCACTTCCTGGGCTGCAGTGGGCAGCACCACGAACTTTTCCGGGCCCCGGTACTGCTGGCGGCGCTCGTAGTCCATGATGCCGCGGCGCAGTGCGGTATAGGCGGCTTCCTGCTCCCCGGCATTCAGCGTGGTGTAGACATTCAGGCCGCGGGTGTAGGCCTCGTTGCCATACTGCGTGAAGATGAGCTGGCGCGCCATCTCGGCCACATACTCGGCATGGATGCGCGTGTTGTCCGGACCGCTGCGGATCTTGAGGTCTTCCTTCTTGGCGGCAGCGGCTTCCTGGGCGGTGATGAAGCCGTTCTCTTCCATCCGCTCGATGATGTAGAGCTGGCGCGAGCGCGCGCGCTTGGGATTGCTGATCGGGTTGTAGGCCGAGGGGGCCTTGGGCAGGCCGGCAAGCATCGCTGCCTCGGCGATCGAAATGGATTTGAGCGGCTTTCCGTAGTAAGCCTCTGCCGCCGCAGAAAATCCATAGGCCCGGTTGCCCAGGTAAATCTGGTTCATGTAAATCTCAAGGATCTGGTCCTTGGTCAACATATGCTCCAGTTTGAATGTCAGTAATATTTCGTAAATTTTGCGAGTAAATGTTTTCTCTGAGGACAGATAAACATTGCGCGCCACCTGCATTGTGATAGTTGAGGCGCCCTGGCTTTTGACGCGGCCCAGATTGGCCAGGCCGGCGCGAATCACGCCCTTGTAGTCGACGCCGCCATGCTGGAAGAAGCGCGAGTCTTCGATCGCCAGCACCGCGTCCTTCATGACCTTGGGGATCTCCTGGATGGGTGTCAGGTTGCGCCGTTCTTCGCCGAATTCGCCCAGCAACGCACCTTCCGAGGAATAGACGCGCAGGGGCAGCTTGGGACGGTAGTCCGCCAGATCCGAAATGTCGGGCAGGTTGGGGTAGGCCACCGCCAGTGCCACGGCAATGGTCAGCAACAGGCCGAGCGCACCTGCGACCGCAAGGCCCGTGGTCCACAGTACGAAGCGAAGCAGCCAGCGAAGCCAGGTGGGGCGGGAGGGGGCGGAAGCGGCGGTCGAAGAGTCGGTTGGCTTTTGCTGGGGAGAAGTGGGCGGCGGCATATCGCTCCGATTGGTGGAGACACCATTATAAAAATCTCGGACCTCTTTCAGTGGAAACGGCCCGAGGGCTCCGACCAACGGTCTCGGCGGCCGCTTTACGGCCTTGCAATTGCGCAGAAGCCACTGAAGAGATCGTGTGGTTTTGGCAACGCTTCGAACGGTTCAGATGGGGAAAATTCTTTGCCGGTGAAGTACCTTACTGATAGCATTCATGTGAAGTGTTAAGTTTTGTTGCGTCATTTAGACAAGTTACAGGGGACCCATCTTGATCTCAACGGGATCTTTGTTCAGTCGCCAGTCTGCGCCTCTGCTGGGTATCGACATCAGCTCATCCAGCGTCAAGTTGGTCGAGTTGGGGCGGGACAAGGCGGGAGGCCTGGTCCTCGAGCGCTGCGCCATCGAGCCGCTGGAACGCGGCTGGATCACCGATGGCAATATCGAAAAGTTCGACGAAGTGGCGGAAGCCCTGCGTCGCCTCGTCAAGAAGAGCGGCACGCGCACCAAGAACGTGGCGCTCGCTTTGCCGCCTTCGGCCGTGATCACAAAGAAGATCACCCTGCCCGGTGGCATGACCGAGCAGGAGCTTGAAGTCCAGGTCGAGTCTGAAGCAAATCAGTACATTCCTTTCTCTCTGGACGAGGTGAGCCTGGACTTTTGTGTCATAGGCCCCAGCAAGAGTTCCCCGGGTGATGTGGAAGTGTTGATTGCGGCTTCTCGCAAGGAGAAGGTGCAGGATCGGCAGGGCCTTGCGGAAGCTGCCGGCCTCAAGCCCGTTGTCGTGGACATCGAGTCCAATGCCTCGCGTCTGGCTGCGGGCCGCCTGATCGAGGCCTTGCCCAACAAGGGCGTAGACGCCCTGGTGGCCCTGTTCGAGGTCGGTGCCGTCACCACCAGCATGCAGGTCATCCGCAATGAGGAAGTGGTCTATGACCGCGACCAGGCATTCGGTGGTGCACAACTGACCCAACTGATCGTTCGCCAGTATGGTTTCTCGGTGGAGGAGGCCGAGAACAAGAAGCGCAATGGCGATCTGCCCGAGGATTACCAAGCGGCCGTGCTGCGTCCCTTTGTGGACAACATGGCCCAGGAAATCGGCCGTGCTCTGCAGTTCTTCTTTACCAGCACACCGCACAACCGCATCGATCACATCGTCCTGGCGGGAGGGTCCGCTCCGTTGCCTGGGTTGACGGAAGCGGTCACGCAGCAAACAGGTTTCGCCTGCAGCCTGGCCAATCCTTTTGACGGCATGGAAATCGGCAACTCGGTGCGGCTCAAGAAGATGGTGCGTGAAGCACCTTCCTATCTGACATCGTGCGGCCTTGCCATGCGGAGGTTCCTGCAGTGATACTGATTAACTTACTTCCCCATCGGGAAGCCGCCAGAAAACGCCGCCGTGAAGGATTTCAGGCAACGATGATGGCTTCTGCCATTGTCGGCCTGCTGGTTGCGGGCCTGATCTACTGGGTCTTGCAGACCCTGATTGCAGACCAGCAAGCCAAAAATGGTGTCCTGAAATCTGAAATTCAAGTGCTTGAAGGCCAGATCAAGGAAATTGCGAATATCGAAGAAGAAATCGCTGCGCTGCGTGCACGTCAGAAGGCAGTGGAAGATCTTCAGGCGGACCGCAATCTGCCGGTCCACTTGCTGACGGAACTGGTCAAGCAATTGCCTGATGGCGTGTACATCACTACGCTGAAGCAAACGAATCAGTCGATCGCTTTGCAGGGCGTTGCCCAATCCAACGAACGGATTTCTGAGTTGCTGCGCAACCTGTCCAACAACACGCCATGGCTTTCAAAGCCAGAGCTTGTAGAAATTGTTGCCACCAATGTGAACCTGAGTGCCAGGGATGTACGTCGTGTCGCGTCTTTCAACCTTCGTTTTCAACTGGTAAAGTCCAGCGAAGCGCGTAAAGCGATGGAGGCTGCTGCAAGTGCGGCGGGAGGCTGAAATCATGGCAACAAAAAAAGCCCAAAAAATTGACGTTTCTGAGAAATTTGCCGATTTTCAACGCCAGTTCTCCAACCTGGATACCAAGGACCCATCGCTTTGGCCGCCAGTACCCCGGTATATATTGTGTGTCTTCATCGCAGTGGCCGTGGCCGCTGCATTGTGGTTCATCAAATTGACGGACTACGAAGCCGAGCTGAGGACCGAAGAAGCGACTGAACTGACGCTGCGCGAGGACTACAAGAAAAAGTTGCAAAAAGCCGTCAGCCTGGATGCGCTGAAAAAGCAGCGTGAACAAGTCCAGCAGTACGTTATCCAGTTGGAAAAGCAACTGCCCAGCAAAGCGGAAATGGCGGCACTCCTGTCCGACATCAACCAATCAGGCCTGGGCAGAAGTCTGCAATTTGAACTGTTCAGACCAGGCCAAGTGGTTGTGCGTGAGTATTATGCTGAACTGCCGATCGCTGTGCGTGTAACCGGGCGCTACCATGATATGGGGGCCTTCGCTTCCGATATCGCTCATTTGTCTCGGATCGTGACTTTGAACGATGTGGCAATTTCGACGCCCGCCCCCCAAAGCAAGGAGGCCGCCAACGGTAATCTGATAATGGATGCTACAGCGCGCACCTTCCGCTACCTTGATTCAGAGGAAATCCAGGCGCAACGCAAGACTGCAGGGGCGGGGGCTGCAAAATGAACTACATAAAAGGCACTCTTGCTCTTGCGTGCGTTGCTGTCCTGACCGGCTGTATTTCTTCCGGGGAAGATGAGATTCGCCAGTGGATCAGCGAAGAGCGCGCGCAGGCCAAGCCGCGCGTGACCCCACTGTCCGAGCCCAAGCAGTTCAAGCCGGAGCCTTATGGTTCGGATAATCAGCTTGAACCATTCAATCCGCTGAAGCTGACACAGGCGTTGCGGCGGGATTCGGCACAACTTGCCTCCAATGCGGCTTTGATTGCTCCAGAAATGGCACGCAGAAAAGAGCCATTGGAAGCGTACCCATTGGATGCCATTGCCATGGTCGGCAGCCTGCAAAGCAAAGGCAAGCCTGCGGCTTTGGTAACTGCCGACAAGCTGCTGTACCAGGTGGCGGTCGGGCAATACCTTGGCCAAAATTACGGGCGTATCACGTCCATTACCGAAACGGGCATCCAGCTGCGAGAAATCGTTCAGGACGCAACAGGTGATTGGACTGAAAGAACAACGTCGCTTGAGTTGCAAGAAGGGGTAAAAAAATGAAGCGAAACACATTTTGGACGATGCGGTTTTTCAATCGGAGCATGCTTCTCGCAACCTCGCTTGCAGCTTCTTCTGTTGTTTGGGCGCAAGGGGCAATTGAAAATATTTCTGGCGCGATGCAGGGGGGGGTGGAGATCGTCCGTATCGATTTTTCGGAGCCTGTCTCCGCCTTGCCCACTGGGTTTGTCACCCAGTCGCCCGCGCGCATTGCCCTTGATTTTCCCGACACTACCAGTGGCTTGGGTAAATCAGTGGTTCAAATCAATCAGGGGAACATCCGGTCGGCCAACCTCGTGCAGGCTCCGGGTCGTTCGCGGGTGGTTTTGAATTTGAAGCAGGCCGCGTCCTACCGCACGGAGCTGCAAGGCAAATCCGTGCTGGTGTATTTGGATACCACCATGGCGCCGGTGGTGGCTACAAACGGCTCGCAGACTGCGATTTTTTCAGAGAGCACGAATGCCGAAATAATGCCCATCAAGGACATTGATTTTCGCCGCGGTGCTGATGGGTCTGGGCGGGTCGTTATCACGCTGCCGAACAACCAGGTAGGTGTGGATCTGCGTCCTGTCGGCAAAGGTCTGACGGTAGACTTTTTGAAATCCTCCCTGTCCGAGGGGTTGCGCCGTCGCTTGGATGTCACGGACTTCGGAACTCCCGTGCAGATCATCTCCTCCACCCAGCAAGGGGACAGGGTTCGCATGGTGATCGAGCCGGTGGGCGAATGGGAGCACAGCGCCTACCAAAGCGATAATCAATTCGTTGTGGAAGTGCGTCAGAAGAAAATTGACCTTACCAAGCTGACGCAAGGACCCGGTTACAGCGGTGAAAAGCTGTCGCTCAATTTCCAGAACATCGAAGTGCGGTCCCTTCTGCAGGTGATCGCCGACTTCACCAACTTCAACATCGTGACTTCGGATACCGTCACAGGCGCGTTGACTCTGCGCCTGAAGGACGTGCCTTGGGACCAAGCGCTGCAGATCATCATGGATGCCAAGGGCTTGGGCATGCGCAAGAACGGCTCGGTGCTCTGGATTGCTCCCAAGGACGAGATTGACGACAGAACCAAAAAGGATTTTGAAGCGGCCTTGGCCATTCAGAAGCTGGAGCCATTGAGGACCCAGGCGTTTCAGATGAACTATGCCAAAGCCACGGATATGGTGGTGCAACTTTCCTCAACATCGAGCGGAAGTACTTCGAACCGCTTTCTAAGTGAGCGTGGTAGTGCCATAGCGGAGCCTCGGACCAATCAGTTGTTTGTGACGGATACTGCAGCCAAACTCGAAGAGGTGCGTCAGCTTCTATCGACCCTGGATGTGGCGGTTCGGCAGGTGATGATCGAAGCGCGTATTGTGGAAGCCTCCGATACATTTGGTCGCTCCCTGGGTGTGCGCCTCGGCGCAACAGACTTGCGCGCCGGGCGAGGCGGAGACGGTGGCTACTCCTTGGGAACCAGTGGAAATCGACTTGCTTTCGGAACCAATTACAGCAATGCAGTTGCTTCCACCTCTGCCGGGGGCGCGGTCAATACAAATGGTAACTTTGTCAATTTGCCGGCAACTGCGATCGGGGGCTACGATCCATCGAGCTTTGCAATTTCCATCTTCAATTCGGCTGCGAACCGATTCTTGAATCTTGAAATCTCGGCGCTTGAAGCGGACGGCAAAGGCAAGATTGTGTCCAGCCCTCGGGTGGTGACAGCAGATCAGACCAAGGCATCGATTGAGCAGGGGACGGAGTTTCCTTATCCTGTGACTGCGCCGAATGGTGGTACCGTGATTGCATTCAAGAAAGCTGTTCTCAAGCTGGAAGTGCTTCCACAGATCACTCCGGAAGGAAATATCATTCTTGATCTGGATGTCAATAAAGACAGCCCTGGCGAGGTATTGAACAACGTGCGCGCAATCAACACCAAGCACATCAAGACCCAGGTCCTGGTGGAAAATGGTGGGACCGTCGTAATTGGCGGTATCTTCGAGCTCTTTGAAGACAACAACGAGACCAAGGTTCCAGTACTTGGCGATATTCCAGGTGTTGGAAATCTGTTCAAGACGCGTACGAAATCAGCCAACAAGCAAGAGATGCTGATTTTTATCACCCCGAAGGTGATTACTGATCGCTCTGCATTCCGTTGAAGTTTTTTGAAATGGGAAAGAAAATGAAAAAATTATGGAAGAGCCTTCTCCTTGCTTCCGCAGCAGCGCTGGCGGCATGCGGCGGTGGAGGTGGCAGCGGAGGAGAATCCAATCTCCAGTACCGCATTACGTTGACCACGGCAAAATCGCAATTGCCTCTTAACATCGGAGGTGTTGGGGCCGGGTCAGGTGCTTCTGCACCCTTTACCACCACCTTGTATGTGGATGCGAGAGTCGGTTCCAACCCCATTCCTGGTGGCGATGAAATTTTTGGGTGCAATATTGTCCAGGGCTTGGATTCTGGTTCCCTTTACTATCTCGATGGTAATGAGGAGCACGAGGATGACAATGGCAATCCCTTGGCATACCGTTCGATTACGCTTGGCGCAAACTCTGGTGGTGCGTCCTTTCACTTCCATGCAGATGACCAAGCGGGCACGGCCCGCATCGTGTGCTCGGTGACCGATCCGCGCGACTCCAAGGTGTATACCGCGAGTGTGGATATTGTCGTGGGCGCCGCCACCGGCAAGGTCGCCAGCGTAAAGGGTGTGGTAGACGCGCCCCAGGTCCTGCTGTCCCGGGATGCCACTCCTCGGACCCCTTATAGAAACAATATCGGTATCCAGGCTTTTGTCAGGGATGACGCGAACCAGCCCATTCCTACGCCATCTGCCCCGAATCTCCAGGTCAGCATTCGACCGATTGGCCAGGCTGCAATCGGCGCGCGATTGCTGCAAGCAAACCAGTCGGGCAGCGTATTACAACTGCGCACAGTGGGCGGCATCGGCACGTTCGCGCTGAACAGCGGGCTTAACACTGGAGCCATTGTGCTGGAGTTTGTTACCGACCGGTTTGACAACGACATCACCAACGGTATTCAGGACCCGATTACCTCCCTGTATGCGGTACCGGTTGTCGACAATGTTGCTGCGGCACCATTGGCCCTGACCACGTTGGCTGACCAGGACGCGACTGCTTTCATACCATTTGCGACCGTATTCACTGTCCAAGGCGGCGTGGGTCCCTATACGTGGAGTGCCATTGGATTGCCTGGCGGCTTGAACATCAGCAGCGATGGCATCGTGAGCGGCGCACCCCAAGGCCCAGCCGGTGTTTACAGTGCAGTGATCACCGTGGTGGATGCGTTAGGCGCCAAGGTGTCCGGCAACGTGAAGTTCACGGTGTCAGGTGGAGCGACGGTTCCCAACCCTCTGAGCTTGAACGGTTGCGTGACCAACGGGACCGCCGCGTGCGCGCTGCCTCCGGCGAATGTCGGCGAGGCGTACCTGTACAGCTTGTCGGTCTCCGGTGGAAATACAGCGGATCCGGTGGTCTGGACCTTTGCTCCGACACCTCTGCCTGCGGGCCTGAGAGGCAGCAGTACCGGCAACAGCGGCGTGATCAGCGGCACCCCCACTGCATCGTGCAACGCCAGGTTCCTGGTAACGGCGACCCGCGGTACCGTGACCGTGACCCAGCAGGTGTCTGTGCAGATCGGCGCCAACACTGCGGCCTGCCCCTGATAGTCCAAGGGGCGCTTGGCGAGATTCGAAGTTCTCGGATCAGCTGAGCGCCCTGGCAGAAGAATAGAAACCCCGTGGATCCTTGGATCCACGGGGTTTTCTATTGACAGAGCTTGCAATGTCGTTCTGCGGGCGATTCGAACGGCATTCTGCGTAAACTACGCCCCTATGCTTGAAACCGCCGATCTGCTCCCCGCTTCCCCCGCCGCATCCCCAGCAGGTACTACCTCCCATAGAGTCGCCATTGACCTGGGCGATCGCAGCTACGGTATCGAAATTGGCGCAGGCCTTCTTGCCCGACTGCAGGAAGGCCTGGAGTTGCCCGGCGGCACGTCGGCCCTGGTGGTCACCAACGACACTGTTGGTCCGCTGTACGGGGCGCAGGTGGTGGAGGCGCTGCGCCAGCGCTACCCGGTCGTGCACACGGTGACGCTGCCTGATGGTGAAGAGTTCAAGGGCTGGGAAACCCTGCAGCGCATCTTCGACGCCCTGCTCACGCATGGCTGTGACCGCAAGGCCGTGCTGTTTGCCCTCGGCGGTGGCGTCATCGGCGACATGACCGGCTTTGCCGCCGCCACCTACATGCGCGGTGTTCCCTTCGTGCAGATTCCCACCACCTTGCTGGCGCAGGTGGATTCCTCGGTGGGCGGCAAGACGGCCATCAACCACCCACTGGGCAAGAACATGGTGGGTGCGTTCTACCAGCCCCGGCTGGTGGTGTGCGACCTGGCCACGCTCGATACCCTGAGTGCGCGCGAGATGAGCGCCGGCTTGGCGGAAGTGATCAAGTATGGGCCCATTGCCGACATGGCATTCATGGACTGGCTCGATACCTCCATGGACGCGCTGCGAGCCCGAGACCGGGCAGCGCTCGCGCATGCCGTGCGCCGCAGCTGTGAGATCAAGGCCTGGGTGGTGGGCCTGGATGAGCGTGAGGGCGGCCTCAGGGCCATCCTGAACTTCGGCCATACCTTCGGCCATGCCATCGAGGCAGGCATGGGCTACGGTGTGTGGCTGCATGGCGAAGGCGTGGGCGCAGGCATGGTGATGGCTGCTGAACTTTCGCGCCGGCTGGGTCTGGTGGACGATGCCTTCGTGCAGCGCCTTGTGGGACTCATCGAACGCGCAGGCCTGCCGACCAAGGGGCCGGACATCGATGCCTCCGACAATGCCGGCCGCTACCTGGAGCTCATGCGCATCGACAAGAAATCCGAGGCGGGCGAGATTCGCTTTGTGCTCATCGATGGCCCCGGAAAGGCCGTCGTCCGCGCGGCGCCCGACGCGCTGGTGCGCGAAGTGATCGACGCCTGCTGCGCTTAGCAGACAACCAGTGGGTTGGATTGAGTGGGGGGCTGGCCTTGTTTCTTTCTGCCGCCACCCCGCCAAACGCCGGTTACCGTTCCCGGCCACAATGGGCCTCATCTGTTGAAGACCAACCATCGCGAGCCTGTTGTTGAACCCCAGATCCGACCTTGCCGTCTATGCCAGCCACCCTGCATCGAGCCGGGGCCGGCGCCATCCCGAAACGCCTGCGCCGACCCGCTCGGAGTACCAGCGGGATCGCGACCGCATCGTGCACTCCACGGCGTTTCGCCGGCTGGTCTACAAGACCCAGGTCTTCCTGAACCACGAGGGAGACCTGTTCCGTACCCGGCTGACCCATTCGCTGGAGGTCGCCCAGCTCGGGCGCTCGATTGCGCGCTCGTTGCGCATTGACGAGGACCTGGTCGAAGCCATCTCGCTCGCCCATGACCTGGGGCACACGCCCTTCGGCCATGCGGGCCAGGACGCGCTGCACGAGTGCATGGCCGATCATGGCGGTTTCGAGCACAACCTGCAGAGCCTGCGGGTGGTCGACCAACTTGAAGAACGCTACCCGCATTTCGATGGCCTGAACCTGACCTTCGAGACGCGCGAGGGCATCCTCAAGCATTGTTCCAAGGTCCATGCCCAGCAGATCGAGGATGCAGAGCCCGGTGGGGTCGGCGGCCGTTTTCTGCGCCGTGAGCAGCCTGGCCTGGAGGCCCAGCTGTGCAACCTGGCCGATGAGATTGCCTACAACGCGCACGACATCGACGATGGCGTGCGTTCCGGCCTCATCACCATCGAGCAGCTGCGCGAGGTTCCCTTGTTCGACCAGTACCGCCATGCGGCCCAGGCGGCGCACCCCCACCTGAAGGATGCGGCGATGCACCGGCGCCTGCTCTACGAGGCCATCCGCCTGATGCTGAGCGCGCAGGTTTACGACGTGATCGATGCGACCTCGGCCGCTCTGGCGCAGGCAGCGCCTACCAGCGCCGATGCCGTGCGCCTATCGCCACCGCTGGTGCGCTTCAGCGAGCCCATGCGCGAACAGTCGGTCGTGCTCAAGCGCTTTCTTTTCAAGAACCTGTACCGCCATGCCCAGGTCATGGAAACCACGGGCCGCGCCCAACAGGTCGTGCGAGATCTGTTTGCGGCCTACCTGCAGTCGCCGCAGGAGATGAAGCCCGCTTTTGCGCGGCAAGCCAGCACGGACGACATGGCGGTGAAGTCGCGCGCCGTTGCCGACTTCATTGCCGGCATGACCGACCGCTTCGCCGGGCGTGAGCATCAGCGGTTGACGGGGCAGCGCTTGCTCGATTGATGGATGCCCTTTCTTTGGGGGAAGCGCGCGTCGGCAGGGTGCCCGTTAAAATCAGGGCCCTTCTTCTGTGCGCCTGCCGCACCCTTGCATGAATTCCCAGCCACCCACGCCTGCCGTCTCCCTGCCTGCCGTCCGCGACACCGTGCAGTGGCTGGAACGTGCCGTCATCGGCCTTAACCTGTGCCCCTTCGCCAAGGGCGTGCACGTCAAGGGCCAAGTCCATTACGCGGTCAGCGATGCCATGGACCGCTCGCGGCTGCTGGACGAACTGCGGGCCGAATTGCTCGCGTTGGCCAAAATCGCTGCCGATGTGCGGGACACCACGTTGCTGGTCGTGCCCACCCCGCTGCTGGCCGATTTCCTGGATTTCAACGACTTCTTGGGCCAGGCGGAAGACCTGCTCGGCGAACTGGAGCTCGACGGCACGCTGCAGATCGCCAGCTTCCACCCCCAGTTCCAGTTTGCGGGGACGGATGTGGATGAGGTGAGCAACTGCACCAACCGGTCCCCGTACCCCACGCTGCACCTGCTGCGCGAGGACAGCATCGACCGCGCCGTGGAGGTGTTTCCCGAGGCCGAGGCGATCTATGAACGCAATATCGAGGTGCTTGAAAAGCTGGGCATGAACGGTTGGCAGGCGCTCGATGTCGGTCCTGGCTGCTCCGATGCCCACAAGGCAGGGGGCGTGGCATGAACGCGCCCCGCAACCCCAATGCGGCTGGCAAGCAGACTGCCAAGGCGCCGGCGGCCTCACCTGCGGAGCAGCTAGACCTTCGCCCTGGCCAATCGCTGGAGCTGCTCAAGGAGCTGCACATCCTCACGCGCGAAGGGCGTATCAACCAGGACTCGCGCCGCAAGCTCAAGCAGGTCTACCACCTGTTCAACTTCATCGAGCCCTTGCTGGCCGGGCTGTCCACCGACGGCCATGCCCCGAGTCTGGCGGACCATGGCGCAGGCAAGTCCTACCTGGGATTCATCCTCTACGACCTGTACTTCAAGGCACGGGGGCAGGGCCATATCTATGGCATCGAGACCCGCAGCGAGCTGGTAGAGCGTTCCCGGGCCCTGGCCCGGCAGCTGGGCTTTGCCCGCATGTCCTTCCTCAACCTGTCGGTGGCCGAATCGGCCGATGCCGCCGAACTGCCCGCGCAAGTCGACGTGGTCACGGCCCTGCATGCCTGTGACACCGCCACTGACGACGCCATCGCCTTCGGTCTGCAAAAGCGCGCCCGGGCCATGGTGCTCGTGCCCTGTTGCCAGGCCGAGATGGCCGCCTGTCTGCGCCAGGGCAAGGCGCTGCAGCTGTCGCGCACGCCGCTGGCCGAACTGTGGCGCCACCCGCTGCATACGCGCGAACTGGGTAGCCAGGTCACCAATGTGCTGCGCTGCCTGTACCTGGAAGCCAGCGGCTACCAGGTCACGGTCACCGAGCTGGTGGGCTGGGAGCACAGCATGAAGAACGAGCTCATCATCGCGCGCTACACCGGCCAGAAAAAGCGCAGTGCTGCGGAACGCCTGCGCGCCATCCTGCGCGAGATGGGGTTGGAGCAGGCCATGTCTGCGCGGTTCGGATTGCAGCCAGAGGCAGAAGCCGGCCACAGCGCCGAAACGGCGTCGCCGTAGAGCGCTCGCCCGGCGCCGTCGACGGCGGGCACGGTATCGGATGAAAATGGGGACAGGTTTATCATACCTCTCCCACATCATCCGACCACCCGCTTTGCGCCATGGCCCGCCTGCCCCGACTGACCCTGCCCGGCTTCCCCCACCATGTGATCCAGCGCGGCAACAACCGCCAGGCAATCTTCCTGGACCGGGCCGACTTCGAGGCCATGCTCGCCTTGCTCGATGACAACGCGCGCAAGTTCCAGGTGGCCCTGCATGCCTATGTGCTGATGGACAACCACTTCCATCTGCTGGCCACCCCGTCCACGGACGATGGCCTGCCGCAGATGATGCAGTCCATCGGGCGCAGGTACGTGCGCTACTTCAACCAGCGCCATGGGCGCACGGGTACCTTGTGGGAAGGGCGCTACCGTTCCACGGTGATGGAGGCCGAGCGCTACCTGCTGGCCTGCATGGTCTACATCGACCTCAACCCCGTGCGTGCCGGCACGGTGCAGCGCGCGGTGGACTACCCCTGGTCCAGCCACGGCCACTGGCTGGGCCTGCGCACCGACCGGCTGCTCACCACCCACGCGCTGTACTGGGCACTGGGCAATACGCCCTTTGCGCGCGAGGCAGCCTATGCCGCACTGTTGCAGGCGGGCCTGGGTGAGAAGCAGCTGCACGCTCTCACGCAGTCCGCGCTGAGCGGATGGGCGTTGGGCGAGCCCGACTTCGTCGCCGGCCTGCAGAAGCTTACCCCCCGCAGGGTGACCAAGGCCAAGCCCGGCAGGCCGCCCATGCCGGTGACTCCCGAGGAGGCCTGACGCAAGTCGAACCAATGGATACAGTCCCATCTCAACTCAATTTTGATATGTCCCCAATTAATTCCGACTTTTTCGGTTGGTTAATTTAATAAGAATCTGACCCCAATTAATATGCTTGCCTTGCATGTTGCAATGCACTAACCTTGCCTTCCCTGCGAAAATTCATGAGGAGTGCGCCATGACCACGGCTGCCGAGATCCAGCATCTGCAACAACACGGTTTGTATTCAAAGTCCAACGAGCATGACGCCTGCGGGCTCGGCTTCGTCGCCCACATCAAGGGCGTCAAGCGCCACGATATCGTGACGCAGGCCCTGAAGATCCTGGAGAACATCGACCACCGTGGCGCCGTGGGTGCCGACAAGCTCATGGGCGACGGCGCGGGCATCCTGATCCAGATCCCCGACGCGCTGTACCGTGAAGAGATGGCCAAACAGGGCGTCACGCTGCCCGCCGCCGGCGAGTACGGTGTGGGCATGATCTTCCTGCCCAAGGAGCACGCCTCTCGTCTGGCCTGCGAGCAGGAGATGGAACGCGCCATCAAGGCCGAAGGCCAGGTGCTGCTCGGCTGGCGCGACGTGCCGGTCAACGTCGACATGCCCATGTCGCCCACCGTGCGCAAGAAGGAGCCCATCCTGCGCCAGGTCTTCATCGGCCGCGGTAACGACGTGATCGTGCAGGATGCGCTGGAGCGCAAGCTGTACGTGATCCGCAAGACGGCCAGCGCCGCCATCCAGAACCTCAAGCTCAAGCACAGCAAGGAATATTACGTTCCCAGCATGTCCAGCCGCACCGTGGTCTACAAGGGCCTGCTGCTGGCCGACCAGGTGGGCACCTACTACATGGACCTGCAGGACGAGCGCTGCGTCTCGGCCATCGGCCTGGTGCACCAACGTTTTTCCACCAACACCTTTCCCGAGTGGCCGCTGGCCCACCCCTACCGCTACGTGGCGCACAACGGTGAAATCAACACCGTCAAGGGCAATTACAACTGGATGAAGGCGCGCGAAGGCGTGATGGCCTCGCCCGTGCTCGCGGCCGACCTGCACAAGCTCTACCCCATCAGCTTCGCCGACCAGTCCGACACCGCCACGTTCGACAACTGCCTCGAACTGCTGACCATGGCTGGCTACCCCATCAGCCAGGCCGTGATGATGATGATCCCCGAGCCCTGGGAGCAGCACACCACCATGGACGAGCGCCGCCGCGCCTTCTATGAGTACCACGCTGCGATGATGGAGCCCTGGGACGGCCCAGCCTCCATCGTCTTCACCGATGGCCGCCAGATCGGTGCCACGCTGGACCGCAACGGCCTGCGCCCGTCGCGCTACTGCATCACCGACGACGATCTGGTCATCATGGCCTCGGAGTCGGGCGTGCTGCCCATCCCCGAGAACAAGATCGTGCGCAAGTGGCGCCTGCAGCCTGGCAAGATGTTCCTGATCGACCTGGAACAGGGCCGCATGATCGACGACGAAGAGCTCAAGGCCAACGTCGTCAACACCAAGCCCTACAAGCAGTGGATCGAAAACCTGCGCATCAAGCTCGACAGCATCGACGCTGCCGCTGATGCGCCCGCGCCCGAAGCTTCCACGCTGCCGCTGCTCGACCGCCAGCAGGCCTTCGGCTACACGCAAGAGGACATCAAGTTCCTGATGGCCCCCATGGCCCGCAATGGCGAGGAGGGCATCGGCTCCATGGGCAACGACAGCCCGCTGGCCGTGCTCTCGGGCAAGAACAAGCCGCTGTTCAACTACTTCAAGCAGCTGTTCGCTCAGGTGACCAACCCGCCGATCGATCCGATCCGCGAAGCCATCGTGATGTCGCTCAACAGCTTCATCGGCCCCAAGCCCAATTTGCTGGACATCAACCAGGTCAACCCGCCGATGCGGCTCGAAGTGAGCCAGCCTGTGCTCGACTTCGCCGACATGGCCAAGCTGCGCGACATCGAGAAGTACACGCAGGGCAAGTTCAAAAGCGTCACCATTGACATCACCTACCCGCTGGACTGGGGTCGTGAGGGGGTGGAAGCCAAGCTCGCCTCGCTGTGCGCGCAGGCGGTGGACGCCATCAAGGGCGGTGCCAACATCCTCATCGTCAGCGACCGCGCCGTGAGCGCCACGCAGGTGGCCATCCCTGCGCTGCTGGCCCTGTCGGCCATCCACCAGCACCTGGTGGGCGCAGGCCTGCGCACCACCGCCGGCCTGGTGGTCGAGACCGGCACCGCGCGCGAAGTGCACCACTTCGCCGTGCTGGGTGGCTACGGAGCCGAAGCCGTGCACCCCTACCTCGCCATGGAAACCCTGGCCGAGATGCACAAGGACATGCCTGGCGACCTGTCGCCGGACAAGGCCATCTACAACTACGTCAAGGCCATCGGCAAGGGCCTGTCCAAGATCATGTCCAAGATGGGCGTGAGCACCTACATGAGCTACTGCGGCGCGCAGCTGTTCGAGGCCATCGGCCTGAACACCGACACCGTGGGCAAGTACTTCACCGGCACGGCCAGCCGCGTGGAAGGCATCGGCGTGTTCGAGATCGCCGAGGAAGCCATCCGCATGCACAAGGCCGCCTTCGGCGACGACCCCGTGCTCGAAACCATGCTGGACGCCGGCGGCGAATACGCCTGGCGCGCCCGAGGCGAAGAGCACATGTGGAGCCCCGACGCCATCGCCAAGCTGCAGCACTCCACGCGTGCCAACAGCTGGAACACGTACAAGGAATACGCGCAGATCATCAACGACCAGAGCAAGCGCCACATGACGCTGCGCGGCCTGTTCGAGTTCAAGATCGATCCCGCCAAGGCCATCTCCGTGGACGAGGTCGAGCCCGCCAAGGAGATCGTCAAGCGCTTCGCCACCGGCGCCATGTCGCTGGGCTCCATCTCCACCGAAGCGCATGCCACCCTGGCCGTGGCCATGAACCGCATCGGCGGCAAGAGCAACACCGGCGAGGGCGGCGAGGACGCTGCACGCTACCGCAACGAACTCAAGGGCATCCCGATCAAGCAGGGCGACACGCTCAAGAGCGTGATCGGCGCCGAAAACGTCGAGGTCGACCTGCCCCTGCAGGACGGCGACTCCCTGCGCAGCCGCATCAAGCAGGTGGCCTCGGGCCGCTTCGGCGTCACGGCCGAATACCTGTCCTCGGCCGACCAGATCCAGATCAAGATGGCCCAGGGCGCCAAGCCCGGCGAAGGCGGCCAACTGCCTGGCGGCAAGGTCTCCACCTACATCGGCAAGCTGCGCCACAGCGTGCCCGGCGTGGGCCTGATCTCGCCCCCGCCGCACCACGACATCTACTCCATCGAAGACCTGGCCCAGCTCATCCACGACCTGAAGAACGTGGCACCGCACGCCAGCATCAGCACCAAGCTGGTGTCCGAAGTCGGCGTGGGCACCATCGCGGCCGGCGTCACCAAGTGCAAGAGCGACCACCTGGTGATCGCCGGCCATGACGGCGGCACGGGCGCATCGCCCTGGTCGTCCATCAAGCACGCGGGCGGACCCTGGGAAATCGGCCTGGCCGAAACCCAGCAGACCCTGGTGCTCAACCGCCTGCGCGGCCGCGTGCGCGTGCAGGCCGACGGCCAGATGAAGACCGGCCGCGACGTCGCCATCGGCGCGCTGCTCGGTGCCGACGAGTTCGGCTTCGCCACGGCGCCCCTGGTCGTCGAAGGCTGCATCATGATGCGCAAGTGCCACCTGAACACCTGCCCAGTGGGCGTGGCCACGCAGGACCCGGCCCTGCGCGCCAAGTTCTCGGGCAAGCCCGAGCACGTGGTCAACTACTTCTTCTTCATCGCCGAAGAAGTGCGCCAGATCATGGCCCAACTGGGCATCCGCAAGTTCGACGACCTGATCGGCCGCTCCGACCTGCTCGACATGCGCTCCGGCATCGCCCACTGGAAGGCCCGCGGCCTCGATTTCGGCCGCCTGTTCGCCCAGCCCAACGTGCCCGCCGACGTGCCACGCTTCCACGTGGACGTGCAGGACCACAACATCGAGCACACGCTGGACCGCAAGCTCATCGAACGCAGCCGCCCCGCCATCGACAAGGGCGAGCGCGTGCAGTTCATCGAAGTGGCGCGCAACGTCAACCGCTCCGTGGGCGCCATGCTCTCGGGTGCCGTGACCCGCGCCCACCCCGAAGGCCTGCCGGACGACACCATCCGCATCCAGCTCGAAGGCACGGGCGGCCAGTCCTTTGGTGCCTTCCTCACGCGCGGCATCACGCTGTACCTGATCGGCGACGCCAACGACTACACCGGCAAGGGCCTGTCGGGCGGCCGCGTCATCGTGCGCCCCAGCATCGACTTCCGCGGTGATTCCGTGCGCAACACCATCGTGGGCAACACTGTCATGTACGGCGCCACCACCGGCGAGGCCTTCTTCAGCGGCGTGGCCGGCGAACGCTTTGCCGTGCGCCTGTCGGGCGCCACGGCGGTCGTCGAGGGCACGGGCGACCATGGCTGCGAATACATGACCGGCGGCACCGTGATGGTGCTGGGCAAGACCGGCCGCAACTTCGCGGCCGGCATGAGCGGCGGCGTCGCCTACGTCTACGACGAAGACGGCCAGTTCGACACGCGCTGCAACATGTCCATGGTCACGCTGGAACGCATCCTGCCTTCCTCCGAGCAGGAGGCCACCGTGCCCCGCGCCATCTGGCACAACGGCCAGACCGACGAAGCCCAGCTCAAGAAGCTGCTGGAAGACCACAACCGCTGGACGGGCAGCAAGCGCGCGCGCGAACTGCTCGACAACTGGGCGGCATCGCGCAGCAAGTTCGTCAAGGTCTTCCCGACCGAGTACAAGCGCGCGCTGGCCGAGATTTATGAACGCAAGGTGCTCGAGGAGCCTGCCACCCCCGCGGTGGCCCCGGCTGCCAAGAACGTGGCCGTGCCCGCCAAGTAAGGCGCGGCCCCACCGAACACCCGCACAGCATTCATAGACAAGGACACGCAATCATGGGAAAGACCACCGGCTTCATGGAGTACGAGCGCATCGAAGAGGGCTACAAGCCCGTCGGCGAGCGCCTGAAGCATTACAAGGAATTCGTCATCGGGCTCGATGAGTCCCAGGCCAAGGTGCAGGGCGCGCGCTGCATGGACTGCGGCACGCCGTTCTGCAACAACGGCTGCCCGGTGAACAACATCATTCCGGACTTCAACGACCTGGTCTACCAGGCCGACTGGAAGAGCGCCATCGCCGTGCTGCACAGCACCAACAACTTCCCCGAGTTCACCGGCCGCATCTGCCCCGCACCCTGCGAGGCCGCCTGCGTGCTCAACGTGAACGACGACGCCGTGGGCATCAAGTCCATCGAGCACGCGATCATCGACCGTGCCTGGGAAGAAGGCTGGGTCAAGGCGCTGCCGTCCAAGCACAAGACCGGCAAGAAGGTCGCCGTGGTGGGCTCCGGCCCGGCCGGCATGGCCGCCGCCCAGCAACTGGCGCGCGTCGGCCACGACGTGACCCTGTTCGAGAAGAACGACCGCATCGGCGGCCTGCTGCGCTACGGCATCCCCGACTTCAAGATGGAGAAGTCGCACATTGACCGCCGCGCTGACCAGCTCAAGGCCGAAGGCGTCACCATCCGCACCAGCGTCTTCGTCGGCGCCGCCAAGGACGGTCTGGGCAAGGGCTCCAAGGTCACCAACTGGGCCAAGGAAACCGTCACCCCCGAGCAACTGCAGGCCGAGTTCGACGCCGTGCTTCTCACCGGCGGTGCCGAGCAGAGCCGCGATCTGCCCGTGCCCGGCCGCGACCTCGATGGCATCCACTTCGCCATGGAGTTCCTGCCCCAGCAGAACAAGGTCAACGCTGGCGACAAGCTCAAGAACCAGCTGCGCGCCGACGGCAAGCACGTCATCGTGATCGGTGGCGGCGACACCGGCAGCGACTGTGTGGGCACCAGCAACCGACACGGCGCCGTCAGCGTCACCCAGTTCGAGCTGATGCCCCAGCCGCCCGAAGTCGAGAACCGCCCCATGACCTGGCCCTACTGGCCGATCAAGCTGCGCACAAGCTCCAGCCACGAAGAGGGCTGCGAGCGCGAATTCGCCATCTCCACCAAGGAGTTCATCGGCGAAAAGGGCAAGGTCACCGGCCTCAAGACCGTGCGCGTGGAATGGAAGGACGGCAAGATGGTCGAAGTCCCCGGTTCCGAGAAGGTGCTCAAGGCCGACCTCGTGCTGCTGGCCATGGGCTTCGTGAGCCCTGTCGCTGCCGTGCTCGAAGCCTTCGGCGTCGAGAAGGATGCGCGCGGCAACGCCCGTGCCACCACCGAGTTCGATGGCGGCTATGCCACCAGCGCCCCCAAGGTGTTCGCGGCAGGCGACATCCGCCGCGGCCAGTCCCTGGTGGTCTGGGCCATCCGCGAAGGCCGCCAGGCCGCGCGTGCGGTCGATGAGTTCCTCATGGGTTACTCGGATCTGCCGCGCTGATCGCTGACAGGTCGAAGGCTAAGAGCGGCGCCCGAGCGGCGCCGTTTTTCATGGTGCGTGCTGCGGGAGGCACCGGGAAAAAACCGTTGCGCACGCGCGACGCTGGATGTAGGCACAATTGGAAGCAATGTCCCGCCGGGAATGCCAGACACTGGCGTACCGGATACCGTGTGCAATCCCGTATGGGAAAAATGCAAACATACATGTATGTATGTTTTCTTGTTCGGCTACCATCGCTGCTGTCTTGCGCGCATGGGCTGCCTTGCGTGCGGACAATCCTTTTTGATGCCTGCCCCCCTCTGTGTCATTGATGCCTGAGCCTTCGCCTTTCGCCGAGCTGCGCAACGTCACCTTCTCCTACGGTGACCGTCCCATCCTGCGCGACGTGTCGCTGACGGTTCCGCGCGGCAAGGTCACGGCGCTCATGGGGGCCTCGGGTGGGGGCAAGACCACGGTGCTGCGCCTCATCGGCGGACAGCAACAGGCCCAGCGGGGCGAGGTGCTGTTCGATGGCCAGAATGTGGAAAAGATGGACGCAGCCGCCCTGTACAAGGCGCGCCGGCGCATGGGCATGCTGTTCCAGTTCGGCGCGTTGTTCACCGACCTCGATGTGTTCGAGAACGTGGCCTTTCCGCTGCGCGAGCACACGGACCTGCCGGAAGAACTGATCCGCGACGTGGTGCTCATGAAGCTCAACGCCGTGGGCCTGCGCGGCGCGCGCGATCTCATGCCCAGCCAGATCTCGGGCGGCATGGCGCGGCGCGTGGCCCTGGCCCGTGCCATCGCGCTGGACCCCGAACTCGTCATGTACGACGAACCCTTCGCGGGCCTGGACCCCATCTCTCTGGGCACGGCCGCCCAGCTTATCCGCCAGCTCAACGATGCCATGGGGCTCACCAGCATCATCGTCTCGCACGACCTGGAGGAAACCTTCCGCTTGGCCGACCACGTGATCATCCTCGGTGAAGGTGTGGTGGCTGCGCAGGGCGCGCCCGACGAAGTACGGGCCAGCACCGACCCGCTGGTGCACCAGTTCGTGCATGCGCTGCCCACGGGGCCCGTGCCCTTCCACTACCCGGGCCCCACCGCAGAGCAGGACTTCGGTCCCGCAGGAGGGATTGGCCTGTGAGCTGGTACAACCCCTCCGACGTGGGCCTGGCCGTGCGCGGCAAGCTCGCGGACATCGGGGCCGCGGCCCATTTGTTCGCGCGCCTGGTGCGCCTGTTCGGTGCCACTTTCCTGCGGCCCTCGCTGGTGCGCGACCAGGTGCACTTTCTGGGCAACTTCTCGCTGGCCATCATCGCGGTGTCGGGCCTGTTCGTGGGCTTCGTGCTCGGCCTGCAGGGCTACTACACGCTGCAGCGCTACGGCTCGTCCGAGGCGCTCGGCATGTTGGTCGCGCTCTCGCTGGTGCGCGAGTTGGGTCCCGTGGTCACGGCACTGCTGTTCGCTGGCCGGGCCGGCACTTCGCTCACCGCCGAAATCGGCCTCATGCGTGCGGGCGAACAGCTCAGCGCCATGGAGATGATGGCCGTGGACCCGGTGCGCCGCATCCTGGCGCCGCGTTTCTGGGCTGGTGTCATCACCATGCCATTGCTGGCGGCGGTATTCAGCGCCGTGGGCGTGATCGGCGGCTGGATCGTCGGCGTGGTGCTCATCGGCATCGACCCAGGCGCCTTCTGGAGCCAGATGCAGGGCGGAGTCGACGTGTTCCGCGACGTGGGCAACGGCGTCATCAAGAGCGTCGTCTTTGGCGTCACCGTGACCTTCGTGGCCCTGCTGCAGGGTTACTCCGCCAAGCCCACGCCCGAGGGCGTGTCGCGCGCCACCACGCGCACGGTGGTGATGGCGTCGTTGGCGGTGCTGGGGCTGGACTTCCTGCTCACCGCCATGATGTTCAGCATCTAAGAAATAAGCAAAGAGATCGCAACCATGCAACGCTCCAAAAATGATGTCTGGGTAGGCCTGTTCGTGATGCTTGGCATCGCGGCGCTGGTCTTCCTGGCCCTGCAGTCGGCCAACCTGCTGACCCTCAATTTCCAGCGCGGCTACCAGCTCATCGCCCGCTTCGACAACATCGGAGGCCTAAAGCCCCAGGCAGCCGTGCGCAGTGCGGGCGTGGTGGTGGGCCGCGTGGAGTCCATCGCCTTCGACGACAAGACCTTCCAGGCGCGCGTCACGCTGGCCATGCAGGACCGCTATGCGTTCCCCAAGGACAGCTCGCTCAAGATCCTGACCAGCGGTTTGCTGGGCGAGCAGTACATCGGCATCGAGGCTGGTGGCGACGAAAAGAACCTCGCAGCGGGAGACACGATCACGGCCACGCAGTCCGCCGTGGTGCTCGAAAACCTGATTGGACAATTTCTTTACAGCAAAGCCGAAGACGGCAGTAAGCCCGCAGGGGCAGGTGGTAGCAAAAAATGATGAACAGGATGCAAGCGGGCACGGCCCGCCATGATGAACACCCCGCCGGCGGGCTCCTGCGCGCCGGGCGCGCCATGGCCGCAATGCTCGGGCTGGTGATGCTGGTCGGCTGCGCGAGCGGTCCCCGCACCGATCCGCGCGACCCGCTGGAACCCTACAACCGCGGCGTCACGAAGTTCAACGAGCAGGTCGACGCCATCGTGCTCAAGCCCGTCGCCACAGCCTACAAGGAGGTCACCCCCGCGCCCGTGCGCACCGGGGTAAGCAACTTCTTTGCCAACCTGACCGACGTCTGGTCCTTCGTGAACAACGTGCTGCAATTGCGCCTGGAAGGCGCCGCATCGAGCTTCATGCGCGTCAACGTGAACACCTTCTTCGGCCTGGGCGGCGTGCTGGACGTGGCCAGCGAGATCGGCATCGACCGCTACCGCCAGGATTTCGGCCTGACCCTGGGCCGCTGGGGCATGGACACCGGGCCTTACCTGGTGCTGCCCATCCTGGGGCCTTCCACCGTGCGCGACACCTTCGCCCTGCCGGTCGACATGGTGGGCAACCCTGTGCGCTATGTGGACCCGACCTCCGCCCGCAACTCGCTGTATGCCCTGCGCGCCGTGGATGCGCGTGCCAACCTGCTGCGTGCAGGTTCGGTCCTCGACAGCGCTGCCCTCGACAAGTACAGCTTCACGCGCGACGTGTTCCTGCAGGTGCGCAGCCAGGCAGGGGCGGTCCCGTACGACAAGGACAAGGACGACAGCGAACGCGAACGCGACGCCAAGGACGGCGTGCTGCCCGAGGAGCCACCACCCGCCGATGCCAAGACCCGCTGAGGGCCGAGCGGGGTGTTGCACTTGCTTGCAACCCGCTACCGGACAGAAGCACATGGCGGGCTCTTCGCGCCCACAATGAAATCAAGGGTGCCTTGCCCGCACCATGAAAGAAGACCACATGATGATGAACCGACGATTCCTGGGCCACATGGCCCTGGCCCTGGTGGCCGTGACTTCCCTGGGCCTGCCGCTGGCGGCCTCCGCTGCCGACGAAGCGCCCGACGCCTTGATCAAGCGCCTGTCCACCGACGTGCTCAACACGGTGAAGGCAGACAAGTCCATCCAGGGCGGCGACATCGCCAAGGTGATCGCGCTGGTGGACAAGACGGTCATGCCCAACGTGAATTTCCGCCGCATGACGGCCGCCGCCGTGGGCCCAGGCTGGCGCCAGGCCACGCCCGAGCAGCAAAAGCGCTTGCAGGACGAGTTCAAGATCCTGCTGGTGCGCACCTATGCGGGCGCTCTGGCGCAGGTCAACGACCAGAGCATCCAGGTCAAGCCCCTGCGCGCCGATCCTGCGGACAAGGACGTGCTGGTGCGCACCGAGATCGTGGGCCGGGGCGACCCGATCCAGCTCGACTACCGCCTGGAAAAGACGCCCGGAGATGGCGCCGGCTGGAAGATCTACAACCTCAACGTGCTGGGCGTGTGGCTGGTGGAAACCTACAAGGGCCAGTTTGCACAGGAAATCAATGCCAAGGGCGTTGACGGCCTGATCGCCTCGCTCGAGGCGCGCAACAAGTCCAATGCCGGCACCAAGGGCTGACCCGGGATCTGCCATGCCGGTTCTGGTCCTGCCGCAGGAACTGACGCACCGCCAGGCACCTGCGTGCCTGCGCATGCTGCTGCAGGGCCTGAAGGTGCACAAGGAGCCGAGCGTGGTGGTGGATGCCCAGGCGCTGGCCGTGTTCGACACCTCCGCGCTGGCGGTGTTGCTCGAGTGCAGGCGCGAGGCGCTCTCCGACCGCAAGACTTTCGCAGTGCAGGGCCTGCCCGCTGCGCTAGCCAGCATGGCCGGCCTGTACGGCGTGGCCGATCTGCTGCCCTCGGCCTGACGCCCCTGGCAGGGGCTCCCGGGGCCGGCACAGCACGTTTGTGCACCAGGCCGTAAAATCACGGGCTCATGCCCGCAGTCTCATTCCAAGCCGTCTCCAAGACCTTTGACACCCCCAAAGGCCCGTTCCAGGCACTCAGCCAGGTCAGCCTGGACATCGAGGAGGGGGAGTTCTTCGGACTGCTCGGCCCCAATGGGGCCGGCAAGACCACCCTCATCAGCATCCTCGCCGGCCTGGCCCGGCCCAGCGGCGGGCGCGTGCTCGTGCAAGGTAGCGACGTGCAGGCCAACTTCGCCGAAGCGCGCCGCAAGCTCGGCGTCGTGCCGCAGGAGCTGGTGTTCGACCCCTTCTTCAACGTGCGCGAGGCCCTGCGCATCCAGTCCGGCTACTTCGGCGTCAAGAACAACGACGACTGGATCGACGAGCTGCTGCACAACCTGGGCCTCACGGACAAGGCCAATTCCAACATGCGCCAACTCTCGGGCGGCATGAAGCGCCGCGTGCTGGTGGCCCAGGCCTTGGTGCACAAGCCGCCCATCATCGTGCTCGACGAGCCCACAGCGGGCGTGGACGTGGAGCTGCGCCAGACTCTGTGGCAATTCGTCGCCCGCCTGAACAAGCAGGGCCACACCGTGCTGCTCACCACCCACTACCTCGAAGAAGCCGAGGCCCTGTGCAACCGCATCGCCATGCTCAAGACCGGGCAGGTGGTGGCGCTGGCGCAGACCAGCGACCTGCTCAAGGCCGCCTCGGGCAATGTGCTGCAATTCAAGGCCGATGTGGACCTGCCGCCTGCGCTCGCGCGCCTGGCGCGCGTCACGGGCCGCATCGTGCAGTTGCCGGCGCACGACGCACGCGAGATCGAGGAGCACCTGTCCGCGTTGCGCGTGGCCGGTGTCGAGGTGCATGACATGGAGATCCGCCGCCCCGACCTGGAGGACGTGTTCCTGCAGGTCATGGCGGGTACCTCCTCGTCGCATCCTCCGCCAGCGCCTGCCGCGGCCCCTGTGGAGGTGCACGCATGACCGGCTGGCAGACCCTGTTCTACAAGGAAGTGCTGCGCTTCTGGAAGGTCAGCTTCCAGACCGTGGCCGCGCCGGTGCTCACCGCCGTGCTGTACCTGCTGATCTTCGGCCATGTGCTCGAGGACCATGTGAAGGTCTACGAGCGCATCAGCTACACCGCCTTCCTGGTGCCCGGCCTGGTGATGATGAGCGTGCTGCAGAACGCCTTCGCCAACAGCTCGTCGAGCCTGATCCAGAGCAAGATCATGGGTAGCCTGGTGTTCGTGCTGCTCACACCGCTGTCGCACTGGGCCTGGTTCGTGGCCTATGTGGGCTCGTCCATCGTGCGCGGGCTGGTCGTGGGGCTCGGCGTGTTCATCGTCACCATCGCCTTCGCACGGCCGGAGTTCGCCGCGCCGCTGTGGATCATCGCCTTCGCCTTCCTGGGCGCTGCGCTGCTGGCGACCCTGGGGCTCATCGCCGGCCTGTGGGCGGACAAGTTCGACCAGATGGCGGCGTTCCAGAACTTCGTGATCGTGCCCATGACCTTCCTGTCGGGCGTGTTCTACTCCATCCAGTCGCTGCCGCCGTTCTGGCAGACCGTGAGCCACCTGAACCCGTTCTTCTACATGATCGACGGCTTCCGCTACGGCTTCTTCGGCCAGAGCGACACCTCGCCCTGGCTCAGCCTGGGCATTGTCGGCGTGGCCTGGCTGGCGGTCAGCGCACTGGCCGTGCACCTGCTGCGCACAGGCTACAAGATCCGCCATTGAACCGGCATCGAACCGCCCCGGGGCGGTTCGATGTACCCTAGCGCCCCTGCACGGACGCAGACAACCACGCCCCACCATGACCGCCGACCAACTCAAAGACCTCATTGCCGCCGGCCTGGCCTGCGAGCACATCGACCTGCAGGGCGATGGCCGCCACTGGTATGCCACCATCGTCTCGGCGGAATTCGAGGGCAAGCGCCTCATCCAGCGCCACCAGCGCGTGTACGCCACGCTGGGCACGCGCATGCAGACCGATGAGGTACATGCCCTGTCGATGAAGACCTTCACGCCCGCCGAGTGGGCGGCGCAGCCGCGCTGATCCTCCAACCCCTTTTCATCCAGGTTTCGTGATGGACAAACTCCTCATCCGTGGCGGCCGCACCCTGCAGGGCGAGGTGCTGGTCTCCGGCGCCAAGAACGCCGCGCTGCCCGAGCTGTGCGCGGCACTGCTCACGGCCGAGCCCGTCACCCTGCTCAATGTGCCCCAGTTGCAGGACGTGAGCACCATGCTCACCCTGATCCGCAACATGGGTGTTGCGGCCGAGCGCGCCAGCGATGGCACCGTGCGCATTGACGCCAGTGCCCTGAACACGCCCGAGGCCCCCTACGAGCTGGTCAAGACCATGCGCGCCTCGGTGCTGGCCCTGGGGCCGCTCTTGGCGCGCTTTGGCGAGGCCACCGTGTCCCTGCCCGGCGGCTGCGCCATCGGCTCGCGCCCGGTGGACCAGCACATCAAGGGCCTGGCCACCATGGGGGCCGAGATCGTGGTCGAGCACGGCTACATGATCGCCAAGCTGCCCGCGGGTGCCACGCGCCTGAAGGGCGCGCGCATCACCACCGACATGGTCACCGTGACCGGTACCGAGAACTTCCTCATGGCCGCCGCGCTGGCCGAGGGCGAGACCGTGCTGGAGAATGCCGCACAGGAGCCCGAGATCGTGGACCTGGCCGAGATGCTGATCGCCATGGGCGCGAAGATCGAAGGCCACGGCACCAGCCGCATCCGCATCCAGGGCGTGGAGTGCCTCTCTGGCTGCACCCACCGGGTGGTGGCCGACCGCATCGAGGCCGGCACCTTCCTGTGCGCCGTGGCGGCCACCGGCGGCGACGTGGTGCTGCGCCATGGCCGTGCCGACCACCTGGACGCCGTGATCGACAAGCTGCGCGAGGCCGGTACCCAGGTGCAGGCGCTGGACGGCGGCATCCGCATCCAGAGCCCCGGCGCCGGCCAACTGCGCGCCCTGGGCTTCCGAACTACCGAATACCCGGGCTTTCCCACCGACATGCAGGCCCAGTTCATGGCGCTCAACTGCGTGGCGCAGGGCACCTCCACGGTGACCGAGACCATCTTCGAGAACCGCTTCATGCACGTGGATGAGCTGGTGCGCCTGGGCGCCCGCATCCAGACCGATGGCAAGGTCGCCGTGATCGAGGGCCTGGGCAAGCCCGAGGCCGCGCATCCGCCCCTGTCGGGCGCCACGGTCATGGCCACCGACCTGCGCGCCTCGGCCAGCCTCGTGATCGCCGGCCTGGTGGCAGACGGCGAGACGGTGGTGGACCGCATCTACCACCTGGACCGCGGCTACGACTGCATGGAAGCGAAACTGCGCGGCATCGGCGCCGACATCGAGCGCATGTCTTAGTGTCGCGAGTTGGAAATTCGTTGAATAAATCTACCGACAATCCCCGCCATGCGTCGTTACAAATGCTCGCCATGCCACCCGGCATGGCTGTGCTTCGCGCCTAGCCTGGCAGCGATTTCGGCAGATTTCTTTCTTCAACGAACTTCTAACTCACGACACTGGCGCCCCTTTTCAGAGAACCCGTATGACCATGATCACCCTCGCCCTGTCCAAGGGCCGCATCTTCGACGAGACCCTGCCGCTGCTGGCGGCTGCAGGCATCGAGGTGCTTGAAGACCCCGAGAAGTCGCGCAAGCTCATTCTGCCCACCAACCGCCCCGACGTCCGCGTGGTGCTGGTGCGTGCCACTGACGTGCCCACCTATGTGGAATATGGCGGCGCCGACATCGGCGTGACCGGCAAGGACACCCTCATCGAGCACGGCGGCCAGGGCCTGTACCAGCCGCTGGACCTGCAGATCGCCAAGTGCCGCGTGAGCGTGGCCGTGCGCAGCGATTTCGACTACGAGCGCGCGGTCAAGCAGGGCTCGCGCCTCAAGGTCGCTACCAAGTACACCTCCATCGCGCGCGACTTCTTCGCCACCAAGGGCGTGCACGTGGACATGGTCAAGCTCTACGGCAGCATGGAACTGGCGCCGCTGATCGGCCTGTCCGACGCCATCGTCGACCTGGTCTCCACCGGCAACACCCTGCGCGCCAACCACCTCGTCGAGGTCGAGCGCATCATGGACATCAGCTCCTACCTCGTGGTCAACCAGGCGGCGCTCAAGCTCAAGCAGGCGCCGCTGCGCAGCATCATCGATGCGTTTGCTTCGGCCACCGCAGCCCGCACCTGAACTGATTCCCCTCCTACTGCGATAGAAAACGCCATGCAAGCCCAGCCCGTCCGCCTCCGTACCGACAGCGCCGATTTCGAAGCCGCCTTCCGCGATCGCCTGCATTGGTCCGCCGACACGGACGCAGCCATCGAGCAGCGCGTGGCCGACATCCTGGCTGACGTGCAGGCCCGCGGCGACGCTGCGGTGCTCGACTACACGGCCCGTTTCGATGGCCTGGCCGCACCGGACATGGCGGCGCTGGAGCTCACGCAGGCCGATTTCAAGGCCGCCTTCGACGCCATTCCCGCCGCGCAGCGCGACGCCCTGCAGGCCGCTGCCCGGCGCGTGCGCAGCTACCACGAGGCGCAGAAGAAGGCCTCGGGCGAAAGCTGGAGCTACCGCGACGAGGACGGCACCCTGCTGGGCCAGAAGGTCACGCCGCTGGACCGGGTGGGCATCTACGTGCCCGGCGGCAAGGCGGCCTACCCGTCGAGCCTGCTCATGAACGCTATTCCCGCCCATGTGGCCGGCGTGCAGGAGATCATCATGGTCGTGCCCACGCCCGTGCGCGGCAGCGTGGCCACCGGGGGATCGGGCGCGCAACTGGCGTCCACCAAGGGCGAACGCAATGAGCTGGTGCTGGCAGCCGCCTACGTGGCCGGCGTCACGCGCGCCTTCACCATCGGCGGCGCCCAGGCCGTGGCGGCCCTGGCCTATGGCACGGCCACCGTGCCCAAGGTCGACAAGATCACCGGCCCGGGCAACGCCTACGTGGCCAGCGCCAAGAAGCGCGTGTTCGGCACCGTGGGCATCGACATGATCGCCGGCCCCAGCGAAATCCTGGTGCTGGCCGACGGCAGCACCCCTGCCGACTGGGTGGCCATGGACCTGTTCTCGCAGGCCGAGCACGACGAACTGGCCCAGAGCATCCTGCTGTGCCCTGACGCCGCCTACCTCGATGCCGTGCAGGAGGCCATCGACCGCCTGCTGCCCGCCATGCCCCGCGCCGAGATCATCGCCAAGAGCCTGAACGGCCGCGGCGCGCTGATCCACACCCGCAGCATGGAGGAGGCCTGCGCCATCAGCAACCGCATCGCCCCCGAGCACCTGGAGGTGAGCAGCACCGACCCTCACCGCTGGGAGCCGCTGCTGCGCCACGCGGGTGCCATCTTCCTCGGGGCCTACACCAGCGAAAGCCTGGGCGATTACTGCGCCGGCCCCAACCACGTGCTGCCCACCAGCGGCACGGCGCGCTTCAGCTCGCCGCTTGGGGTGTACGATTTCCAGAAGCGCAGCAGCCTGATCGAAGTGAGCGCGGCCGGTGCCCAGGTGCTGGGCACGGTGGCGGCGGAACTGGCCTACGGCGAAGGCCTGCAGGCCCACGCGCGCGCCGCCGAACTGCGGCTCACTCCCGTGCCGCCAGCACGGGGCTGACCGTATCCAGCTTCCGTCAGGCTGCGCGCAGCTGCATGCCGCCGGTGGCCGAAGCCGCTGTTGGGCGGCTGGCGGTGGCTGGCTGGCGGTGCAGCGCCCAGTTCAATAGAGCGGGGCGCTGGCCTTCGGCACTGACGCGAATCCGCACCGGGCCGGTGAACGACAGGCGCTGTCCGGCTTCGAGGAAATAGTCTTCGAGCAGCCCATCGCAGGTGACCCAGACGCGGCCTTGTTCCACTTCCAGCAGGGCGGTCTCGCCCGCGCGGAATTCGAGCGTCTGCACGGCCTGCGGTGGCGGCAGAGGTTGGCGGTTCCAGCGAAGGGCCAGGGCCTCGGGCCGGGCTGGCTGGACAGTGGGAGGACGGGGGCAGGGGGGTGGCAGGGTGTTCATGCCTTGTACTGTGCGCCGGCCCCCGCCGGGCCGCCAGCCACAGCCCGCGCCGAGCTGAAGCAGTACAGATGTGCTGCGGCAGCACTCTGTGTCGTACGGAATCGTGGCCATCTGTATTGCCTGCTGTTCGGCAGGCCAGTACAGAATGCACCCATGGACGCCCAAGAGACCACGCCCCTGTACCTGCAGATCGCGGCCCAGCTGGCCGAACTGGTGCGCAACGGCACCCTGGCCCGCGGCGAGAAGATGCCCTCGGTGCGCGAACTGGCGCGCCAGCGCGGCGTGGCGCAGAGCACCGTGGTTCAGGCCTACCACTGGCTGGAAGACGCGCGCCTGATCACCGCGCGCCCGCGCTCGGGCTTCTTTGTCGCGTCCCGCCCCGTGAACCTGCCCGAGCCCACCATCCCGCGCCCGCTGCGCCGCCCGCGCGAGGTCTCGGTGGACTGGCTGGGCCAGCGCATCATGGGCCATGCCCAGCCGGTGGACATGGTGTCCTTCAGCAGCGGCACGCCCGGCCCCGACATGCTCAACCCCGACAGGGTGCGCCGTGCCGTGGTGCGCGCCGTGCAGCGCAACCGCCAGCTGCTGTGCACCTACCCGACGTCCGCTGGGCACCCAGAGGCCCGGCGCGCCCTCGCGCGCTACGCCGTGGGCCTGGGCTGCAGCCTGGACCCCGAGAACATCCTGATCACCGGCGGCTGCATGGACAGCATCGCCCTGTGCCTGCGCGCAGCCACCCAGCCGGGCGACGTGGTGGCGCTGGAGTCGCCCACGCATTTCTCGTTTCTCGAAGTGCTGCAGGGCCTGCACCTCAAGGCGCTCGAGATTCCCACGCATCCGCGCCATGGCATCTCGCTCGATGCCCTGCAGCTGGCCCTCGATACCCAGCCCGTCAAGGCGCTGATGGTGGTGCCCACGCTGAGCAACCCGCTGGGCAGCTGCATGCCCCAGCCCGAGCGCCGACGCCTGGCGCAGATGGCCTCGCGCCATGGCATGGCGGTGATCGAGGATGCGATCTACAACGACCTGGCCGAGTCCGACGAGATGCGCCGCACCGTCAAGTCCTACGACACCACGGGCCATGTGATGCTCTGCGACTCCTTCTCCAAGACCCTGGCGCCCGGCCTGCGTCTGGGCTGGGTCGAGGCCGGGCGCTGGACCGAGCAGCTGCGCAGCATCAAGGACATGCAGGCCGGCGGCCAATCGGCCGTGCTGGAGCTGGCGCTGGCCGATCTCATCAACCAGAGCGGCCACGCCGCCGCCATGCGACAGTTGCGCGCTGCTGCGGCCGCGAGGCTCGATGGGGTGCGCCACATCATCGGCGCGCACTTTCCTTCGGGTACGCGGGTCAGCGATCCACCGGGCGGCATGCTGCTGTGGGTGGAGCTGCCGCGCGCACTCGACTCGGTGCAGCTGCACGAGGCTTGCCTGGCAAAGAACATCCTGGTTGCGCCCGGCACGGTGTTCAGCGCCAGCGGGCGCTTTCGCAACTGCCTGCGCATCGGGGTGGGCAGCGACTGGACGCCGTCGCATCTGCAGGCCTTGCGCACGGTGGGCGACATGGCCTGCTGCCTATTGGCATCCACGGGACGAAAAGCCGCCTGAAAATTTACACGAACTTCGTGTTGCACGAAGTTCGTGTAATATTCTACCCATGAAGAATGTCACCATCACCATGGACGACACCGTTGCCGAATGGGTGCGCGTCGAGGCCGCCAAGCGTGGCAGCAGCGTCTCGCGCCTGCTGGGCGAATGGCTGGCCGAAAAGATGCGCCAGGAAGACGCCTATGCCCAGGCCATGCGCGAGGCGCTGGGCTTCGAGAGCTGGGGCGCGTCCAGCGGCCCCTACGTGCCGCGCGAAACCCTGTTCCGGCGATGAGCAGCGGCACGGTCCCCCTCTTCGTCGACACCGAGCTGCTCTTGGCCAGCGTGGACGAGCGCGACCCCGCCCGCCAGGCCCGGGCGCGCGAATGGCTGGCTTTCTGCTGGCAGACGCGCTGCGGCCGCATCAGCTCGCAGGTGCTCAACGAGCTGTACAACCAGGCCATACAGCGCTTCGAGGGCCCGCGCACCGTGCAACTTGTGCGTGCCCAGGTGCGCCGCCTGCGCGTGTGGCTGCCGCCCCATCTCGACGCCTACGCGGTCGATGGCGCCTGGGACCTGCAGGACCGCTACCGCCTGGGCTACTGGGACGCGCTCATCGTCTCCTCCGCCCACCAGCAGGGCTGCCGCTACCTGCTGACCGAGGCCCTGCCGCATGACCAGCTGCTGGACGCCGTGCGCTGCATCAACCCTTTTCTTGTGGCCCCCAACGAACTGGACACCGCCGAATGACCACTCCCGCCAGCCTCACCGCCGCCCTGAACCGCATCCGTGCCGATGTGCGCGCCATGCACGCCTATGGCGTGCAGCCCTCCACCGGCATGCTCAAGATGGATGCCATGGAAAACCCCTTCCGCCTGCCGGCTCATCTGCAGGCGGCCCTGGGCCAGCGCCTGGGCGCGCTGGCGCTCAACCGCTACCCGGGTGAGCGCCTCAATGACCTCAAGACCGCGCTGGCGAAGTACGCCGGCATGCCCGAAGGCCATGGCATCGTGCTGGGCAACGGGTCGGACGAGCTCATCACCCTGCTGGCCCTGGCCTGTGCCCAGCCCGGCGCACGCGCCACCATGCTCGCGCCCATGCCCGGTTTCGTGATGTACCCGCTCTCCGCGCAGCTGCAGGGCCTTGATTTCGTGGGTGTGCCCCTCACCCCCGATTTCGAGCTGGACGAGCCGGCCATGCTGGCCGCCATTGCCCAGCACCGCCCCGCCATCACCTACATCGCCTACCCCAACAACCCCACGGCCACGCTGTGGGATGAGGGCGCCGTGCAGCGCATCGTCGATGCCGTGGGCGCCGTGGGCGGCTTCGTGGTCATGGACGAGGCCTACCAGCCCTTCGCCAGCCGCACCTTCATCGACCGCATGCGCGCCGAGCCCGCGCGCAATGCCCATGTGCTGCTCATGCGCACGCTCAGCAAGTTCGGGCTGGCCGGCGTGCGCCTGGGCTACCTCATCGGCCCGGCCGCCGTGGTGGCCGAGATCGACAAGGTGCGCCCGCCCTACAACGTGAGCGTGCTCAATTGCGAGGCGGCGCTGTTCGCCCTGGAGCACACCGACGTGTTCGCCGGGCAGGCGGCCGAGCTGCGCGCCCAGCGCACCCTGCTGGTGCAGGCCCTCAAGGCCATGCCGGGCGTCGAAAAATGCTGGGACAGCGAGGCCAACATGGTTCTATTGCGTGTGGCCGATTCCGCCACAACCTACGAAGGCATGAAAAAGCGCAAGGTCCTGGTCAAGAACGTTTCTACAATGCACCCATTGCTGGCCAACTGCCTGCGCCTCACGGTGGGCAATGCCGACGACAATGCGCAGATGCTCGCTGCGCTCCAAGCCTCCCTATGACTTCTTCTGCACTCGTACCTTCCGCACCGGCCGACTCCACGGCCGACCGCATCGCCGAGGTCACCCGCAACACGGCCGAAACGCACATCACCGTGCGCATCAACCTGGACGGCACCGGCCAGGCCAAGCTGCACACCGGCATCGGCTTCTTCGACCACATGCTCGACCAGATCGCGCGCCATGGCCTGATCGACCTGGAGATCGACTGTGCCGGCGACCTGCACATCGATGGACACCACACGGTCGAAGACGTGGGCATCACCCTGGGCCAGGCCTTCGCGCGCGCCGTGGGCGACAAGAAGGGTATCACCCGCTACGGCCATGCCTACGTGCCGCTGGACGAAGCGCTGAGCCGCGTGGTGGTCGACTTCTCGGGCCGCCCCGGCCTGCACCTGCATATCCCGTTCACGGCCGGCAGCATCGGCGGTTTCGATACGCAGCTCACCTACGAGTTCTTCCAGGGCTTCGTCAACCATGCGGGCGTGACCCTGCACATCGACAACCTCAAGGGCATCAACGCGCACCACCAGTGCGAAACGGTGTTCAAGGCCTTTGCCCGTGCGCTGCGCGCGGCGCTCACGCGCGATCCGCGCGCGGCCGGCACCATTCCGTCCACCAAGGGCAGTCTCTGATCTTCACCCGCTGAAAAAGGCCACCATCGCTTTTTGACCAAGCGCTGATAGCTATGAATATGGAAGCAAAAACCGTCGCCGTGGTTGATTACGGCATGGGCAACCTGCGCTCGGTCTCGCAGGCCGTGCAGGCCGCTGCCCAGGGCTCGGGCTGGACCGTGCTCGTCACCTCGCGCCCCGAGGATGTGCGCGCCGCGCAGCGCATCGTGCTGCCGGGCCAGGGCGCCATGCCCGACTGCATGCGCGAGCTGCGCGATTCGGGCCTGCTCGAATCGGTGCTCGAAGCCGCTGCCGCCAAGCCGATGTTCGGCGTCTGCGTGGGTATGCAGATGCTGCTGGACCACAGCGCCGAGGGCGACACCGCAGGCCTCTCGCTGATCCCCGGCGAGGTGCGCAAGTTCGATCTGGCGGGCCGTACCCAGCCCGATGGCAGCCGCTTCAAGGTGCCGCAGATGGGCTGGAACCAGGTGCGCCAGATGCCCCACGCGGGCGCGGTGCACCCGGTCTGGGCCGGCGTGCCCGACGGCAGCTACTTCTATTTCGTGCACAGCTTCTATGCGCGGCCCGAGAATGCGGCCCATTGCGCGGGCGAGGCAGACTACGGCGGTGTGTTCGCCGCGGCCGTTGCACGCGATAATATTTTCGCCACCCAGTTCCACCCCGAGAAAAGTGCGGAGCATGGCCTTGCGCTGTACCGCAATTTCCTTCACTGGAATCCCTGAAACCCCCAACCACCCTGTTCGGGCCGAGCCCGGCCTCGCCCTTTTCCACCCGAACCCACCATGCTGCTCATTCCCGCCATCGACCTCAAGGACGGCCACTGCGTACGCCTCAAGCAAGGCGATATGGACCAATCCACCACCTTCGGTGAAGACCCCGCCGCCATGGCGCGCAAGTGGCTGGAGGCCGGCGCGCGCCGCCTGCACCTGGTGGATTTGAACGGTGCCTTCGCCGGCGTGCCCAAGAACTTCACGGCGATCAAGTCCATCCTCAAGGAAGTGGGCGAGGACATCCCGGTGCAGCTCGGCGGCGGGATCCGCGACCTGGACACCATCGAAAAGTACATCGACGGCGGCCTGCGCTACGTGATCATCGGCACCGCGGCCGTGAAGAACCCAGGTTTCCTCAAGGACGCATGCAGCGCCTTCGGCGGCCACATCATCGTGGGCCTGGATGCCAAGGACGGCAAGGTCGCCACCGACGGCTGGAGCAAACTCACCGGCCACGAGGTGGTCGACCTGGCCAAGAAGTTTGAGGACTGGGGCGTCGAGTCCATCATCTACACCGACATCGGCCGCGACGGCATGCTCTCGGGCATCAACATCGATGCCACCGTCAAGCTCGCGCAGTCGCTGAGCATCCCGGTGATCGCTTCGGGTGGCCTGTCCAACATGGCCGACATCGAGCAGCTGTGCGCCGTCGAGGGCGAGGGCGTGGAAGGTGTGATCTGCGGCCGCGCCATCTACAGTGGCGACCTCGATTTCGCCAAGGCGCAGGCGCGCGCTGATGAACTCAATGGATAGGCCCATACGGGGCCGTTGACCACATGCTTGCCAAACGCATCATTCCCTGCCTGGACGTGACCGGAGGCCGCGTGGTCAAGGGCGTCAATTTCGTCGAGTTGCGCGACGCGGGCGACCCGGTCGAGATCGCCGCGCGCTACAACGCCCAGGGCGCCGACGAACTCACCTTCCTGGACATCACTGCCACCAGCGACGGGCGCGATCTGATCCTGCCCATCATCGAGGCCGTGGCCAGCCAGGTGTTCATTCCGCTCACCGTGGGCGGGGGCGTGCGCACGGTGGAAGACGTGCGCCGCCTGCTCAACGCGGGTGCCGACAAGACCAGCTTCAACTCCGCCGCCATTGCCAACCCCGAGGTGATCGACGCGGTGTCGGCCAAGTATGGCGCGCAGTGCATCGTGGTGGCCATCGACGCCAAGCGCCGCTCCGACGAGGACGCACAGCGCATCGGCGCTGACGGCCAACCCGTGGGCGCGGGCTGGGACGTCTACAGCCATGGCGGCCGCAAGAACACCGGCCTGGACGCCGTGGCCTGGGCCACCGAGATGGCGCGCCGCGGCGCGGGCGAGATCCTGCTGACCAGCATGGACCGCGACGGCACCAAGGCCGGCTTTGACCTGGCGCTCACGCGTGCCGTGAGTGACGCCGTCAGCGTGCCCGTGATCGCTTCGGGCGGCGTGGGCAACCTCGACCATTTGGCCGACGGCATCCAGATCGGCGGCGCCGACGCGGTGCTGGCCGCCAGCATCTTCCACTACGGCGAGTACACCGTGGGCCAGTCCAAGGCGCACATGGCGGCACGGGGCATCCCGGTACGATTATGAAAAGGGCACTCGCCACGGCCGCCATGGCCTTGTGCGTGGGCTGGGCTGCCATGCCCGCCAGTGCCCAGCAGGTGCCGGCGCCGTCCTACGCACGCGGCTACTTCGACCGCCTGCCCTGTCTGGACCGCATCGGCCGCTGCTTCGATGCCACCATCGGCGGCAAGGCCGTGCAGGTGATCACCGACAAGGCCGAGTTCGACAAGCTCAAGGCCCTGCTGGCCGAGCTCAACGAGAACGTGCGCGACGTCTACTGGATCGTGCGCGATCCCGTGGATGGCCAGGTGGCGCTGGACGTGCTCACGCGCCCCAACGCCATGGGCCTGCCCCATGTGGGGGAGGAAAAGGAAGAACCCGACGTCACGGTCTACGCGCTCGATGGCCAGGACCTGGACAGCGAGCCCGAGATGGTGGCGCGCCAGGACGTGCGGGTCAACGGCCAGCCCGTGGTCACGCAGCAGGACACGCTCACCCAGGACTTCCTGCCCCCGGGCCGCTATGCCATGGCCATCAAGTACCTGGGGCGCAAGAACTGGGACCGCAAATGGGTGTTCCTGACGGTCGCCAAGCCTTGATGCCTCGAGTGGGCCGCCACTGGTGTTGCCTACGCGGTCGGCCAGCGCGAATGCCTGAAGCCCTCTGCAGTGGGGGGCGGACCTTGCAGCGGCAGCCACAGTTGCACCACGGTGCCGCCCCGGTCACCCAAAAAAATCCGCGCCCGGCCGCCGAGCTGGCGCGCGCGCTCCTCGATGTGGCCCAGCCCGCGGCCCTGGTGCCCGTCGGAGCGCGCCTGCAGCCCGCGCCCGTCGTCCTGGATCTGCACGCACACCCCCGTCTCTGCGCCCTGCGTGGCCGACAGCGTGACGTTGCGGGCCCCGGAGTGCTTGACCACATTGGCCAGCGCCTCCTGCACGATCCGCAGTACATGCAGCGCGGCGGGGGCATCCAGCCAGGGCAGCGGCGGCAGGTCGTCCATGTGCCAGTGCAGCGTGATGCCGGCCTGGGCGAGGCGGTGGCCCACGCGCTGGCGCAGGGTGGCCAGCAGGGTGGTCAGGTCCTGGTCGATGGGCTCCATCGAGTCGATGGTCAGGCGCAGGTCTTCCAGGCACTCGCGCAGCACCTGGGCCATCTCGCCCTGCGACAGGCGGCCCTGCTCGATCTGGCCCAGCGATGACACCAGCATCGCGCCCAGGCCGTCGTGCATGTCGCGCGTGAGCCGCTGGCGCTCGGCCAGGCGCACGCGCTCGTTCTCCACCTCGGCCAGCAAGGCGAAGTTGGCCCGCAGCGCACGCTGCTGTTCGGCCAGTCTGTCCGCGAGCTCCGCGGCCGCGCCTTCGGCATGCTCCAGGGCCCCGATGTAGCGGCGGTTCACGGCGTACAGGAAGGCGCCCAGCACCAGCATCATGGCGTAGGGCATGAGGTACAGGCTTTCAGGGGACAGGCGCAACTGCAGCAGTGCCAGGTCGTGCACGCCCAAGCCCAGGCAGATGCACAGGGCCACGGCCAGCACCCGCAGTTCGCGGCTGCCGCGCCAGGCCGACCAGGCAATGAGCAGGGTCACGCCCAGCGCAACCAGCGTGTTGGCCGCGTGCAGCAGCAGCGGAGTGTCGAGCGCCCAGGGCAGGATGGGCATGGACGCTGCCGAGACCAGCAGCGCAAAGCCCAGCAGCATCCGCTCCACCAGCGGAAAGCCGCGCGCCGCGAAGCGCAGCGAGAACAGGTAGACCAGCAGCATGACCCAGGTCATGGACGCATCGGTGGCCCACCAGAACCAGCGCAGGGCGTCGAGGTCCTGCGGCAGCTCGATGCCGTAGTGCAGGTTGCGAAACCACCAGGCCAGCGATGCCAGCCCGAAGTACAGATAAGCCGTGTCCTGGCGTCGGCGCCACCAGAAGGCCAGGGCGAACAGCCCCAGCATGAGCAGTGTGGTGCTGGCCGCCAGCGGCACGGTGACCACCCAGCGCTGGCGGGCCGCCCAGAGGCCCTGGATCTCGGGCTCGGGGCCCATCCAGAGCCGGCTCAGGGCGTAGCTGCCGTCCGCACGCGGAGGCAGCGCGAGGAACAGATGGCAAGGGCCGGCCTGCCGGGATGCGGCGCTGGGCAGCCTGAGCACGATGGGCTGGTTCCACTGCGAAGGCCAGGCCGGGCTGTTGTCCAACAACTGCCGCGTGGCCTGGTTTGTGCGCAGCCAGACCTGCAAGGGGCCGCCGCTCACGCGGGGAAGGTACAGGGCCAGCGTTTCCTGGGCCTCGGGCACGGGGCATGCGGTGCGGTACCAGACCGTGGGCACGGGCAGGTTGACCGCTGCGCGGGTGGTGGGATTGCGCTGCACGGCCTGGGGCAGGTCGACCGGTTGCCATTGGCCTGCTGCATCCTTCCCCGGTGGGCCGATTGATGGGGTTGCCTCGGCAGCGGGGACCCAGCGCTCCACCTGGGTGACCATGGCGTCGGAGGCATCGGGGGCTGTGGGTGGGTGCTCCGCCTGTGCCCATATCGCCACCAGGGCCAGCGAGCATGCCAGGGCCCGCTGCAGCCAGCCGGTCGCCCAGGCGCGCAGCAGCCTGTCAGTCATTCATCAGCCCGCGCTTGCGGGCTTCATAGACTGCCTCGGCGCGCGAGTGCACCTGCAGCTTGCGGTAGCTGCGCTTGACGTAGGTGAGCACGGTCTGCTGCGTCACCCCCATCATCTGGGCCATTTCGCGGTAGCTGTAGCCCTTGGCGGCAAAGCCGAGCATCTCGCACTCGCGTTCGCTGAGCAGGCCCGCATCGGAATCGCTGGCCGCGGCTTCGGGTGCTCCCTGGCGCTGTCGCGAGGAGGCCGCCGGGGCCAGCCGGGTCAGCAGCCGCCGGGCGATCACCGGGCTGATGGGGCTGCCGCCCGCATGCACCGCACGCACCAGCTCGGCCAGGTCCAGGGCGGGCGTGTCCTTGAGCACATACCCGGTGGCTCCCGCTGCCAGGGCCTGCATCACATGGGCTTCGTCGCCGAAGACGGTGACCACCACGACTTCGCAGTGGGGGGCCACGTCGGTGCTGCGGGTGATCACTTCAATGCCGTTCAGGTCGGGCAGCCCCAGGTCCAGCAGCAGCACCTGCGGTTGGTGGCGGGCCAGCAGCGCCAGGCCCGAACCGGCATCGCCCGCGGCGCCGACCAGGCGCAGGTCCGGCGCGGCGGCGATGCTGTCGCACAGGCGTTGCCTGAACTGGGGATCGTCCTCGATCACGAGGACAGAGAGCAAAGCGGACATGGGCAAAGAGGCCTTGGGCGCGCGGCGGTGCGTTTCATGATACGCGGCGAGCGCTGTCACAGCTGCTTGCATCTGGTGCATTTTGTCCCTTGTTCGAGGGACAGACGCTGGGCGCCTGGCGCGGAAGAATCGACTCCACCTTCACCTCGCAGGAGTTCCTCCATGTCTGCTTTGCTTCGGACCATCGCGCTGGCTGGCGCCCTGGTGGGCCTGGCGGCGCCGGCCATCGCCGCCGTCCCGCACATCACCATCGGCGATTACCACATGCTGCTGCTCAACGCCGATGGCAGCGTCACCTCCTGGGGGCGCGGTGACTCGGGCCAGCTCGGCCGCGGCCAGGCCGACCGCAACAACCCCGCGCCTGCAAAGATCGCGTCCCTTGGCAACGACGTGGTGGCCGTGACGGCCGGTGGCGCGCTGTCGGCCGCCGTGAAGTCCGACGGCACGGTATGGGTCTGGGGCAATGTGTCGGACGGCCTGATCGGCTCCGACACCTCGGGCGGGCAGTTCCGCTACGAACCGGTGCAGGTGCCCGGGCTGTCGGGCATTGTCTCGGTGCTGGCCGCGACCAATGGCTATTCCCTCTATGCCACGGACAGCAGCGGCCAGATCTGGGCCTGGGGCTATGACAGCGGCAATGGCAACCTGGGGATCGGCCCCACCACACTGCAGCAGCGCGGCCAGCCCCTGCCCGTGGCAGGGGCCACAGGCATCGTGCAACTGGCCGTGACAGGCACGCAGATGATCGGGCGCAAGCAGGACGGCAGCCTGGTCGGCTGGGGCCGGAACAGCGTGCGCGACAACCCCCTGCAGGCGGTGACCGCGGCGTCAGACCCCTTGCCCGCCACGGCGCTCAAGCCCAATGGGTTGGCGTTCATCGATGCCACCGCCACCGGCAATGCGGCGGGCCTGTATCTGGGCATCAAGAACGGCCAGGCGCTGGCCTGGGGCGACACCAACTCCGGGATGTTGACCTGTGGCCAGGAAAGCGCGCTGGCTGCCACCCAGCCCTACACCATCAAGAACCTCGGCAACCTGCGCCAGATCGCTGCGGGTGGTGGTGCCGCGCTGTTCGTGGACGGGGCGGGCGCCGTGTTCGCCTGCGGCCAGGGGGAGCGGGGCCTGCTGGGGGACGGCACGACCGTGTCCACCAAGTGGGATTCCGTGCCGGCCAACGCCAAGGCGGGCCCGGTGCGGGTACAGGGCCTGCCCGGTCCGGTGTCGTACGTTTTCACTGGGGCCTTCGCCGCGGCCGCGCTCATGCCCGATGGCTCGGTCTACACCTGGGGCCGCACCGACAATGGGGTTCTGGGCAACGGGGTGACCACTGCCAACGGCATCGTGAGCACGCCCACGCGCATTGCGCCCAATGCCGGCGTGGACAACAGCAGCAATCCGGGCAATGTCGGCAACCCGGGCGGCACGAACCCGGGCACCGGCACGCCGGCGCCTGGCACCGAACCCGCCTTCAGCACGGCCCAGAGCGGCCCGCTGAACCAGCTCACGGCCAAGGCCGGTGTCACCCTGCCTGCCGCCCATGCGGGGCAGCCCGGCGCCATCTTCGTGGCCCTGCTGCTGCCCGATGGCCGCCTGCTCATGCTCGACGGCGCGACGGTCAGTTTCGTGCCCAGCCTGGCGGCCTTGTACACAGGCGCCCTGCCGGTGTCGGCCCCGGTGCTCGACATCAAGGGCATGGACCTGAGTGCCCTGGCGGGCAGCAACCTCTACCTGGGGTATGGCCTGGGGGTGAATTCCCTGGCGGCGCTCTACGAAATGCTGCGCGCGGGGCGCTACTCCAATGTCCTGACCTTGCGCTAAAGGGGCTGCGCTGACCCGGCCCGGGCCCCGCCTGCAAATGCCGGCGGGGCTCAGGTCTTTGGCCTGCGCGGGCGCTGGCAAGGCCATGTCCGGGGTCGGTCATTCAAATCGCCGACAATCCGGGCCATGAACTGGCTCAATGAAGTGAAATGGGATGCGCAGGGCCTGGTGCCCGTGATCGCGCAGGAGCAGGGCACGGGCGACGTGCTGATGTTTGCCTGGATGAACCGCGAGGCGCTGGAAAAGACCGCCGAACTCGGCCGCGCCGTGTACTTCAGCCGCTCGCGCGGCAAGCTGTGGTTCAAGGGCGAGGAATCGGGCCACGTGCAGACCGTGCACGAGATCCGGCTGGACTGCGACAACGACGTGGTGCTGCTCAAGGTGACCCAGCTGGGCCACGCGCCTGGCATCGCCTGCCACACTGGCCGCCACAGCTGCTTCTTCAGCGTGCTCAAGGGCGGCGCATGGACGCCCGTCGATCCGGTCTTGAAAGATCCCGAATCCATCTACAAGTAAGACCATGAGTTCCAACGATTCCCTCGCGCGCCTGGCCGCCGTCATCGAGAGCCGCAAGCCCGCCAACGGGGGCGACCCCGAAAAGAGCTATGTCTCGCGCCTGCTGCACAAGGGGCCCGATGCCTTCCTCAAGAAGATCGGGGAGGAAGCCACCGAGGTGGTGATGGCCGCCAAGGACGTGGACCATGGTGCCGATGCCAGCAAGCTGGTCTACGAGGTGGCCGACCTGTGGTTCCATTCCATGGTTGCGCTGGCCCACTATGGCTTGACGCCGGCCGATGTGCTCACCGAGCTCGAACGCCGCGAAGGCACCAGCGGCATCGAGGAGAAAGCCCTGCGCAAGGCGGTTGCGCGTGCCGGAGAGGAGAAAGGGTTCCCATGAACGACATCATCGACGTGCAAACCAGCGACCAGAAGGCCGAAAGCCTCAAAAACATCGGCTGGATCAGCTATGCGCTGCATCTGGTCGTGGCGCTGGGTGCGGTGCTGCCCGGCGCGCAGGCCAGTGCGCTGCTGCTGGTCATCGCGCTGGTGATCGACCTGGTCAAGCGCGGCGACGCACAGGGCACCTGGCAGGAAAACCATTTCTCCTGGCGCATCCGCTCCGTTATCTGGGCAGGGGTGCTGTATGCGTTGACCTCGTGGCTGTGGCTGGTCTTCATCCTGCCCGGCTGGATCGCCTGGGGCATCATTTCGCTGTGGTTCTTGTACCGCATCGTGCGCGGCATGCTGGCCATGAGCAAGAACCAGGTGGTGGATGCCTGAGCCCCATGCGCTGCGGCGCCTGAACCTGGCCCTGCAGGGTGGGGGCTCGCACGGCGCTCTGACCTGGGGCGTGCTCGATGCCTTGCTCGAAGACGGGCAGTGGCAGTTCGATGGCATCAGCGGCACCAGCGCGGGGGCCATGAACGCCGTGGCCCTGGCCCATGGCTTTGCCCAGGCCGCACAGGCCCACAAGGACCCGGTGGAGGCGCGTGCCGCGGGCTGCGCCCTGGCGCGCGAGTCGCTCGCCCGGCTGTGGGAGGGTGTGGGCTCGCTGGGCAGCCTGACCTGGGGCACGCCCTTGTCGGCAGCCAACCCGCTGATGGGCATGATGGCCCAGTGGTTCTCGCCCTACCAGACCAACCCGCTTGGATTCAACCCGCTGCGCCAGCTGCTTGAGCGCGAGGTCGATTTCGGCCTGCTGTGCTCCGGGCGTGCCAGCATCGAAAGCGTGGTTCCCCAGGTGTTCGTGTGCGCGACCAATGTGCGCACCGGGCGCGGCGAGATCTTCTCGGGCCCGCGCCTGAGTGCCGACGCCGTGATGGCCTCGGCCTGCCTGCCCATGGTGTTCAAGGCCGTGGAGATCGATGGCGAGCACTACTGGGACGGTGGCTATTCGGGCAACCCGGCGCTGCACCCGCTGATCTACCAGACCGAGGCATCGGACATCCTGCTGGTGCAGATCAACCCGATCGAGCACCGCGAGGTGCCAGGCACCGCGCAAGAGATCATGGAGCGCATGAACGAAGTCACCTTCAATGCCAGCCTGCTGGCCGAACTGCGCGCCATCGAATTCGTGCGCCGGCTGCTGGCCGAGGGCAAGCTCGATGCGCGCCGCTACAAGAACGTGCTGATGCACCGCATCGACGGGGGCGCGGTGCTGGCCCCTTTCGGCGCCGACAGCAAGGTGCGCGCCGATACGGCCTTCGTGCGCCAGCTGTTCACGCTGGGGCGCGATGCGGGCAAGGCCTGGATGAAGGCACACCGCCGGGATGTGGGCGTGCGACCCAGCATCAAGATCGCCGACAATGCGTGAATCTGCCTTCGTGCAGCCAGATTTCCGCTCTCCTTTTTCCACCATGCACGATCCGAACTGCCTTTTCTGCAAAATCACCGCGGGCCAGATTCCTTCGAAGAAGGTCTACGAGGACGAGGAGGTCTTTGCCTTCCACGACATCCATCCATCGGCGCCGGTGCACTTCCTCATGGTGCCCAAGCTGCACGTTCCGTCCATGGCCCAGGTGTCGGCCGAGCACGCCGGTGTGCTGGGGCGCATGATGGTCCTGGCGCCTAAGCTGGCCCAGGAGCAGGGTTGCAATCCCTACCCCGAGGGCGGTTTCCGCATCGTGGTAAACACGGGGGTTGAAGGCGGGCAGGAAATCCACCATCTGCACATCCACGTGATGGGCGGCCCCCGCCCGTGGCTCAAAGGCTGACGCGAACTGACGGTCTTCCACGATAGACCCCTGTACCAAAGCAGGGTGTGTGAACTCCGGTCACGGCCGGGGTCTAAAATGATTGCAATACGTTAGGAGATTTTCCATGGGCTCTTTTTCCATCTGGCACTGGCTGATCGTGCTGCTGATCGTCGTCATGGTCTTCGGCACCAAGAAGCTCAAGAACATGGGCTCGGACCTCGGGGGCGCCGTCAAGGGCTTCAAGGACGGCATGAAGGACGGTTCCACGGCCGAGAGCGGTGCCGTCAATCCGCCTGCTGGCCAGGTGACTGCCAGCCAGGCGGCTGACAAGACCACCATCGACGTCGAAGCCAAGCAAAAGAGCTGACCGCTGAGCGGACACCTGCTTCATGATTGATATTGGCCTGTCCAAGATGGCGCTGATCGGCGCCGTGGCGCTGATCGTCATCGGCCCCGAGAAGCTGCCGCGCGTGGCGCGCACGGTGGGCACCTTGCTGGGCAAGGCGCAACGCTACGTGTCCGACGTCAAGGCCGAGGTCAACCGGTCCATGGAGCTCGACGAGCTGCGCAAGATGAAGGACACGGTGGAAGGCGCCGCACGCGACGTGCAGCAGTCCATCCAGACCGGCGCCAGCGAATTCGAGAAGGACTGGGCTGCGGCGACGGACATGAGCGCCGCCGAGCCTTTCGAAACCTCGGTGGTGGTACCTGCCTACAAGCACCCGGGCAAGAACTGGCGCCTCAAGCGCGGCGCCACCCCCCAGTGGTACAAGTCGCGCAGCGGTGTGCGCACCAAGGCACAGTCCGGCGCCGCGCGCGTCGCCCGTTACCGGCCCCAGAAATTCCATTGACGATGCAGCGCTGCCTCTGGTGCGCGCTGCATGGGCGGCCCTCACGCCCCTGAAAATCCAACATGTCCGAAACTCCCTCCAAAGAAGACGAGCTGGCCGGCACCGAGCAGCCGTTCGTGCAGCACCTGATGGAGCTGCGCGACCGGCTGGTCAAGGCCATCATCGCCATCGCCATCGCGGCGGCGATCCTGTTCTTCTTTCCCGGCCCTGGCGCGCTCTACGACTTCCTGGCGGCGCCCCTGGTGGCCCATCTGCCCAAGGGCGCCACGCTGATCGCCACCTCGGTGATCTCGCCCTTCATGGTGCCGCTCAAGATTTTGCTGATGTCGGCCTTCCTGCTGGCGCTGCCTTTCGTGCTGTGGCAGGTCTGGGCCTTCGTGGCGCCGGGCCTGTATTCGCACGAGAAGAAGCTGGTGCTGCCGCTGGTGGTCTCCAGCACGCTGCTGTTCTTCGTGGGCGTGGCGTTCTGCTACTACTTCGTGTTCGGCCAGGTGTTCGCCTTCATCCAGAGCTTTGCGCCCAAGAGCATCACGGCCGCGCCTGACATCGAGGCCTACCTGAGCTTCGTGCTGTCGATGTTCCTGGCCTTCGGCCTGGCGTTCGAGGTGCCAATCGCCGTGGTGGTGCTGGCGCGCATGAACATCGTCAGCGTCGAGAAGCTCAAGAGCTTCCGCGGCTACTTCATCGTGGCCTCGTTCGTTGTGGCGGCCATCGTGACGCCCCCGGACGTGGTCTCCCAGCTCGCGCTGGCCGTGCCCATGTGCATCCTCTACGAAGTGGGCATCTGGGCCGCACAGATCTTCATCAAGCACACCAAGGCGCCGCAAGAGGCCGATGAAGCCGCATCGTCGTCGTCCTGACCGGAATCAGACCTGCAGCCCCCGAGGGGCATGAAGAAAGCAACTGCCGCGAGAGCGCCAGTTGCTTTTTTTATGGGTGTTGCAGGCGGCCCCATCCGGCATTGCAATGGCCGCTCCAGCCGTGGAAGCCGGCACGGCCCATGCCAGTACTCCCGCGCAAGGGCCGCCCCGCCGCGAAGGCGGCATATCCAGCGCCTGCGCTGGGGGCGCCCTCCTTTCAGGGGGAAGGCGCGAAGCGCCTCAGGGGTTACCTTCTCACATTGCGTTGCGGCCGGGGGCGCAGGCCCGGGGTGATGCTCAATTCCACCAGCGTATCGGCGCGCCGAACGTTGAACGGAGCGGCCGTGCCGGGCTTGAGGGCCGCCACGGCGGTGAGCAGCTCGGAGACATTGCCCACGTTCTTGCCGTCCACCTTCACGATCACATCACCCGGGCGCATGCCGGCCTGGGCCGCAGGGCCATCCTGCAGCACGCCGGTGATGATCACGCCCTCGGAGGCTTTCACGCCGAAGGTCTCGGCCAGCTCGGGCGAGAGCTCGTTGGGCTCCACGCCGATCCAGCCGCGCGTGACCTGGCCGTCCTTGACGATGCCGTCGAGCACCAGGCGCGCCGTGGACACCGGGATGGCGAAGCCGATGCCCATGCTGCCGCCCGAGCGCGAGTAGATGGCGGTGTTGATGCCCAGCAGGTTGCCATTGACGTCCACCAGCGCCCCGCCGGAGTTGCCGGGGTTGATGGCCGCGTCGGTCTGGATGAAGTTCTCGAAGGTGTTGATGCCCAGCTGGGTGCGCCCCAGCGCGCTGACGATGCCGCTGGTCACCGTCTGGCCCACGCCGAAGGGGTTGCCGATGGCCAGCACCTGGTCGCCCACGTCCAGGGTATCCGAGTTGCCCAGCACGATCACGGGCAGCTTGTCGAGTTCGATCTTGAGGATGGCCAGGTCGGTGTCGGGGTCGGTGCCGATCACGCGCGCGCGGGCGCGCCGGCTGTCGGTGAGCGTGACCTCGATTTCGTCCGCGCCTTCCACCACGTGGTTGTTGGTGAGGATGTAGCCATCGGGGCTGATGATCACGCCGCTGCCCAGGCCCGCCTGCTGTTGCTGGCCGCTCTGGTCACCGAAGAAGAACTGGAACCACGGGTCATTGCTGCGCGGGTGGCGCACGGCCTTGCTGGTATTGATGCTCACCACGGCGGGTGCTGCCTTGCGCGCCGCCGCGCTGAAGCTGCCGGCCGCGGGCTGGCCTGCGGCGGCCGTGCTGGCAGGTGCTTCAATGAGGGCGATGCCCGCACCGGAGCGCACGTTGCCACGCCCCAGCCAGCCGGGCTGCAGGGTGGCCACGACGAAATACGCCGCGACGAGCACCGTCACGGTTTGGGAAAACAGCAGCCAGATGCGCTTCATGGAGTGGGGGCCAGGGGGTCTACAGGGACCGCCATTGTGCGCCATTGCCTGCCGTGTGGCGCCGCGCAGGCTGGGTGGGCGCCTGAGAACGTGTTTACGATCTTTTCGGGGCCGCGCAAGTACCTTGCCGGGATGGGATGCAAGGCGCGGCAAGGCACTTGCCCGAAGGGTTGGGGCGAAATCGGGCCGATGAATTCGGAATGTTGGCGCCCCGGCTGCTTGCATGGGCACGAGCGCACGCAGAGCATCCGGAGCATCCACTCATCCCGATTGCGCAGCAACGCGGCCTCGAAAAGATCGTAAACACGTTCTGAGTGGCGGGTGGGGACATAGCGGGTTGCGATGGCACGGTCTAAGGGAAAACCCTAAAATGGCGCCACGACTGCTCCCGCTGCCTGTGTTCTCCTGTGGCCTGCTACCCGCGCGGCCACCCACGACAATCTCCCCCATCCGGAAACTGCCGACGAACGATGGCCTGCGGCATGCCACCGCTGCCGCCGCACCCCGCAGTCCTGTGCACGCATTTTCTGGAGCTTTTCCCATGACCTCGATCACCGCGGCGGACGGCACGTCCGCGTCCGCCGGCCTTTCCCATCGCCCCCTGAACCTCAGCGACTACAAGACCCTGGGCCTGTCCGCACTGGGCGGGACGCTGGAGTTCTACGACTTCGTCGTTTTTGTCTTCTTTGCCAACGTCATCGGCTCGCTGTTCTTTCCGGCCGACATGCCCGAATGGATGCGCCAGCTGCAGACCCTGGGCATCTTCGCCGCCGGCTACCTGGCGCGGCCGCTGGGCGGCATCGTGATCGCCCACTACGGCGACAAGCTGGGCCGCAAGAAGATGTTCACGCTGTCCATCTTTCTGATGTCCGTGCCCACCCTGGTCATCGGCATCCTGCCGACCTACGCCACCATCGGCATTGCGGCGCCGCTGCTGCTCTTGTCCATGCGCGTTCTGCAGGGTGCCGCGATCGGCGGCGAGATGCCTGGCGCCTGGGTGTTCGTGGCCGAGCATGCGCCGGCCAGGAACTACGGCTTCGCCATCGGCACCCTCACATCAGGCATCACCGGAGGCATTTTCCTGGGCTCCATCATGGGCGTGTGGCTCAACACCACCTACAGCCAGGCCGAGGTGCACGACTGGGCCTGGCGCATCCCCTTCATCCTGGGCGGCGTGTTCGGCCTGGCGTCGGTATACCTGCGCAAGTTCCTCGAAGAGACCCCCATCTTCCGCGAGATGCAGGCCCGCAAGGCCGCGGACCGGGAACTGCCACTCAAGACCATCCTGCGCGACCACCGCGAAGCCTGCGTGCTCGTGGCCCTGATGACCTGGGTGCTGTCCACGGCCGTGGTGGTGGTGGTGTTGTTCACGCCCGCCTACCTGCAGAAGGTGTTCCATATCGTGCCCGCCGCCGCGATGAAGGCGAATGCCCTGGCGACGGTGACGTTGACCATCGGCTGCGTGTTCTGGGGCTGGCTGTCCGATAAGGCCGGCACGCGCACGGCCATGGTGCTGGGCTGGGGCGGCTTGACCGCCACGGCCTACCTGTTCTACCTGGGCCTGCCCGGCACCGAAGCCTCGCTGGTCTGGTCCTATGCGCTGGTGGGCTTTTTCGTCGGCAGCATCTCGCTGCTGCCCGTGGTGGGCGTGCGTGCCTTCCCGGCGCCCGTGCGCTTCACCGGCCTGTCCTTTGCCTACAACATGGCCTATGCCGTGTTCGGCGGCCTCACGCCCGTGCTGATTTCCACCTGGCAGCAAGTGGACCCGCTGGCGCCGGCCCACTATGTGGCCGCCATGGGCGTGCTGGGTGCGGCCATCGGACTGCTGTGGCCTCTGGCCATCAAGGGCTGGCAACCGTCCAAAGCCTGAGGGTCTTGGCACAATCGGGGCATGAGTAGCATTCAGCGACAAGAACTCCTGGCCCTCTTCGACGGGCTGCTGCAGCCCGCGCGCTTCAAGGACTATGGCCCCAACGGCCTGCAGGTCGAGGGCAAGGAAAGCATCACCCGCATCGTGAGCGGTGTCACGGCCAGCCGCGCGCTGATCGAGGCCGCCATCGATGCGCGCGCGGACGCCATCTTCGTGCACCACGGCTTGTTCTGGCGTGGGCAGGACAGCCGCGTGGTCGGCTGGATGAAGCGGCGCCTTCAGCTGCTGCTGGCGCACGACATCAACCTGTTTGCCTATCACCTGCCGCTCGATGCCCATCCCGAGCTGGGCAACAACGCGCAATTGGGCCGCGTGCTGGGCCTGGCGGCCGATGCGCGCTTTGGCGAGCAGGACCTGGGCTGTGTGGCGGGTGCGCAGTTCGCCGATGGCCAGGCCCTGGCAGACCATGTGGCCGCAGCGCTGGGGCGCTCCGTGACGCTGGCGCAGCCCGAGGCGGCCACGCGCAGGCCGATCCGCCGCGTGGCCTGGTGCACGGGTGGGGCCCAGGGCTATTTCGAGCCGGCCATTGCCGCCGGTGCCGATGCCTTCATCACCGGGGAGATCTCCGAACCCCAGGCGCACCTGGCGCGAGAGACGGGCGTGTGTTTCATCGCCGCAGGCCACCATGCGACCGAGCGCTATGGTGCTCCTGCCGTGGCCGCACACGTGGCCCAGCAGGCGGGTGTGGAGCATCTCTTCATCGAGGTGGACAACCCCGCATGAGCGCTGCCATCGCCATCACCCAGGGCGACCCGGCCGGCATCGGCCCGGAGATCGTCGCCAAGGCCTTCCGCGACGCGCCCGGCGAGCTGCACGGCGGTTTTGTGGTGGGCGACCTGGCCACGCTGCGCCGGGCCGCGCAGTGCATCGAACGCCCTGGGCTGCCGTCCGTGCCCGTGGCGCAGATCGCATCGCCTGCCGAGGCCCTGCAGCTGCCGCCGCGCTGCATTCCCGTGTTGCCTCTGCCTGGCTTGCCAGGGCCGCAGCCCTGGGGGCAGATCGGTGCCGAAGCGGGCCGGGCTGCCGCCGACTGTGTGGTATGGGCCGCCCGCGCCGCGCTGTGTGGTGAGGTGGCAGCACTGGTCACGGCCCCCCTGCACAAGGAGGCGCTGTCGGCTGCTGGTGTGGACTTTCCGGGCCATACCGAACTGCTGCAGGCCGAGGCCGCGCGGCACCAGGGGGTGCCCCTGGCGGCCATGCCGGTACGCATGATGCTGGCCAACGATGAACTGCGCACGGTGCTGGTGAGCATCCACGTGTCGCTGCGTGATGCCATCGAGGCGGTGACGCTTGGCAACGTGGCACAGACGCTGGCGATCACCCACGCTGCATTGCTGCGCACACTGGGCCGCGCGCCGCGCATCGGCGTGGCGGGGCTCAACCCGCATGCGGGGGAGGGCGGGCTCTTCGGCAGTGAAGAGATGCAGGTCATCGCACCGGCCATCGCCGCCGCGCGGGCGCAAGGCATGGACGTGCATGGCCCGTTCGCGCCCGATACGGTCTTCATGCGTGCGCGCCATGCACCAGGGCACCCGGGCGAGTTCGACGTGGTGGTGGCCATGTACCACGACCAGGGCCTGATCCCCGTGAAGTACCTGGGCGTCGACAAGGGCGTGAACGTGACCCTGGGCCTGCCCCTGGTGCGCACCAGCCCCGACCATGGCACGGCCTTTGACATCGCCGGCCAGGGAATCGCCGACGCCGGCAGCCTGGTGGAGGCAGTGCGCATGGCGCGCCAGCTGGCGCGCTAGCCATGCGCGCGGGTGCTCAGGGTGCCCGGTTCTTGAGGCTGTCGCGGATTTCGCGCAGCAGGGCGATGTCTTCGGGCGGCGCGGCCGGCGCTGCTGGCGCGGGCGGGGTTTCGCGCTTGAGGCGGTTGATCTGCTTGATCATCATGAAGATGATGAAGGCCAGGATGAAGAAGTTCACCGCCACGGTGATGAAGTTGCCGTAGGCAAACACCGGCACGCCGGCTTTCTTCAGGGCGTCGAGTGTCATCGCGGTGCCGGCCGGCACATTGCCCAGCACGATGAACAGGTTGGAGAAATCAAGCTTGCCGAACACCAGCCCGACCACGGGCAGGATCAGGTCGGAAACCACCGAATCCACGATCTTGCCGAAGGCGCCGCCGATGATGACGCCCACTGCCAGGTCGATCACGTTGCCCTTGACGGCAAATTCCCGGAACTCTTGTGCAATGCCCATGGATAAACCCTCTTGATAATAGACAAGAAGGCGAGTATTGCCCAGGTCTGCCCCCTGTCAAGGCGGACTGCCCGCGTGGAATGACCCTTTTCACTCCGCTACAATTCGCGGTTGACCCCAATAGCGATGTACATCAAGGACCCCCATGAGTGACACCCCAATCGACTCCAGCAAAAGGACGTGGCTGATTGCGTCTGGCTGCGCTGGTGCGGTGGGCGGCGTGGCGACCGCCGTTCCTTTCGTGAGTACTTTCCAGCCCTCCGAGCGGGCCAAGGCGGCAGGTGCCGCCGTCGAGGTGGATATTTCCGCGCTCAAGCCCGGAGAGAAAGTCACCGTGGAATGGCGTGGCAAGCCCGTCTGGATCGTCAAGCGCACGCCCGAGCAGCTTGCCGAGCTGCCCAAGCTTGATGGCCAGCTGGCCGATCCGAAGTCCGAGCGCAAGCCCTCGGAACTCACGCCCGAGTACGCCCGCAACGAAGCCCGCTCCATCAAGCCCGAGATCCTCGTGGCGGTGGGCATCTGCTCGCACCTGGGGTGCTCGCCATCGGACAAGTTCCAGACCGGCGCGCAGGCGTCGCTGCCCGATGACTGGAAGGGCGGTTTTCTGTGCCCCTGCCATGGTTCCACGTTCGACATGGCCGGCCGGGTCTTCAAGAACAAGCCGGCGCCGGACAACCTGGAGGTGCCTCCCCACATGTACCTGTCGGACACCCGCCTGCTGATCGGCGAAGACAAGAAGGCTTGAGGGAGACACAAAAATGGCCCACGAATTCAAGGAAATCTCCCCCAACGCCTCGATAGCGGCGAAGACCACCAACTGGTTCGAGAACCGGTTCCCGACGGCCTTCGATGCCTACCGCGTGCACATGTCGGAGTACTACGCTCCGAAGAACTTCAACTTCTGGTATATCTTCGGCTCGCTGTCGCTGCTGGTGCTGGTGATCCAGATCGTCACCGGCATCTTCCTGGTGATGCATTACAAGCCCGATGCGGCCAAGGCCTTCGAGTCGGTCGAGTACATCATGCGCGATGTGCCCTGGGGCTGGCTGATCCGCTACATGCACTCCACGGGGGCCTCGGCCTTCTTCGTGGTGGTCTACCTGCACATGTTCCGCGGGCTTATCTATGGCAGCTACCGCAAGCCGCGCGAGCTGGTCTGGGTGTTCGGCTGCGCGATCTTCCTGTGCCTGATGGCCGAAGCCTTCATGGGCTACCTGCTGCCCTGGGGCCAGATGTCCTACTGGGGCGCCCAGGTGATCGTGAACCTGTTCGCCGCGATTCCCTTCGTCGGCCCGGACCTGGCACTGCTGATCCGGGGTGACTACGTGGTCGGTGATGCCACGCTGAACCGCTTCTTCAGCTTCCACGTGATCGCCGTGCCGCTGGTGCTGCTGGGCCTGGTCGTGGCCCACTTGCTGGCGCTGCACGATGTGGGGTCCAACAACCCAGACGGCGTGGAGATCAAGGGCCCCAAGGCCCCCAAGGATGCCAATGGCAAGCCCCTGGACGGCGTGCCTTTCCATCCCTACTACACGGTGCACGACATCTTCGGTGTCTGCGTCTTCTTGATGGCCTTCACGGCGGTGATCTTCTTCGCCCCCGAGTTCGGCGGCTATTTCCTCGAGTACAACAACTTCATTCCGGCCGACCCGCTGAAGACGCCTGCGCACATCGCGCCGGTCTGGTACTTCACGCCGTTCTACTCGATGCTGCGCGCCATCACCAGCGAAATGATGTATGCGCTGATCCTGTGCGTGGTCGGTGGTGCCGTGCTGGCTTCGGTCAAACTCCGGATCCCGAGCTTCATCAAGGCCGGTGCCGTGGTCGCTGCCCTGGTGGTGGCTGCGCTGATGCTGGCCATCGACGCCAAGTTCTGGGGCGTGGTGGTGATGGGCGGTGCCGTGATCATTCTGTTCTTCCTGCCCTGGCTGGACTACAGCCCGGTCAAGTCGATCCGCTACCGTCCCGACTGGCACAAGTACCTGTACGGCATCTTCGTGATCAACTTCCTGATTCTGGGTTACCTGGGTGTGCAGCCACCGTCGCCGATCGGCGAGCGCGTCTCGCAGGTGGGTACGCTGTTCTACTTCGGCTTCTTCATCCTGATGCCCTGGTGGAGCCGCCTGGGTACACCCAAGCCGGTGCCTGACCGTGTGACCTTTGCCGCGCACTGAGCGGGAGACAAGAACAATGAAGAAACTCATCCTCACGCTGATCGCAGCCCTGGGCATTGTTTCGGGTGCAGCGCAGGCCGCCGAAGGCGGCATCGCCTGGGACAAGGCGCCCAACAAGACCAATGACCTGGCATCGCTGCAAAACGGCGCCAAGATCTTCGTCAACTACTGCCTGAGCTGCCATTCGGCGGCGTTCATGCGCTACAACCGTCTGAAGGACATCGGCCTGACCGAGCAGGAGATCAAGGACAACCTGCTGTTCACGACCGACAAGGTCGGCGAGACCATGAAGGCGTCCATCGATCCCAAACAAGCCAAGGAATGGTTCGGCGCCAACCCGCCCGACCTGACCGTGATCGCGCGTTCGCGTGCCGGCCATGGCGGCACAGGGGCGGACTACCTTTACACCTTCCTGCGCACCTTCTACCGCGACGACACCAAGGCCACGGGCTGGAACAACCTGGCATTCCCGAGCGTGGGCATGCCGCATGCGCTGTGGCAGATGCAGGGCGATCGCCGTCCCGTGTTCGAGGAGCACGAAAGCCATGGCCACAAGACGCAAGTGTTCAAGGGTTGGCAGCAAGTGACTCCGGGTACCATGTCGCCCCTGCAGTTCGACCAGAATGTCGGCGATCTCGTGAACTACCTGCAATGGATGGCCGAGCCCGCGCAGAACACCCGCATCCGTGTCGGTGTCTGGGTGCTGATCTTCCTGGGCGTCTTCACGGTCATTGCCTGGAGACTGAACGCTTCCTTCTGGAAAGACGTCAAATAAACAGCCGGATCCATCTGCCCCATCTTTCTTTTTGGAAGATGGGGTCGGGTCTTTACAGAGTGGGCGCTTTTGGCTCCCACTCTTTTGATTTTTAGGAGCCTCACACCATGATGGTGCTTTACTCGGGAACGACCTGTCCCTTCTCCCACCGCTGCCGCTTCGTTCTGTTCGAAAAGGGCATGGATTTCGAAATCCGCGATGTGGACCTGTACAACAAGCCCGAAGACATCAGCGTGATGAACCCTTACGGCCAGGTGCCCATCCTGGTCGAGCGCGACCTGATCCTGTACGAGTCGAACATCATCAACGAGTACATCGACGAGCGCTTCCCGCACCCGCAACTGATGCCTGGCGACCCGGTGGACCGTGCCCGCGTGCGCCTGTTCCTGCTCAATTTCGAGAAGGAACTGTTCGTGCACGTGAACATCTTGGAGTCGCGCGCGACCAAGGGCAATGAAAAGGCGCTGGAAAAGGCGCGTGCCCACATCCGTGACCGCCTGACGCAGCTGGCCCCCGTGTTCCTCAAGAACAAGTACATGCTGGGCGACAACTTCTCCATGCTGGATGTGGCCATTGCCCCGCTGCTGTGGCGCCTGGACTACTATGGCATCGACCTGAGCAAGAATGCGGCCCCGCTGCTCAAGTATGCCGAGCGCATCTTCTCGCGCCCGGCCTACATCGAAGCGCTGACGCCTTCCGAAAAGGTCATGCGCAAGTAACGCGCGTGCGCCATCGTCCGTCCCTGAACGCCTGCCCCTAGCCCATGAATGCCACGGAATCCACGTCCACACGCCCCTACCTGATCCGCGCCCTGTACGAATGGTGCACGGACAACGGGCTCACGCCCTACGTGGCGGTGCGGGTGGACGATTCCGTGCAGGTGCCGCGCGAATACGTGAACGATGGCGAGATCGTCTTGAACATCAGCTATGACGCCACCAGCGCATTGCAACTGGGCAACGACTTCATCGAGTTCAAGGCCCGTTTCGGTGGCAAGCCGCGCGAGATCCTGGTGCCTGTGGGCCGGGTGATCGCCATCTATGCGCGCGAAAACGGGCAGGGCATGGCGTTTCCGCCACCGGTGGACAACCTCGTGGGCGGCGCCCAGCCGCAGGGCCTTTCGGTACCGGTGTCTGCGCCCGCCGAACTGTCCCAGGTGCCGCCGGTGGTTGCGGCGCCATCGGCATCTCCAGCGGATGACCGTGTGGTCCACCTGGTGCCGGGCGAGTCCCCCGCTGGCGATGGCAGCGATGGCAACCCGCCGCGGCCTTCGCCCTCGGGCGGTGGCAGCCGCCCGGCGCTCAAGCGGGTGAAATGAGGCCAGACACCCCTCGCTTCGTTTTTCGGGCTGTTTTTGCAGGATAAAATCCAGCCTTCGCCGGTTTAGCTCAGTTGGTAGAGCACCCGCCTTGTAAGCGGTAGGTCGTCAGTTCGATTCCGACAACCGGCACCATCTTTCTTCCTTTCCCTCCCCCCTTATTTTTCCGCCGCAAGGGCGGCATTCATCCGCATGTCGTGTGGGAAATGGATGCTGCAGCGGCACGCCTTGGGGTGACTGCTATATCCATTTGGCAGCTTTTTGACAAGCAACTGATTGGCGTTGGGCCTGTTTTTCAGGTTTGAACTTTCAGCCGAATGGAGTTAACCTCCCACCCCCGGCTGCGCAAGTGCGCCTGCAGAGCAGGCAGCAGTTGCCGGATCTTGGCCGCGGCGGCATTGCTCTTGACCAGCAGGCACCAGGTGCTCCCATCGATGGGGCCGGCCTGGACGGACTGGCGCAGGCCGGCAGGTAACAACAATTCAATGGCCTTGAGCCGATCGCTGGAGTCGCGAGTCATTGCGGTGAGCATGTGCAGCGTGGGGGATTCCTCGCTGGCTTGCTGAAGGGTGACGGCGTGGTGGCGGCGGGTCATGGGGATGCGCCGGTGGGCGTGGAGATGTCGTAGTGCACCTGATTATCACGGACGCCCGTTTGGCGCGCAGCCGCGCCATTCACTTGTCAGGAGTCCGCCTTGTGCTGGCGGGCCTGGTTCTTTCGCTTGGACTCATGGTGACGGCCGCCGGCATGTACCACTGGGTCTTCCTCAAAGGTGCACGTGAGGGCTGGCCGGTTTTCGGCACCCTCGTGCGCCTGGTGGTGAAGGACGAATTCGCCGAGCGCGACCGCTTCATGCGCGCCAACCTCGATGCCATGGCCAAGCGCGTGGGGGAGATGCAGGCGCGCATGGTGCAGCTCGAATCCCTGGGCGAGCGCGTGCTGGGGCTGGCGGGCATGCCACCCACCGAACTGCGCAGCGATGGGCGCGGTGGTGCGTTGGTGAGCGCCCACAACCTGAGCATGGAAGAGTTGCAGGCCACGCTCGATGACCTGGAGCGCCTGACCAACCAGCGTGTGGACCTGATGACGGTGATGGAGTCGCGCCTGTTCGACCAGCACATCCGCAAGAAGATGGTTCCCACGCACGCGCCCGTGGCGGGCAAGCTGCCTGGCTCCTCCTTCGGCTGGCGCATCGATCCGATCACGGGGCAGTCGGCTTTGCATACCGGGCTTGACTTCCAGGCCGACACGGGCACGCCCATCCTGGCGGCGGCAGGTGGCGTGGTCATCACGCAGGAGTACCACTCCGCCTACGGCAACATGATCGAGGTGGACCATGGCAACCAGTTGGTGACGCGCTACGCGCATGCTTCGCGTACCCTGGTGAAGCAAGGGGACATCGTCAAGCGCGGGCAGAAGATCGCCGAGGTGGGTACCACCGGGCGTTCCACGGGCCCGCATCTGCATTTCGAAGTGCTGGTGCAGGGGGTTTTCCAGGACCCGCAGAAGTTTCTCAGCGCCGGCAGCGCGGTGGCTGGCGGGCCGGTTGCCACCGCGCAAAGGCCGGGCCTGGTGGCTGCTTCCGGCAACCCTGCGGCAGGCAGGTAAAATCGCGGGTCCGGCGTTCGCCGCCCACGGCAGTGCAGTTCTTGCAATACCGGGCGGCGGACCCACCTGATCTCAATTCATCTTAGGGGTTTCGGTCGCTTCGCGCGCTGCTGGCAGCGGGTGGGGCGGTCCTGTTCGCATGGCCACCAACTTCCTTACCAAACTATTCGGCAGCCGCAATGACCGGCTTCTCAAGCAATACCGCAAGACGGTTGCCCGCATCAATGCGATGGAGCCCGACTACGAGAAGCTGACGGACGAGGCGCTTCGCGCCAAGACGCAGGAGTTCAAGGACCGGGTGGCCAAGGGCGAGTCGCTGGACGACATCCTGCCCGAGGCGTTTGCAGTGGTGCGCGAGGGCTCCAAGCGCATCATGAAGATGCGCCACTTCGATGTGCAGCTGCTGGGCGGCATGGCGCTGCACTTCGGCAAGATCGCTGAAATGCGCACGGGGGAGGGCAAGACCCTGACCGCCACGCTGCCGGTGTACCTCAACGCCCTTTCGGGCAAGGGCGTGCATGTGGTGACCGTGAACGACTACCTGGCCAACCGCGATGCGCAGTGGATGGGGCGGCTGTACAACTTCCTGGGCCTTTCGGTAGGCATCAACCTGCCCAACATGCCGCGCGAGGAGAAGCAGGCTGCCTACCGTGCGGATATCACCTACGGTACGAACAACGAGTATGGCTTCGACTACCTGCGTGACAACATGGTCTACGAAGCCGCAGACCGTGTGCAGCAGGGCCTGAACTTCGCCATCGTCGACGAGGTGGACTCGATCCTGATCGACGAAGCGCGCACGCCCCTGATCATCAGCGGCCAGGCCGAAGACCACACGGCGATGTACATCGCCATGAACAAGGTGGTGCCCACGCTCGTGCGCCAGGAAGGGGAAGCCGACCCGCGCACTGGCGAGGGTGTGACCAAGCCCGGCGACTTCACACTGGACGAGAAGACCCACCAGGTGTTCCTGACCGAGCAGGGCCACGAGACCGCAGAGCGCATTCTGGCCAGCCATGGCCTGATCGCCGAAGGCGCTTCGGTCTACGACCCGGCCAACATCACGCTCATGCACCACCTGTATGCGGCGCTGCGTGCCAACCACCTGTACCACCGCGACCAGCATTACGTGGTGCAGAACGGCGAGATCGTGATCGTCGATGAATTCACCGGCCGCCTGATGTCGGGCCGCCGCTGGAGTGATGGCCTGCACCAGGCCGTCGAAGCCAAGGAAGGCGTGAATATCCAGGCCGAGAACCAGACGCTGGCCTCGATCACCTTCCAGAACTACTTCCGCCTGTACAGCAAGCTGGCCGGCATGACTGGCACGGCCGACACCGAAGCCTACGAATTCCAGGAAATCTACGGCCTGGAAACCACGGTGATCCCGCCCAACCGTCCCAGCCGCCGCGACGACCAGCTCGACCGTGTCTACAAGACCACGCGCGAGAAGTACGAAGCCGCGATCAAGGACATCCGCGAATGCCATGAGCGTGGCCAGCCCGTGCTGGTGGGTACCACGTCGATCGAGAACTCCGAAATCATCGACCAGCTGCTCAACAAGGAAGGCCTGCCGCACCAGGTGCTCAACGCCAAGCAGCATGCCCGCGAGGCCGACATTGTCGCCCAGGCCGGCCGTGCCGGCATGATCACCATCGCCACCAACATGGCAGGGCGTGGTACCGACATTGTGCTGGGCGGCAACATCGAGAAGCTGATCGCTGCCGTCGAGGCGGACGGGTCGCTGGACGAGGCCGGTCGCGAAGCCCGGATCGCCCAGCTGCGTGCCGACTGGGCCGTGGACCATGAAAAGGTCAAGGCCCTGGGTGGCCTGCGCATCATCGCCACCGAGCGCCATGAATCGCGCCGCATCGACAACCAGTTGCGCGGCCGTTCGGGCCGCCAGGGCGATCCCGGCTCCTCGCGTTTCTATCTGAGTCTGGATGATTCGCTGATGCGCATCTTCGCGGGCGACCGCGTCAAGGCCATCATGGACCGCCTGAAAATGCCCGATGGCGAGGCCATCGAGGCCGGCATCGTGACCCGCAGCATCGAATCGGCGCAGCGCAAGGTGGAAGCCCGCAACTTCGACATCCGTAAGCAATTGCTGGAATACGACGATGTGGCCAACGACCAGCGCAAGGTGATCTACCAGCAGCGCAACGAAATCCTGGATTCGGCCGACCTGTCGGACATGATCGCTGCCATGCGCGATGACTGCATGACCGACCTGGTGCGCCAGTATGTGCCTGCCGAGTCGGTCGAGGAGCAGTGGGACATCCCCACACTGCAGAAGGTGCTGGCCGACGAGTGGCAAGTGCAGATCGACCTCAAGGCCATCGTCGAGGGATCGAGCGCCATTACCGACGAAGAGATCCTGGAGAAGGTGGTGCAGGCCGCCAAGGATGCCTTCGATGCCAAGGTGGAGCAGGTAGGCCTTGCCAACTTCACGCAGTTTGAGCGTGTGGTGCTGCTGCAGAATTTCGACTCCAACTGGCGCGACCACCTGAGCTCGCTCGACTACCTGCGCCAGGGCATCCACCTGCGCGGCTACGCCCAGAAGCAGCCCAAGCAGGAATACAAGCGCGAAGCCTTCGAGCTGTTCCGCCAGCTGATCGACCAGGTCAAGAACGAAGTCACCAAGGTGCTGATGACCGTGCAGGTGCAGTCGCAGGCCCAGCTGGACCAGGCGGCGCAGGACATGGAGAGCCGCGCCGAAAGCATCGCCAACGTGACCTACACGGCACCGACCGAGACCGGCGAGGTGGAAACCACGCTGGAGCAGCGCCAGGCCGCCGGTGCCCAGGAGTTGCCATTGCCCGAAGGCGTGCGGGTGGCACGCAATGACCCCTGCCCTTGCGGCAGTGGCAAGAAGTACAAGCAGTGCCACGGCAAGCTGGCCTGATTTTCTGACAGGTACAACACGGGCTTCGGCCCGTGTTTTCATTGGTGCGCCACGGTTTTCCGCATAATCGGACGCAAGTTTTCCTTCCGAAAGAGCTTCTCCCATGCCCGTTCATCTTCTTCCCCCCGTTGCCGCCGATCTGCATCCGATTGCCGGTGTCCGTATCGGTGTTGCCGAAGCCGGTGTCCGCAAGGCCAATCGCAAGGACCTCACCGTCTTCCTGCTGGACGAGGGCGCCAGCGTGGCGGGCGTGTTCACGCAGAACCGTTTTTGTGCCGCGCCGGTGCAGGTCGGCCGCGAGCACCTGGCTGGCGGGCAAGGCATCCGCGCGATGGTGATCAACACGGGCAATGCCAATGCCGGTACTGGAGCGGACGGCCTGGCACGCGCCCGCTCGACCTGCGTGGCATTGGCCAGGCAGTTGAACGTGGCGCCCGAGCAGGTGCTGCCTTTCTCCACCGGCGTGATCATGGAGCCGCTGCCGGTGGACCGCATCGAGGCTGGCCTGCCGGCGGCCATTGCCGATGCGCAGCCGGGCCACTGGGCGCGTGCCGCCGAGGGCATCATGACCACCGACACGCTGCCAAAGGCCTTCTCGGCCCAGGTGCAGATCGCGGGCACGACCGTGTCCATCACCGGCATCAGCAAGGGTGCCGGCATGATCCGCCCCAACATGGCTACCATGCTGGGCTTCATGGCCACCGATGCGGCAGTGCATCCCTCGGTCATGCAGCAGTTGGCGCGCGAGTTGGCCGATGGCTCGTTCAACCGCGTGACCATTGACGGTGACACCTCGACCAACGACTCCTTCGTGGTCGTGGCCACGAACAAGGCGGCGCATGCGCCCATCACCGACTTGGCCAGCGCCGAAGGCAAGGCCTTGCAGGCTGCGATGCTGCAGGTCGCGCAAAAGCTGGCCCAGGCCATCGTGCGCGATGGCGAAGGTGCCACCAAGTTCATCACGGTGCGCGTCGAAGGTGGCAAGACCGGCGACGAGTGCCGCAAGGTGGCCTACGCCATCGCCCATTCGCCCCTGGTCAAGACGGCCTTCTTCGCCAGCGATCCGAACCTGGGCCGCATTCTGGCGGCCGTTGGCTACGCTGGCATCGACGACCTGGACCAGACGGGCATCGACCTGTACCTGGACGACGTGCACGTGGCCGTGAAGGGTGGGCGCAACCCGACCTACCGCGAGGAAGATGGCCAGCGCGTGATGAAGCAAAGCGAGATCACCGTGCGCGTGCTGCTGGGCCGGGGCGATGCGGCTGACACCGTGTGGACCTGCGACTTCAGCCACGAGTACGTGACCATCAACGCGGACTACCGCTCCTGAGATCGCGAGTCCCCGGCCCATGAACCACGCACTGGAACACCTGATCGCGCGCGCGGAGCAACTGATCACGCGCATCGAAGCGGCCTTGCCGCAGCCCCTCTCGGCACCCGACTGGACGGCCTCGATCGCCTGGCGCTACCGCAAGCGCAGCAGCGGCCACGGCATGCTGGAGCCTGTGCGCCACGTGGCGGCGATGGCGCTCACCGAGCTCAAGGAGATCGACGGGCAAAAGGACAAGATCGAACGCAACACGCGCCAGTTCGTGGACGGCAAGCCTGCCAACAACGTGCTGCTCACTGGCGCGCGCGGTACGGGCAAGTCCTCGCTGATCAAGGCCTGCCTGAATGCCTTCGCCCCCCAGGGCTTGCGCCTGATCGAGGTGGACAAGGCCGATCTGACCGACCTGCCCGATATCGTGGACGTGGTCTCGGGCCGGCCCGAGAAGTTCATCGTCTTTTGCGACGACCTGAGCTTCGAGGAGGGCGAGCCCGGCTACAAGGCGCTCAAGTCCATCCTCGATGGGTCGGTCGCCGCCGCCACGCCCAACGTGCTGATCTACGCGACCAGCAACCGCCGCCACCTGCTACCCGAGTACATGGCTGAGAACCTGACCTACACGCACAGCGAGGATGGCGAGGTGCACCCGGGTGAGGTGGTCGAGGAAAAGATCTCGCTGTCGGAGCGCTTTGGCCTGTGGGTGAGCTTCTACCCGTTCAGTCAGGACGAGTACCTGACCATCGTGGCGCAGTGGCTCTCGTCGCTGGGTGTCGCGGCGGATGACATTGCGGCCGCCCGTCCCCAGGCCCTGATCTGGGCACTGGAGCGTGGTTCCCGCAGCGGTCGGGTGGCCTACCAGTTCGCGCGCGACTATGCGGGGCGCAACGGTGGCTGAGCCCGTGGCAGGCGAGGCGGCGGTGCGCAAGCACACCGAAGTGGCCGTGGGCATCCTGGTGCGCCCGGATGGCGCCTTGCTGCTGTCCACCCGCCCGCCAGGCAAGCCTTATGCGGGCTATTGGGAGTTTCCGGGCGGCAAGCTGGAAGAGGGCGAGACCGTGGAGCAGGCACTGCGGCGCGAGCTCGTCGAGGAACTCGGCGTGACCATCGGCCCTGCCGAGGTCTGGAAGGTCACCGAGCATGACTATCCCCACGCGCTGGTGCGCCTGCATTGGTGCAAGGTGCATTCATGGACGGGTGAGTTCGAGATGCGCGAGGGCCAGGAAATGGCTTGGCAGCAGCTGCCGCTGGTCGTCCAACCGGTGTTGCCGGGTGCCTACCCGGTGCTGGAATGGCTGTCCAAGGAGCGGGGTCTGGTCTTCGTTCCGCCAGAACCAGCCAGCGCCTGAATGACTCGATCAGTGCTGTAGCTTGGGATCGCCGTACTGGGCATCGGCAGGGGGCGCCTCGGCCGGCATGCGGAAGTCTTCGCTGGCCCAGGCGCCCAGGTCCACCTGCTTGCAGCGCTCGCTGCAGAAGGGGCGGTAGGCGTTGGCAGGACTGTAGATGCTGTCACCTCCGCATGTGGGGCAGACGACGATGCGGGCCGTGGTATCGCTCGATTTGGGTGGTTGGGCCATGGTGAGCGTCTCCTTCATGCGCACAGGGTGAGCTCGAACGCGGCATCCTCGGCGCAGGAATGCAGCCGGCCATCGGCTTCCTGTCGCATGAGCCGCACCGAGACGATCAGCCGGTTGCCGCTGATCTCAGGGATGAGCCCCAGCGACGGGTCCATGCGCAGGCGCAGCAACTGGAAGGTGCGGCCCTGGGGCAGGTTTTGCTGGAACTGGCCACGCTCTGCCGCCACCTTCTGCGGTACGCCGGAGTCGCGCAGCAGCTTGAGCAGCACGTAGATCGACTCGGCCAGGGGCGCGAGCGTGGAGGCCCATTCCTGCAGCGCATTCTGGCGGTAGCCCACGTCACGGTGCTGCCAGGCGTAGTAGGCGGGCAGATCGAACCCGCAGGTGCCGCCCGGAATGCCGACGCGGCTGCGGATGCTCATCAGCCAGTCGTTTTCCGTGAGGGCATGGCCGGACTTGCCATTCTGGGTATTCAATGCCGTGAAGCAATGGTCGAGCTGGGCAATGACAGCTTCCAGCGCGGCTTCCGAGATCGACGGGTTGCCCCGATAGCCTTCCAGCTGGTGCTTGTGCTTTTCGATGTCCTTGAGCACGTCCGACTTCAGGTCGGCGCGCGAGGCCACATCCATGATCTCGAAGATCGTGACCAGCGCAAAGTGGTGGTCCAGGGCGTGGGAGCGCGGGATCAGTTCGCCGAGCCGGCGAAACAGTTGCTCCAGACGCAGGTACGTCCTGAGGCGCTCATTGAAAGGGTATTCGTAAAGGATCACGCTGGCGGGTTCCCGGGGCTCTCAGGGGGTGTTCTGTGGCACCGTTGGCGTGCACCCCGCAAAGACAGGGCGCACCGGGCTGCGCATGCATCATAGCCCGAACAGCTGCCCAAGCTGCACGGCCTGGGCCTGCAATTGCGTCAATGTGCAGTGCGGGCCGTTGAACACCACGGCATCGGCCGCTGCACGGCGCACCGGTCGCTGGGCCTGGTGCGACAGGATGGCTTGCACGGCCTCCCGCGCAAGGCCGTTGCGCTGCACCACGCGCTCGATCTGGGTTTCCGCGGGGCAGTCGATCACCACCACGGCATCGAGCTGCCGGGCCCAGCGCCCGGATTCCACGAGCAGGGGGATGTCGTGCACGATCAGCCGCTTTCCGTCGTGCAGGGCTTGGCGGGCCTGCTCGGTGCTGTGCTGCGTCACCAGAGGGTGCACGATGGATTCGAGGCGCAGCCGGGCATCGGCGTCGGAGAAGGCCAGGGTGCGCATGCGGGCCCTGTTGAGCGCGCCCGCGGCATCGACATAGTCGGGGCCGAAGGTCTGGCGGATCGCGTCGATGGCGGTGCCGCCCGGGCCCGTCACGCTGCGCGCGATCTGGTCGGCGTCGATCAGCGCCGCGCCCAGGGAGGCCAGCAGCTGGCCGAAGGTGCTCTTGCCGCTGCCGATTCCCCCGGTCAGGCCGATGCGCATGCTCTACAGCCCCAGCCGACCCAGCACCGCCTGGAGAATCGCCTCAGGGGTGAATACCATCGAGGCCAGCCCGGCCCCTACGAGGAAGGGGCCGAAAGGCACATAGCCGCCTTCGCGCAGCTGGTTCCGGAATTTCATGGCCAGACCCACGATGGCGCCAATCACCGATGCCATGAGGATGATCGGCACCAGGGCCTGCCAGCCAAACCAGGCGCCGAGCGCGGCGAACAGCTTGAAGTCGCCATAGCCCATGCCCTCCTTGCCGGTGGCCAGCTTGAAGACCCAGTACACAAGCCACAAGGAGAGGTAGCCTGCGGCCGCTCCCGCTATCGATGTGGCCGGGGCCAGGCCCGTCCACCCCAGCGTGGACCCGATCAAGCCCGCCCACAGCAAAGGCAGGGTGATGTCGTCAGGCAGCAGGGTCGTGTCCCAATCGATCATGGCCAGCGCCACCATCGCTGCGGCGAAAAGGCACCAGGCCAGGGTGGGTGCAGACAGCCCTCCCCAATGGCCCAGAAAGGCAAACAGGCCCGCTGTGCCCAGTTCCACCAAGGGGTAGCGCACGCTGATGCGCACCCCGCAGGACGAGCATTTGCCGCGCAGGAACAGATAGCTCAGGACAGGAATGTTCTCATACCACTGCACCATGTGCCCGCAGGCCGGGCAGCGCGAGCGCGGCACCATGAGGTTGAAAGGCTCTGCGGGGGGGGCGGGCGGCACTTCTGCGGCGTCGGTCGCCGGTGAGGTGCTCGCAGGCATCAGCGCTGCCTGCTCCGCAGCGTAGGCCGCCACTTCCGCGTTCCATTGCCGCTCCATCATCTTGGGCAGCCGGTAGATCACCACATTCAAGAAACTGCCGATCATCAAGCCCAATGCGCCGACCAGCGCGGCGCTCCACCACGGATCCAGGCCCATTACACGACTTGGCCGAGCTTGAAGATGGGCAGGTACATCGACACCACGATTCCACCAATCAGAGTACCCAGGAACACGATGATGATGGGCTCCATCAGGCTGGAAAGACCTGCGACCATTTCGTCGACCTCGGCTTCGTAGAAATCAGCGGCCTTGCCCAGCATATGGTCGATCGAACCGGATTCTTCACCGATCGCGCACATCTGCAGCACCATCGACGGAAAGATATTGGCATTGCCCATGGCCGCAGTGAGGCTGGTGCCGGTGGAAACCTCCTGCTGGATCTTTTCGGTGGCCACAACGTAGACCGAATTTCCCGAGGCGCCACCTACGGAATCGAGGGCTTCCACGAGCGGCACGCCAGCGGCAAACATGGTGGCCAGGGTCCGGGTCCAGCGGGCAACGCAGGACTTGTCGATCAAGGCGCCGAAAATCGGTATTTTCAAAAGTACCCGGTCCATGAACCGTTGCATCTTTTCGTTGCGGCGCCAGGCCTGCATAAAGAAATAGAACCCGCCACCGATGACGCCGAAGATCAACCACCACCATTTGACGAAAACGTCGCTGATACCCATTACGAGAAGGGTCGGGGCGGGCAGATCTGCGCCAAACGAAGAAAATACGTCCTTGAATGCTGGGATCACGAAGATCATGATCACTGTAACCACCACGAAAGCCACGATCAGCACGGAGATAGGATACATCAAGGCCGACTTGATCTTGGACTTGATGGCCTCGGTCTTCTCCATGTAGGTCGCCAGGCGGTCCAGCAGGGCTTCCAGGATACCGGCCGCTTCGCCGGCCTCCACCAGGTTGCAGTAGAGGGTATCGAAGTACAACGGATGCTTGCGGAAGGCTGCATTCAGCGAAGTCCCCGTTTCCACATCGGTGCGGATGTCGTTGAGCAGCTTGGTCACGCTGGCATTGGTATTGCCGCGGCCGACAATGTCGAACGACTGCAGCAGCGGCACACCGGCCTTCATCATGGTGGCCAGTTGGCGGGTGAACAGAGCGATGTCCTTGGGCTTGATCTTCTTGCCCGACCTCATGCGCCGCTTCTTGATCTTGGTCGGGAACACGCCCTGGCGGCGCAATGTGGCCTGGACCTGGTTTTCGCCCCCCGCGCGGATTTCTCCCCGCACGATCTTGCCGGCACGGTCCTTGCCTTCCCATTCGAAGACGAAATCCTTGATGTCCTTGGTTGCTGCTGCAGTTGCCATGGTGTTCCCCGTCGATATTCTGTAATGCTTATTCGTTGGTCACGGCCAGCACCTCTTCAAGAGAGGTCAGGCCCAGCTTGGCCTTGTGCAGGGCAGCCTCGCGCAGGGACCGCACGCCTTCGTTCCTGGCCTGCTCGGCAATCTCCAGGGCGCTGCCGTCGCGCAGGATGATCCGCTGGATTTCTTCGGAGATGGGCATCACCTGGTAGATGCCGACCCGGCCCTTGTACCCATTGTTGCAGGCCGAGCAGCCCACGGGCTTGTAGGGGACCCAGGAGCCGTCCAGTTCTTCATCGGGATAGCCCGCATCGACCAGCGCTTCATGCGGTATGTCCGCGGGTGCCTTGCACACAGGGCACAGTCGACGGGCCAGGCGCTGGGCGGTAATCAGGATGACGCTGGATGCAATATTGAACGGCGCAATGCCCATGTTGCGCATCCGTGTGAGCGTCGTCGGGGCATCGTTGGTGTGAAGGGTCGACAGTACCAAGTGGCCCGTCTGGGCGGCCTTGATCGAGATATCGGCCGTCTCCAGATCGCGGATTTCCCCCACCATGATGATGTCGGGATCCTGGCGCAGAAAGGACTTGAGCGCCACCGCGAAGGTCAGACCCGCCTTGTCGTTGACGTTCACCTGGTTCACGCCCGGCAGGTTGATTTCCGATGGGTCTTCTGCCGTGGCGATGTTCACCCCCGGCTTGTTCAGCAGGTTCAGACAGGTGTACAGAGACACCGTCTTGCCCGAGCCGGTCGGGCCGGTCACCAGAATCATGCCGTAAGGGCGGCTGATGGCGTCGAGCAGACGCGCCTTCTCTTCGGGCTCGTAGCCTAGCGCGTCAATGCCCAGCTTGGCGCTGGAGGGATCCAGAATACGGATCACGATCTTCTCGCCGAACAGTGTGGGCAAGGTACTCACCCGAAAATCGATCACCCGGTCGGGGCCGATTTTCAGTTTCATCTTTCCGTCCTGGGGCACGCGCTTTTCGGAAATATCCATGCGCGAAATCACCTTGATACGCGATGCCAGCTTGTCCTTGATGGCGATTGGCGGCGAGGTGATTTCCCGGAGCTCGCCGTCAATGCGGAAACGCACGCGGTACTGATGCTCATAAGGCTCGAAATGCAGATCGGATGCCCGCATATTGAAGGCATCCAGCAGCATCTTGTGCAGGAACTTGACGACCGGGGCATCCTCGACGTCGGAAGCGCCGGCATCGGCCGGGTCCGCCGCTTCTTCGATCGGGATATCGTCGAATTCGAAGTCGTTCCCGCTGGTCATGCCTTCCATCGACTCGCTTGTCGACTTCGTGCTGCTTTCCACCAGGCGATTCAACTTGTCATATTCGGCAATAATCCAGTCCACTCCCATCTGGGTCGTGAACTTGATTTTCTCGGCGGCCTCCTGGTCCGTGGGGTCAGCGGTTGCAACGATCAGCCGGTTGTTGCGCTTGCTCAGCACCACCACCCGGTAGGATTGGCAGATCTTGGCGTCCAGCAGGTCCTTGGGCAGCCGCAGGGGGTCGATGGCCTCCAGGTCCAGCAGGGGGGCTCCGAAAACGGCGGATACCGTATGGGCCAGATCGGTGGCCGACACAACGCCCGAACCCGTTAATTCCGCAATAAAGCTGGTCCGGTTGACTTGTGACTTTTTGTAAATATCTTCAGCCGCTTTTTGGGTCAGCTTTCCCGCAGACATCAACGCCCGGCCCAAGCCCGGAAGGGCTATTGCAGGTGTTTCTTTCTGAGCAGTATCTACAGCAGCCATGTAACCGGTAATGTGTTAGGAATTGAACAGCAGGCCATCCTATCATCGCCTATCGGCAAAGACCTGTACAGCGCTGCATATTGGCGCCTGAACCACAGTTGGAAATGGATTTGTGTGCAAAGCCGACCACCGCAGGTGGCTGGTCGGGGTGAGAGGATTCGAACCTCCGGCCTCTACGTCCCGAACGTAGCGCTCTACCAGGCTAAGCTACACCCCGTGTGGCGCCCGTGGGGCGCCTGAACCGGCCTAGCGTCGGGGCAATGCCCTAGGCGCGGCGGTCCAGCAATTGAGATGCCAAGTGTAGCAAACCAGCGGTGTATTCGTTGTCGGGAAAGGCCTGCAGGGCCGCAATGGCCCGGCGGGCCTCCGAGACCGCTGCGGCCCGGGTGACTTCCAGTGCGCCCGTCTCCCGGACGATGGCGATGATGGCGGGGAGCTGTTCGGTGGAGCCCTGCTCGATGGCTTCGCGGATGATCGCCGCCTGTGCCGCCGCGCCGCGCTGCATTGCGGCGATCAGAGGCAGGGTGGATTTGCCCTCGCGCAGGTCATCCCCGAGGTTCTTGCCCATCTCGCTGGCGTTGCCATCGTAGTCAAGCACATCGTCGATGATCTGGAAGGCGGTTCCCAGGGCTTGGCCGTACATTGCGCAGGCTTCCTCCAGCTCGGGTGGGCTGCCCGCCAGGATGGCACCCAGGCGTGCGCTCGCCTCGAAGAGCTTGGCGGTCTTGGAGCGGATGACCCGCAGGTAGCCCTCTTCATCCAGCGAGGCATCGTGCATGTTCATGAGCTGCTGCACTTCTCCCTCGGCGATCACGTTCGTGGCTTCCGAGAGGATCTCCATGACCCGCATGCTTCCGGTCTCGACCATCATCTGAAAGGAGCGGGTGTGCAGAAAGTCGCCCACCAGCACGCTGGCCGGGTTTCCGAAGGTTTCGTTGGCCGTCGCGCGGCCGCGCCGCAGGGTCGACGCGTCCACCACATCGTCGTGCAGCAGGGTGGCAGTGTGGATCAGTTCCACCACAGCCGCCAGGCCGAAGCGGTGCACGCCGCGGTAGCCCAGGGCGCCGCACACCAGCAGCAAAAGCGCGGGGCGCAGGCGCTTGCCGCCCGCCGCGATGATGTACTGCGAAATCTGTGCGACCAGGGGGACGGAGGAAGTCAAGCGTGCGGCAATCACCCGGTCCACCTCGTGCATGTCGGCAGCGATGAGCGTGAGTGCGGGCGTGGCGGCTGTTGGAGAGTGATCAGTCAAGATAGGAGCGCTCGAAGTGCAGCGGATTATAGGAACGGCCATGGCCTTCCCGCCCTGGCGGCAGGCCACGTCCGTTGCGGATGTCGCTGGCTTGCCACGATCTTGAGGCTATGCTAAACTGGCGGGCTCTGCAGAAATTCGTCTGCAGAACTCAAATCAAGAGGTCAACATGTACGCGGTCATAAAAACCGGCGGCAAGCAGTATCGCGTTGCTTCCGGCGAAAAAATTAAAGTAGAACAGATTGCTGCGGACGTAGGCCAGGAAATTGTGATCGACCAGGTTCTGGCTGTCGGCAACGGCGCTGAACTGAAGGTAGGCACGCCCCTGGTGTCCGGTGCAACGGTCAAAGCCACTGTCGTGGCCCACGGCAAGCACGACAAAGTGCACATCTTCAAGATGCGCCGTCGCAAGCACTATCAGAAACGTCAAGGTCACCGCCAGCAGTTCACCGAACTGCAAATCGGTGTGATCGCTGCTTAAGAAGGAGCTGATGTCATGGCACAGAAAAAAGGCGGCGGCTCTACGCGAAACGGACGTGACTCCAAGCCAAAGATGCTGGGTGTCAAGGCGTTCGGTGGTGAACTGATCAGTGCTGGCTCCATCATCGTGCGCCAGCGCGGTACGCGTTTCCACCCCGGTACCAATGTGGGCGTGGGCAAGGACCACACCCTGTTCGCACTGGTGGACGGCCACGTGTCGTTCGGCACCAAGGGTGCCCTGTCCAAGTCGACAGTCAATGTGACGGCCGCCTGAGGGTTTTCACCCCGGCAGCAAACGAAGCCCCGCCTGGTCGGGGCTTTGTTGTTTGGACGCCTGCGACTTCCCTCCGGCGCGTCCTGTCGGCGTCTCGGACGCCCCTCGAAAAGAGCAAAGCCCTGCTGCTCCTTCATTGGTGATTCTCCTGCGCAGCGCTCTTTTGTAAACTGGATACCCATGAAGTTCGTCGATGAAGCCTATATTGACATTGCCGCCGGTGATGGCGGCAATGGCTGCGTGTCGTTCCGGCACGAAAAGTACAAGGAGTTCGGCGGTCCCAATGGGGGCGATGGCGGCCGGGGCGGGCACGTGTTCGCCGTGGCAGATCCGAACCTGAACACCCTGGTCGATTTTCGCTACTCGCGCCGGCACGAGGCCAAGCGCGGCGAGCACGGCATGGGCTCCGACATGTTCGGCGCTGCCGGTGCGGACATCACCTTGAAGGTGCCCGTGGGCACGATCTTCTCCGATGCTGAAACCGGCGAGGTGCTGTACGAGTTGCTCAACCCGGGTGAGCTGGTCACCATCGCCAAGGGCGGCGACGGCGGTTTCGGCAACCTGCGCTTCAAGAGCGCCATCAACCGCGCACCCCGGCAGAAGACGCCCGGTTGGCCCGGTGAGAAGAAGAACCTCAAGCTCGAGCTCAAGGTGCTGGCCGACGTCGGCTTGCTGGGCATGCCCAACGCAGGCAAATCCACCTTCATCGCCGCTGTGTCCAATGCGCGGCCCAAGATCGCGGACTACCCCTTCACTACCTTGCACCCGAATCTGGGTGTGGTGCGTGTGGCGCCTGAGCAAAGCTTCGTCATCGCAGACATTCCTGGTCTGATCGAAGGCGCTTCCGAAGGCGCGGGCCTGGGCCACCAGTTCCTGCGGCATCTGCAGCGCACCCGCCTGCTGCTGCACATCGTGGACATGGCGCCGTTCGATGATGCGGTTGATCCGGTGGCGCAGGCCAAGGCCATCGTGGGTGAGCTCAAGAAATACGACCAGGAGCTGCATGACAAACCACGCTGGCTGGTGCTCAACAAGCTGGACATGGTGCCGACCGAAGAGCGGGAGCAGCGCGTGAAGGACTTCGTCAAGCGTTTCAAGTGGAAGGGGCCAGTGTTCCAGATCTCGGCGCTGACCCGCGAAGGCTGCGAGCCACTGATCCATGCCATCTACCGCCACGTGCAGGCCGAGCAGCGCTCGGAAAACACGCCCGAGGAAATCGATCCACGCTTCGCCGGGGACGCTCCTGACTGAGGCCACCGTCCGAGGGCCCATGCCAGGCATGGGCCACCAAAGAACAATGCAGTGATGGCGGCTCCTTCCGGGCCGTTCAGCGACAAGAGGCAAAAGAAACAAACATGGTTTCCAGTGTGCTGCGGGACGCCCGCCGAATCGTCGTCAAGGTAGGCTCCAGCCTGGTCACCAACGAAGGCCGGGGCCTTGATGAGGCGGCCATCGGCGAATGGAGCCGGCAATTGGCCGCCTTGGTGCGGGGCGAGGGCGGCGGCGCACCGCGCGAGGTGGTCATGGTCTCCAGCGGCGCCATTGCCGAAGGCATGAAGCGTCTGGGCTGGAACACCCGTCCTCACGAAGTGCACGAACTGCAGGCGGCAGCGGCCGTCGGCCAGATGGGCCTGGCCCAGATGTACGAGACCAAGCTGCGCGAGCAGGGCATGGGCAGTGCCCAGGTGCTGCTCACCCACGCCGACCTGGCCGACCGCGAACGCTACCTGAACGCGCGCTCCACCCTGCTCACCCTGTTGCGCCTGGGTGTGGTGCCGGTGATCAACGAAAACGACACGGTCGTCAACGACGAAATCAAGTTCGGCGACAACGACACCCTGGGTGCCCTGGTGGCCAACCTGGTCGAGGCCGATGCCCTCGTCATCCTCACGGACCAGAAGGGCCTGTACACGGCCGACCCGCGCCGCGACCCATCTGCGCAGTTCGTGCACGAAGCCAAGGCCGGCGACCTGGCACTTGAAGCCATGGCCGGCGGCGCCGGCTCCAGCATCGGCAAGGGCGGCATGATCACCAAGATACTGGCGGCCAAGCGCGCCGCCGGCTCAGGGGCCTCCACCGTCATCGCCTGGGGGCGCGAGCCAGATGTGCTGGTGCGCCTGGTCCAGGGCGAGGCACTGGGCACCCTGCTGGTGGCGCAGACGCAAAAGAAGCAGGCCCGCAAGCAATGGATGGCCGACCACCTGCAGCTGCGTGGGGCCGTACTGGTCGATGCCGGCGCCGCGGCCAAGGTGCGCGATGAAGGCAAGAGCCTGCTGCCCATCGGCATGACGGCCGTGGAAGGGGACTTCTCGCGCGGCGACGTGATTGCCGTCCGCGACCCGGCCGGGGTGGAGATCGCCCGGGGCCTGGCCAACTACGCCAGCGCCGAGGCGCGCCTACTGTGCCGCAAGTCCTCCGCGGAATTCGAGCGCCTGCTCGGTTATGTGGCCGAAGCCGAGATGGTGCACCGCGACAACATGGTGCTCACCATCGCGTGATGCTCGCAGACCATGCCGGGACGGTGCCAGCTCGCCGGAGCCGGCCTGCAGCCCGGGCAGGGGCTGCGCGCGCGCGCCTACTTGGCGGGGGGCGGGACGCTGCTGCTTTCCGTGTCCAGAGCGGACGACCCAGGCAACTCCTGCAGTGCCATGGGCCTGCTGCTTTGCGGATCGGGGTCGAAACTGGCGCCCGGCGGCAGTTCCATACCCGGGTTCACCAGCAGCGAACCCGTGCGGAACATGGCGCTGCCCGCGTGCTCGCCATCGCGCGCGCGCATGCCACTGCGCAGGTAGCGGTTGCGCTGCTCGTTGCGCGGCAGAAAGCGCGCCAACTCCGTCAGCGCCATTTCATACACACCGCGCTTGAACTCCACGACCACATCCAATGGCACCCAGTAATCGTTCCAACGCCAGGCGTCGAACTCCGGGTGGTTGGTGGCGCGCAGGTTCAAATCCCAGTCGTGTCCCACCAGTTGCAGCAGATACCAAATCTGTTTCTGGCCCTTGTAGTGTCCGCGCGCATCGCGGCGGATGTACCGGTCAGGCACCTCGTAGCGCAACCAGTCCCGGGTGCGGGCTACCAAACGCACATGGTTGGGGTGCAGCCCCACTTCCTCGTGCAACTCCCTGTACATGGCCTGTTCGGGGGTCTCCCCTCGGTCAATGCCACCCTGAGGGAATTGCCAGCTGTGGGTGCGGATGCGTTTGCCCCAGAACACCTGGTTCTTCTGGTTGAGCAGGATGATGCCGACGTTCGGCCGAAAGCCGTCCCGGTCAAGCATAATCAAACCCCAAATTTTTAAACTGTGTCCATTATGCACGGCGCTTAGAGCGCAGCAAGTGGGCTGCCCCTGAACGCCCTTCGCCCCAGCATGAAAGCCTCCCAATTCTTCATTTCCACCCTCAAGGAAGCGCCTGCCGATGCCGAGGTGGTGAGCCACCAGTTGATGACGCGCGCCGGCCTGATCAAGAAGCTGGGCGCGGGCATCTACAACTACATGCCCATGGGGCTGCGCGTGGTGCGCAAGGTCGAGGCCATCGTGCGCGAGGAGATGAACCGGGCCGGCGCCGTGGAGTTGACCATGCCCGTGGTCCAGCCGGCCGAACTGTGGCAGGAAACCGGCCGCTTCGAGAAGATGGGCCCGGAACTGCTGCGCATCCAGGACCGCCATGGCCGCGACTTCGTGATTCAGCCCACCAGCGAAGAAGTGATTACTGACATCGCTCGCCAGGAACTGCGCAGCTACAAACAGTTGCCAAAAAACTTCTACCAGATCCAAACCAAGTTCCGTGACGAGCGCCGTCCGCGCTTTGGACTGATGCGCGGCCGCGAGTTCACGATGAAGGACGCCTACAGCTTCGACCGCGATCAGGCGGCTGCCAAGGCGAGCTACCAGGTCATGGCCCAGGCCTACCGCCGCATCTTCGACCGCTTCGGTCTGACCTACCGTGCCGTGGCAGCCGACAGCGGCGCCATCGGGGGGGACCTGAGCGAGGAATTCCAGGTGATCGCCGCCACCGGCGAAGACGCCATCGTCTACTGCCCCGGCAGCGACTATGCCGCCAACATGGAAAAGGCCGAGGCCCTGGCGCCCACAGGCCCGCGCGGCGCTGCCTCCCAGGCCCTGACCAAGACCCCCACGCCCGGCAAGAGCACCTGTGCCGATGTGGCCGAACTGCTCAAGGTGCCGCTCAATACCACGGTCAAGTCGCTGGTGTTGGCCACTGACGAGATCAACGAGGCGGGCGAGACCGTCAAGACCCAGGTCTGGCTGCTGCTGCTGCGAGGCGACCATGACATGAACGAGATCAAGGCTGGCAAGGTGCCCGGCCTTTCGGGTTTCCGCTTCGCCACCCTCGGTGAAATCGAGGAGCACTTCGGCTGCAAGCCCGGCTACCTCGGTCCCCTGGGCCTCAAGAAGCCCGTGAAGACCGTGGTCGACCGGGACGTGGCGCTCATGGCCGACTGGATCTGCGGCGCCAACGAAGCCGATTTCCACATGACCGGGGTCAACTGGGGCCGTGACCTGCCCGAGCCCGACGCCGTGGCCGACCTGCGCAACGTCGTGGCAGGCGATGCCTCGCCCGACGGCAAAGGGGAACTGGCGATCGAGCGCGGTATCGAAGTGGGCCATGTGTTCTACCTCGGTACCAAGTACAGCCGCGCCATGAATGCCACCTTCCTCGACGAGAACGGCAAGCCCCAGCCGCTGGAGATGGGCTGCTACGGCATCGGCATCACGCGCCTGCCAGCCGCCGCCATCGAACAGAACCATGACGAGCGCGGCATCATCTGGCCCGACGCCATTGCCCCCTTCACCGTGGTGATCTGCCCCATCGGCATGGACCGCAGCGAGGAAGTCAAGGCCGCGGCCGATAAGCTCTATGCCGAATTCCTCGCCCAAGGCGTGGACGTGCTGCTCGACGACCGCGGCGAGCGCCCTGGCGCGATGTTCGCCGACTGGGAGCTGATCGGCGTGCCCCACCGGGTGGTGATCGGCGACCGTGGCCTCAAGGAAGGCCATGTCGAATACCAGCACCGCCGCGACAGCGCCGCCACCAAGGTGGCGATCACCGACATTTGGGCCCACGTGAAGGGCCGCATGGCGGTATGAGCGGCGAGGGGGTGGACGCATTGAACGGGCTGGGCACCGGGCTGTCGCGGCGCAACTGCCTGGTGGCCGCCGCGTCGCTGGCGGCTCCCTCGGCCTGGCTGGTTGCGCCCACGGCGGCGCACGCTGGCGGCCAGCTCGAAGAGCCCCTGATGGACTCGGTGCGCACCGCGCTGAGCTCCGCCATCGCCAACCAGGCCCCGCCCGAGCCCGAATTCTTCACCACCGACACCCGCCTGCATTACGTGCGCTGGCTGGCCGCGATGAGCGACCGCCTGCGCCGGCGCAAGCCCGAGTGGGAGGTGCGCCGCGACTTTCTGCAGACCGTCTGGTACGAGTCCAAGCGCGCCGGGCTCGACGTGTCCCTGGTGCTCGGCCTGATCCAGGTGGAGAGCGGCTTCCGCAAGTTCGCCGTTTCCAGCGTGGGCGCGCGCGGCTACATGCAGGTCATGCCGTTCTGGACACGCGTGATCGGCGATGGCGATGCCGGCAAGCTCTTTCATATGCAGACCAACCTGCGCTTTGGCTGCGTGATCCTGCGCCACTACATCGACCGCGAGCGCGGCGATTTGTTCATGGCGCTGGGCCGTTACAACGGCAGCCGGGGGCGTCCACCCTATCCGAATGCCGTATTCGGTGCCCAGCGCAGCTGGGAATACGTCGACCGGCCAGCGGCTGGCTGATCTCTCGCGGGAGCTAGACGATGGTTCCTGGCGTGTTCGCGTTGTCCTGGCCTCCCGCCTGCGACAGGCGCGAAACCATCACCTGGTCGATGCGGTAGCTGTCCACGTCCAGCACCTCGAATTTGTAGCCGCCCCAGCTCACGCTGTCCGTGCGGCGCGGTACGCGGCGCAGCATCACCATTAAAAAGCCGGCCAGCGTCTCGTACTCCTCGGCATGGGGCAGTTCGTCGAGCGATAGGGCGCGCAGCACGTCGCCGATGGGCGTCACGCCGTCGATGAGCCACGAGTTCTCGTCGCGCCGCACGATCTGCTCCTCGTCCAGCGGCGAGACCAAGTCGCCCATCACCGTGCTCATCACATCGTTGAGGGTCACCACACCCACCACCAGGCTGTATTCATTGACGATGACCGCAAAGTCCTCGTGCACCTGGCGGAACTGCTCCAGCACCTCCGACAAGGTGAGCCGGTCCGGCACGATCAGCACCTTGCGCACCAGGCTGTCGTCGGCCAGCGAGATGGGCTGGTTGTTGAGCACGCGCTGGAACAGGTCCTTGGCGTCCACATAGCCCACCACGTGATCGATGTCGCCCTCGCACACCGGGTAGGTGGAGAACGGCTCGGCCGCAATGCGCAGGCGTATCACCGAATCGGGCTCGTCGCGCAGGAAGAAGGACACCCGGTCGCGCTGCGACATGGCGCTCGACACGGTGCGCGTATCGAGCTCAAACACATTCGTGATCACCTGTTGCTCGCGCGCCGCCAGCACGCCGGCGCGCGTGCCGGCCTCCATCATGGCCAGGATGTCGTCCGAGGTGATGCGGTCGTCGCGCAGCGACGACAGCCCGAGCACGCGGAACAGCGCATCTGCCAGCCGGCTGTAGAACCAGACCACTGGGCGCAGCAGGGTCATGCACCAGGCCATGGGCTCGGCCAGGCGCACCACCAGCCGCTCGGGTTCGGCCATTCCCAGGCGCTTGGGGAACAGGTCGGCAAACAGGATGAACAGCGAGGTGATGACCAGGAACGAGGCCAGGAAGCCCACCGTCTGTGCATGGCCCTCGCTCAGCCACCAGCCGAACAGCACGCTGAAGTGCGGGCTCAGCGCCCCCTCGCCGACGATGCCGCCGAGGATGGCCACCGCGTTCTGCCCCACTTGCACCACCGTGAAATAGTCGCCCGGGTGCTCCTGCATGCGCAGCACGCGGTCTGCGCGTGCATCGCCCTCGTCGGCCATCTGCCGCAGCCGCAGGCGGCGTGCGGCCGCCAGCGAAATTTCGGCCATGGAGAAGAAGGCGCTGGCTGCAATCAGCAGCCCGATCACGAAAAAGCTTTGGGTAAGACTCATGGAAGGCGACAGAGCGTGGCGCTGTGGCACACCGGGCTACAGAGTGTATCTGCCTGCCCGGCGCACCAAGGCGCCCATTGCGGGCCTCCGCCTACTGCACGAAGCCGATGCGCCCGCGCCCGGCGGCGGCCCGCGGCAGGTCGGCCACCTCCACCGTGGAACGCCGGTCCAGCCGGGCGTTGCCAAAGCCCGTCATCAGTGCACGGCGCATCTCGCGCGGCGGCATCGTGGCCAGCAGGTCCAGCACGTCGCCCTGGGGCTCGGGGTCGATCAGGCGGCCCCAGTCGTGTCCCGCGCGTATGCCCTGGTACAGGTTGCGTGCAATGGTGCGGGCCTGCGCCAGCGTGGGCGCCTCCACCTCGAACACGTTCATGCGGTTCAGGATGGGGTCGGGAATGCCGCGCGTGTCGTTGGCCGTGGTGATCCAGATGACCTGGCTTGCGTCGATGGCCACCTCGGCGAACTCATCGGTGAAGCTCTGCGCCGTGTCGTGCTCGAGCAGGCTGTAAAGCGCGCCCAGCGGGTCGTACTGCGCATCGGATGCGGCCTTGTCGATCTCGTCGACCACGATCACGGGGTTGGCGTACTCGCCCTCCACCAGCGCTTCGAACACCTTGCCAGGCCGTGCGCCCTTCCATTGCGCGGACGAGCCCGAGAGCAGCCAGCCCGCGGTCATGGAACTCATGGGCAACAGGTTCATGCCCGTGCCCAGCAGTTCGGCCAGGTGCCGCGCGAAGTGGGTCTTGCCGATGCCCGGCGGGCCCAAAAGTAGCATGGGTGTCACTTCCAGGCCGTCGCTGCTGTCCTGCGCCAGGGCCACATGGCGCTTCACATCGTCCAGCACGTCGGTGAAGTTGGGCAATTGTTCGTAGAGGCTGGCCATGTCGGGCACGCCCGAGGGCTTGACCTGGAAGCGCTCCGGTCCGCGTTCGAGCATGCGCTCGTATACGGTGCGCAGGGATTCGTACTCGCGCTGGTTGCCCGACTCCTGCAGCCGTGAGAGCTTGCGCTCCACATCGCCGGGGTGGAACACGTTGCGCATCTGGGCCACCGGCAGGCGCAGGGCGGGGGTGTGGGGAACAAGGCTATGGCCGGTCATCGCATGCTCCTTGGTGAGTTGCAAAAGCGTCACATCTCGCAAGCATTCAAGCACACAACATGCCCGACGAAATGCAGGACAAGCCCTGACAACGCCTTGTGTTGCCAGAAAGCACAAAGCCGCCCGTGGGCGGCTTCTTGGCAAGCGAGGAATCGCTTATTCGCCGGTGCCCAGCACCTGCTTGAGTTCGCCCGACTCGTACATTTCCATCATGATGTCCGAGCCGCCGATGAACTCACCCTTCACGTACAGTTGCGGGATGGTGGGCCACTGGCTGTATTCCTTGATGCCCTGGCGGATCTCGTCGTCCTCGAGCACGTTCACGGTGACCACAGTCTTGGGATCCACACCGCTGGCCTTGAGGATCTGGATCGCGCGGCCCGAGAAGCCGCACATGGGGAAGCTGGCGTTGCCCTTCATGAACAGCAGGATGTCGCTGGATTTCACGAGGGCGTCGATGCGTTGCTGGGTGTCGCTCATGGGAATACTCCTTCAAAGGGGCGGGCGGGCCTCCGCGGCCCGCAATACCGCGATTATTTCATTCCTGGCCATTGTCCGCCCGAGCAGCGTGCGATGCCTGCCAGGTCCATGCGGCTTTGCACCTGCTCGAAGCCCCGCTCGCGCAGCAGCGCGCACACGGCTTGCGCCTGGTCATGGCCGTGCTCCAGCAGCAGCCAGCCGCCGGGGAGCAGATGGTCCGGGGATTGCACCACAATGGTGCGTATATCGTCCAGCCCGTCCTCGCCACTGGCCAGGGCCGCAAGCGGTTCGTGGGTCAGCGCCGCCAGATGCGGGTCGGCGGCGGGAATATAGGGTGGGTTCGAGACAATGGCGTCAAAGCGTCCATCCACGCCATGCAGCCAGTTGGCCTGCACAAACCGTACGGGCAGAGCCAGTCGCGCGGCATTGGCCTGCGCCACGGCCAGCGCGTCCGCACTGGCATCCACCGCCAGCACCTGGGCGGCGGCGCATTGGTGCTGCAGGGCCAGCGCGATGGCGCCGCTGCCTGTGCCCAGGTCCACCACGTGCGGAGCGGGCAGGGGTGTGATGAGCTTGAGCGCCCAGTCCACCAGGGTCTCGGTGTCGGGACGCGGGTCCAGCACGCGTGCGTCCACGGACAGGGGCAGGCCGTAGAACTCCTTGGTGCCGGTGAGGTAGGCCACCGGCTCTCCTGCCGTGCGGCGCAGGCACAGCGCCTGGAAGCGCTGCGCTGTTTCGGGCGACAGCGCGTCGGTGTCGTGCGCCAGCAGCCAGGCGCGGTCGGTACCGGCCCGGCCCACCGCCTGCAGCAGCAGCAGTTGCGCGTCGATGCGCGCCAGGCCCAGGGTGCGGGCCTGGCCCAGGGCATCGGCCACGGTGGCGGGCGGGTTGGCGGTGGTGTCGTCCATGGCGGGCAGGGCGTTGCAGGGGATCAGACCGCCGCGCTGGTCTCCAGTTCCTCAAGCTGCTCGGCCTCACGCGCATGGGCCAGAGCTTCGAGCACATCGCCCAGGTCACCTTCCATCACCAGCAGCAGCTTGTACAGCGTGAGGTTGATGCGGTGGTCCGTGAGCCGGCCCTGCGGGAAGTTGTAGGTGCGGATGCGGTCGCTGCGGTCACCGCTGCCGATCAGGCCCTTGCGCAGCGCGGCTTCCTTGGCGGCGCGCTCGCTGCGCTCCTTTTCCTGGATGCGTGCCTGCAGCACCTGCAGCGCCTTGGCCTTGTTGCTGTGCTGGCTGCGGCCGTCCTGGCATTCGGCGACGATGCCGGTGGGCAGGTGCACCACGCGCACGGCCGAATCGGTCTTGTTGATGTGCTGGCCGCCGGCGCCGCTGGCGCGGAAGGTGTCGATGCGCAGGTCCGCCGGGTTGAGCTTGATGGTCTCGGTCTCGTCGGGTTCGGGCATCACGGCCACCGTGCAGGCGCTGGTGTGGATGCGGCCCTGCGTCTCGGTCGCGGGCACGCGCTGCACGCGGTGGCCTCCGGACTCGAACTTGAGGGCACCATACACATTGTCCCCCTCGATGCGCAGCACGATTTCCTTGTAGCCCCCGAGTTCGGCCGCGTTCTCGCTCACCACCTCGACTTTCCAACCCACGTTGGCGGCATAGCGCGAGTACATGCGCGTGAGGTCCCCCGCGAACAGGGCCGACTCGTCACCGCCGGTGCCGGCACGGATTTCCAGGAAGGCGTTGCGGCTGTCATCCGGATCCTTGGGCAGCAGCAGTCGTTGCAGCTCGTCTTCCAGTTCCACCAGCTCGGCTTCGGCACTGGTGATTTCCTCCTGCGCCATCTCGGCCATGTCGGGGTCGGCGAGCATCTCGCGGGCGCCGGCAAGGTCGGCCTCGCGCTGCTGGTAGCGGGCATAGCGGCCGGCCACCTGGGTGACTTCGGCGTGCTCGCGCGAGATCAGGCGGTACTGCGCCATGTCGCCCATGATGTCCTCGCGCGAGAGCAGGAAATCGAGTTCGCCCAGGCGCTGGGCATAGCGTTCCAGCTGGTTTCGGAGAAAGGTCTTCATGCGGTGCCAAAAAGTGGGGAGGGGGCTGCGCTTTCGCAGCGGATGCTGCCGGTAGCGGACAGCGGGCCGGTGGGGCGGCGGTCGCCGCTACAGGCCGTTGTGCTTGCTTTGCGAGCGCAGGAACAGGCGCGAGACGGTCTGCGCCGTCTGGGCACGCATCTCGGCATCGCCGGCATGCAGCTCGGCCATGGTGCCGTGCAGCATCTTCTGCGTGATGCCGCGCGACAGGGCTTCGAGCACGGCATCCACGTCCTCGCCGCGGGCCAGCAGCTTCTTGGCGCGCGCGATCTCGGCGGCGCGCCAGCTGTCGGTCTGGGCATTGAGCTGCTGGATCAGGGGCACCACGCCGCCTTCGGGGTGGCGCTGGTCCATCCAGTGCATGAAACTCTGCACGCCCGCATCGATGATGGCCTCGGCCTGGGCCACGGCGGCCTGGCGGTTGGCCTGGGCGGTCTGCACCACGCTGGCCAGGTCGTCCACGGTGTACAGGTAAACGTCACCCAGGGCCTTGACCTCGGGCTCGATGTCGCGCGGCACGGCCAAGTCCACCATGAACATGGGGCGGTGGCGGCGCTTCTTGAGCGCGCGCTCCACGGCACCCAGGCCGATGATGGGCAGGCTGCTGGCCGTGCAACTGATGACGGCGTCAAACTCGTGCAGCCGCTCTGGCAGGTCGGCCAGGCGCATCACCTCGCCGCCAAAGCGCGTGGCGAGCTTTTCGCCACGCTCCAGTGTGCGGTTGGCAATCGCGATCTGCTTGGGGTTCCTGGCCGCGAAGTGCGTGGCACACAGCTCGATCATCTCACCCGCGCCCACGAAGAGCACGCGGATCTTGCCCAGGTCTTCGAACAGCTGGCCCGCCAGGCGCACGGCGGCGGCCGCCATGCTGATGCTGTGCGCACCGATCTCGGTGGAAGTGCGCACCTCCTTGGCCACCGCAAAGCTGCGCTGGAACAGCTGGTTCAGCGTGGTGCCCAGGGCACCGGCCGTCTCGGCGGCGCGCACGGCGTCCTTCATCTGGCCCAGGATCTGCGCCTCGCCCAGCACCATGGAATCGAGCCCGCTGGCCACGCGGAAAGCGTGGCGCGCCACCAGGCTGTCTTCGAGCGAATACGAGTGCGAGCGCAACAGCGCCGGGCTCACGCCGCCGCTTTGCGCCAGCCAGCCCAGGGTGTGGTCGATGGCCGCCTGCTCGCCCGCGCAGTAGATCTCGGTGCGGTTGCAGGTGGAGATGATGGCCGTTTCCACGCTGGGGTGGCGGCTTTGCTGGCCCAGCGACTGGCGCAGGCCCTGCAGGGTGGGCGCAATCTGGTCGAGCGCGAACGCGAACCTGCCGCGCAGATCGAGGGGCGCGGTGGTGTGGTTGATGCCGAGGGCCCAGACTGCCATGCCCCGATTATAAAATCGTTGGAACATCCCGGTACAACTGCCTGGGATAGCCTTGATCTGGGTCAATTCCTATGGGTCCGCTGGACACGCTCAACCACCTGCTCAACTTCTTCGCCCCGGCCGCAGCCATGGCGGTCCTGATGGCGCTGGGCAGCCGCATCCTCCGCTGGAAATCGGGTTCGAACTACGCTGCATGGGCACAGTTCGCTATCCAATTGGGAGTGGGTAGCGCCGTGCTGCTGGCCGGCCTGGTGGTCCTGGGCCGGGACGGCAAGATGGCCACCTATGCCGCCCTGGTGGTGGCCTGCGCCACCTGCCAGTGGTGCTTGGGCAAAAGCTGGAAAGCCTGAGTCAGCCCGGCGCAACCGGCGCCAGGGGCGTATCTCCTCCCTGTGCCCGCGCACTGTGCGCCACCGCGGTGGTGGCCGGCGGCGACAGCGCCAGGCCCGCATCGCGCAGCTTGTCCAGGATGGAAAACAGCAGATCGCTGCGCACCCCACCCGCATTGCGCGGGTTGCTCACATAGCCAATCGCCAGGAAGGTCAGCGTGCCGTTCAGGATGCCTTCGAGCTGCACGATGGGTTCGGGGTCGTCCATGATGCCCTCGTGGGCGGTGAAGGCCTCCAGGATCAGCGTGCGCATGCGCTGGGCATCGGTATCGAGCGGTGCCGGCAGGCGCAGCAGCACGCGGCCCGGGGCGCCGGTGAGCGTCATGTTGCGCACGGTCTTGGTGATGAACTCGGAGTTGGGCACGATCACGGTGGAGCGGTCCCCGAGCTGGATCTCGGTGGCGCGCACGTTCACGCGGCGCACGTCGCCCTCGGTCTCGCCCAGCACCACCCAGTCGCCCACGCGCACCGGCCGTTCGGCCAGCAGGATAAGGCCCGAGATGAAGTTCTGCACGATGGCCTGCAGCCCGAAGCCGATCCCCACCGAGAGCGCACTCGCCACCCAGGCGATGCGCTCTACGCTGATCCCCAGGCCCGCCAGCGCGATGGCGATCACCGCCACGCCACCCACATAGCCCAGCAGGGTGACGATGGAGCTGCGCATGCCAGGCTCCAGCGAGGTGTTGGGAAAGAACTGGTCGCTGAGCCAGCGCTTGAGGATGCGGATCATCACGAAGCCGGCACAGGCAATCGCCAGCGCCGTGAGCAGCGCCTGCGGCGCCAGCGTCACGCTGCCCACCTGCAGCGTCTGGTTCACGCTGCCGCCGCGGCGGAACACTTCGTCCGGCGCGGTGCCCAGCGGGGCCAGCAAGGCGATCACCATGTAGAACAGCAGCACCACGCGCAGCGCGCCCGAGGCCACCACGGCGCTCTGGTCGAGCAGCTTGCCGTCGATGCCCAGGCCCTTGTGCAGGCGCTGGCCAAAGCCGCCGCGCGAGGACAGAACGGCTTGCGCCACGTCCTCCACCAGCTCGAACAGCAGGTAGGTGGTGGCAAAGACCACGCCGGTCCAGACCATCTGGCCGGCCAGCATGTGCGCCAGTGCCACGAAGCCCAGTACCAGCAGCACCAGGATGGCGATGGCTGTGGCGGCCGCGCCCGCCACCAGCAGGCCCATCCAGATGGGGCGGGGGGCCGGTGCCTGCGAGGCTGGCTCGCTGGCGTTGCTGCCATCCTGCCCTTCCTGGCCCACGCCAGCGGATGGTGTTGCGGCAGGGGCGCGCAGGTGGCGCAGTGCGCACAGGATCACCAGAGCCATCAGCAGGGCCGACACGGCGTGTGCCGAAACCTCGGCCGAGAGGCTGGCGCCCACCACGCGGTTGACCTCGATGACAAGCCCGCCGAGCACGGTCGTCAGCGCCAGCCACCAGGGGTAGGGGGCGAGGCGCGTGGCCAGCTCGTCCGACAGGGCGGTGAGGCGCCAGGAACTGCGCTTGCGGGAGATCAGCGCATGGCCGAGCGCGATCATGAACGCCGCGAACACCGCCAGCTGCAGGGTGGCGCGCTCGAAGGCCTGCAGGCGCGGGCTCGGGGACGCCTCCACCGTGAGCCCGCCCCAGGCCAACTGGACGGCCAGGGCCAGCAGCATGGTGTGCACCAGCACCGATGCGAAGGCCAGCAGCGAACGGCGCAGCCGCCCTGGCGGCAGCCGCGCCGGGGCCAGGCGCAGCAGCAGGCGCTCGGCCAGCCAGGGGCCGGCAATGGCCACGAACAAGGCCATGGCCATGCTGACCACGAAGCCGGTGCGGTGTGCGGGCTCCCAGGCCCGGGCTGCCGCTTGCCGCAGCTCGGTGCCCAGCGATTGCAGGCGTGCCAGATCGCCGGGGAAGGCGCTGCGCACATTGCGCCAGAAGCTGCCGGTCAGGGGCGAGTCGATGCGCGTCGTGAGCGCGGTCTGGAACTGCTCACGGCGCTGGCGGATGATGTCGGCGCCGCGCTGCTCGGCATCCACCGCGATCAGGCGCGCCAGCTTGAGCTCGGCATCGATGCTGCTGCGCTCCTTGGCCAGCGCGCTGCGCTGCTGCGCCACGTCGGGGGCCTCTGCCGTGGCCCCCTTGTCCGGGGCCGGGCCCAGTCCGGACAGCCGCGTGTCGACGTCGGCCAGCGCTTCGGCGCGCCGTGCCGCCACCTGGGTGGCTGCCGTGCCGATGGCCGAGATGTCGCTGAGCCATTGGCGGTAGTCGTCGTCTTCGCCGATCTTTGTGGGGATGGCCTCGAAGCGCTCGCGCAGCGCGTCGACGCTGGGCAGTTCGGGCTTTTCGCTGCCGGAAGCACTGGCGGGGGCTGCAGGAGGGGCCGGCGTGCGGCCCTGGGCGTGTGCGGTAGGCGGCGCCAACGCGGCCAGCGCCAGCACGAAAGCCAGGAAGGCAGCGCCAGCCGCCAGGCGGGCACGGATGCAATGCAATGTCATGCCCGCATTGTGCTGCGCCCACTGCAGTCCTTGTGAGAGAGTGTTCCAGCCCGCCGCGGCGGGGTGCCGGCCGGTTCTTCAGCCCGCCGGGCTGAACAGATCCACCCGGTCGGTGATGATGCCGTCCGTGCCCAGCGCGATCAGGCGCTGTGCGGCCCAGGGATCGTTCACGGTATAGCTCAGCGCGCACATGCCCTGGCCCTGCACGGTGGCCACCAAGGCGGCATCCCACAGCGCATGGTTGCAGACGATGGCCATGCAGCCCAGGCCGACGGCCTCATCCACGAAGCCCTGGCGGTGCACGTCCACCAGCAGGGCACGCGGCAGCTGCGGTGCGGCAGCACGGGCGCTGGCCAGCGCGGCAGGCTGGAAGGATGACAGCAGGGGCGGCACGGCCTGGCCCTGCCACAGGCGGGCAGCGGTCTCGGCCACCACGCGGCCGGTCACTTCATCGTGCCCGGGCGTGGGCTTGATCTCGATGTTCAGGAAATAGCCATTGGCGATGCAGTAGCGCGCCAGCGCCTCCAGCGTGGGCAGGGGTTCGCCCGCATGGGCGCGCGAGTGCCAGCCGCCCGCGTCGAGCTGCGACAGAGCGCTCCAGTCCAGGTCGCCGCCGGTACCCTGGCCGTTGGTGGTGCGCTGCAGCGTGGCGTCGTGCATCAAGAAGGGCACGCCGTCGCGGCTGAGCTTGGCATCGCATTCGAACATGCGGTAGCCATGCTGGGCACCCAGGCGGAAGGCCGCCAGCGTGTTCTCGGGTGCCAGCTTGCCCGCGCCCCGGTGGGCGATCCAGCGGGGGTAGGGCCAGGCGGGGATCTGCTCGTGGCTCATGGCGCGTCAGCCAGCGATGCGCTTGCCCGTGGCTGCGTCGAAGGCGTGCAGGCGGTCCGTACGCGGCGCGACGTGGATCACCGAGTCGGGCGCTGGCGAATGGGTTCCTTCCTCCACGCGCACGATGAGCTGCTCGCCATTCAGGCGGCCGTAGATCAGGCGCTCGGCGCCCAGCAGCTCCACGGTTTCCACCGTCACGGCCCAGCCGTCGCTGCCCACGTCCAGGTGCTCGGGGCGGATGCCGAGGATGGTGCCTTCCTTGCCGCCTGGGGCGTTCTTGAGCAGGTTCATCGGTGGCGAGCCGATGAAGCTGGCCACGAAGGTCGTGGCGGGCGTGTGGTAGACCTCTTCGGGCGTGCCGAACTGCTCCATGTTGCCGGCGTTCATCACGATCATGCGCTGGGCCAGGGTCATGGCTTCGACCTGGTCGTGCGTCACGAACAGGCTGGTGATGCCGAGCTCGCGGTGCAGCTTCTGGATTTCCAGGCGGGTCTGGGCGCGCAGCTTGGCGTCCAGGTTGGACAGCGGCTCGTCGAACAGGAAGACCTGGGGCTGGCGCACGATGGCGCGCCCCATGGCCACGCGCTGGCGCTGGCCACCCGAGAGCTCGCGCGGCTTGCGTTCGAGCAGGTGGCCGAGCTCCAGGATCTTGGCGGCCTTGTCCACGCGCGCCTTGATCTCTTCCTTGGGCACCTTGGCGATCTTCAGGCCGTAGGCCATGTTCTCGAAGTTCGTCATGTGCGGGTAGAGCGCGTAGTTCTGGAACACCATGGCGATGTCGCGCTGGGCCGGTTCCAGGTCGTTCACCACGCGGTCGCCGATGCGCAGCTCGCCGCCGGAGATTTCCTCGAGCCCCGCCACCATGCGCAGCAGGGTGGACTTGCCGCAGCCCGAGGGGCCGACGATGACGACGAACTCACCGTCCTTGATCTCGGCGTTCACGCCGTGGATGACCTGGTTGGCCTTGGGGCCGGTGCCGTAGCGCTTGACGATGTTGCGAAGAGAGAGGGATGCCATAACAACTGGAGGATCTGGTTTGTGTCTGGACGGCATGGGTGGTGCCGCCACGGTCATAGAGAGGGTGTGTGCGGCCTGTTACTTCTCGGTGTCCACCAAGCCCTTGACGAACCAGCGCTGCATCAGCACCACCACCAGCGCGGGCGGCAGCATGGCCAGCAGCGCAGTGGCCATCACGATGTTCCACTCATTGCCGGCATCGCCGCCGGCGATCATGCGCTTGATGCCGATGACCACGGGGTACATGTCTTCCGAGGTGGTCACCAGCAGCGGCCACAGGTACTGGTTCCAGCCGTAGATGAACTGGATCACGAACAGCGCCGCGATCGAGGTGCGCGACAGCGGCACCAGGATGTCCTTGAAGAAGCGCATGGGGCCGGCACCGTCCACGCGGGCGGCTTCGACCAATTCGTCGGGCACCGTGAGGAAGAACTGCCGGAACAGGAAGGTGGCCGTGGCCGAGGCGATCAGCGGCACCGTGAGGCCCGCATAGGTGTTGAGCATGCCCAGGTTGGAGACCACCTGGTAGGTGGGCCCGATGCGCACTTCCACGGGCAGCATCAGGGTGATGAAGATCAGCCAGAAGCAGATGCCCTTGAACGGAAAGCGGAAGTACACGATGGCAAAGGCCGAGAGCAGCGAGATCGCGATCTTGCCCACGGTGATCACGATCGCGGTGACGAAGCTCACCCACATCATGCGCGCCACGGGCGCGGTGGAGCCGGCGCCGGCGCCGCCGCCGAACAGCGTGTCGTGGTAGGTCTGCCAGAAGTTGCTGCCGGGCAGCAGAGGCATGGGCGCCTGCACGATGTCCTGGGCGGTGTGGGTGGACGCCACGAAGGCCAGGTACAGCGGGAAGCCGACGATGATCACGCCCAGCACCATGATCAGGTGCGAGAAGAGTTTGAGGTAAGGGCTGCGCTCTACCATGGTCAATACTGCACTTTCTTTTCCACATAACGGAACTGGATGACCGTCAGGGCAACGACGATCACCATCAGCACCACCGATTGCGCGGCCGAACCACCCATGTCCATGGCCTTGAAGCCGTCGTGGTAGACCTTGTAGACCAGGATCGAGGTGTCGCGCCCCGGGCCTCCATGCGTGGTGGAATCCACGATGGCGAAGGTGTCGAAGAAGGCGTAGACCACGTTGATCACCAGGAGGAAGAAGGTGGTGGGCGAGAGCAGCGGGAACTGGATGCTCCAGAACCGGCGCCAGGGGCCGGCACCGTCGATGGCGGCGGCCTCGATGAGCGATTTCGGGATGGACTGCAGGCCCGCGAGGAAGAACAGGAAGTTGTAGGAGATCTGCTTCCACACCGAGGCGATCACGATCAGCGCCATGGCGTGGTCGGAATTGAGCTGGTGGTTCCAGTCGAAGCCCGACTTGCGCAGCAGGTAGGCCACCACGCCCAGCGAGGGCGAGAACATGAACATCCACAGCACGCCAGCCACCGCGGGGGCCACGGCGTAGGGCAGCAACAGGGCGGTCTTGTAGACCAGCGCGCCCTTGATGATGCGGTCGGCGAAGATGGCCAGTACCAGGGACACGCTGATGCCGATCACCGCCACCAGGGCCGAGAAGAAGGCCGTGGTCTTGAAGGACGCAAGGTAGCCCGGGTCGTTGAACAGCGTCCTGAAATTGTCGAATCCGACCCAGTTGGTCGACGTGCCGAAGGCGTCCTGCTCCTGCAGCGACTGCACCAGGGCCTGGCCCGCGGGCCAGAAGAAGAAGACGCTGATGATGGCCAACTGGGGGGCAATGAGCACCCACGGCAGCCACGCGGAGCGAAAGAGAACGCGTTTTTCCATGTCCAGACTCTCAAAAAGACAACCCGCCAACCAGCAAACCGGGTGGGTTTGCAAGGGAGGCGGGCTTTCGGCAGCGACCCGGCCGGTGTGCCGGTGCCGCTGCCATGAACGCTCGAAAAGCGCTTACTTGTTGGCGCGTGCGAAGCGCACCAGTTGCTCGTTGCCGCGGGTTGCGGCCGTGTCCAGGGCTTCCTTGGGGGTCTTCTTGCCCGACCAGATCTGCTCGGTTTCCTCGTCGATGATGGTGCGGATCTGCACGAAATTGCCCAGGCGGATGCCGCGCGACTTGTCAGTGGCCTTGCGGATCATCTGCGTCACGGCCACGTCGGTGCCGGGGTTCTTTTCATAGAAACCGGAGGCTTCGGTCAGCTTGTAAGCTGCCGTGGTCACGGGCAGGTAGCCGGTGCGCTGGTGGCTGGCGGCCTGGATCTTGGTGTCGTTCAGGAAGTTCAGGAAGTCGGCCACGCCCTTGTACTCCTCGGCCTTCTTGCCGGACATCACCCACAGGCTGGCACCGCCGATGGCGGTGTTCTGGGGCGCGCCCTTCACGTCGTCGTAGTAGGGCAGGGCCGAGATGCCGTAGGCGAACTTGGCTTCCTTGGCGACGCGGGCGTACAGGCCCGACGAGCCGGTGATCATGGCGCACTCGCCCGAGGGGAACGAGGCGTCAGGCGCATTGGCGCGGCCCTTGTAGACGAAGCTGCCGTCCTTGGAAGCCTTGGCCAGGTTCTCGAAGTGGCGCACGTGCAGCGGGGTGTTGATCTGCAGTTGGGCGTCGTTGCCGTCGAAACCGTTGTTCTTGGACGCGAACAGCGTGTTGTGCCACAGCGAGAAGCTTTCCAGCTGCGTCCAGCTGATCCAGCTGGTGGTGAACGGGCAGCTGTGGCCGCTGGCCTTGAGCTTGGAGGCGGCAGCGAACACTTCGGGCCAGGTCTTGGGGGCCTTTTCAGGGTCCAGGCCGGCCTTCTTGAAAGCATCCTTGTTGTAGTAGAAGATGGTGGTCGAGCTGTTGAGCGGGTAGCTCAGCATCTGGCCGTTGGGTGCGGTGTAGTAGCCGGCCACGGCCGACACGTACTGGGTGGGGTCGAACTTGAAACCGCCGTCGTTCAGCACCTTGGCGGCGGGAACGATGGCGCCCTTGCTGGCCATCATGGTGGCGGTGCCCACTTCGAACACCTGGATGATGTGGGGCGCATTGCCGGCGCGGAAAGCCGCCACGGCGCTCGTCATCGATTCGTCATACGAGCCCTTGTAGGTGGGCACGACCTTGTACTTGGTCTGGCTGGCGTTGTACTGCTTGGCCAGATCGTTCACCCAGTCACCCAGGGCGGCGCTCATGGAATGCCACCATTGGATTTCTACTTGCTGTTGGGCCTGCGCGGGTGCGCAGACGGACAGGGCGATGGCAGCCGACAGTGCCAGGTGCTTGAATTGCATGGAAAGTTCCTTCTGGAGGATGGCGAAATGCACAAAGGGCGGATGCTAGGCAGCCCTTGTGACAATGATGTGTCGTTGTCGGCCATGGTCACAACGGGGGAAATCCCTCTGTGACCGGCTGATGTGTTTATTTGTGACGATTATGTGACAGCTTTGGGCATTCTCGGAGCTGGGCAAGGTTTTGTGCGTTGCACCATGCTTGGTGCATAGTGGTGCTTGTGCTGCCCTCATCCGGTGCGCAATTGCGTTTTCTGACCCGTTCCGATTTCTTTCGCAACCATCAACTGCCATGGCCAACAACTCTCTGGACAAGAACAAGATCAAATTCCTGCTGCTCGAAGGCATCCACCCCTCTGCGGTGGAAGTGCTGCGATCCGCAGGCTACACCCAGATCGAAACCGTCTCCGGCGCGCTGCCCGACGAGGAGTTGAAGGCCAGGATCGCCGACGTGCATTTCCTGGGCATCCGCTCGCGCACGCAGCTGACCGAAGAGGTGTTTGCGCGTGCCAACAAGCTGGTGGCGGTGGGGTGCTTCTGCATCGGTACCAACCAGGTGGACCTCGACGCCGCGCGCGAGCGCGGTATCGCGGTGTTCAACGCCCCGTACTCCAACACCCGCTCGGTGGCTGAGCTGGTGCTGGCCGAAGCCATCCTGCTGCTGCGTGGCGTTCCGGAAAAAAATGCCGTGGCGCACCGCGGCGGCTGGCTCAAATCGGCCGACAACGCCTATGAGATCCGCGGCAAGACCCTGGGCATCGTCGGCTACGGCTCCATCGGCACCCAGCTCTCGGTGCTGGCCGAGGCCATGGGCATGCATGTCGCCTTCTTCGACGTGGTCAACAAGCTGCCCCTGGGCAATGCGCGCCAGGTGCACAAGCTGCACGATCTGCTGGCGCAAAGCGACATCGTGAGCCTGCACGTGCCTGAACTGCCGTCCACCCAGTGGATGATCGGCGCGGCCGAGATCGCGGCCATGAAGCCGGGCGGCATCCTGATCAATGCCGCACGCGGCACGGTGGTCGAGATCGAGCCGCTGGCCGAGGCGCTCAAGGCGCGCAAGCTGCTGGGTGCCGCCATCGACGTCTTCCCGGTGGAGCCACGCACCAACAAGGACGAGTTCCAGTCCCCCCTGCGCGGGCTGGACAACGTGATCCTCACGCCGCACGTGGGCGGCTCCACCATGGAGGCGCAGGCCAACATCGGCCTGGAAGTGGCCGAGAAGCTGGTGAAGTACAGCGACAACGGCACCAGCACCTCGTCGGTCAACTTCCCCGAGGTGGCGCTGCCCGCCCACCCGGGCAAGCACCGCCTGCTGCACATCCACCGCAACGTGCCGGGCGTGCTGTCCGAGATCAACCGCATCTTCTCGGACAACCAGATCAACATCTCGTCCCAGTACCTGCAGACCAACGAGAAGATCGGCTACGTGGTGATCGACATCGACGCCGCCTCGTCCGACCTGGCGCTGGACAAGCTGGCCCAGGTGGGCGGCACGCTGCGCACGCGCGTACTGTTCTGATGGAAAGCTGAGGGCGCGGGGCCGCTGCCGGCAGCAGTGGCCCCGGCGCGGCTGTGGCGTGGGCAGCGCCATGCGGGGCAATGGCTGACCTCTTGCACAGGGCGTTTCCGACATGCCGGGCGCAGCGCCCGGACAGAATAGTTAACAGTCCGAAACCTCCGCATTGGTGGGTTCCCCTGTCATTATTGCTGCATGGTCCTGTTACACATCCAGTCGCCCAATCCGTCCGTATGGAGGGCATGTGCACTCCATACGACAGACGTTTTGCCTATCCTCGCACCTGCTATAAAATATTGCACTTCACACAAATTCTTACAAAAGGATTTGTGAAGCCCTTTCGCACGCCGGTGCCTGCCACCGGGTCCATTGCGAGAGGCGGCCCTCCAGGCGTTGCCTGCGACGGGCCGTGCACGCACCTGTTCCGCTGAATCCTCGTTGCCCTATGTCCGGGAAATCGTTTTCTCATGGTGTGCCTGCGCGCCAGACCCTGCAAGCTGCCCTGGCCGCCGGTGCCCTGGCCTGCGTGCTGGCGCATGCGGCCACCTTGCCGGCCGAGGCCTATGACGCGCTGGTGCGCCGCGCACGCAGCGGCGACACCGCGCCAGCCCTGGAATATTTGCGCCAGGAGCCATTGGCGCGGCCCGATGCCGCGCGCCTGGTCGCCGACTGGATCGACATCGCCGGCTGGGCCCGGCTCGACGAGGAAGTGGTGCAGGTGTACCGCGAGCACGGTGCCCGGCGCGAACTGCCGGTGAGCACACTGGCGAACGTGGCCCTGGCCCACCGCAACCTGCGGCAATGGGATGAGGCCCTGGCCCTGTATGCGCGCGCGCTGGCGCTCAAGCCGGAAGACCCGCAGTTGCGCATCGGCGAGATCCAGGTGCTGGCCGACGCCGGGCGTGACCCCGACGCGCAGGCCAAGGCCCTGGCCCTGGTGGCCGACGCCCCCATGGTGGCGCGCCGGCGCCTGGCGCTGGCCTACGTGCACACGGCCGCGCGCCGCTTCCATGCTGCGCTGGCCGAGACCAGCCGCGCGCGCTCGCTGGCGCCCGATGACGCTGGCGTGGAGTCTGCCTATGCCGACGCGCTGCAGTCCGCCGGGCTGCCCATGGAGGCGCAGGAACTCGTGGACGCCAGGCCCTCCTTGCTGGGCAGCCCGCAAAAGCGCCGGTTGCTGGGCGACATCGGGGCGGAGTTGGTGCGCCTGTCCTTCTCTCCCGCCCGGGGCGAGAGCCAGCGCTTTGCGCTGGCAGACCGCGCGCTGGCCTTCTACGAGCCGGTGCTGACCCAACTGCGCACAGACCCGGAGGCGCTGCGCGACGTGCAGCGCATGCGCGTCGACCGCATCGGCGCCCTCACGGTGCGCGCCCGCATGGACACTGCGGTGTCCGAATACGAGGCCCTGCGGCGCGACGGTGTGCCCGTGCCCGACTACGCGCTGCGCTGGGTGGCCGGTGCCTACCTCTACCTGCGCCAGGCCGAGGCGGCGCGCCGGCTCTACAGCGAACTGCGCGAGCGCCACAAGGCCGATCCCGTGGGCAGCGCGGGCGATGCCTCCGGCCTGTTCTACGCGCTGGTGGAGGTCGAAGCCATGGACCAGGCCGTGGCGCTGGCCGACGACACGGCGCAGACCCTGGCAAAGATTCCCTCGGGCCTGGGCGCCTGGGCCGGCGCGGCCATGGAAGCCGCCCAGGCGCACAGCTTCTCGGACGACACGCCCGAAGCCCAGCTGCGCTTCGAGCGCATGGTCGCCATGGCCCCGGGCAACCTGGGCGCGCGCATCGCGCTGGCCGGCGTCTACCGCGGCCGCGCCTGGCCGCGGCGCGCCGAAGAAGAGCTCAAGATGGTCGAGGCCATGGAGCCGCGCGCGCTCTCGCTGGAGCTGCAGCAGGGCTTCACCGCGCTGGACCTGCAGGAATGGGCCCAGGCCGATGCACTGGCCGACGACGTGATGGCGCGCTACCCCGAGAACCTGCAAGCGCAGCGCCTGGACCGGGTGCGTCGTGTCTACCGCATGCCCGAATTGCGCATCTCCGGCTACCGCGGGCTCTCCTCGAGCCCCAACCCGTCCACCGGCAACGGCGACTACGGCATCGACACGGCGGTCTACAGCGCCCCCATCAAGGACAACTGGCGGGTCTTCGCCGGTTACGGCTTCGGCAGCGGCGATTTCCGCGAAGGGCGCGGCCTGCACCGCACCGTGCGCACCGGGGCCGAATGGCGCGGGCGCGACAACACGGCAGAGGGCGAAGTGTCCAGCCACGACTTCGGCTACGGCCACCGCACCGGGCTGCGGCTCGAAGCGCGGCACGAATTCAGCGACCAGTGGCAGGTCAGCGGTGCAGCGGAGCGCATTTCGCGCGATACGCCCCTTCGCGCACTGCGCAGCGACATCACCGCCAACAGCGCCACCGCGGGCCTGCGCTGGCGTGCAAACGAACGGCGCGAGTGGAATCTCACACTCGGAGCGCTCGACTACTCCGATGGCAACCGCCGCACCTCCTTCGGCATCGTGGGGCGCGAGCGCATCTTCACGCGCTACGGGCTCTATGGCGATCTGGTGCTGGAGCTTTCGCGCTCGCGCAACAGCCAGCCGGGCGGCCCGTACTTTGCGCCCGAGTCCGACTGGTTCGCGATGCCCACACTGGACGTGCAACACGTCTTGTACCGCCACTACCAGACGGAGTGGCGCCAGCGCTTCCAGCTGGGGGTGGGCTCCTACGGCCAGCGGGGCTACAGCACCGGCGGAGTCGCCACCTTCGGCTATGGCCAGCGCCTGCGCATGAACGACACCTTCGAGCTGGGCCTGGCGTTCTCCATCACCCGCCGCCCCTATGACGGTGTGGACGAGAACATCCGGCGCGCCGCGTTCGACCTTCTCTACAAATTCTGAGGCCTCCTCGATGATTCCCGCGTTCCTTCGCCTCGCTGCCCTGCTCGCCATCGCAGCGCTGGTGTCCGCCTGCGCAGGCACCGCGCAGCCCTTCGTGCACCCGCGCGACCGCGCCCTGCCCGAGGCCGACCGCCCCTGGCCGGCCAACAGTTTCGTGACCGTGGCCTACCACGACGTGCAGGACGGCGAGGGCGACCCGCGCTACCTGGGCGTGCGCACCGAGCGGCTGGTGGCGCACTTCGGCTGGCTGCGCGAGAACGGCTACCAGCCCGTGTCGGTCGACCAGATCCTGGCCGCGCGCGACGGCGGCAAGCCCCTGCCCCCCAAGGCCGTGCTGCTGACCTTCGACGACGGCTACCGCAGCTTCTACGACCGTGTGTTCCCGCTGCTCAAGGCCACCGGCTGGCCCGCCGTGCTGGCGCCGGTCGGCGCCTGGCTGGACGCCCCGGCGGACCAGCCCGTGGACTTTGGCGGCCTGCCCACGCCGCGCGAGCGTTTCGCCACCTGGGCGCAGGTGGCGGAGATGGCGGCCTCCGGCCTGGTGGAGGTGGGTGCGCACACCGACGACCTGCACGAAGGCGTGCTGGCCAACCCGCAGGGCAACACCCAGCCCGCCGCGGCCACGCGCCAGTACGATCCGGCCACCGCCACGTATGAGAGCGACGAGGCCTTCACCCGGCGCCTTGAGGCCGACGTGGTGGCCATCACGGCCAAGATCCGCAAGGTGACCGGCAAATCCCCCCGGGTCTGGATCTGGCCCTACGGCGCCGCCAACGGCACGGCCCTGGCGGTGGTCAAGCGCCATGGCTACCAGATCGCCGCCACGCTCGACGAGGGCATGGGCCACACCGCCAATCTTTACAATACGCCGCGCCTGCTGGTAACGGGCGACCCTTCGGTGGACCAGTTCGCCTCGGCCGTCATCTCCACCCAGGAGCACCGCGTGCTGCGCGTGGCCCACGTGGACCTCGACTACCTGTACGACGAAGACCCGGCGCAGCAGGCGCGCAACTTCGACCACCTGGTGCAGCGCATCTCGGACCTGCGCGTGAACACGGTGTTCCTGCAGGCCTTCTCCGATGCGCAGGGCGACGGCACGGTGCACACCCTGTACTACCCCAACCGCTGGCTGCCCATGCGCGCCGACCTGTTCAACCGCGTGGCCTGGCAGCTGCGCACACGCACGCGCGTGGCGGTGTACGCCTGGATGCCGGTTCTGGCGTTCGATCTCGACCCGGCGCTGCCGCGCGTGCTGCGCCTGGACGCCCAGGGCCAGGTGAGCGCCGACACCGGCCAGTACCGGCGCCTGTCGCCCTTCGACGCCACGGTGCGCTCGCGCATCACCGACCTGTACGAAGACCTGGCCAAGAGCGCCTGGTTCGATGGTGTGCTGTTCCACGACGATGCGCTGCTCTCCGACTTCGAGGACGGCAGTCCTGCGGCCCTGGCCGCCTACCGCCAGGCCGGCCTGCCCGGCACCGTGGCCGAGCTGCGTGCCGACCCGGCCGTGCACCGGCGCTGGACGCGCTTCAAGACGCGCGCATTGACCGACTTCACCCTGCACCTGGCGGAGCGCGTGCGCGCCATCCGCGGGCCCCAGGTCAAGACGGCACGCAACATCTTCGCCATGCCCATGCTCGCGCCCGAGAGCGAGGAATGGTTTGCGCAGAACCTGGACGACTTCCTCGCCTCCTACGACTGGACCGCGCCCATGGCGATGCCGCTCATGGAGAAGGTGCCCGAAGGCGAGGCCGACGCCTGGCTGGACCGCGTGGTGGACAGCATCACGCGCCGCCCGGGCGCGGTGGACCGCACCATCTTCGAGCTGCAGGCCGTGGACTGGCGCACCGGCCAGCCGGTGGCCAGCGAGCGCCTGGCGCACTGGATGCGCCGGCTGCAGGTGCGTGGCGCGCGCAGCTTCGGCTACTACCCCGACAACTTCATCACCGGCGTGCCCAGCGTCGAGGTGATGCGTCCGGTGCTCTCCAACAGCGGGGCCATGCAGCCATGATGATGCACCGCGCCATCGCGCTGGCGGTGCTGGCACTCATCATCGGCGGCCCGCTCGGGCTGCAGATGCTGTTCACCAGCGACGCGGTGCTGGACTTCGTGTTCCTGTACCCGCTGTTCATGTCCGGGATCTGGATCGCCGGCGGCCTGTACTACTGGATGCATTGGGAGCGGCACTGGGCCTGGGGGCCCGACGTGCTGCCGCCTGAACTCGCGGGCCAGCCCCTGGTGTCCATTCTTGTGCCCTGCTACAACGAGGGCGACAACGCTGCCGACACGCTGGGCGCGGCGCTGGCCCAGCGCTACCCGAACATCGAGGTCATCGCCATCAACGACGGCTCGCGCGACAACACGGGCGAGGTGCTCGATGCGCTGGCCGCGGAGCACCCGCGCCTGCGCGTGGTGCACCTGGCACAGAACCAGGGCAAGGCCATCGGCTTGCAGATGGGCGCGGCCGCCGCGCGCAGCGAATACCTGGTGTGCATCGACGGCGACGCGCTGCTCGACCGCGATGCGGTAGCCTACCTGGTGGCGCCGCTGATCAACAACCCGCGCGTGGGCGCCGTCACGGGCAATCCGCGCATCCGCACGCGCTCCACGCTGGTGGGGCGCATCCAGGTGGGGGAGTTCTCGTCCATCATCGGGCTCATCAAGCGCACGCAGCGCGTGTACGGGCAGGTGTTCACGGTGTCGGGCGTGGTGGCGGCCTTTCGCCGGCGCGCGCTCGATGACGTGGGCTACTGGAGCCCCGACATGATCACCGAGGACATCGACATCAGCTGGAAGCTGCAAAAGCGCCACTGGTCGATCTTCTTCGAGCCGCGTGCGCTGTGCTGGATCCTCATGCCGGAGACGCTGCGCGGCCTGTGGAAGCAGCGCCTGCGCTGGGCGCAGGGCGGTGCCGAGGTGTTCCTCAAGAACCTGCGCGGCATGTGGAACTGGCGCAACCGCCGCATGTGGCTGTTGATGCTGGAGTTCTGCATGTCCACCGGCTGGGCCTTCATGTTCGCGCTGACCATCGTGCTGTACCTGCTGGGCAAGCTGTTCGAGATGCCCGACAACCTGTTCGTGCCCCGGCTCATGCCGCCGTCCTTCACCGGGCTGGTGCTGTCGGTCACCTGCCTGCTGCAGTTCGCGGTGAGCGTGTCCATCGAGCGGCGCTACGAGCCCGGCATCCGCAGCACGCTGTTCTGGATGATCTGGTACCCCGTGGTGTTCTGGATGCTCAGCCTGTTCACCACCCTGATGAGCTTCCCCAAGGTCATGCTGCGCTCCAAGCAGGCGCGTGCGCGCTGGGTCAGCCCCGACCGCGGCATTGCCAGCGCCAGCGCCAAGGGGCCTGCGCCATGAACGGCCCATTGATCCATACCCGCCAGGGCGGACTGATGCGCCTGGTCGACGTGCTGGCCACGCTGCTGGCCTGGGCAGGCTTTCTTTACCTGTTCGCGCGCGGCATCCTGGCCATGATGCGCTACCAGGGGCCGGATGTAGCCTCGCGGCTGGAGCTGCTGCATGCCACCATCGACACGCTGGGCTGGTACATCGTGATCGCCCTGTTCAACGCCAGCGTGCTGGCCACCTGGGCCCTCTACAACCAGATCCGCCGCCGGGTGGAGCGCCGCGGCAAGATCCCTGCGCTCGATGACGACAAGCTCTCGGCCAGCTTTCGCCTCACGCCGCAGTTGCTGCGTGCACTGCGCTCGGGGCAGGTCATCGTGGTGCACAACGACGAGCACGGCGGTATTGCCGACGTGGTGGCGCGCACCATCCCGGGCATGCTGCCGCATCCGGGCCCCGCGAACGACGCCCTCGGCCAGGGCGCTCACCAGCGCGCCTAGGCGGGCTCTGCGACCCCGGATGCCCCGTCCCGGGCAGTCCGCGGGCGGGTGGCATAAAATCACGCCCCCGAGGCTCATGGGCGCGCAGCGCCCACCCCAGGTAGACCCCCATGAATGTTCCGATAGCGTTGGCTGCCTTGCAGACGCAGGCCGCCGAGCCTGTGCGTCTGCGCGAGATCCCCTACAACTACACCTCGTTCTCCGACCGGGAGATCGTGATCCGCCTGCTCGGATCCCCGGCCTGGGAGGTGCTCGACCAGCTGCGCAAGGAACGGCGCACCGGGCGCTCCGCCCGCATGCTGTACGAAGTGCTGGGCGACATCTGGGTGGTGCAGCGCAACCCCTACCTGCAGGATGACCTGCTGGACAACCCCGGCCGGCGCAAGCAGCTGGTGGAGGCCCTGCAGCACCGCCTGGCCGAGATCGATAAGCGCCGCACCCCGGGCGACGACGCCGGGCGCGACCGCCTGGTGGGCGAGCTGGTGCAGGCCGCGGGCCAGGCCGTGGCCGCCTTCAACGCCACCTTCGTGCAGGCCGGCGAGCTGCGCCGGCGCATCCAGCGCACGCTGGGGCGCCTGACGGCCAAGGACAACATCAAGTTCGACGGCCTCTCGCGCGTGTCCCACGTGACGGACGCGACCGACTGGCGCGTGGAGTACCCGTTTGTCGTGCTGGTGCCCGACACCGAAGCCGAGATGGCGCTGCTGGTCAAGGGCTGCATCGAACTGGGGCTGACCATCATCCCGCGCGGGGGCGGCACCGGCTACACCGGCGGGGCCATCCCGCTGACCTGGAAGAGCGTGGTCATCAACACCGAGAAGCTCGAAGCCATGACCGAGGTGGAGATGCGCCGCCTGCCGGGCATGGACCGCGATGTGGGCACGGTGTGGACCGAGGCCGGCGTGGTCACCCAGCGCGTGGCCGACGCCGCCGAACGCGCGGGCTTCGTCTTCGCCGTGGACCCGACCAGTGCCGAGGCTTCGTGCATCGGCGGCAACATCGCCATGAACGCAGGCGGCAAGAAGGCCGTGCTGTGGGGCACGGCCCTGGACAACCTGGCCAGCTGGCGCATGGTGACGCCCGAAGCCCAGTGGCTTGAAGTGACCCGCCTGGACCACAACATGGGCAAGATCCACGACGTCGAGACTGCCACCTTCGAGCTGCAGTATTTCGAGGCCGACGGCAAGACACCGGTGCGCACCGAGCAGCTCGCCATCCCGGGCCGCACCTTCCGCAAGGAAGGCCTGGGCAAGGACGTGACCGACAAGTTCCTCTCGGGCCTGCCGGGCATCCAGAAGGAGGGCTGCGACGGCCTGATCACCAGCGCGCGCTGGGTGGTGCACCGCATGCCCGAGCACACGCGCACCGTGTGCATGGAGTTCTTCGGCAACGCCAAGGACGCGGTGCCCAGCATTGTCGAGATCAAGGACTACATGTTCGCCGAGCAGAAGCGCTCGGGCGTGCTGCTGGCAGGCCTGGAACACCTGGACGACCGTTACCTGAAGGCCGTGGGCTACGCCACCAAGAGCAAGAAGGGCAACGGCGGTCTGCCCAAGATGGTGCTGATCGGCGACATCGCCGGTGACAACGCCGACGAGGTGGCGCGCGTGACCAGCGAGGTGGTGCGCATCGCCAACTCGCGCAATGGCGAGGGTTTCATCGCCATCAGCCCCGAGGCGCGCAAGAGATTCTGGCTCGACCGCAAGCGCACGGCTGCCATCAGCCGCCACACCAACGCCTTCAAGATCAACGAGGACGTGGTGATTCCGCTGCCGCGCATGGCCGAGTACACCGACGGCATCGAGCGCATCAACATCGAGCTGTCGCTGCAAAACAAGATCAAGCTGTGCGATGCGCTCACCGACTTCTTCGAGCGCGGCAACCTGCCCCTCGGAAAGCAGGACGACGCCAATGAAATCCCCTCGGCCGAGCTGCTCGAGGACCGCGTGGCCCAGGCCATCGCCCTGGTGGCCGAGGTGCGCTCGCTCTGGGCCACCTGGCTGCAGAACGTGGACAGCCTGTTCCCCCAATTGCAGGACCACACCCTGCGCGCGAGCTGGAAGACCCAGCTTCGCGCGCCCCTGTCGGGCATCTTTGCCGGGGCAGCCTTCAAGCCCATCCTCGACGAAGCCACGGCCATCCACAAGCGCGTGCTCAAGGGCCGCGTCTGGGTGGCCCTGCACATGCATGCCGGCGACGGCAACGTGCACACCAACCTGCCGGTCAATAGCGACGACTATGAGATGCTGCAGACCGCGCACGGCGCGGTGGAGCGCATCATGGTGCTGGCGCGCAGCCTGGATGGCGTGATCTCGGGCGAGCACGGCATCGGCATCACCAAGCTCGAATTCCTCACCGACGAGGAACTGCGCCCGTTTGCCGAGTACAAGCAGCGCGTGGACCCCGAGGGCCGCTTCAACAAGGGCAAGCTCTTGCGCGATGCCGCGCCGGTGCTGGCCATGGACGCCACCCCCGGCGGCCAGGCGCGCGATCCGGCGCTGCTGCATGCGGACCTGACCAATGCCTACACGCCGAGCTTCGGCCTCATGGGGCATGAGTCGCTGATCATGCAGCAGAGCGACATCGGCGCGATTGCCGATTCGGTCAAGGACTGCCTGCGCTGCGGCAAGTGCAAGCCCGTGTGCGCCACGCACGTGCCGCGCGCCAACCTGCTGTATAGCCCGCGCAACAAGATCCTGGCCACCTCGCTGCTGGTGGAGGCCTTCCTGTACGAGGAGCAGACCCGCCGCGGCGTGAGCATCAAGCACTGGCAGGAGTTCGAGGACGTGGCCGACCACTGCACGGTGTGCCACAAGTGCGAGAGCCCCTGCCCGGTGAAGATCGACTTCGGCGACGTCACCATGAACATGCGCAACCTGCTGCGCAAGATGGGCAAGAAAACCTTCCGCCCCGGCAATGCGCTGGCGATGACCATGCTCAACGCCACCAACCCCGAGACCATCAAGTTCATGCGCAGCGCCATGGTGGACGTGGGCTTCAAGGCCCAGCGCGTGGCCGTGGACCTGCTGCGCAAGGTGGGCCGCAAGCAGACCGCCAAGCCGCCGGCCACCGTGGGCACCGCCCCGGTCAAGGAGCAGGTGATCCACTTCATCAACAAGAAGCTGCCCGGCGGCCTGCCCAAGCGCACGGCGCGTGCGCTCTTGGACATCGAGGACAAGGATTACGTCCCCATCATCCGCAACCCCAAGGCCACCACGGCCGAGGCCGAGGCGGTGTTCTACTTCCCCGGTTGCGGCTCGGAGCGCCTGTTCAGCCAGGTGGGCCTGGCCACGCAGGCCATGCTCTGGCATGCGGGCGTGCAGACCGTGCTGCCGCCGGGCTACCTGTGCTGCGGCTACCCGCAGCGCGGCAGCGGCCAGTTCGACAAGGCCGAGAAGATGATCACCGACAACCGGGTGCTCTTCCACCGCGTGGCCAACACGCTCAACTACCTCGACATCAAGACCGTGGTGGTGAGCTGCGGCACCTGCTACGACCAGCTGCAGGGCTACGAGTTCGACAAGATCTTCCCGGGCAGCCGCATCATCGACATCCACGAGTACCTGCTGGAAAAGGGCATCGCCCTGCAGGGCAAGGGCGCCTACCTGTACCACGAGCCCTGCCACAGCCCCATGAAGCAGCAGGACGGCTTGAAGACCGTGAAAGCGCTGGTGGGCGAGCAGGTGCTCAAGAGCGAGCGCTGCTGCGGCGAATCGGGCACATTGGGCGTGACGCGCCCGGACGTGTCCACCCAGATCCGCTTCCGCAAGGAAGAGGAAATCAAGAAGGGCGAGGCCGCGCTGCGCGCCAGCGGTGCCGTGGGTGCGCAGGACAACGTGAAGATCCTCACCAGCTGCCCGAGCTGCCTGCAGGGCCTGAACCGCTACCAGGACGACCTGAACAACGGCTTGCTCGAAGCCGACTACATCGTGGTCGAGATGGCGCGCGAGATACTGGGTGAGAACTGGATGCCCGAGTACGTCGAGCGCGCCAATGCCGGCGGCATCGAGCGGGTGCTCGTATGAGTGAACGCATTGCCTGCCCCCTGTGCGCCGCCGATGGCGGTACGCTGGTCTGGCGTGGCACTCGTCTGCGCGTGATCCGTGCGGACGAAGCGGGCTTCCCGGCCTTCTACCGCGTGGTGTGGAATGCCCATGCGGCCGAGTTTTCCGATCTTTCAGCGGCCGAGCGCATGCATTGCATGGAAGCCGTCACGGCGGTGGAGCAGGCGCTGCGCGACCATCTGGCGCCCACCAAGGTGAACCTGGCGGCGCTGGGCAACATGGTGCCGCACCTGCACTGGCACGTGATCGCGCGCTTTTCCTGGGACAGCCATTTCCCGGCACCGGTGTGGGCGCCGGTGCAGCGGCCCAGCCCAGAGGGCGAGGAGGCGGCACTGCGCGCGCGCCTGCCCGCCGTCGAGGCCGTGATGGTGGCAGCCCTTCAAAGGCTCTGAGTGGACAATGCGGGCCGGCGTGGCAGTCGTCGCCGCGCCGATTTTTTCGAGGTGGTATCCATGGCAGGTTTGAAAGGGGGTTCGCCCACGCCGCAGGCGCTCACGGTGCACGGCAAGTCGCGGGTGCTCGAAGTGGTGTTCTCGGACGGTGCGGCGTTCCGCATCCCGTTCGAGCTGATGCGCGTGTACTCGCCTTCGGCCGAAGTGCGGGGCCACGGTCCTGGCCAGGAGGTGCTGCAGACTGGCAAGCGCGACGTGACCCTCGACGGCCTGGAGCCCATTGGCAACTACGCCGTCAAGCCGGTCTTTTCGGACGGGCATGACACGGGCATCTTCAGCTGGGACTACCTGTACGAGCTGGGCCAGCAGCAGGATGTGCTGTGGGCGCAGTACGAGAGCCGGCTGGCCGAGGCCGGCGTGGACCGCGATGCGCCCATGGGCACGGCTGCCAAGGGCCACAGCCACGGCGGCGGCGCTTGCAGTAGCCACTGACCCCGGCGCGCCGGCGCGCCGGCGCACCACTGTGGCCCGCGCGCACCATGCCGGAACCCGCGTGCCGGCTCCGGTTGCTCTTTTTATAATAGCAAACCGGGCTTTCATGGACAGGTGTTGCCTGCCTTTTGATGCCCATACTTCCAAAACCCTTGCGGCAGATGCCCCGTTTCAGTGCGGGGTTGTCGCTGTACCTGGGGCGCCCACGCGCCTAGCATGAATCCCATGAGCACCACCCACTTCGGTTTCCAGTCGGTCGACGAGCAGGACAAGGCACGCCACGTGCGCGGCGTGTTCGATTCGGTGGCGTCGAAATACGATGTCATGAACGACCTCATGTCGGCCGGCCTGCACCGCGCCTGGAAGGCCTACACCGTGATGGTGGCCAACCTGCGCGAAGGAAGCCAGGTGCTGGACATCGCGGGCGGCACGGGCGATCTGGCGCTGGCCTTCTCGAAGAAGGTGGGGGCCACCGGCCGCGTGGTGCATACCGACATCAACGAAGCCATGCTGCGCACCGGGCGCGACCGGCTGATCGATGCGGGCGTGGTGCTGCCCACCCTGGTCTGCGATGCCGAGAAGCTGCCGTTTCCCGATGCGCACTTCGACGTGGTGAGCGTGGCGTTTGGTTTGCGCAACATGACGCACAAGGATGTTGCGCTGAAAGAGATGTGCCGGGTGCTCAAGCCGGGTGGCAAGCTGCTGGTGCTGGAGTTCTCCAAGGTGGCCAAGCCGCTGACCAAGGCCTACGACTGGTATTCCTTCAAGGTGCTGCCGCAGCTGGGCAAACTCGTCGCCGGCGACGATGCCAGCTACCGCTACCTGGCCGAATCGATCCGCATGCACCCCAGCCAGGAAGAACTCAAAAGCCTCATGCAGCAAACTGGCTTTGGGCATGTGGACTATCACAACATGACTGGCGGCATAGTGGCCTTGCATGTTGGAATCAAGTGCTGAACGGCAAGGTTCAGCCGTATACAAGATGGAGATGACATGATGAAACTGTGGTCTGTGGTTCTGGTGGCGATGCTGGCGTTCGCGCATGCGGATGCCGACGCCCGCCGCCTGGGTGGCGGCAATTCGGTGGGCAAGCAGTCCAGCAACGTGACGCAGCGCGAATCCGCGGCGCCCGGCGGCCCTGCCCAGAACGCCAACAACGCGGCCAAGCCGGCTACGCCGGCTGCGGCCCCTGCTGCCGCTGCAGCGCCCAAGAAACCCTGGGGCGCCATGCTCGGCGGCTTGGCTGCGGGCCTGGGCCTGGCCTGGCTGGCGAGTTCGCTGGGCCTGGGTGCAGGCTTCGGCAACATCCTGATGATCCTGCTGCTGGCCGTGGCGGCGTTCGCCATCTTCAAGATGGTCATGCGCATGCGCAATGGCGGCGGCAACCAGGGCGGTGCAGCCGCAGGCGGCTCGCCCTTTGCCTTCCAGGGCGCAGGTGCGGCCACGCCGGCCGCCGCCCAGGTGCCTCCGCAGTACAGCCCGAACAACGTCGGCAACGACGCATCGGCCCGTCCCTGGGAGCGCAACAGCATGGCTTTCGATGCGGCGCGTGCACAGCAGCCCGCTGCGGCTGGCGCTGCCGGTTCGGGCGTGGTGATCGGCTCCGGCCTGACCGGTGCCGCCGCCGGGGCAGGGGTTTCGGCCCTGGCTGGCTCGCAGAACTGGGGCGTGCCCGAGGGCTTCGACACGCCCGGCTTCCTGGCCGCAGCCAAGCGCAACTTCGTGACGCTGCAGGCCGCATGGGACCGCTCGGACATCTCCACCCTGCGCTCCATGATGACCGACAGCATGCTCGAAGAGATCCGCTCGCAGCTGGCCGAGCGCGAGACGCACCGCGGCGCCGAGCCCAACCACACCGACGTGGTGATGATCGAGGCGCAGCTTTTGGGCATCGAAGAGCTGGACGATGGCTACATGGCCAGCGTGGAGTTCTCGGGCATGATCCGCGAAGAACTCTCGGCCGGCCCGAGCCCCTTCCGCGAAGTGTGGAACATGACCAAGGCCAAGAGCGGTGCCAGCGGCTGGCTGGTGGCCGGCGTGCAGGCCCTGCAGTGATCGCGGCTTTGTAAATCACCTCGGATCGGCCCAAAACCCATGTTTTGGGCCGAGTTCAGGGAATAATTGGGGACTATGGCAACACAGTCCCCTTTTTCCTTCCTGGACGGCCTCTTCGAGCGCCTGGCCGCAGGCCCGCAACCACCGCAATGGCTGGTGCACGAGGTGCAGCAGCGGCTGGTGCTGTTCCTGAACCACGTGCTCATGCAGGAACGGGAAGCCATGGACCGCCTGGTGCGCCAGCGCGGGCGCGTGGCGCGCGTGCAGTGGCGTGCGTTCTCCATGGCGCTGGTGATCACCCCGGCCGGCCTTTTGAACCTGGCCGCCGAAGGCGCGGTACCCGACCTGCAGCTGGAGATCACCGAAACCTCGCCCCTGGCCCTGGCCCAGGTGGCGCTGCGCGGCGACAAGCCCGCCATCCGCATCGAGGGCGACGTGCAACTGGCGGCCGAGATCAACTGGCTGGTGGACAACGTGCGCTGGGACCTGGAAGAAGACCTCTCGCGCGTGGTGGGCGATGCACCGGCCCACACCATCAGCGAAGTGGCCCGCAAGGCCGCGCAGGCGCTGCGCCAGTTCGTGGGCTCGCGCGTGCCGCCGGCCGATGGTGGCAGCGGCCCCGCCGCTGCAGCGTACCCACCGGCACCAGCTCCGGCCCCCGTTCCGCCGGCGGGCGGTAGCAGCAGCACCAGCCCTGGCGCCGACCGGACCGGTCCATGAAGCAATTTCTCCGGGGTGCGTCCATCCTCTGGGTGGTGTTCCGCTATGGGCTCGATGGGCTGGTGCTCGACAGCTTCCAGAAGCCGTGGCTGCGTCTGGTCTCGCGCATCGTCTCCATCGGCCGCAACCTGGACGCCCCTCGCGGCCAGCGCCTGCGCGAGGCGCTGGAGCGCCTGGGGCCGATCTTCGTGAAATTCGGCCAGGTGCTGTCCACCCGGCGCGACCTGCTGCCGGCGGACATCGCCGACGAGTTGGCGCTGCTGCAGGACCGGGTGCCGCCGTTCCACTCCGACATCGCCATCGCCACCATCGAGCGCGCCTTCCGCCGGCCGGTGGACGAGGTGTTCACGCATTTCGACCGCGTGCCGGTGGCCAGTGCCTCGATTGCCCAGGTGCACTTCGCCACCCTGCGCGACCGCCATGGCATAGCGCGCGAAGTCGCCGTCAAGGTGCTGCGCCCGGGCATGCTGCCGGTGATCGAAAAGGACCTGGCGCTGATGCGCATGATGGCCGGCTGGGTGGAAGGCCTGTCGGCAGACGGCAAGCGCCTCAAGCCCCGCGAGGTGGTGGCCGAGTTCGACAACTACCTGCACGATGAGCTCGACCTGGTGCGCGAGGCCGCCAATGCCGCCCAGCTGCGCCGCAACATGGCCGGCCTGGACCTGGTGCTGATCCCCGAGATCTTCTGGGACTTCTGCCACGCCGAGGTGATGGTGATGCAACGCATGAACGGCGTGCCCATCAACCAGATCGAACGGCTGCGCGACGCCGGGGTGGATATTCCCAAGCTCGCGCGCGATGGCGTCACCATCTTCTTCACCCAGGTGTTCCGCGACGGCTTCTTCCATGCCGACATGCACCCGGGCAATATCCAGGTGAGCCTGGACGCCGCGACCTTCGGGCGCTATATCTCGCTCGATTTCGGCATCGTGGGCACGCTGACGGAGTTCGACAAGGAGTACCTCGCGCAGAACTTCACGGCCTTCTTCCGGCGCGACTACAAGCGCGTGGCCGAGCTGCACATCGAAAGCGGCTGGGTGCCGCCCGATACGCGGGTGAACGACCTCGAGTCGGCGATCCGCACCGTCTGCGAGCCGTACTTCGACCGGCCGCTCAAGGAAATCTCGCTGGGCATGGTGCTGATGCGCCTGTTCCAGACCTCGCGCCGCTTCCACGTGGAGATCCAGCCGCAATTGGTGCTGCTGCAGAAGACGCTGCTCAATATCGAGGGCCTGGGCCGCCAGCTCGACCCCGAACTCGACCTGTGGAGCACCGCCAAGCCCTTTCTCGAAAAATGGATGCTCGAGCAGATGGGGCCGCAGCGCCTGTGGCGCGAAATCCAGGCCGAGGGCCCGCACTTCGCCAAGATGCTGCCCGAGCTGCCGCGCCTGCTGCACGACTACCTGCGCAACCGGCCGCAGAACCACCGGCGCGAGCTGATGGAGCTGCTGGCCGAGCAAAAACGCACCAACCGCCTGCTCAACGGCATCATCTACTCAGGCATCGGCTTTTTCCTGGGTTGGCTGTTCTTCATGCTGGTACAGCAGTTGCAAGTGCTGCAGCGCTTCCGGATTTTCTAGCCGTTCCCTTTTTCCACCCTTCGCGACATCGAGGAGCATGCCGTGCTGTTGACCCTGGTCATTGTCTATCTGTTGATCACCATTGCCATCGGCCTCGTGGCGGCCCGGCGCGTGAAGAACGCGGCGGACTTCGCCATCGCCGGGCGGCACCTGCCGCTTTACATGATCATCACCACCACCTTCGCCACATGGTTCGGTTCGGAGACGGTGCTGGGCATACCGGCCAAGTTCATCGAAGGAGGGCTGGGCAATGTGGTCGAGGACCCTTTCGGCGCGGGCTTCTGCCTGATCCTGGTGGGCCTGTTCTTCGCGGGCAAGCTCTACCGCATGACGCTCCTGACCATCAGCGACTACTACCGCGAGCGCTATGGCCGCCTGGTGGAGATCGTCTGCTCGCTGATCATCATGCTCAGCTACCTGGGCTGGGTGTCGGCGCAGGTCACGGCGCTGGGCCTGGTGTTCAACCTGCTCTCGGGCGGTGCCATCAGCATCCCCATGGGCATGACCATTGGCGTGGTCTCCATCCTGGCCTACACACTGTTCGGCGGCATGTGGTCGGTGGCGGTGACCGACTTCATCCAGATGATCATCCTGGTGGTGGGCCTGGCCATCATCGCGGTGTTTGCGGGCAACATGGCCGGCGGGGCCGACAAGGTGATCGAGTTCGCGTCCAACCGCGAGCTGTTCCGCTTCCTGCCCGAGCCCAAGTTCCACGACGTGGTGTTCTTCATCGCCGCGGGCATCACCATGATGTTCGGCTCCATCCCGCAGCAGGACGTGTTCCAGCGCGTGATGTCGGCCAACAACATCCAGGCGGCCACGCGCGGTCCGGTGATCGGCGGTATCTGCTACATCCTGTTCGCCTTCGTGCCCATGTTCCTCGTGGCCAGCGCGCTCATCATCATGCCCGGCGAGACTGCGGCGCTGCTCAAGGAAGACCCACAGAAGGTGCTGCCCACCCTGGTGATGGCCAAGATGCCCTTCATCATGCAGGTGCTGTTCTTCGGCGCGCTGCTCTCTGCGCTCAAGTCCACGGCCTCGGCCACCCTGCTGGCGCCCAGCGTCACCTTCACCGAGAACATCTGGCGCCAGTTCCGCCCCACGATGACCGACAAGGAGCACCTGCGCACCATGCGCGTCACCACCCTGGTGTTCAGCGGCTGCGTGCTGGCCTATGCCATCCGCATGCAGGGCACCTCCATCTACGAACTGGTCTCGGGCGCCTACCAGGTACCGCTGGTGGGTGCGTTCGTGCCGCTGGTCGCGGGGCTGTACTGGAAGCGCTCCACCACGCAGGGTGCCATCCTGGCCATCGTGCTGGGCCTGGGAACCTGGCTGCTGCTGCTCAACACCCCCTGGGGCGAGGTGTTCCCGGCCCAGCTCGCCGGCCTGCTGGCTGCCATCGTGGGCATGGTGCTGGGCTCGCTGGCGCCGCAAGTGCTGGCCAACCGCCACGCCGGCCACCACCGCATGGTGGGCGTGGAATAGGCCGCAGGGCCCCAAGGCGAGGGCCTGTACAAGGGGTAGCAGTGCACGCCTATAATTGAAGGTTTTGCACTTTGCCTACAACGACACGCCCGACATGCCTATCTACGCCTACAAATGCAGCTCCTGCGGCCATGCCAAGGACGTGCTGCAAAAAATCTCCGACGCACCACTGACGGTGTGCCCGGCGTGCGGCGCCGAGGCGTTCTCCAAGCAGGTGACGGCTGCGGGCTTCCAGCTCAAGGGATCGGGCTGGTACGTGACGGACTTCCGTGGCGGCAACAACGGTGGCGGTGGCACATCCGCACCCGCCACCGACGCCAAGGGCGGCGATGCTCCCGCGGCCGCGCCTGCCGCAAGCACGGATGCTGCCACCAAGAAAGACACCTCTTCCAGCACCAGCGCAGCGAGCGCCGGTGCAGCCTCCACCTCCAAAGACTGAGCCCGCCGATGCCCTCCCTGCGCAAATGGTTGTTCACCGGTCTGCTGGTCATCGTGCCCGGTGTCATCACCGCGTGGGTACTGCACTGGATCGTCAGCACGCTGGACCAGACCCTGCAGATCCTGCCCGAGGCCTGGCAGCCCGACCGGGTGCTGGGCGTGCACGTGCCCGGCTTCGGCGTGGTGCTCACGCTGGCCATCCTGCTCGTGGTGGGGGCCATTGCCAGCAATTTCGCCGGCCGCAAGCTGGTGCAGTGGGGCGATGCCCTGGTGCACCGCATCCCGGTGGTGCGCTCGATCTACTCCAGTGTCAAGCAGGTCTCCGACACCCTGTTTTCCGAGAACGGCAACGCCTTTCGCAAGGCCGTGCTGGTTCAGTGGCCGCGCGAAGGCGTCTGGACGGTGGCCTTCGTGACCGGAGCACCCAACGGCGAGGTGGCGGCCTACCTGCGCGATGAATTCGTGAGCGTCTACGTGCCCACCACCCCCAATCCCACGGGCGGCTATTTCGTGATGCTGCGCAAGAGCGACTGCGTCGAGCTCGACATGAGCGTGGATTCGGCGCTCAAGTACATTGTTTCGATGGGCGTGGTGGCTCCGGTCGATCCGACCCAGCTGCCTCCCAAGTAACCCTTTTTCTCTCAATGCGCCCGAGGGGCGCCGGAAGTTCTGCCATGGCCATGCGTTCCCACTATTGCGGTCTTGTGACCGAAGCCCTGTTGGGCCAAACCGTCACCCTCTCTGGCTGGGTGAACCGTCGCCGCGACCACGGTGGTGTGATCTTCATCGACCTGCGCGACCGCGAAGGCTATGTGCAGGTGGTGTGCGACCCCGACCGCGCCGAAATGTTCAAGACCGCCGAGGAAGTGCGCAACGAGTACTGCGTGCAGGTCAAGGGCGTGGTGCGTGCACGCCCCAACGGCACCACCAACGACAAGCTCAAGAGCGGCCAGATCGAAGTGCTGTGCCACGAACTCAACGTGCTCAACCCCTCGGTCACGCCTCCGTTCCAGATCGACGAAGAGAACCTGAGTGAGACCACGCGCCTCACGCACCGCGTGCTGGACCTGCGCCGCCCCTACATGCAGAACAACCTGATGCTGCGCTACAAGGTGGCCATGGAGGTGCGCAAGTTCCTCGACGCCAACGGCTTCGTGGACATCGAGACCCCCATGCTCACCAAAAGCACGCCCGAAGGCGCGCGCGACTACCTGGTGCCCAGCCGCGTGCACGACGGCCAGTTCTTCGCGCTGCCCCAGTCGCCCCAGCTGTTCAAGCAGCTCCTGATGGTGGCCGGCTTCGACCGCTACTACCAGATCACCAAGTGCTTCCGCGACGAAGACCTGCGTGCCGACCGCCAGCCCGAGTTCACCCAGATCGATATCGAAACATCGTTCATGGAAGAGCAGGACATCCGCGACATGTTCCAGGGCATGATCAAGACGGTGTTCCAGAACACGCTGGGCGTGGACCTGGGCGAGTTCCCGGTCATGACCTACCAGGATGCGGCTTTCCGCTTCGGCTCGGACAAGCCCGACCTGCGCGTGAAGCTGGAGTTCACCGAGCTTACCGAGGTGATGAAGGACGTGGAGTTCAAGGTCTTCTCGGGCGCGGCCAACATGAAGAACGGCCGTGTGGTCGCCCTGCGCGTGCCCGGCGGTGCCAAGGAAGGCGCCGGCCTGTCGCGCGGCGAAATCGACGCCTACACCGAGTTCGTGAAGATCTACGGCGCCAAGGGCCTGGCCTGGGTCAAGGTCAACGACCTGTCCAAGGGCCGCGAAGGCCTGCAAAGCCCTATCATCAAGAACATCCATGACGCCGCGATCACCGAGATCCTCCAGCGCACGGGCGCACAGGACGGCGACCTGATCTTCTTCGGTGCCGACAAGGAAAAGATCGTCAACGACGCCATTGGCGCGCTGCGCATCAAGATCGGCCACAGCGAATTCGGCAAGAAGACCGGCCTGTTCGAAGACCGCTGGGCACCGCTGTGGGTGGTGGACTTCCCGATGTTCGAGTACGACGAGGACAACCAGCGCTGGAACTCGGTGCACCACCCCTTCACCAGCCCCAAGGACGGCCACGAGGACTGGATGGTCACGGCGCCCGAGAAGTGCATCTCCAAGGGCTACGACATGGTGCTCAACGGCTGGGAAATGGGCGGCGGCTCGGTCCGTATCCACCGCGCCGACGTGCAGCAGAAGGTGTTCGACGCCCTGAAGATCTCGCCCGAGGAAGCCCAGGAGAAGTTCGGCTTCCTGCTGGACGCGCTGCAGTACGGTGCGCCTCCGCACGGCGGCCTGGCCTTCGGCCTGGACCGCATCGTGACGCTGATGACCGGTGCCGAATCGATCCGCGACGTGATCGCCTTCCCCAAGACCCAGCGCGCCCAGTGCCTGCTGACCCAGGCCCCGTCGCCCGTGGACGAGAAGCAGTTGCGCGAACTGCACATCCGCCTGCGCAACCCCGATGCCGTGAAGACCACGGCGGGGGCCTGAGCAGGCAGGCCGGAGCCAGCCACCCTGTCATCCCCATGACCGGGCACGCCTTCGGACAAAGCGGTAGCGGCCATCGGCCGGTGCCGCTTTTTTCATGGGTGAGTCCCTTGCGTTCCCTTTCCCCATTCTTCCGAGGTCGTCCATGCGCTCTTCCATGAAAGCCCCCTTCGTGCTGGCGGTGTCCGCCACCCTGCTGCTGGCCGGCTGCGGTGAAAAGAAGACCGAGCTGGGCCAGGGTGGCTCGGTGGTCACCGGCTCTGCCGGCCCGGCCGGCGCACAGGATGCGGCCAAGGAACTCACCAAGTGCACCCAGCCCGTGGCCACCCTGGCCCTGGCCGAAAACCCGAATGGCTACACCGTGTCCAGCAGCTACCAGCTGCCGGCCTCGCCCGTGCCGCTGATCCGCCTGATCGCGCAGCAGAGCGGCTGCTTTCGCATCGTGGACCGTGCGGCCGGCCTGCGTGGCACCGTGCAGGAGCAGGAACTCAAGGACGCGGGCATTCTGCGCAAGAACTCCACCGTCGCCAAGGGCAAGGGCTACGAGGCGCAGTACACCCTGACCCCGAGCCTGACCTTCAGCGAGCAGGATGCGGGCCGCAGCATCGCGGGCATCATCGCCATGATCCCGGTGCTGCGCGACATCGCCGGCCTGGTGGGCCTGGCCGAACAGGTCAAGTTCAAGGAGGCGCAGACCGCGCTCTTGCTCACCGACAACGAGACTACCGAGCAGGTGGCTGCAGCCACCGGCGCCGCGCGCAGCACCGACCTGGGCGCGGCGGGCCTGCTCTGGGGCCGCATGGGCGGTGCCGGGGGCGCGGGCTGGAGCAATACCAACGAGGGCAAGGTGATCGCCGCCGCCTTCCTCGACTCGCACAACAAGCTCGTGACCCAGGTGCAGATGCTGCAGGCCAAGGAACTGCCGCCCCCTGTGGCGACGAGGAAGTGACCACCCCCTGAGTCAGGCCGCGCCGCTTTCGCAGGTCGCGGGTGGCGCCATGGAGGACTGAGGTCTCCGCACGCAGGAGGCGGGTGGTAGGGGGCGGAAGTCCGCCCGCTGGGGGCGTACCTGTCATCCTTGCCCCAATCTGGGAAATATATTTGCAAAAGGCCTGCAATATGCCTGTTTGCAGACAGCGGGCCGGGCCGCACAATGCGTCGTCACCGGGCCCACCGCGCAAAGGACCTTTCCCGTGCAAACCTCCCCGACCTCTCCCGAACAATGGCTGCGTTACATGCCGTCCGCGCAGCACCAGCGCCAGGAGCTGCGCCTGGTCGAAAGCGCCTGGGACCAGCTCTCGCTGCTCTCTTCGCTGTCGCTGCTGTCCTCCAAGGCCTCGTCGGGCGGTGACCTGGCCCAGGCGAGGCGGGACTTTGCGGCGCTCTCGCACGACCTGCTGCAGGGCCTGGTGGGCGAGGCCCTGAAGAACCGCACCGAGGATCTCGGCGCCCGCGCCCAGGTGTGCATCGACGTGCTGGTGCGCAACCTGTTCGAGCGCACCGCCGACATCGGCTTCTTTGCCACCGATGTGGGCGTGGCCGAGTACCTGGCCGACCCCGACCCGGCCCTGCGAGCGCTGATCGAGGCGCGCCTGGCCGAATACGCCAGCAAGTACACGGTCTATGGCAACATCTTCCTCTTCGACACCGACCTGGAGCCCTGCGCCAGCCTGCGCGCCGTGGCGCCGGTGGGGGGACTCGACCAGCAGGATGCCGATGGCGCCTTTCTGCGCGCGGTGCTGCAAAGCGATGCCGCCTACGTCGAGCGCCACGCCGTGCACGGCTTTTGCGGCAGCGCCGCCGAAACCCTGGTCTATGCGCGGCGCGTGCACTGCAGCGGGCGCATCGTGGGTGTGCTGTGCCTGGAATTCAAGCTCGCCGACGAGATGCCGGCCATCTTCGATTCGGTGCAGGACGGAGATGCGCAGGGCGGCACGGCGCAGGGCAGCGATGCGGTGCTGGCCCTGGCCGATGCCGATGGGCGTGTGCTCGTCTCGGGCGACCCGCTGCAACTGCCTGCAGGCTGGCGGCTGCCCCAGGCGGCGGCCGCCGGCGTGCACCTGCTGCGCCATGCCAGCCGGCGCTACCTGATGGCCGTGCGCGACACCCAGGGCTTTCAGGGCTACCAGGGACCGGGATGGCGCGGCTTGGCACTGTTGCCGCTGGACCTGGCCTTCGACGAGGCCGGCCATGACGAGCGCAGCGCGTTGGCCGGCGAGCTCTCGGGCCAGGCGGAGCTGCTGTCGCAGGAGCTGCGCGATATTCCCCGGCGCTCGGCCGCCATCCAGTCGGCGCTGGAACGCTCGGTCTGGAACGGACTGCTCGAGCTCGACCAGATCGGCGAGCCGGGCGGTGGGAACGGTGCTGTGGGCGGGGAGGCCGCAGCGCCGCGCGAGCTCCTGTTCGCCAAGACCCTGCTGGCAGAGATCGGGGCCACCGCGCGCAAGACCGCGCAGGCCTTCTCCAGCGCCCTGCAGGACCTCTACGGCGTGGTGATGCGCTCGTTGCTGCGCGACGCCCAGGGCCGCGCCGCGCTGGCCATGCAGATCCTGGACCGCAACCTCTACGAGCGTGCCAACGACTGCCGCTGGTGGGCGCTTACGCCGCAGTTCGCGCGCACCCTGGCCGCAGGCACCGTGGGCTGCAGCCAGGCCACGGCGGTGCTGGCCGAGATCAACGGCCTGTACCCCGTGTACGCCTGCCTGGTGCTGTTCGGGACCGATGGCCGGGTCATGGCCGTTTCGCAGCCGGGACAGGCACGCCATGTGGGCGCACGGCTCGACGAGGACTGGGCACAGCGCTGCCTGCGCCTGCAGGGCAGCCAGGCCTACACCGTGAGCCGCTACGAGGCCAGCCGTTTCTACGGCGAAGGCCCGACCTTCGTGTATGCCGCCGCGGTACGGACCGGCGTGGGCGAGGGCATGGGCGCCAGCGCGTCCGGGCCGGTGCTCGGTGGCATCGCCATCGTCTGGGACGCGGCCAACCAGTTGCAGTCCATCCTGGACGACTGCGCCGTGGGCACAGGCGCGCGCGACGCGCTGGCCTTTGTGGATGCAGACGACCGGCTGGTGCGCGCCAGCGGCGACGCTGCCACCATGCAGGCGCGCGAGGCCGTTGCCAGCAGCCGCCAGGGCGGGCGCATGGCTGCGCTCGGCGGCCAGCTCTACGGCGTGGGCCAGGCGCGTGGCCAGGGCTACCGCGAGTTCCGCACCAGCGACGGCTACGAGCACGGCCTGGCGTGCCTGGTGCTGCGCCACCTGTGCGAGCGCCGCGGGGTCGTTTCTTCGGTACCCCAGCCCGATGCCCACCCGGGCGCCGCCCGCGTGGGCCAGGAGAATCGCCTGCAGATGGCAACCTTCCTGATCGGCAACCACTGGCTCGGGGTGGATGCGTCCCAGGTCGTCACTGCCGCGCCCGACATGGTGGTGCTCAACGGCGGGGGGGCGCGTGCGCCGTTCCTGGGGCTTGCGCAGATCGGCGCACGCGTCTATTCCGTGGTGGACCTGCGCAGTGTGGTGGCGCCGGCGCCGGGCGATGCGCCCGTGCAGCGCGCAGCCGACCCCACCCGCCAGATGGTGCTGGTGCGCGTGCCGCTGGAGAATGGTGGCACGCGGGATTTCATCCTGCGCGTCGATGCGCTCGGCGCCATGCTCGACCTGGACCGGCGCGCGCTGCGCCCGGTGGGCGTGGCGGGCGGGCCTGCCGGCACTGCGCTGATCGATGCCGTGGTGCCCGTGCCCACCTCGGGCGGCGGCAACCCCGGGCAGCAGGGCCTGCTGTGCCGCATCTCCGCGCGCTGGCTGCTGCAGTGCGCGCTGGGCGCGCTGACCGAAGGGCCCGCGCACGACGTCGACGCCCTCGTGGCAGCGGCATGAGCAGCCCGGGGGAGGGGGCGCCGGCGCGGCCTTTCAAGATACCGCAGTCGGTGCTGGTGGTGATCCACACGCCGGCCCTGGAGATTCTGCTGATCCGCCGCGCCGACGGCGGCGAGCACTGGCAGTCCGTCACCGGGAGCAAGGACAGTGAGGACGAGCCCTGGGAGACCACCGCCGCGCGCGAGGTACAGGAAGAGACCGGCATCGACGTGCGGGCCCCCGGCTGCGTGCTGACCGACTGGTACCTGGAAAACATCTATGACATCTGGCCCCAGTGGCGCCACCGCTATGCGCCGGACGTGGTGTTCAACCGCGAGCGTGTCTTCGGTCTGTGCGTGCCCGCCGGAACGCCCGTGGTGCTGAGCCCGCGCGAGCATGTGGCCTTCCAGTGGCTGCCCTGGCGCGACGCGGCGGACCGGTGTTTTTCCGCCTCCAACGCCGAGGCCTGCTTGCAGCTGCCCCGGTTTACCGCCGCTGCGGCAGCACCCTGATCAGGTGCTCGGCAAAGCCCTCGGCTGCCGGTGAGGTGGCGCGCTGCGTGGGGCTGTACAGGCACACGTAGCGCATGGCCTCGGGCGCCAGGATGCGCCGGCGCACCAGGCCCAGGGGCTTGGCCAGCGCGCCCACGTAGTCGGGCGCCAGCGTGGCAGCGACATCGGCCGCCGCCAGGCCCAGGGCGGTGGAGATGTTGTCCACGATTTCCACGGGCGTCACGCGCTGTTCGCTGGGCAGGCCGGTGTGCATCTGCGCCACGCTGCGCTCGTGGTCACGACCTGCGGCCACCAGGGGGTGGGCGTGCAATTGCTCCCAGCTCACGCTGCGCTGGCGTGCCAGCGGGTGGGTGGGGGCGCACCACAGCACCCAGGGGCTCTGGAAGAGCTGGGTGCGGGCTACGTCCTCGCCGCAGGCGCGATCCGGCCCCAGCGCCAGGTCGGCATCGCCGCTGGCGACCGCATCCACGAGCTTTTCCACCGGTACGTCGCGGATGTGGATGCGCACCTTGGGCCGCTCCTGCAGATAGGCCTTGATGGCGCGCGGCAGGATCACGCTGGCCACAACCAGCGGAGCGGCGATGCGCACCACGCCAGCCGCGCGGTTGCGTACATCGCTGGCGGCCGACTGCGCCATGCGCAGGTGCTTGAGCACCGATTCGGCCGAAGCCAGGAACTCCCGCCCCGCGCTGGTGATGGCCACCCGGCGCGTGCTGCGCTCGAAGAGCTTGAAATCGAGCACGTCCTCCAGTTCGCCCACGAGCTGGCTCACCGCCGAGGGCGTGAGCGCCAGCCGGTCCGCCGTGGCGGTGAAGCTGCGCATCTCGGCGACGGTGACGAAGGCTTCGAGCTGGCGCAGCGTGAAGTGGGGCAGGGACATGGCCATTCATTAGACCATCTTCACAATCGGTAAGAAAGCGTTGATTGTGGTCGGCGCATCGCGTCACGATACTTTGAGACCAAAGCGCACACCGCAGCCCCGATGGAGACACCCCTTGAGCACCGAGACCCTGAACGTCGCCGGCATTGCCGTATCGCCCCACCACTACATCGACGGCCAGCGCGTGGCCTCGGACATGCGCCTCGACCTGCATTCGCCCATCGACCAGGCGCTGCTGGGCCGCATCAGCGCGGGATCGCCCGCGCAGGTGGACGCGGCCGTCACTGCGGCAGCGCGCGCCTTCCCCGCATGGAGCACCCTCACGGCGGCCGAGCGCAAGCCGTATCTCGACCGCTTCGCCGCCGAGATCGGAAAGCGCGCCGAGGCCTTCTGCACGCTTGAATCCAACGATGCGGGCGTGCTGCTCTCGCGCATGAAGCACGGCGTGGTGCCGCGCGCCATGCTCAACATCACCTGGTTCGCCGAGCATGCGCTGTCCCTGCAGGACCGCCCCATCGAGACCGAGCAGGCCACCCACATCGTGCGCCACGATCCGGCCGGCGTGGTGGCCATCATCACGCCCTGGAACGCGCCGCTGATGCTGGCCACCTGGAAGCTCGGCCCGGCCCTGGCCGCAGGCAACTGCGTCATCGTCAAGCCGCCGGAGTGGGCGCCGCTGACCAGCAGCCTGCTGGCCGACTGCGCGCACGCTGCCGGCCTGCCGCCCGGGGTGTTCAACCTCGTGCAGGGCGCGGGTGCCAGCACCGGTGCGCGCCTGGTCAGCGACCCGCGGCTGGCGCGCATCTCGTTCACCGGCTCGGTGCCCACGGCCAAGTGGATCGCCCAGTCGGCCGGCGCCAGCCTTGTGCCTTGCAGCCTGGAACTGGGCGGCAAGTCGGCCTTCATCGTGCTGGAGGATGCCGACATCGACAACGCCGCCGCCACCGGCGCGCTGATGTACCGCAACGCCGGCCAGGTGTGCCTGGCGGGCACGCGCTTCCTGGTGCACCGCAAGGTGCACGGTGCCTTCGTCGCCGCGCTGCGCGGCTATGTTGAAAAGCTCACCGTGGGCGACCCGCGCGAGTATGCCACCGAGGTCGGCCCCATCATCCACCCGCGCCAGGTGGAGCGCGTGCACGGCTTCGTGCAGCGCGCCGTGGCCGATGGCGCCACGCTGCTCTGGGGCGGTGCGCACCACCCCTTCGGCGCGCAGTACTACCAGCCCACCCTGCTGACCGATGTGCGCCAGGACAGCGAGATCGTGCAGAACGAAGTCTTCGGCCCGGTGCTCACCCTGCAAAGCTTCGACAGCGACGAGGAGGCCATCGCACTGGCCAATGGCACGGACTACGGCCTGGGCGGCGTCTGCTACGGCGCTACCGAGCACGCCAGTGCCGTGGCGCAGCGGGTGCGCACCGGCTTCATCTGGGTCAACAGCTTCGGTATCCGCGACCTGGCCGCGCCCTTTGGCGGCATCAAGCGCAGCGGCGTGGGCCGCGAGGGCGGGGATTGGAGCTTCGAGTTCTTCTGCGATGTGAAGGACATTGTTGTTCCGAAGAAGCCTTTCCGCGCAAGTTTCAGCCACCGATAAGCCGTCTTCAGAGGAGACACACACCATGGGAAGCATCGTTGGCGCCGCCATCGTCTCGCACCACCCCGGCCTGATGCAGTGCGAGGAATTCCGCGTGCTGCAGGGCGCGGGGGCCGACTCAGACCTCATCCCCGGCTATGCGCGCCTGCGCGAGAAGATCGCCGCGGCCCGGCCCGACGTGGCCATCATCTTCGATTCGCACTGGTTCACCACCGGCTACCACCTGGTGGACGGCGCGCCGCGTTACCAGGGCATGTTCATCTCCGACGAGATGCCCTGGTACCTGCACGGTGTGCCGTACGACTACCGCGGCCACCCGGACCTGGCGCTGGCCATCGAGGCCGTCTCGCGCGAGCAGAAGGGCTACAACCGCGTCATCAACCACCCGGACCTGGGCAAGCAGTACGCCACCATCAACCTGGTCAAGCACCTGCGCCTGGAGCGCAGCGAAACGTCCGTGGTCACCGTGAGTTCGTGCCAGAACTGCGACTGGCGCCACTTTCTGAAATCGGGCGAGGCGATTGCCGAGGCCGTGCGCCGCAGCGGCCTGCGTGTGCTGCTGCTGGCCTCGGGCGCGCTCAGCCACAGGTTCAACCCCATCGACTGGAAGCCCAACCACCCGCGCATCTTCCACGAAAGCAATGTCTCGCGCCCCGAGAACGTGGTGAGCGACAAGGGCGCCATCGCGCTCATGGAGCAGGGCCGGCACGACATGGTGCTGGACCGCTGGCAGGATGAGTACCGCAAGATGCCCTGGGAAGCTTTCGGCGCGCACTACCTGCAGATGCTGGGCGCCATGGGCGGTGCCGACTGCCGCGCGAAGGGCGTGGCCCTGTCGGCCTACGAGAACGCACGCGGCACGGGCAATGTGCACATGTGGTTCGATGGTGAACCAGCGACGGCGGAGGTGGTTGCATGAACTTCGAATTCCCGATCACCGAACTTCCCGCCGTGATGCGCGGCCCGCGCGTGGAGCGCCGCCGCGTGCTGGTGGGTGGCAGCGCCTGCTGGGGCACCATGGTGGAAGAGGGCGCACAGCAGGGCCAGTTGCGCCTGGACGATGGCCGAGTGGTTGAGACGGCCCGTGTGCAGCACCTGCCGCCGGTGGCACCCAGCAAGGTCATCGCGGTGCACATCTCGTACAGTTCGCGCAGCTTCGAGACGCGCAACCAGCCCAAGCCCACCGAGACGCCGACCTACTTCACCAAGCCGCCGACCTCGGTCAACGGCCATGGCTGCGAGATCCACAAGCCTGCCGACAGCCTGTACCTGAACTACGAGGGCGAGTACGCCGTGGTCATCGGCAAGACCTGCCGCAACGTGCTGCCCGACGAGGCCTGGGATTACATCGAGGGCTTCTGTCCCGCGCTCGACATGGGCTTGCAGAACTACCGCGACACCGACCAGGGCAGCATGCTGCGCGTGAAGGGGGCGGACACGCTCTTGCCCATCGGCCCGGGCGTCGTGCGCGGCGTCAACCTGTTCGAGCAGACGCTGCGCACCTACCGCAACGGCCTGGTGGTGCAGGAGGCGCACATCGGCGACGAGACCATCTGGGGCCCGCACTACGTGGTGGCCGACATCGCGCGCCACATCACCCTGGTGCCGGGCGACGTGATCCTGATGGGTACGCCCTGCCATTCGCGCTCGGTGGACCCGGGCGATCGGGTGGAGTGCGAGATCACCGGCCTGGGCCGCCTGGCGGGCACCGTGGTGGCCATCGAAGCGCCGCGCGCCTCGGCACTGGGCGTGGGCCACCAGCCCAGCGACAGCCCCGAAGTGCGGCGCGTGGCCTGCGGCTTCGACGAGCGCGTGCCCGAGCACCTCAAGGCCAACTACCGGCAGGCCGCAAAAGAGAACAGGAAGGATTGACGATGCTCAGCGATGCATTGATCCAGCAACTGGCCCAGGACCTGCACCAGGCCGAGAAGACCCGCGTGCAGGTGGAGCATTTCTCCAGGCGCCACCCCGGCATGACGGTGCAGGACGGCTATGCCATCTCGCGCGCCTGGGTGGCGATGAAGATCGCCGAGGGCCGCAGCGTGCGCGGACACAAGATCGGCCTGACCTCGCGCGCCATGCAGATCGCCAGCCAGATCACCGAGCCCGACTTCGGCACCCTGCTGGACGACATGTTCTTTGCCGAGGGCGGCGACATCCCCATGCAGCGCTTCATCCTGCCGCGGGTGGAGGTGGAGCTGGCCTTCGTGCTCAACAAGCCGCTGCGCGGCGAGCCGGGGCGTCCGCCGGTGAGCATCTTCGACGTGCTGGCCGCCACCGAGTACGTGGTGCCCGCCATCGAGATCATCGACGCGCGCATCGAGCAGCACGACCGCCACACGGGCGTGATGCGCAAGGTGTTCGACACCATCTCCGACAACGCGGCCAATGCCGGCATCGTCACCGGCGGGCGCCCGGTGCGGCCCGATGCGGTGGACCTGCGCTGGTGCGGCGCGCTGCTCTACAAGAACGGGGTGATCGAGGAATCGGGCCTGGCCGCGGCCGTGCTCAACCACCCGGCCACGGGCGTGGCCTGGCTGGCCAACAAGCTCGCACCTTATGGCGAGGGGCTGGCGGCGGGCGAGGTGGTGCTGGGCGGCTCGTTCACCCGCCCGGTGGCGGCTGCGGCGGGGGACACCTTCCATGCCGACTACGGGCCGCTGGGCAATATCGCGTTCCGTTTCGTGTGAGGGGATCGCTGTGCAGACACCCCTGAACACCTTCAAACAGGCCCTGGCGGCGCGCACGCCGCAGATCGGCCTGTGGTTCGGGCTGGCCAGCGGCTATGCGGCCGAGCTGGTGGCGGGCGCCGGCTTCGACTGGCTGCTGCTCGATGGCGAGCATGCGCCCAACGACGTGCCGCGCATGCTGGAGCAACTGCAGGGCGTGGCCAGCGCACGCGCCATGCTGGGCACGGGGTCGCACCCCGTGGCCCGGGTGCCCGTGGGCGATACGGCGCTGATCAAGCAGTACTTGGACATCGGCGCGCAGACGCTGCTGGTGCCCATGGTGGACACGCCCGAGCAGGCGGCCCAGCTGGTGCGCGCCATGCGCTACCCGCAGGACGACGGGCAGGGCGGCATCCGCGGCATGGGGGCAGGCCTGGCGCGCGCCTCGCAGTGGATGCGCTACCCTGGTTACCTCCAGGAGGCCAATTCCCAGGTGTGCCTGCTGGTACAGGCCGAGAGCACACTGGCCATCGAGAACCTGGACGCCATCGCGCGCACGCCGGGGGTGGATGGCGTGTTCTTCGGCCCGGCCGATCTGTCGGCCAGCATGGGCCATGTGGGCAACCCGGGTCATCCCGCAGTGCAGGCCGCCATCGAAGACGGTATCCGCCGCGTGCTGGCGGCGGGCAAGGCACCTGGCATCCTGATGGCCGACGAGAAACTGGCACGCCGCTACCTGGAGCTGGGCGCCGTGTTCGTGGCCGTGGGGGTGGACACCAGCGTGCTGGTGGCGGCCACGCGCGATCTGGCGGCGCGCTACGGGCGGGCCCTGCACATGGCAGCTGCGGCGGCGTCCGCGCCGGCACACATGGCAGCAGCTGCGGCGTCCGCGCCGGCAGGGGGCCCGGTCTACGGTTGATGTTGGGGCGCTGCCGCCTAAAGGGGGCGCAGCCGGAGCTTCTCCGCCGGGTCGAAGGGTTCGGGGGCGGGCACGCCCAGGATATCGTCGATGGATGGCTCGTCCGGCATGTCCAGGATGTCGTCCGCGCTGAGCTTGTTGCTCGCCGCGAGGGTGTTCAGGGCTGCCGTGGTGGCTGCCGCTGCAACCGCTGCCGCTGCCACGGCCGGCGCGCGCGTGCGTATCACCACGCCGCCAGGGCGGCGGTCGCCATCCTGCCCCAGCACCGCGCGCGTGGGGGCGTTGCCGCAGCGCGCCCGCACGGCCTCGATGCTTTCCTGCAGGGACTGGGCATCGGGGATGCGCTCGCGGTGGCGCTGCAGCACCTGCTGGGCCATGTCGGCGAGCTTGGAATTCAGGGTCGTGCCGGCCTGCTGCAGCAGGCTGCGCACGGCGCCCTCGGCATCGCCCGCCAGGGCCTGCGCCATGGCTTTCTCGGCCGTGCTGTTGATCTCCGGAAGGCAGCCGCGCACGATGTCCGCGTAGGGCGGGTGCATGTTGCAGGCATTGGCCATCAGCTCGGTCAACCCCCGGGTATTGGCATAGCGCATGCCCAGGGCGCGCACCCAGCTGTCCCCGTCGGCCAGGTCGATGGAGGTGGCGCCGAGCACGGACAGCAGGCTGGCCAGGTTGCTGGCTGCCTCGAAATCGAAACCGGCTTCGTCGATCTCACGCGCCATGTTGCGCACGGCGGCCACCGCCGCCGAGAACTGGCGCTGCTGGATGAGCTGCAGGGTGCGCACCACGTCCGCCAGGCGCTGCACGCGCTGGCTGTCGGCATGGCGCTCCAGGATGCGCGTGAAGTCGGCCACGCAGCGCTCGATGCCCTTGCGGTCGTTGTCCGCGAAGTAGGAGAAGCCCAGCAGCACCAGGGCCTGGAAGTCGAAGAGCTTGGAGTCGACACCCAGCATGGCCGCGCGCGCCAGCACGCTGGACGCGGTCTTGCGGTCGCCCATGTAGAACGACATCATGCCCAGCTTCTGCAGGCGCACCACCGAATCGGGGGTGAGCCCACTGGCCGTGCGGTAGGTTTCGATGGCATCGGCAAAGTTGCCCAGTTCGACCTGGGCGCGGCCCAGCACGTCATAGGCATCGGCGAACGAAGCGTCCTCGCCGATCAGGCCCTGCAAGGTGGTGATGGCGCGTGTGGCCTGGCCCGATTCGATCTGCGCGCGCGCCACGCCGAGCTTGGCCCAGGGCAGGGCGCGCGCGGCGATCACGGCTTCGAACAGCGTGCGCGCCTCGTCGTGGCGGCCAAGGCGCAGCAGCAGCTCGGTGCCGATGCGCGCGGCATACAGCCAGTAGGGCTTGCGCGCCTCGAAACGCTCCACGCACAGGCGCGATGCAAGTTCGAAATCCTCCTGCTCGATGGCGTCGAAAATGGGTTTCAGGTGGATCTTGCGCAGCCGTGCCAGGCTCAGCCGCTCGAACAGCGCGCTGGGGGTGAAGGGTTTGAGCAAATAGCCGTCGAGCGCCGACTCGGCGGCCTCGGCCACCGCCGCGTACGAGGCCTCGGCCGTGACCATGAAGAACACGGTGGAGAACGGCAGCAGCTGCGCACGGCGCAGGTCGTCCAGCAGGGTCTGCCCGGAGTCGCCGGACTCGCTGAAGAACTGGTCGCACAGCACATAGTCGAACACCGTGTGTTCCAGCCGGGCGCGCGCGTCTCGCACGCGGCTGCACTGCACTATCTTGGTGACTCCGTACTCGCGCAACTGCCCCACCAGGATGCTGCGCGACGTGGCATTGCTGTCGATGATCAGTGCCAGGCTCTCTGGTGGATCCGGGTCTTTGGCTGTAGCCATCTGCAGCTCAGGGTTGGTGTAATTAAAAGTAACTGCTCACTGCAAGCACAGTGTATGCCCGGTGTGCGCATTGTGCGATGCGGGTAAGCACCGCCCGGCCTGCCAAGTGTCGGTTGCTTGCGACACAATGGCAGCCATGGACAACACAGACATCCTGCGGGTGGCGACCTACAACATCCACAAGGGGGTGCAGGGCATCGGCCCGGCGCGCCGGCTGGAGATCCACAACCTGGGCCACGCGGTCGAGCAGCTCGATGCCGACATCGTCTGCCTGCAGGAGGTGCGCCGCATGAACCGGCAGGAGGCCAGGTACTTCCAGCGCTGGCCCGAGCTGCCCCAGGCCGAGTACCTGGCGCCCGAGGGCTACGAGGCCGTCTACCGCACCAACGCCTTCACCCGCCATGGTGAGCACGGCAATGCGCTGCTCTCGCGCTGGCCGGTGGTCGGCCACCAGCACGAGGACATATCCGACCACCGCTTCGAGCAGCGCGGCCTGCTGCACGTGGAGGTGGCCGCCCATGGCCGCAAGATCCATGTGATCGTCGTCCACCTGGGGCTGATCCCGGGCAGCCGCATCCGCCAGATCGAGCGCCTGCAGCGCTTCATCGAGCGCGAGGTGCCGGCCAGTGCGCCGCTGGTGGTGGCGGGCGACTTCAACGACTGGGGCCTGCAGGTCAAGCGCATGCTCGCGGGTTTCGGCCTGTACGAGTTCGAGGAGCCCCGGGCCTTCACCTACCCCGCGCGCCTGCCCCTGGTGCAGCTGGACCATGTCTACGTGCGCGGCCTCACGCCCCTGTCGCTGCATGTGCCACGCGGGCGCATCTGGTGGCGCATGTCCGATCACCTGCCCCTCATTGCCGAATTCGGCCTGTGAGCTTCGCCGCCGACCACCGGGTACTCCTGCTGCAAGGCGCACAGGAGCTGTTCCCGGCGCTGGTCGGGGCCATGGATGCCGCGCTGTCGGACATCCAGTTCGAGACCTATATCTTCGACTTCACCGGCAGCGGCGCCAGCGTGGCCGAGGCGCTGGAGCGGGCCGCCCGGCGCGGCGTGCGCACCCAACTGGTGGTGGATGGCGTGGGCACCGGGGCCCTGCCGGGTGAATGGGCGGGGCGCCTGGAGGCCGCGGGGGTGCAGGTGCGCGTGTATTCGCCGCTCGGGCCGCTGGGCCTGCTGCTGCCGCAGCGCTGGCGCCGCCTGCACCGCAAGCTGTGCGTGGTCGATGGCTGCGTGCTGTTCTGCGGCGGCATCAACGTGCTGGACGATCTGCACGACCCCAACCACGGCGCGCTGGCCGCACCGCGCCTGGACTTTGCCGTACAGGCCACGGGCAGCCTGGTGGCAGCGGCCAGCGAGACCATGGACCAGCTCTGGTGGCGCATGCAGGCCGTGCGCGACATGCGCGAGCGCCGCCTGCCCGAGGCCTTGCAGGCCCTGCGGGTGGCCAGTGCCGCCCGGCATGCGGCCGACGAGGCACAGCATCAGGGGCCGGCCATGCGCGCCGCGCTGCTGCTGCGCGACAACGTGCGCCACCGCAGCCGCATCGAGAAGGCCTACCGCCGCGCGATTGGGGCGGCGCGGCATGAGGTGATCATTGCCAACGCCTACTTCCTGCCCGGCGGCAAGCTGCGCCGCGCACTGCTGATGGCGGCGCGCCGCGGCGTGCGCGTGCGCCTGCTGCTGCAGGGGCGCTACGAGTATTTCATGCAGTACCACGCCGCGCGGCCGGTGTACGGTGCGCTGCTCGAAGCAGGGGTGGAGATCCACGAGTACGCGCCGAGCTTTCTGCACGCCAAGGTGGCCGTGGTCGATGCGCTGGGCGAGCGGCCCTGGGCCACGGTGGGCTCGTCCAACCTCGACCCGCTGAGCCTTCTGCTGGCGCGCGAGGCCAACGTGGTGGTGGAGGATGCGGCCTTTGCCGCCGACCTGCGCGGACGGCTGGTGCAAGCCATGCAGCAGGCCGGCCGGCGCATGGAGCCGGCGCGCTATGCCGGGCGGCCGCTGCGCCAGCGCGTGCTCGATGGCGCGGCCTATGCGCTGATGCGCCTGGCCCTGTGGATCACGGGAAAGCGCTATTGAGCACCATGCATCGATTTTTTGCTACACAAATAGGAGCTATATGGTGATGTTCCATGGGCGATAGCTGCGCAAAACCCTTGCAAGGCGGTCCCCCTCGATCACTGTTACGATGCCGGACATGTCCAGTCCCACTGCCGCCGATATGACGACCACCCCGCCGGACGAAGAAGGCACGCCCGTCTCCGTCAAGATCCGAGAGCGCCTTGCCGCCGCGCGCAAGCGCTTCCACGCCAACGACAACATCGCCGAGTTCATCGAGCCCGGCGAGCTGGAGAAGCTGCTGGACGAGGTCGAGTTCAAGATGCAGGGCGTGCTCGACAGCCTGGTCATCAACACGGAAGGCGACCACAACACGCACAACACCGCGCGCCGTGTGGCCAAGATGTACCTCAACGAGGTGTTCAAGGGCCGTTACGTGGCGCAGCCCCCGATCACCGAGTTCCCCAACGCCGAGCACTTGAACGAGCTCATGATCGTCGGGCCCATCACGGTGCGCAGCGCCTGCAGCCACCATTTCTGCCCGGTGATCGGCAAGATCTGGATCGGCGTGATGCCCAACGAGCACACCAACGTGATCGGCCTGTCCAAGTACGCGCGCCTGGTCGACTGGGTCATGGGCCGCCCCCAGATCCAGGAAGAGGCCGTGGTGCAACTGGCCGACCTGATCATGGAAAAGACCCAGCCCGACGGACTGGCCATCGTCATGGAGGCCAGCCACTTCTGCATGTCCTGGCGCGGCGTGCGCGAGATGGACAGCAAGATGATCAACTCCGTGATGCGCGGTGTGTTCCTCAAGGACCCCTCGCTGCGCCGTGAATTCCTGTCCCTCATCCCTGGAAAGAACTGACCATGCTCGTACGCCTGCTCTATGCCAGCCGCGCGGTGGACACCTCGCCCGCCGCCATCGAAGCCATCCTGATGCAATCGCGCCAGCACAACCCGGGCAGTGGCATCACCGGGGTGCTGTGCTACGGCGGCGGCATCTTTTTGCAGGCCATCGAGGGCGGCCGGTCGGCCGTGAGCGACCTGTACGGCCACATCCAGCGCGACCCGCGCCACCAGAACGTGGAGCTGCTGCACTACGAGGAGATCTCCGAGCGCCGCTTCGGCGGCTGGACCATGGGCCAGGTGAACCTGTCCAAGATCAACCATTCCATTTTGCTCAAGTACTCCGAAAAGCCCGAACTCGACCCGTATGCGGTGTCGGGCAAGGTGTCGTTCGCGCTGTTGGAAGAATTGATGGCCACGGCGTCGATCATCGGGCGCGCATAACAGGCACCGGGCCGCAAGGCCCGCCGTCCGACCACGGGCCGCAGCCGCCAACGCGCTGCGGCCTTTTGCTTTTTTTCCTGCATTTTCCACCGTGACCCTCAATGCTTTCGGCCTCATCATCCTGGCGGGCCTGGTCCATGCCTGCTGGAACATCGTGGCGAAGAAGGCAGGCGGGGATTCGCGCTTCGCGTTCTTCACTTCGCTGCTGCTGATGCTGGTATGGGCGCCGCTGGGCTGGTACCTGGGCCGTGACGTGGTGCCGCTGTGGGGCGCGGTGGAGTGGGGCTTTGTGGCGGCCAGCGGGCTGCTGCACGTGGGCTATTTCGTCATCCTGCTGCGCGGCTACCGCAAGGCCGACCTCACCGTGGTCTACCCCCTGGCGCGCGGCTCGGGGCCGCTGATGTCCTCGCTGGTGGCGATCACGCTGCTGGGCGAGCGCATTTCGGCGCTGGGCATGGCCGGCATTGCGGGCGTGGTGGGCGGGGTGTTCCTGATCGCAGGCGGACCCGCCCTGCTGCGTGCCGCGCACGACCCGGCCGCGCGCGAGCGCGTGCACAAGGGCGTGTTCTACGGCTTGCTCACGGGCGCTTTCATTGCCAGCTACACGGTGGTCGATGGCTATGCCGTCAAGATTCTGCTGATGTCGCCCATCCTCGTGGACTACATGGGCAATTTCGTGCGGGTGGCGCTGCTCGCGCCCGTGGTGCTGCGCGACCTGCCCACGGCCGGGCAGCTGTGGCGCGCGCAGTGGCGCTTCGCGCTGCTGGTGGCCATGGTCAGCCCGGTGGCCTATGTGCTGGTGCTGTATGCGATGAAGGAGGCGCCCCTGTCGCATGTGGCCCCGGCGCGCGAGGTGTCCATGCTCTTTGCCGCGCTGATCGGCGGGCATCTGCTGGGCGAGGGCGACCGCGTGGCGCGCATCTGCGGTGCCGTGCTGATTGCGGCCGGCGTCACCGCGCTCGCTCTGGGGTAAGCCATGCTGCTTGGCTGTGATTTTTCCAGCAGCCCTACGCGGCGCAAACCCGTGGTGCTGGCCCTGGGCCGGCGCGAAGGCGCGCGCGTGCAACTCACGGAACTGGTGCGTCTGGAGACGCTGGCCGCCGTGGGCCGCTGGCTGGCCGAGCCACGTGCCTGGGTCGGCGGGTTCGACCTGCCCTTCGGCCTGCCGCGCGAGCTGCTGCAGACCCTGGGCTGGCCCTTGCAGTGGCATGCCAGCATGCAGCACTACCGCACGCTCACGCGCCCCCAGATCCGCGAAGCCTTCGCGGCCTTCTGCGATGCCCGCCCCGTGGGCGGCAAGTTCGCGCACCGTGCGACCGATGGGCCGGCGGGCTCCAGCCCGTCGATGAAGTGGGTGAACCCGCCCGTGGCCTACATGCTGCACGCGGGGCTGCCGCTTCTGCTCGATGCCGGCGTGCACCTGCCCGGCCTGCACGCAGGTGATCCCACGCGCGTGGCGCTGGAGGCCTACCCCGGCCTGCTGGCGCGCGAAGTGCTGCAGCGGCGCAGCTACAAGAGCGACGACGTGGCCAAGCAGACGCCAGACCGCCTGATCGCACGCAAGGACCTGCTGACCGCGCTGGAGCTGGGGCAGACGCGCCTGGCCCTGCGCCTGAAGCTCACGCACGCCCAGCGCGACGCCCTGGTGGCCGACGCCAGCGGCGACAGCCTGGATGCCGTGCTGTGCATGCTGCAGGCCGGCTGGGCCGAGCAGCGCCATGCCGAGGGCGACGCCCTCTACGGCCTGCCGCCTGGCCTGGACCCGCTGGAAGGCTGGATCGTTACCGCGCCCATGCCCCTGGCGGGTGCAGGGATGGACAAGAGCGCTCCACAATAGGGCCATGACAGGAGCCCTTGCCTTCATGGAGGCCCATCGGCTTTGGGCTGGTGCGCTTGCCTGCGCGCTGGCTGCCACGGCCGCATTCGCCGCGCCCGCGCCCTGGTTCTACTGGCGCAGCAAGATCGATGGCCAACGCGTCTGTGCGCAAACCTCGCCTGGCCAGGGCTGGGTCAAGGACAGCCAGCCCTATGAAGGACCTGGTTGCACCCCGCGTCGCAAGGTGCTCATCGTGCCCATGCGGTGATCAGACCTTCACTGCAGCTTCCTGGGGCTCACCCAGCGACAGCATCAGCCGGTTCGCCCAGTTGAAGAACGCGGCGCCGTGCAGCGCATCCGAGATCGCCGCGTCGTCCAGGCCCTGCTCGCGCAGCGCCGTGATGTGCTCCGTGCCAAAGTCCAGCGGCGTGTCGCTGAGCGCCACCGAGGCCTGCACGATGGCATTCCAGCGCGGGCCCAGGTCGGTGCCCGTGCCTTCGTCGAGCAGGCGCTGCACGTCGTCCGCGCGGCCCGAGAAGTGCGAGGCGAAGCGTGCGTGCACCGAGGCGCAGTAGATGCAGCCGTTGTGGCGCGAAGCCGCGGCGGCTGACAGCTCGCGCTCGGCACGTGGCAGGCCGGCGTCGGGGTTGTAGAAGATGTCCTTGTCGGTGCGGGTGCGGGCGCCCAGGATGTCGGGGTCGCGCGCCAACAGCCTGAAGTAGGGCGACTTGGCGCGCGACGCGTCCACCAGGCCCGCCAGGTGGCGCTCGGTCAGTTCCGCCTCTGGCAGCGGGGCCAGCCAGGGCAGCCATTCGAGCTGGGCCTGCGTGAAGGCCACGGGTTCCTGGCTGCCGGGGTGGGAAAGGGTGGTATCGGTCATGCCTGGGTGGCCTCGCTGGATGCTTGGTTGCCGGTGCGTGCGGGTGCGGCGGCCAGGGCGCGCAGCCCTGCCACCACGCGGATCTGGAACGCGAGGAAGGCGACCAGCTGCGACAGGGTCACGATCTCGGTGGTGGGCCAGCCGGCGTCGAGCAGCGCCTGCAGGGCGGCCGGGCTGGCATCGCGCGGATGCAAGGTGAGCAGGTGTGCATGCTCCAGCGCGGCCGACAGCGGTGCACCCAGCACGGCGCGCTGGGCTTCACCCACGCGGTAGGCCGGGCCGGGTGTGTCTTCCTCGCTCAGCGGGCCGGGCGGGTAGCTGCCGTAGGGGCCGCGCGCTGCGCCGCGCACCACTTCGGCCGCGATGGCCTGGGGCACGCCGGGGCGGGCCTGGCGTGCGCCTTCGGCAGCCAGGCCGGCGTTGTAGAAGGCCGTGGCATCGGGCTGCTGGAGCAGGCCGGCCACAAAGGCCGCTACCGCCTGGCGGTCGGCCAGGCTGAAGCGGCCGGGCTGTGGCGCCGCGGGCTCGAACAGCGCCAGGTAGCTCTGCTGTGCATGGGTGCGCGCCTGCAGGCGGTGGCGGCGGATGGCGTCGAGCCGGTCGCCGGGCGCAATGCCGGTGAGCAGGTCGATCACGTCGGGGGTGGTGTCGGCGGTTTGGGTCATGCGGGTTCCGTGGCGGGTTGGGACAAGGCGGTCCGGGGCGTGGCTGTGGGGGCGTGCCGTGGCACCCAGCCCAGGGCGGGGGCGACCTCGGTGGCGGTGAGTTCGATGGAGCGCAGGATGGCTGCGTGCGGCGGGTCGATGGAGTGCACCTGGAACACGAGGTCCGTCACGCGCTCCAGGGTGGTGTCGGCGCGCAGCGAGGCGATCACGTCTTCGGGCGTGCCCACGTGCACGTCGTAGGCGGCGATCAGCTGTTCCAGCGGCGCATCGGGACCCAGGCGGGGCGCGCTGCCCGGCGCGGCGGCCAGCGCCGCGAAGCGCGCGGCCGCGCGGCGCAGGCCGGTGTCGGCCAGGCGCAGCGCCTCCTTGCGGCTGTCGGCCACGAACAGGCTGCGCGAGCCCACGATGCGCGGCGTGGTGCCGGCGGGCAGGGCAGCGAGGTAGGCGTCGATGATGGGGCTTTGCAGCGCGGCCAGCGAGGCGTCGGGGGCATCACCGGGCCGTGGCTGGGTGCGCGAGAGCATGAGCCCGTCGCCCGCCAGCCCGGCGCGCGTACCCCCAGCCACCGAGAAGGTGGCTTGCCAGATGCGGCCGAGCAATTGCTGTGCGGCGGGGTAGAGCGTGTCGCCCCCTGGCAGGGGCTGGCCGGCCCACGCACCGCGCAGAACGGCCAGCTGCCGGGCAAAGATGGCGGAGCGGTCTTCGCTGTCGAGCCCGAAGGCGGCGAAAGACTCGGGCGTGCCACCCGTGCCCACGCCCACATCGAGCCGGCCGCCCGCGAGCAGGTCCAGCACGATGGCGTCTTCGGCCACGCGCACGGCGTTTTCCAGCGGCAGGGTGATGATGCCCGTGCCCAGGCGGATGCGGTGGGTGCGCGCCGCCACGTGCGCCAGAAAGACCAGGGGCGAGGGCAGGCCGCCCTCGTGCTCGTGGAAATGGTGCTGCGCGACCCAGGCCGAGTCGAAGCCCAGGGCCTCGGCATGGGCGATCTGCTCGGCCACCAGCCGGTAGCGCTCGCCTGCCGGGGCGTCGTCAAGCAGCCTGCTGAAGAAGCCCAGGCGCTTCGGCGTCGGAGGATGGATCGGGGAGGTGGGGGAGGGCACGGTCGTTGTTCCTTGGTGCGGCATTGCCGGGGATGGCGTTGATGAGTTCGCGCGTGTAGTCGCTGCCGGGGTGCAGGAAGACGTCCTGCACGAGTCCAGCATCCACCTGGCGGCCGGCATGCAGCACCGAGACGGTGTCCGCGATCTGGCGCACCACAGCCAGGTCGTGCGAGATGAAGAGGTAGGTCAGCGCCAGGTCGCGCTGCAGCTGGTCGAGCAGCGCGAGGATCTGCGCCTGCACGGTCACGTCCAGGGCCGAGACGGCCTCGTCGAGCACCAGCACCTGCGGGCCCAGGATGAGCGCGCGCGCAATCGCCACGCGCTGGCGCTGCCCGCCCGAGAGCGCGCGCGGCGAGCGCTGCAGCACGGCCGGCGGCAGGCCCACGCGGGCCAGGATGTCGTGCACCCGGCGTTCGCGTTCGGGCCGGGCGACGGGTTCGTAGTTGAGCAGGGGCTCCTCGATGATCTGGTAGACCGTCTGGCGCGGGTCCAGCGAGCTGAAAGGGTTCTGGTGCACCAGCTGGATGTGCCGGCGCGCCTGGCGCAGTGCTTCGCCACGCAGTGTGGCCAGGTCGATGCCCTGCACCAGGATGCGACCCGCCGTGGGCCGCGCAAAACCCACCACGTCGCGGATGGTGGTGGTCTTGCCCGAGCCCGACTCGCCCACCAGCGCATGCGTGGTGCCGCGCCGCACCTCGAAGCTCACGCCATCCACCGCACGAAAGGGCTGGCGCTGCCCGGCCACGGGAAACTCGTGCACCAGGCCTTCGACAGCGATGGCGATGTCCTGTGCCGAGCCATCCTGGTACCTGGGGGCAGGGTGAAAGCGGCCGCCCGACAGCGAAGGTGCATCGGCCAGCAATTGGCGCGTGTAGGCACTGCCGGGGCGGCGCAGCAGGTCCTGTGTGGGCCCCTGTTCCTGGATGCGGCCGCCCTGCATCACGACCAGCCGATCCGCCCGGTCAGCGGCCACGCCCAGGTCGTGCGTGACCAGCAGCACCGCCGTGCCGTCCTCGCGGCGCAGCCCGTCGATGAGGTCCAGGATGCGCCGCTGCACCGTCACGTCCAGCGCACTGGTGGGCTCGTCGGCAATGATGAGGGCCGGGCGCAGCGCGATGGCGATGGCGATCAGCACGCGCTGCTTCATGCCGCCCGAGAGCTCGTGCGGGTACTGGCGCGCGCGCAAAGCCGGTTGGGACAGGCCCACGCGCTCCAGCAACTCCAGCACGCGCGCCTGAATGGCCTGGCGGTTGCCGTAGCGGTGGATGCGCAGGATCTCGCCCACCTGTTCGCCCACCGTGCGCACGGGGTTGAGCGAGCTGGTCGGGTCCTGCGGGATCAGGCTCACCACACGGCCGCGCACGCCGTCCAGGCGTTCGGGCGGCCAGCCCGCGATGTCCGTGCCGTTCAGGCGGATGGAGCCGTGTTCGAATTCGCCGTTGTCGGCCAGCAGGCCGATCACGGCCTGGGCAGTGGTGGTCTTGCCCGAACCCGATTCGCCCACCAGCGCCACGACCTCGCCGGGCGCGATGGAGAACGACACGCCATGCACCACGCGCTGCGCGTGCTGCTGCCGGTCGCGGTAGGCAATGGCCAGGTCCTCGACTGCGAGCACCGGCGCCTTGGTGGGGAGGCTGCTCATGGCCGACCTTTCGCGATGGCCGCGCTGATGCGGTTGGCCGACAGCACCACGGCCACCACCACCACACCGGGCACGGTGGTGAGCCACCAGGCGGTGGCGAGGTAGTTGCGTCCCTCGGCGATCAACAGCCCCCATTCGGGCGTGGGCGGGGGCGCGCCATAGCCCAGAAAGCCCAGGGTGGAGATGGACAGGATGGCCGAGCCGAACTGCAGCGCCGCCATGGCGATCACCGAGGTCAGCGAGTTGGGCAGCACGTGGCGCCACAGCACGGCGGCAAAGCGCCCGCCGCTGCCGAAGGCGGCCTCCACGTACTCGGTGCGCCGCACGCGCACCACCTCCGAGCGCACCAGCCGCGCAAACGCCGCGACCGAGGCCACGCCCACGGCGATGGCCGCGTTGATGGTGCCAAAGCCCAGGATGATGATGATGGACAGCGACAGCAGCAGCGAGGGCACGGACAGCAGCACGTCCACCGTGCGCATCAGTGCGTCGTCCACCCAGCGGCCCACCGAGCCCGCGACCAGGCCCAGCAGCGTGCCCAGCACCAGGCCCACGGCCACGGCGACGAAGGCGCCCGAGAGCGAATGCACGGCGCCATGCACCAGGCGTGCATAGACGTCGCGTCCCAGCGCATCCGTGCCCAGCCAGTGCGCGGCGCCCGGCCCCTGCAACTGGTGGCCGGCCGTGCCCTGGATGGGGTTGTAGCTGGTGAACAGGCCCGGCGCCAGCGCCCAGAGGGCGACGATGGCGATCACCGCCCAGGCCAGCAGCAGGGTGGCGGGTGTGCCGCGCAGCCGGCGCACGGCGCGGGCGAAGGGCAAGGACTGCCGGGGGGCCGGCGCCGCAAGGGGTGCTGCGGCCACTGGAGCGGGTGCATCTGTGCGCTGGGACGTGCCCAGCAGCAGGCCGGGGTCGGCCGTGTGTGTGTGCGTGGTCATGGGGTTCAGGTTCCGGGGGAATGGCGCAGCCGCGGGTCGAGCACCGGGTAGAGCAGGTCCACGGCCAGGTTGATGAGCACGAAGGCCGTGGCCGAGAACACCACCACGGCCTGCAGCACGGCCGTGTCCTGGTTACCCACGGCCTGCTGGGTGAGGCTGCCCAGGCCGTTGAGGCCGAAGACCGCCTCGGTCACCACGGCGCCGGCCAGCAGCTCGCCAAACAGCACGCCAGCGATGGTCAGCGTGGGCAGCAGCGCATTGCGCGCCACGTGCTTCCACAGCACCCACTGGCGCGTGGCACCCTTGGCGCGCGCCACGGCCACGAAGGGCTGGGTGAGCACCTCGTCGATGTTGCGCAAGAGAATCTGCGCGAGCGGCGCCGAGATCGGGACGGCCAGTGTCAGCGTGGGCAGCACCAGCCCCTCCCAGCGCCCGGGGTTGATCACCGGGATCCAGCCCAGGCGGAAAGAGACCACCTGGATCAGCATGATGCCCAGCCAGAACACCGGCACCGAGACGAACAGCGAGGGCAGCGACTGCAGCGCCGAGCGCAGCCAGCGCAGTGGTGCCAGCTGTGCCGCAAACGCCAGCGCCACGGCCAGCAGCAGGGCCGTGGCAAAGCCGAAGCTGGCCAGCCGCAGTGTAGGCGGCAGGTTGGTGGCAAGCCCCTGGCTGACCGGCACGCCCGCCTGCACCGAGTAGCCGAAGTTGCCCGTGAGAAAGCCGGTGAGGCTGTGCAGGTACTGGCGCCACACAGGCGTGTCGGCCCCGTAGGCGGCGCGGATGTCGGCGATCTCCTGCGGGCCCAGAGCGAACTCGGGACTCAGGAACTTGATCAGCACCGCATCGCCCGGCAGCAACTGCAGCAGGATGAAAGACGCCGTGAAGGCGGCCCACAGCACCAGCAGGGCCTGGCCGATGCGGCGCGCGAGGTAGGGCAGGTTCATTGCAAAGCCTCCGTGCTGCTGCGCCCTATCAGGGCTGCTTGCTGACCCAGGTGCTGTAGAAGCTGGGCCGGCCTACCGCCTCGAAGCCCACGTCGCGCACCCAGGTGGCACCGGCGAAGGCCTGGGGCTCCTCGAACACCGGGATCACATAGGCCTGGTCGATCAGGTAGTGCTGCACCTCACCGGCCAGCGCCAGGCGCTTGGCGGGGTCGGTCTCGGCGGCGATGGCGTCGAGCAGGCCATTGAGCTTGTCATCGACAAAGGACTTGACCTTGCCGCTCACCCCGCCCTTTTGCAGCAGCACGTTGCGGTTGGTGGGGTAGTAGTTGCTCTTGATCACATCGGGATCGGCGCGGCCCACCATGCCGGGCGATACCGGGGTCTTTTCGGGGTCAAGGTTGTCCACCGTGCGGCTGCCGCTGTCGCCGGCCAGCACATTGAGCTTCACGCCCACCTTGGCCCACTGCTGGGCGATGAGCTGCAGCGTTTCCTTGTTCTGCGGCTGGGGCAGGGATTCGTAGGCAGCGAGCACCAGCTCCTTGCCATCCTTCTGGCGCAGGCCGTTGGCGCCCAGGGTCCAGCCGGCTTCGTCCAGCAGTTTCTTCGCGGCGGCCTCGTCATAGGCCAGCTTGGCCGACAGGTCCACATAGCCCGCGGCCGTGGAGGCGATCACCGATTTCGCCTGCGGGTAGTTGGCCGAGAACAGGGTCTGCACAATCTCCTGCGTGTTGGTGGCGTGCAGCAGCGCCTTGCGCACCTTCACGTCGGCCACCAGGGCGTTGTCGGGGCGGAAGACCACGCTGTTGTTCACGCCGCGTGTGGAGGGGGCGTAGACCTGGAACTTCTGTTCCTGCACGCGCTTTTCGTCATAGGCCTGCACCTGGCGGATGAAGCCGGCCTGGCCGGCCAGCAGCGCGCCGATGCGCACGCTGTCCTCGGGCGTCACGATGAACTTGACCTCATCGAGCCGTGCGCGGCCCTGGTGGGCCAGCCTGGCCGGGCCCCAGGCGTATTCCTTGCGCGCCTGCAGGGTGAGCTCCTTGCCCAAGGTTTCGCTGGTGACCACGAAGGGGCCGGATCCGATGATCTTGGTCGCGTCGCCCAGCTCCTCGAAAGGCCGGGCCAGCGTGGCCAGCGACACCAGGCCCGAGCCGATGACCGAGGTGCCCTGCAGGAAGCCCGGCGAAGGCTTCTTGAAGGTGAACTTCACCGTGAGCGGGTCCAGCACCTCGCTTTTCTCGTAGTTGTTGATGACCTCCGAGACCGGGTGCCTGAGCTCCTTGTTGCCCAGGCCGTAGGTGTCGAAGTTCTTGGCCACGGCGGTGGCGTCGAGCGGCGTGCCGTCGGAGAAGGTGACGCCCTTGCGCAGCTTGAAGGTGTACTCGGTGGCCGTGGCGTTCACCTCCCAGGACTCGGCGATCCAGGGCTGGATCTCCAGCGTCTTGGGGTCCTGGTAGGTGAGCTTGTCGGTGATCTGGTTGAGCACGCCGCCGTTGGGGTAGAAGCCCCCGGCCGGCGGGTACAGGTTGGTGTGGGCCTGCTGCTCCAGGTACACCAGGGTGCCGCCCTGCACGGGGCCGTCGCTGGCCGTGGCAGAGGCTGGCGCGTCCTTCTTGGAGCAGCCCGCCAGCAGCACGCCCAGTGCCAGCACCGGGATGCCCACTGCAGCCCAGACCATCGATTTCTTCAGGGGAAACACGTTCATACCTCACCGCCTAACGCTCTTTCAAGACCGGCTGCCGCCCCATGGCGCAGGCCCGGCCCACGCAATTCATGGTATCGGCGCTACATAAGCGCATTGGTATAAAAAGTAGCATCGTTATTTGAAAACCGTGCATGGACGGCGCTGCGCCGCATATCCGGAATGCGCATAAGCGCACGCGGTTTTGTCGCTTCCCAGGCAGCGGCGCGGCGCCCAACAATGGCCTGAACGTCCGTGATCCGCGCTCTGTCTGCGGCGGCACGCACACACCGGAGAACCGCTGAGCCATGAGCCATCTGAACGACTACCTTGCCGAGAAACGCGCTGCCGTGCTGGCGCGCCAGGCCGCCATCGACGCCGGCACGGCCCAGCCCGCCGCCCTGAAGGCGCGCGTGAGCGCCGAGGGCCGCAGCGGCGTGCGCCGCCTGCGCATCCGCGACCACCAGGTCATCAGCGACAGCCCGCCCGACTTCGCGGGCTACAACCTGGGGCCGAGCTCGCCCGAGCTGCAGCTCGGCGTGCTGGGCACCTGCGTCACGCACATCTTCCTGATCCAGGCGGCCGAGCGCCAGGTGCCGCTGGAAAGCCTGGAGGTCGAGGTCACCGGCATCATCGACCCGCGCGGCGGCAAGCCCGGGCACGAGGCCACGCCGATCTGGCCGCACGAGATCGCCTACACGGTGCACATCGACTCCCCCGCAGGCCGCGCCGAGATCGATGCCCTGTTCGAGGCGGTGGAGCGCAACTGCCCCATCCTCAACCTGCTGCGCAACCCGCAGGCCATCCGCGCCGAGGTGAAGCTCACCAATTCCAAGGCTGCCGTGCCTGTGATCGAAGAGGCGGTGGCGGCATGAGCGCCGGCACCCCCGCTCAGGCCCTGGCCTTGCCATTGGACCATGTGGTCATCGCCGTCAACGACCTCGGGGCCACCATCGCCGACTACCAGGCGCTGGGCTTCAACGTGCTGCGCGGTGGCGACCACCCCGGCCGGCCCACGCACAACGCCCTGGTGGTGTTTGCCGACGGCAGCTATTTCGAGCTGATCGCCTGGCGCGAACCAGCACCCGCCGATCGCTGGTGGCAGTTGCTGCAGCAGCACGGTGAAGGCATCGTGGACTTTGCCCTGCTGCCGCCCGGCACCGGCACCACGGTGGCCGCGGCGCAGGCGCGCGGCCTGGCGCTGAGCGGCCCGCACGACGGCGGGCGCGTGCGGCCCGACGGCGAGCAACTGCGCTGGCAGACGGCGCGCCCGCCCTCGCACGATCTGCCCTTTCTGTGCGGCGACCTCACGCCGCGCGCGCTGCGCGTGCCCGAGGGCGATGCACGCGTGCATCCCAACGGCGCCATCGGCGTGGCCAGCCTGTCCATCGCGGTGCACGACCTGCCCGCCAGCCTGGGCCGCTACCGAGCCCTGCTGGGCGAGCCACCGCAGGGCGCACCGGCCAGCCATGCCAGCGCCGCGGTGGACCTGCCCCACAGCGATGTGCAGATCGGCCTGGTGCGCGCCGGTGCCAGCACCCTGGTGCTGAGCGCGCCGCGCGGCGGCGAGGGCGCCTTGGCCCGGCACCTGGCCACGCGCGGCGAAGGGCCGTATGCCCTGGTGCTGGCCCGCGGTACCGGGGGCAGCGCGCCGCTACTCGACCCGGCGCTGGCGCATGGCGCACCCCTGCGGTTCTGACGGCAGACCCTCCGGGAGTGCGTACCGGCAGGCGACCGGCTTGCAATGCGGTGCATGCATTCGATAATGGACGGGATGACCGAACTGATACTGATACGCCACGGTGAAACCGACTGGAACCGTGAGCTGCGCTTCCAGGGCCAGGTGGACGTACCCCTGAACGCCACGGGCCACGAACAGGCGCGCCGCCTGGCAGAGCGCCTGGGCGCAGAGCGACTGGCGGTGGACCACCTGGTCAGCAGCGACCTGATCCGCACCCGCCAGACCGCGCAGCCCGTGCTGGGCGCCCTGCTGCCTGCGCTGCACATCGACAACGTGGTCGATGCCAGCCTGCGCGAGCAGAGCTTCGGCCTGGTCGATGGCATGCGCGTGGACGACATCAAGCTGCAGCATGCGGGGGCGTGGGAGAACTGGCTGCGTTTCGACGCCGATGGCGGCATGCCGGGTGGCGAGACCACGCGCCAGTTCCATGCCCGCGTGATGGATGCGGTGCGCCGCCTGGCGCAGGAGTACGCGGGCAAGACCCTGATGGTGGTCACGCACGGCGGCGTGCTCGACATGGTCTGGCGTACTGCGAAGGGTGTGGGTCTGCACGGCCCGCGCCAGAGCGATATCCCAAACGCGGGTTTCAACCGCGTGCGCCTGGATGGCGACGCCATCGAGCTGTTGCACTGGGCCGATGTGCGCCACCTGGCAGACCTGCCGCCCCAGCCGGTCTACGACCAGAAGAAGCTGCTGGCGGAGACTGCTGCCGAGTGAGGACGTCTCAGGGTGGCAGGGTGATGTCGACCTGCGGCCCGGCCACCTGAACCTGCACGCCCAGGGGCTGCGCCAGTTGCAGCAGGGCCGCCAGATCCAGCGCCGGGGGGCGCGCGGGGCCACCGGCCTCCGGGGTTGGCAGCATGTCCTGCGGGGCGGTCGAAGTCCCCTGCGCGAGCACCCGCACGCCCAGGGCGCCAGCGGGCTCCACCGTGATCCGCGCGGGCGCCGGGCCGGGCTGCTCGGCCAGGTGGTAGATGGCGGCCAGCACCAGGTACAGCAGCGAGTGCGGCACCTTGGCATTGCCCTCCCAGCCGGGGGCGTCTTCGGCCAGGGGCTCCATCTCGGTGCCGCGCACCATCAGCATGGGGCGCGCCAGTTCCACGGCTTCACGCGCCAGCTCCTGCACGGTGTGGCGGTCGTTGATCTGCAGGTCCCACAGCCGCAGGCGGCGGATGTGGCGCGCAATCTCGGCGAGCTGCTCCTCGATCTGCTCCACGCGCTCCACGGCCTGCTCGGGCGCCATGTCGCCCTGGCCCAGCCGGCGCTTGAGCAGCATGGTACCCATGCGCATCACCGACAGGGGGCTGGCCACGTCGTGCCGCAGCACCGGCATGGCACGCATCAGCACGGCATGCTGCAGGCCGGCATCCGTCAGTTCCCGGGTGCGGTCGGACGGGGAGGGTGCGGATTTCTTGGCGGGCATGGGCGGAGGATGGCGGTCGTGGTGGCGCTCAGGGCGCGGGAGGGGCCTGCAGCGCGGCAGCGCAGCGCGCCAGCAATGCGTCGAAGGCGTCGAAGTCGAGCGGCTTGCCCAGGATGTAGTCGAAAACGCCCATCTGTCCCCCGGCTGCCTGTACGCCGCCCGAGGCCATGCCGGTGATGGCGATGGCAAAGCAGGGGCCTGCACCATGCGCGGCCACGCTCTCGCGCAGCAGCGGCACGAGGTCCGAGCCGCTCATGTCCGGCAGGTTCTGGTCCACCAGGAAGATCTGCGCGGGTTTCTCGCGCGCCAGTGCCAGGGCCAGGGCCGCGGTAGGGGCCGTGCGCACGGCATGGCCCTCCATGGACAGCAGTTCTTCCAGGAGTTCGGTGGCGTCCTGGTTGTCGTCGATGACGAGGATCTCTAGCGGCATGGTGGTCAGGCAAGGGAATGGTCGGTGGCGCCCGGCGGGCGCAGGGGCAGGTGCACGGTGAAGACCACGTGCGGCGCCTCGTGCGCGTAGCCGATGCTGCCGCCGTGGCCCTGCACGATCTGGTGAGCTATGTACAAGCCCAGGCCCAGGCCGGAGCGGTTGCGCGCCTTGCCCACGGAGGAGGCTTTGAACGGCGTGAACAGGTCGGCCGCCACCTCGGGCGCGATGGCCGGAGCCACGTTGCGCACCTGCACCACCGGTCCGGCCGGCGTACCATGGGCATGCACTTCGACCGGGTGGCCGGCATCGCCATGGTGGCGCGCATTGCTGATGAGGTTGGCGAACACCTGGGCGATGCGGTCGGGGTCGGCCTCTGCGCGCAGGCTGTCCGGCAGGTGTGCCACCAGTTGCAGGCCCGGGTGGGCTGTGCGCGCCTCGTCCATCAGGTCGGCCAGCAGTTGCACCAGGTCGATGATCGTGGGCCGCAGGTCCAGGCCCAGGCGGCTTTGCAGGCGCGACATGTCCATCACCTGGCTTACCAGGCGCTGCATTCGGCTGCTGCTGGACTGGATGCGTTGGCCCAACCGGCCGGTGCTGCCATCGGTGCCATTGTTCTTTTCGAGCACCCGCGCTGCCATGCTGATGGAGTGCAGCGGGTCGCGCAGGTCGTGGCCGAGCACGGCCATCAGGTGGGCGCGGGCGTTGTTGAGTTCGGCGTGCCGGGCGTTCTGGGCGCGCACCAGCTCGGCCAGCAGTTGCCGGGCGATCTCCAGGTCGTCAGCGGCCCACTGCTCGGCCGTGGAGCGCACGATCTCCTTCCACAGGTCGAACGAGCCGCGTGGCGTGAGGCGCGGGCCCAGGGGGCCGGGGCGCACCTCCTTCTCGGGCTTGCCGCCCCAGTGGATGGTCTCGATCTGTTCCTTGCGCAGGAACACCAGCCAGCTGCCCCGGTTCCTGTCCAGTGGCAGGGCCAGCACGCCGCACCACGGGGCCATCTGCACGGCGATGCCCGGCGCTTCCAGCGGCAGGGCATGGGTGGCGTAGAGCGCGCTGCCGTCCTGCGTGGTGTCGAGCCAGTGCAGCAGGGCCTGGGCGGCCGTGTCCGGGATACCCCCTTCCAGGCACAGCTTGCTGTGCTCGGAGACGATGATGGCGTCGGCATGCATCGACGCGGCCAGGGCGGTGGCATGCGAGCACAGGGCCGCGAATTCGTCATCGGAGTGCAACACGCTTTCCATCACGCGCGTGCGCAGTTCGGCCACCTGCTGCTGGCGCTCGGCCTGCTTGCGCGCCAGGGCCGCCTGGATGTTGGCGCCCAGCATCTGCGCCATCACGTCGCAGGCCATGCGCACGCTGTAGGGCACCTGGCGCGGGCCCATGTGGTGGCAGGCGAGCAGGCCCCACAGCCGGTTGTTGATGACGATGGAGATGCTCATGGACGCGCCCACGCCCATGTTGTTCAGGTACTCGATATGGATGGGCGAGACGCTGCGCAGGATGGCGGCGCTCAGGTCCAGCGGCTTGCCACCGGCCTGCTGCTGCAGCTGAACGGGCTCGGCGCGCACATCGGCGATCAGGCGCAGGGTGTTGGCCACATACAGCGCGCGTGCCTGCGCCGGGATATCGCTGGCCGGGTAGCGCCGGCCCAGGTAGGAGTCCAGGAAGTCCGCACGCGATTCGGCCACCACGTCGCCGCTGCTGTCAGGCCGAAAGCGGTAGGCCATCACGCGGTTGAATCCCGTGAGCGCCCTGAGCTCCTGGGTGGCCAGTTGCAGCAGGTCGTCGATGGAGGCACGCGGGCGGCGCAGCTTCTCCATGGCCCGATGGGCCTGCACGGCAAAGCCCGTGAGCTCGTCGGATGAGGCCTGGCGTGCCTCGAACTCCATCACCAGCAGGTCGTGCGACTGGTGCAGCACCACGTCGAAGCTGTGGCCCGCGGCTTCCAGCTCAGTCGGCATGGGCAGGTCGGCCGCGGCACCCAGGGCGGCAAGACCTTCGTCGAGCAGCTCGCCGAGCCCCGGGTGCTGTGCCACCAGCGCGCTGTCGCGCAGCGCGTCGCCAGGCTGCACGGCATGCCCGAGCAGGTCCTGGGCGTTGCTGCTGGCGTGGCGCACCACGCCGCTCGCATCCACGGCCAGGAGCACGCCGTGGGACTGGATGGAGCCCGGGATGTGGATGGGCTCGCGGTCGCAGTTTTCCAGCGTGGTGGCTTGCACAGGGGCCGCACTGGAGCTCATGCCGGCGTTCCCTGTGTGGCATCGAAATGCACCTGCAGGCCCTGGAAGGCGGCCAGTGCGCCGTCGCATGCAGCCGCAATGGCCGGGGGGGACGCTACGCGGGCGCGCAGCAGGGCCATAAAGGCCTTCCAGCGCGCGCCCGTACCGGCGCCATCGCCCTGCAGGGTGCGCAGCGGGTGCGGCGCCAGCCGGGGCGCCAGGCCGCGGTAAAGCACCTGCCCGCCGAGCTGGGAGCCTTCCACCACGTAGGCCAGGCCCCAGCGCACGGCATCGGCATGGTGAGGGTGGCGCTCCAGGGCCCTGTCCAGGCACAGCACGGTGGCCGCACTGGGGTGGGGCCATGGCAGGATGGGCTCCGAGGCCGCATGGGCCAGGTCCTCGCGCATCGCGGACAGCCGCGCGGCCGGGGCGAAGCAAAAGCCGGTTTCGCGCGCCTGCATGTGCTCAAGCGCGGGCCAGAGGGCCTGCAACCAGGCCGACAGCGCATGGACATGGCGCAGGTAGTCGGCCAGGCTGGCGTTCGCACGGGCGATGGGCAGCCCGGAGTCGAGCTGGGCATGCCGTACCGCCGTCGCATGCCGCAGCGCCTGCAGTGCGTCGGTGGCGGCGGGCTGGGGGAGCTTGGGTGCGAGGGCGGTGTGCTGCAAGGTACGGGAGACCTGTGGAAGGAATGGGGCGCACCGCACCCCCAGGGCGCTGTGCGCTCCCATTCTAGAACCGGATTGCCCGGCGCAGGCCTCGTGCCATCAGGGGTTTGCACGGCGTGCAGCGCGCAGCCTTGGGAGTGGGCTGGGCGGCTACGGCAGCATGCGGTGTTGTCCTACGTGTGACCCAGGGCGCCGTCCAGCGCGAGGGCCCCGTACACGGCCCGAAGCTGCCGTGCCAGCCGCAGCGACCCGGGCTGGGCATTGGCCTGGGGCTGCAGCAGGTTCTGCACCGTGGCCCACTGGCCGCTGCGGGCCAGCGCTTCGAGGTAGATCTGGTGGAACAGGTCGCGCTGCGCATGGCTGCCGCCCACGGCCACCAGTTGGGGCAGGGCCAGGCTCAACTGCCGCGCTGCCGAGGCCCAGTCGCCCGTGGCATGCGCGAGCAGGCCATGCGCAGCGGGCACGCAGACCTGCTGCCACACGGTGCGCTCATGCGCTTCGCTGCGGCTGGCTGCGTGCACGGTGATGTGCTGCAGCAGCGTGCGGGCCTCGTCCACCCGGCCGGCACGCGCCAGGCCGTAGAGGTACTGCAGGTCCAGGAAGGGCAGCACCTGGTCCGACAGGCGCAGCGCCAGGTGGCCTGCCAGGTCGGCCCAGCGCGCAGGGCCCACGTCCACGCCGGCCAGCTCCAGCCGTGCGAGCAGCGAGACGGCGTTGATCTGGTCCTGCGTGTACTCCTTGACCACGCCCCAGACCTGCTGGTCGTACAGCACCAGCACCTCGGCATGGCGCTCCTGCTCCAGCAGGAACAGGGCCTGGTGCCACCAGTTGTGCGTGACCATGAAGGAGTTCAGGCCCGTCCAGGTGTCGCTCACGCTGGCGAGGAAATCCGCTCCTTCGGCAATGCGGCCCTGGGTCAGCATCACGTGGGCCAGGGCATGGTGGGCCCAGGGCTCCTTGCGGCACAGCGCCACGGCATGCCGGGCCGATGCCTCGGCGCGGTCGAGCAGGTGGCACTGCTCCCAGCCGAAGGCCAGCATGCCATGCAGGTAGGGCACCTCGGCTGCAGCAGGCAGGGCTGCCAGCGCGATGCGCAACATGCCCGGCGAGTCGCCGCGGTTGAACAGGTGGTACTGGCCCAGCTTGAGCGAGGCCAGGTCGCGCGGGTGCAGGCGGGCTTGCTCCTCATGCAGCGCAATGGCGCGCGGCAGGTCGCCCGCCACCCAGGCAGCCACGGCCGCGACGAAGCGCTGCTCGCGATCCGTCGCATGGTCGGCAGCCGCCTGCGCGCGCTGCAGGTAGGGGAGCGCGTTGCGGGGTGCGTCGGCCGACTCGGCAAACATGTGCAGCGCCGCGCAGCAGGCCTGCACGATGGCGCTGTGGTCCTGCTCTGCAGCGAGCACGTTCACGGCGCGAGCCTCGCAGGCGATGAAGCCTTCGACGAAGTCGTTCAGCGCCGCAAGGCTGCCCTGGTCCTGCAGGGTGACGGGGTTGTCCAGGCTGTCGGTGGCGGTGTGCATCGGTGCATTGTGCGGGGTGGGCAGTCACCCCGTCCTGAGGCAACTCATTTGCCCTCGATGAGGGCGAGGTATGCGGTGCGGGTGGCGGGCGACACCGAGGCCACGAGTTGCTCGTGCGGCGTCTTGTGGCGCGCCAGCATGCGCGCCGTGGCGATGGTCTTGGACTTGCAGAACCAGTGGCAGCTGTGCTGCATGAGCAAGAGCTCGGCCGTCATCACGAAGGCCTTGTCCTTGGGCGTGCGATGCTCGCTGTTTTCCGCCACGCTGGCGATGCCGCGCGCATGGATGGCCAGGGCGCGGCGCATGTCGAAGGTGGCCGCGGGCAGGATGGCCTGTGCGAAGGGGATGGCCAGGGCCAGCCGGCTCACGCGGGCCTGGGCTTCATCCACCTTGGCGAAATCGGCTGCGAAGCGCGTGAACTGCTCGGCCAGCTGCGATTCGGTGGTCTCCAGCAGCGACCATATCTGGCTGCGCCGCTCGTCGGTGCTCTCTCCCAGTGCGCGCAGGTAACCCTCGGTCAGCGCTTCCATGAGCTTTTCGATCTGGTAGTTGGCCAGGTGTGCCCCGAGCAGCGCAATCCGCTTGCGCTGCTCCTTGGCATTGAGCATATAGATGCCGCTGGCGATCAGGATCGACAGGATCAGGACGTCCATGGCGGATCAGCCCTTGGGTGGCTGTGGCCAGGGGCGCTGCGCGCCGCGGACCAGCTCGAAGGCGCGCGAGACCTGCAGCACCCCGAGGTCGTCGAAGCGCGCGCCAGCGATCTGCAGGCCGATGGGCAGGCCGGCCTGGGTGTAGCCGCAATTGACCGAGGCGGCGGGCTGCTCGGACATGTTGAACGGCACCGTGAAGCCGATGTGCTCCAGCGGGCGCAGCGGGTCGTTGGTGGGCGAGGGCAGCTCGGCCTGGAAGGCGACATTCGGCGCCACCGGCGAGATCACGTAGTCGAACGCGCTGCACGCCTTGACGGTGGCCACGCGCGTTACATGGAATTGCTGGCTGGCATTGAACACGGCGGTGCCCGACATGCCCTCTGCGCTGTCGGCCCAGGCGCGGATATAGGGCAGGACCTTGTCACGCCTGGCGGCGGGCAGGGCCTGCAGGTCGGTAAAGGAGCGCATGCGCCAGAAGTGGTCCATGCCGTCGAGCATGGCCTGTGTCATGAACGGTTGCATGGGTACGATGGTGGCGCCGGCGGCCTCCATCAGGCGCGCGGCGTTCTCCACCGCGGCGCGCACCTCGGGATCCACGGGCAGGCCGCAGCCGGCGTCCAGCAGCAGGCCGATGCGCAGGCCGCGCAGGCGCTCGGCGCCCTGGTCGAACTGGTCCCAGGCAATGTCCTGCGCGGGCAGGGACATGCTGTCGCGTGCGTCGGGGTGGCTCAGGACCTGCATCATGAGCGCGGCGTCGGCCACGGTGCGGGTCATGGGGCCGGCGGCGCGCCCGGTGTAGGGCGGATCGATCGGGATGCGGCCCAGGCTGGGCTTGAGGCTGAAGATGCCGCACCAGCTGGCCGGCAGGCGCAGCGAGCCGCCAATGTCGGTGCCGATGTGCAGCGGGCCGTAGCCGGCGGCGGCTGCAGCGCCGCCACCCGCGCTGGAGCCGCCTGGGCCCTTGCTCGTGTCCCAGGGGTTGCGCGCCAGGGGATGGAAGCTCGACAGCCCCGAGGACAGCATGCCGTAGTCGGGCATGGTGGTCTTGGACACGAGCACGGCGCCGGCCTCGCGCATGCGCGCGGCCGGCGGGGCATCGGCTGCGGCGGGCACCAGCTCCACGGCGGCCGTGCCGGCCGGCAGCGGGTCGCCTTCGGTCGCGATGTTTTCCTTGATGGTGGCGGGCACGCCGTCCAGCGGGCCCAGGGGCTCGCCACGGGCCCAGCGCGCTTCGGAGGCGCGCGCCTGTTCCAGCGCCGATTCGGGGCGCAGCAGGTAGGTCGCCTGGATGTGGGGCTCCCAGGCCGCGATGTGGTTCAGCACGGCCTGCGTGACCTCGACGGGGGATAGCGTGCGCTGGCGGTAGGCAGCGATCAGTTCGTGGGCGGGCAGGTCGTGGAGGTCACTCATGGCAGGGGCTGGGGAGGGAAGGCGGGGCGGCTGCCGGCAGGGGCCGGCAGCGCACAGGGGCAAGGCGTCACAGTGGCAGGGGCCTTGTGCAGCCCCCGCCAGTTTGCATCAGGACCAGGACAGGGCCGAGATGTCGTTCACGAACACGGGCATGTCTTTCCACAGGCCCTTGAGGTTCTTGTTGGCCACCGTGATCCACTGGTTCTGGTACAGGAACGCGTGCACGGCATCCTGGGCCAGCAGGCGCTGGGCATCGCCGAGCAGGCGCGAGCGGTCGGCCGGGCGGGCGGCGTTCTTGATCTGGTTGAAGATCTCGTTGAACTTGGGCGAGTTGTAGCCCCAGTAGTAGTCGGGCTTGGCGAAGTTGCCCAGGTCGAACGGCTCCACGTGCGAGATGATGGTCAGGTCGTAGTTCTTGTTGCCGTAGGTGCCGCTGAGCCACTGGGCCCATTCCACGTTCTGCAGCTTGGCGGTGATGCCGATCTTGGCCAGCTGGGCCGCGATCACCTCGCCGCCCTGGCGCGCGTAGGGCGTGGGCGGCAGGGTCACGGTCAGCTCCAGCGGCGTCTTCACGCCGGCTTCGGCCAGCAGCTTCTTGGCCTTTTCCACGTCGTAGGGGTTCACGCCCGTGGTGTCCACGTAGCCGAAGGCGCCGGGCACGTAGTGGCTGCCGATGGGGGCGCCATAGCCGTCGGCCGCGCCTTCGATCACGGCCTTGCGGTCCACGGCGGCGGCGATGGCGCGGCGCACGCGCACGTCATCGAGCGGCTTCTTGGCGTTGTTGATGGCCAGGATGGTCTTGGCGCGCGAGCCGCTCACCACCACCTGGAAGCGCGGGTTGGACTTGAACTGTGCGACGCTGCGCGGGGTGACGCGCGGGAAGGCGTCCACGTCGCCGGCCAGCAGCGCGGCAACCTGGGCCGCCGGGTCGGAGATGAAGCGGAAGGTTGCGCGCTTGATCTTGATCGTGGGGGCAGCGCGGAAGCCGCTCCAGGCGGCGAGCACCACGGATGAACCCTTGTTCCAGGCATTGAGCTGGTAGGGGCCGGTGCCCACGGGCTTGGTGGCATTGCCTTCAGCGCTCTTGGGCTCCACGATGATGGAGGTGGCCTGGCCCAGGATGAACAGCAGATCGGGGTCGATGTCCTTGTTGAGGACCACTACCGTGTAGTCATCCACCACCTGCGTGGTGAGGTTGGCGAACGTGCGCTTGTCCTTGTTGGTGCTCTTCTCGCCGCCAGCGCGGTCGTAGGAGAACTTCACAGCGGCGGCATTGAAGGGCTCGCCGTTCTGGAAGGTCACGCCGCGGCGCAGCTTGAAGGTGTAGGTCTTGAGGTCGGGCGAGACCTCCCAGCTCTCGGCCAGCAGGGGCGAGACGCTGCCGTCGGCATTGATCTTGGTGAGCGTCTCGAAGATGTTGTACTGCACGATCTCGGCGATGGCCGAGGCGGCGCCGGCCGTCGGGTCCAGGCCTGGCGGCTCCAGCGTCATGGCCAGCACCACGGCGTCCTTGCGGCTCTGGGCAAGGGCGCCGAAGGGGGTGGCCAGGGGGACGGTGGCGATGGCGCCAGTGGCAAGAACGGTACGGCGGTTCAGCATGTTCGGACTCTCCAGACAAAAACCAGACGAAGGCCCCGGTGCAAATTGTTACCGGGGTGCACGGATGCTTTTTACACCATCGGGGAGGTGTGTGGTTATGCGTTTTGCGACGCTGCGGCTGCCCGGGCTGCGGCGCGGCGCGCACGCGCACGCCCGGGCTGCACCTGGGGCACGGCACCCACCAGCGATTGCGTGTAGGGGTGCTGTGCATTGCGGAACAGCTCGGCCGGCGAGCCGCGCTCCACGATGCGCCCCTGGTAGAGCACCACGACCTCGTCGCACAGGTGGTTGACCACCGCCAGGTCGTGGCTGATGAGCATGTAGGTGATGCCGAACTGCTGCTGCAGGTCCTGCATCAGGTTGAGCACCTGGGCCTGCACCGAGACGTCAAGCGCGCTCACCGGCTCATCGGCCACGATGAGGCGCGGGCGCGTGATCAGGGCGCGGGCGATGGCGATGCGCTGGCGCTGGCCACCCGAGAACTCGTGCGGGTACTTGTCCAGGTCGTTGGTGCGCAGGCCCACCTGGGCAAGCACCTGGCCGGCCTGCTCGCGCTGGGCGGCGCGGCTGGTCTCGCCCTGGGCCTGCAATGGCTCAGTCACGATGCGCTCCACCGTCTGGCGCGGGTCGAGCGAGCCATACGGGTCCTGGAACACCATCTGGAAGTCGCGCCGCGCGTGGCGCAGCTCGGCCGGTGGCAGCGCATGCAGGTTGCGCCCGAGCAGATGCACGGTGCCCGAGGTGGGCGCATCGAGCGCCATCACCGTGCGCGCCAGGGTCGATTTGCCCGAGCCCGATTCACCCACGATGCCCAGGCTGCGGCCCGTGGCGATGGAGAAGCTCACGCCGTTGAGCGCGTGCACCTTGCCCGGGGGGCGGAACAGGTGCTCGCGCGGCAGCGTGTACTCGCGCACCAGGTCGGTGACCTGGAGCAGGGGGCCGGTTGCCGGGGGCTGTGCGGGCGCGCTCATGCGGAGACTCCCACGGCGGGTGCGGCCTGCTGCGCGCTCAGCGCCTGGGCGATGGCCTCGTGGCGCAGGCAGCGCACGGCGTGCTCCCCGTCTTCGTCGCGGCCCACGATGTTGGCGGCGGGGCGCTCGCTGTGGCAGATGTCGATGGTGTAGCTGCAGCGGCCGGCAAAGGGGCAGCCGGCAGGCAGGTCCACCAGCTCGGGCACGGTGCCGGCAATGGTGGACAGGCGAGGGCGCTCGCCCGGCGCATGCACCGCGCCCAGGTGCGGGCGGGCGGCGAACAGGCCGCGCGTGTAGGGGTGCGCCATGGCGGAGAAGACCGAGGCGGTGGAGCCGCTCTCGACCACGCTGCCGCCGTACATCACGAGCATGCGGTCCACGTTCTGCGAGATCACGCCCAGGTCGTGCGAGATGAGGATGAGCGCCATGTTGCGCTCGGCAACCAGGTCGCTGATGAGGTCCAGGATCTGCTGCTGGATGGTCACGTCCAGCGCGGTGGTGGGTTCGTCGGCGATCAGCAGGTCGGGCCCGCAGGCCAGGGCCATGGCGATGGTGATGCGCTGGCGCTGCCCGCCCGAGAACTGGTGCGGGTAGGCGTCGAAGCGCTGGGCGGCGTTGGGGATGCCCACGCGGTCGAGCAGGGAAATGGCTTCCCTGCGCGCGTCGGCCGCGCCCATGCCGCGGTGCAGGCGCAGTGGCTCGGCCACCTGGCGGCCGATGGTGTGCACGGGGTTCAGCGCGGTCATGGGCTCCTGGAACACCATGCCGATGCGGTTGCCGCGCAGGCGGCACATCTGCGCATCGGTGCGGCCCACGAGTTCCTCGCCGTCCAAGCGGATGCTGCCGCTGACCTGGGCGCTCTCGGGCAGGAGGCCCAACAGCGACATGGCGGTGATGGACTTGCCGCAGCCCGACTCGCCGATCAGGCCCAGGGTTTCGCCGCGTTCCAGGGCAAAGCCCACGCCGCGCACGGCGTCGGCAGGGCCGCGGTGGGTCTGCAGGCGGATCTGCAGGTTGGAGACTTCAAGCAAGGGCATGGCAGCAGGTACTCGTCTTCATCGTCGTCTGGGTCGTTCTTGCTGGCACTGCCAGTCACCGCTTGCGCGACAAGCGGGGATCGAGCAGGTCGCGCAGCCCGTCACCGAGCAGGTTCAGCCCCAGCACGGCCAGCGCGATGGCCACGCCGGGCCACACCGCCAGCAGGGGGGCCTGGAACATCAGCGTCTGCGCCTCGCTGAGCATGCGGCCCCACGAGGGCTGGGGCGGCTGCGTGCCCAGGCCCAGGTAGGACAGCGCGGCCTCGGCCAGGATGGCGATGGCGAACTGGATGGTGGCCTGCACGATCAGCACCGACAGGATGTTGGGCAGCACGTGCTCGATGGTGATGCGCCAGCTGCCCTTGCCGCAGGCGCGTGCGGCCAGGATGTACTCGCGCGACCACACGGCATTGGCAGAGGCGCGCGTGACGCGCGCGAAGGTCGGGATGTTGAAGATGCCGATGGCGATGATGGAATTGACGATGCCCGCGCCGAACACCGCCGTCATCATGATGGCCGACAGAATCGCCGGGAAGGCGAAGGTAAAGTCGGCCAGGCGCATGATGAGCTCTTCCACCCAGCCGCGCTTGGCCGCGGCCAGCAGGCCCAGCGCCGTACCGATGGACAGGCCGATGCCCACGGCGATCACGCCCACGAGGATGGAGTTGCGCGCCCCCACGAGCAGCAGAGATGCCACGTCGCGCCCGAAGGCATCGGTGCCCAGCCAGTGCGACAGCGACGGCGGCTGCAGCTTGGAGGCCAAGTCCATCTCGTAGGGCGACCAGGGCGTCCAGACCAGGGACAGGCCGGCTGCCAGGAGCAGCAGCAGCGACAGCACGGCACCGATGACGAAGCTGCGGTGGCGCAGCGCACGGTGCCACCAGCCGGGAGAGGGAGCACCAGCGGGGCGGATGGGGGAAGTGGAGGGAACGGCGCTCATGGGGCTGTCTCAGATATCGCTGGCTTTGACACGCGGATCGATCACCGCATAAAGGATGTCCACCACGAAGTTCACGATGACCACCATGGCCGCGAGCAGCATCACGCAGTTGCGCACCACGATCAGGTCGCGGTTGGAGATGGACTGGAAGATCAGCCGCCCCAGGCCCGGCAGGTAGAACACGTTCTCGACCACGATGGTGCCGGCCAGCAGGTTGGCGAACTGCAGGCCCATTACGGTGATTACCGGGATCATGGCGTTGCGCAGCACATGGCCCCAGAGCGCGGCGCGCTGCGACAGGCCTTTGGCGCGCGCCGTGCGCACGAAGTCCTCGCGCAGCACCTCCAGCACGGCCGAGCGCGTGATGCGCGCCAGGATGGCAGCCTGCACCACGGCCAGCGCAATGGCGGGCAGCAGCAGCGCCTTGATGGCTTCGAGCGGGCTGCCGCCGGCATCCTCGGTCCAGCCCGGGAAGCCGCCGGCTGAGAACCACTGCAGCTTGACCGAGAACAGCAGGATGAGCAGGATGGCGAACCAGAAGTTGGGAATGGCGATGCCGATCTGCGCCAGGCCCATCACACCCACGTCACCCAGCTTGTTGTGGCGCGAGGCAGCGTACACACCCGCGATCAGGGCCAGCACCGTGGTGATGACCATGGCCATCAGCGCCAGCGGCACGGTGAGCGCCAGGCGTTCGAGCACGAGCTCCAGCACCGGGGTGCTGTAGGCGTAGCTGTCGCCCATGTCGCCCACCACCAGGCCGCTGATCCACTCCCAGTAGCGCTGCATGGCCGGCTGGTCCAGCCCCAGCTTGGTGGCCAGAGCCGCCACGGCATCGGGCGAAGCGTCCGGGCCCATGAGCATCTGCGCCGCATTGCCCGGCAGGATCTCCAGCACCAGGAAGACGACGATGGAGGCGCCGATCAGCGTTGCCAGGAGGGTGATGAACCGCTTGAGGAAGAACAGTCCCATGGTTGGGTGTCGTGTGGGTGGTGGTTGTTCTGTGTGGCGCCTGCGGCGTGCAACTCCAGGGCGTCACAATTAATGTGTATACACAGCATAACGGCAAAAACACCCCCATCGGTGGTGTTGTGTTCGGGTGTGGTTCACAGGGTACATCCGCTTACCACGGATAATGTGCACCATGAAGCGCGCAATGTCCTCCTTGTTTTCCATGGCACCCCGTGCGCAGGAGGGCGCGCCATGGCGCTGATGATCACCGACGAGTGCATCAACTGCGATGTCTGCGAGCCCGAGTGCCCGAACGATGCGATCTACCTGGGCGAGCAGATCTACGAGATCGACCCGCACAAGTGCACCGAGTGCGTGGGCCATTTCGATGAGCCCCAGTGCGTGCAGATCTGCCCGGTGGCCTGCATTCCCGTGAATCCAGCGCATGTGGAGAGCCGAGAGACGCTGTGGCAGAAGTTCCAGCGCTTGCAGGCACCCTCGGCGCAGGCCTGATGCGTGCCAGGACCATCGAAACACAACAGCCCGCCAATCGGCGGGCTGTTGTGTTTTGAACCAGCGCATTCACTCCGGAGTGGGCGCCTTGGCAGTTGCCAGCTCCGGCGGCCGGGGTGGCTTGGGGCGCGGCGGCTTGACTGTGTGGATCAGCAGCGTGGCCTTGTCCATCTCGCCGGCCAGCATGGCGGGGTACGCCTTGACGGAGTGGACGATGGAGTCCTCGATGGCTGTGCGCTGGTCGGGCGCGGGCTTTTTCAGCACCCAGTTGGCGACTTCGGACTTCACACCCGGGTGGCCTATGCCGATGCGCAGCCGCCAGTAGTCCGGGGAGCCCAGTTGGGCGTGGATGTCGCGCAGGCCGTTGTGCCCCGCATGGCTGCCGCCGCGCTTGAGCTTGACCTGGCCGGGCGGGATGTCGAGCTCGTCATGCACCACGAGGACTTCCTCGGGCGTGATCTTGAAGAAACGCGCGAGCGAGGCGACCGACTTGCCCGAGAGGTTCATGAAGGTCTGCGGCTGCAGCAGCCACACGCTCTGGCCATGCACCGTGGCGCGCGCTGCCAGACCATGGTAGCTGCGCTCGGGGACCAAGTTCACCTTGAGTTCGCGCGCGAGGGCGTCGATCCACCAGAAGCCGGCGTTGTGGCGGGTGGCTTCGTAATCGGGGCCTGGGTTGCCCAGGCCGACAAACAGCTTGATCATGGGTGGGGATTATCGGTGGTGGGGCGGATGTCGTCGTGTGGTTGTTGGTGGTTGCCGCATGCCTTGTTGAGGGCGGGAGCCGGGTCTCGGCCCGGCGGCCGAGGTACCTTTCTTTGCGTCGCCAAAGAAACGTACCCCAAAGAAA